>JBFWOB010000003.1:0-215555 GCA_050250755.1 Hyphomicrobiaceae bacterium
GGAGCAATCTCGTCCACCTTCGCGACGACGTGACGTGCCATAGGTTCTCTCTTCTCGCGATCCTGCATCTCGCGCGCGACATCTGCGCATGTTCGCTCGATTGTGGCCTCGCAACATGGCAGTCCGCAACCCACTGCAGCCTGTCACCGGATCGAACTTGCCTAAGCACCGCGGCTCGGATAACGGTCGCGCCCCAAGGAGCTATCGAAATAGACGCACCGCGCGAATGTGCCGCGCCGAATGTCGCAGAGACCTGCCATGCGGGACGAAGCACGCAAACGCCTCGATCGGGCGCTCTTCATGCGGAAGCTCAAGTGGGGCTGCGCCGCAGTAACAGTCGCGACCCTCATCACCGGGGCGTTTTATTTCAAGAGCCTCGATATCATGGTCGTGACGACCAACCTTGTCGACGGAACCGTCGTCTACGTGGGCCCGCCCATTGGAAAGTTTAAGGCAACCGTCGCGCAAACCAATCTGCAAGTCGATGTGAAGCTCGACGACACGCGCCTCGCCCATCTTCTGACGCCCCGAGAAAAGAGCCCGAAACTCGGCGAGCACATCAAGATCGCGGATCAGGTCCACGCCTCGGGCCGGCACACGTTTACGTGGCGATGAGCGGCGCACTCATCGCTCCCGCCCTCTCGACGGCTACTGGTTTTACGCCTTCTTACCTTTGATCGGCCTTGGCGGCTTATCGTTGCCCGGTCGAAGCTCAGCGTCGAGATCGTAGGTCGGGCACTTCTTTTCCGCGAGTTGCCGGTTGAGCGCCTCGAGCCGCGCCCGGTCTCGTGCGAGATCCCCAGAGAGGCTTTGACCATAGGTCGAGCCACCGATCACCGGGCGCGCCGCCGCCTGCGCCGTCGAAGCAATCGCCGACGGCTGAACGCGCCCGCCTGACGCGCGCATCTGCTTGATTTTTATCGTGATCGATCCATTGAGCCCTTTGCAGTCGAGCGCACCTTCCTGATCGGTCAGGTGATAGACGCCAGCCGGATCGAATCCGCCGCCTTTCGGCGCGGCATTTCTCATTTTTTCGAGTTTTGGCGAAGGCGGCTGGTATCCCGGCACCGCAGCAGCGCAGCCACTGGCTAGCGCGGCGAGAAACACGACTGCGATCTGCCGCCAAGGCATGAGGGCTCCGGGGAATCATTCAAGTAAGAGATTCGTGCCCGCGGAAGATGGCCAGCATGCGGCGTGTCGGCAATCGCGGCATACGGCATGCGTCAACTGGTTCGTGTATCATCGCTGACGCCCACCACCGCAGTGTGCCAAGTTGCGCGCTAAACCCTCCCTGCACGAGAGTCTCATGACCACACTCGATGCCCTCGCCGACGTCGTTGGCTCCTCCGCCTGCCTGACGTCACCCGACGATGTAGCCCCCTATGCGGTCGACTGGCGCGGCAACTACAGGGGCATGCCCGCAGCCGTCGTAAAACCATCGTCGACCGCCGAGGTGGCTGAAGTGGTGCGCCGCGCCGCAGCAAACGATCTCGCCATCGTGCCAGCGGGCGGCCGCACCGGTCTCTGCGGCGGCGCGGTCGTCTCGGCCAATGGACCTGCTGCCATCGTGCTGTCGATGGAGCGCATGAACCGAATTCGATCGATCGACCCCCGTGACTTCTCGGTCGTCGCGGAAGCCGGCTGCGTCGTCCAGAACGTACAGCAGGCCGCCGCCGAGGCGAATCGGCTTTTCCCGATTCAGTGGGGCGCCCAAGGCACCGCACAGATCGGCGGCATGCTGTCGACCAACGCCGGCGGAATCCGCACCCTGAGGTGGGGCAATGCCCGAGAGCTTGTCCTCGGCCTGGAAGTCGTCCTCCCCGACGGCCGCGTACTCGATGACCTGCGCCGCGTCCGTAAGGACAACAGCGGCTACGCACTCCGTCATCTGTTCATCGGTGGCGAAGGCACGCTCGGCATCATCACCGCCGCGGCGCTTCGCCTCCAGCCCGCGATCAAGCGCCTGGAAACAGCCTTCGTCGCAGTGCCAAGCCCCGACGCCGCCCTCTCGCTTTTCGGTCGCATGCAAGCGAGTGGCGCCGACGTGATCGCGTTCGAGCTCTGCAGCCGGTTCTGCATGGAGATTGCCGCGAAGCACGGCGTCGGCCTACGTGTCCCCCTGCCGATCGAAAGCCCGTGGTTCGTCATGCTCGAGATCGCTGCCGCCCACGACAGCGTGCCTTTGCGCGACATGCTGGAGCAAACGCTCGCGGAGGCCATGGAAGCCGGCGAAGTCACTGACGCTTCGCTGGCCGAAAGCGAAGCTCAGCGCCTCGGCATTTGGAAAATCCGCGAGGACTTCCCCGAATGCGCCCGCAAGAACGGTCCTTCGGTCAACACCGATACGGCCGTACCCGTCTCTGCCGTGCCCGAGTTTCTCAGCCAGGCCGAGCGCGAGATGAAGGCCCGCTGGCCCGACGGCCGCATGGTCGCGATCGGTCACCTGGGCGACGGCAACATCCACGTCTCCCTGCAAGCACCGGCCAACTGGACGGGCAGTCGCGCGGATTGGATCGAACGCGCACACGATGCCGAACCGCTCGTCAACGCGATCGCCGTCTCGTTGGGTGGTAGTTTCTCCGCAGAGCACGGCATCGGTCAGTCGAAGCGACACGCCATGGCCACCCACAAAAACCCCGTCGCGCTCGACGTGATGCGCCAGATCAAGGCCGCGCTGGATCCCGAGAACCGCATGAATCCTGGCAAAGTGCTGCCCTAGACAAACCTCGCCCCCACTCCGGCCCGTTTACTCATGGCCCGTTTACTCACGGGAGGATTCGCGCGCGAGATTCGCCCGTGCCTCGCTGAGGAGAGGCACCGTCCAGAACGTGGCCATGCCGATCATCGCCGAGCCCGCGGCCATCACGAAGGACGCTAAGTAGTCGCCGGTTATGTCGTGCAGATATCCCGAAAGCCACGAGCCGAACGCCGCCCCGAACCCCATTCCAAGCGCGATCGTTCCATAGATCCGTCCGACGCCGCCCCCCGCGAACAGGGTCGCTGACAGCGCCGAGATGATCGGCCCACGAGTGCCTTGGTTGATTCCGAAAAGGATCGCCCACCCGTAGACCAACACGATCGATGGATATGATGGCAGCAGCGCGAGGCAAAGGATGCCCGCCGCCGTGCCAAGATAGGAAAGCGAAATCATCAAGCGCTGCCCGAATCGATCCACTAGCGGCGCGATGCTCGCGTTGCCGATCAGCGAGAGCATTCCCGTCAGGCCAAAGGCACTGGCTGCCGCAAGCGGCGCGATCCCTCCCTCAACCATCGCTGCGACCGCCTGAGGCGACACCGCGAACGATGCGCACGACGTCAGGAAGTAGACGAGCATCAGCGCCCAGAACGGACGCGTCTTCAGGGCTCGGACAACATTCCAGCCGCCACCCGTCGCAGCTTCCGTCGCCGCCTTGCGACGTTGCCACTCCGGCGATCCCCGCGACATCCGCGTGAGCGGCAGCAGCGCGGTCAAGAGCGCGAGTACCAGCAACGCACCACCGATGGCTCGGTACGCCCCCCGCCAACCCTGCGCATCGATGAGAAGCTGGGCAATCGGCGCCATCAGCAGCGTACCGAACCCCGTCGCCGCAAAAACCACTCCGATCGCCGTCCCGAGCCGGAGCTGATACCAGCGGCTCAGAAGCGCGTTCGCCGACACCATGCCGAGCATCGACACGCCGAGCCCCGACGCCAGCCCCACGGTCAAAGCGTAGTGCCAAACCGCCGTCGCCGCCCCCGCCAGATAGAGGCTGGCGCCGAGAAGCATGAGCCCGCTGCAATAGGAAACCCGCGCCCCGAGCCGATCGAAGATCCCGCCGGCGAACGGACCGGCAAGCCCGACGACCAGCATGAACAGTGAATAGACGCCGGTAATTTCCGACCGCGTCGCGCCCAGCGCCTTTTCGACGGGTAACAGGAAGACTGCAAAAGCCTCCGTAGCGCCCCGCCCCAGCATGTTCATCAAGAAGGCGAGCACCAGCACCGCCCCCAGCATGACCCGCATTCCTATCGGATTGACTGCCACAGTTTGGGTCACGATTTCTCCAGTCCCTAGCCGGAAGCTCTGGCGCCTCGAACGGCCTTACCGATGGTTTGAATCGCACGCTTCGGCAACGGACGCTCAATGCGCAAGTCCACAATCGCGCATGTGAGCCCTGCACCGTCCGGGTAGCGTCGAATGACCAGCCTCCGGCCTTTGGCCGACAACACACTTGTCCCCCCACACGCGATCGCGGGTAGTATGCCCAATCCGTACCCGCAAGAGGAACGCACAATGACCGTCAAGCAAGAGAACTACAAATATCTGAAGTTCACCCGTCCCAAGGAGGGCCTGCTCGAGGTCGTGTTGTCCGCGCCGGGGAAGCTCAATGCTGTGACGGTCGATGGCCATGCGGAACTCGCACGCGTCTGGGCTGACATCGACCGTGACGAAGCCGTCCAGGTGGTCCTGTTGCGCGGTGAAGGTGGCACCTATTCCGCAGGCGGTGACCTGAAGCTCATCGAGCAGATCGCTGCGGACTGGGGCACGCGCATGCGTACCTGGAAGGAGGCATCCGACATCGTCTATGGGGTCATCAACTGTTCCAAACCGACCGTTTGCGCCATGGAAGGCGTCGCAGTCGGCGCCGGCCTCGCTGCCGGCCTGCTCTGTGACATCACCATCGCCGGACGCAATACCCGCATCATCGACGGACACACCCGGCTTGGCGTAGCGGCCGGTGACCACGCCGCCATCATCTGGCCACTGCTCTGCGGCATCGCCAAAGCGAAGTATTATCTGATGTTGTGCGAGACGCTGAAGGGTGAGGAAGCCGAGCGGCTTGGCATCGTGTCCCTGGTCGCAGACGATGATAACGTGCTCGAAACCGCCTACGCCGCTTGTGACAAGCTGCTCGCGGGTGCGCAGACGGCCATCCGCTTCACCAAACATTCGCTGAACAATTGGCTGCGCATGGCCGGACCGACGTTTGACGCCTCGCTCGCCCTCGAGTTCCTCGGCTTCGACGGCCCGGAGCTGAAGGAGGGCCACCGGAGCCACGTCGAGAAGCGCAAGCCGAAGTTCCCGTCCAAGGGACCTTACTGAGTCACACGGAGAAGCATACACACGCGATGAGCGATCACTTTCATAGCCATAGCGATGACCACGATCTTGGCCATGACCACGGCCACTCTCATGGTCATGCGCACAGTCATGGTGCGGGTGCCAGCGAACGGCGCTTGTCGATTGCGGCGGCACTGACCGGGCTGTTCATGCTCGCGGAGGTGGTCGGCGGGTATGTTTCCGGCTCCCTGGCGCTCATCGCTGACGCCGGCCACATGCTGACCGACTTTGCGAGCCTTGCCCTCGCTTGGTATGGCATTCGGCTGGCGCGCCGCCCGGCCGACTGGCGCCGTACATATGGCTACGATCGCTTCTCCGTGCTGGCGGCATTCACCAACGGCATTGCCCTGTTTGTGATCGCCGCGTGGATCATGGTCGAAGCCTGGCATCGCATAAGCCAGCCGAGCGATGTGCTTGGCGGCATCATGCTTTGGGTCGCGCTGGCCGGTCTTACGGTGAATATTCTGGTCTTCTACATCCTCCACACCGGCGAACATCAGAACCTGAATATCCGGGCGGCCTCACTGCATGTCCTCGGCGACCTGCTCGGCTCCGTCGCCGCTCTGGCCGCTGCGCTCGTCATCATGACGACGGGGTGGATGCTCATCGATCCGCTGTTGTCGGTCCTGGTTGCGCTGATCATTCTGCGCTCGGCTTGGTACGTGGTCGCCGAGAGCGGCCACATCTTGCTCGAAGGGGCACCTTCAGGAATCGACAGCCGCGCACTGGCCGCTGATCTCGTCACAGCGGTCCCGAACGTCACCGACGTCCACCACGTTCATGCCTGGTCGATCAGCGAGGAGCGCCCCATGGTGACGCTGCACGCACGCATCAGCGAGACGGCAACCGAGCCCGAAGCGGTCACCGCGGCGATTAAGCGGCGCCTCAAGGAGCGCTTCAAGATTGCCCACGCGACCATCGAGATCGAGCGTGAAATATGTGCCGACGATCACGCGAATGCCGGGACGTCGTCGAACCGAAAGACCGACGCCCCGAGCAATTCTTCAACGCACTAAGCTTTCGGTAGAGCCGGCTTACGCGTGTGCCAGTCCGTTGCCTGCTGGTAGGCATGCGCAATGCGCAGCAGCAACGGCTCCTTCCACCACGCCGCCTCGAGTTGCATCCCGACTGGGAATCCCGCAGCAGAGAAGCCACACGGCACCGAGATGCCGGGGAGATGCCCGAACGCGCCATTGTAGGTATTCTGCGCGACGGCCTTGGTCGCCGCCCACAGCGAACGCTCCTCGACATGCGATGGCGGATCGATCGGAATGGTCGGCGTTAGCAGCACGTCGACTTGATCGAACGTCTTGGCAAGCGTGCGCATCCACGCCTCCTTGGCGCGCACCGACGCGGCGTAGTCGACACCCGTCCAGTCGAGTCCAAGCTTTAGCCGTTCGATCGTCTGCGGCGCCCACTTCGAGGGATCTTTGATGCGATCACGATGCACATCGCACGCATCACAGTAAACCATCACCGCACACTGATCCTGGATACGATCTGCGTCCGGGATGGAGATGTCGGACACCTTGGCGCCGAGCTTCTCGAGCTGCGCGATCGCCGCCTCGATGGCCGCGCCGCGATCGGACGGCGTATTGTCGAAGTAATAGTTGCGAACCACGCCAATCTTCACGCCCTCGATGCCATCGCCGAGCGTCGGCAGGAAGTTCTCGAGTGGCTGGTCCCGGCTGGTCGGATCGTCCGCATCGTAGCCGGCAATGATGGCAAAGAGACGCGCGCAATCGAGCGCCGAGCGCGCCATCGGGCCAATCGTGTCGTGCGCTGCAGAGACCGGGAAGCAACCGGCATTCGGCACGCGACCGGACGTCGGCCGCAGGCCGGTGATACCGTTGATAGCTGCCGGAATACGGACCGATCCACCGGTATCCGTGCCGAGCGCCATATCCGCCATGCCCGTCGCGACAGCAACGCCCGAGCCACCCGACGAGCCGCCCGGAATGCGCGACGTATCCCAAGGGTTCTTGCATTGGCCGATCAGCGCCGACATCGACCGGACGCCGAACGCGAACTCGTGCAGTGTCACCTTCTGCGTCAGCACCGCACCGGCTTTGCGCATGCGCGCCACAACCGGCGCATCGCGGTTCGGAACGTTGTCGGCAAACCACTTCGACGCCATCGTCGTCTTGGTGCCGGCCGTATCGATGTTGTCCTTCACCGCAATGGTCGCGCCATGCAGCAGCCCAAGCCATTGCCCCTCGCGTGCCGCCTTGTCCGCTGCTTGTGCGTCGTCTCGCGCGGAGGGCATCGAGGTAATCACGGCATTGACGTGCGGATTCCAGGCTTTTTCGGCCGCTATGTTCTCTTCTAATCGCGCAACCGCATTGGCAGTGGACATGAGGGCTTCCTTCGTTTCCAGGACCGTAAGCAAAGAG
Organism: Hyphomicrobiaceae bacterium; assembly: GCA_050250755.1. Taxonomy (GTDB): domain Bacteria; phylum Pseudomonadota; class Alphaproteobacteria; order Rhizobiales; family Hyphomicrobiaceae. Next base: position 7,495 of record JBFWOB010000003.1, read on the forward strand.
CGAGGTTCGGTGCATCAAGCGATCGACGCCGCTCGGCGGAAGAGTATCTCGCGACAAGCGTAGGCTCGTGGTCAAACAAACGGCCGGACGCTTATTCATCCGGCCGCATGAGGCGGTATCGCGATGGGCCTGCGTTCACCTCCCACCATCTGCAAGACGCAGGCGTATCAGATGACGCCCTTGTCCTTGAGTTGCCCCATCTCCGCATCCGTGAGACCGAGCAGCCCCTTGTAGAGTTCGTCGGTGTGCGTCCCCATCGGCGGTCCCAGCCACTCGACCTTGCCGGGCGTATCCGACAGCCGTGGCACAACGTTCGGCATGGCGATCTCGCCGACCCGTGGATCCTTCATGCGAAGAATGTTCTCGCGCGCGGCGTATTGTGGGTCGTTGAAAATGTCCGAGATCGAGTAGACCGGGCCACACGGCACCTGGAACTTGTCGCATTCCTTGATGCAGTCTTCGAGCGTGAACTGCAGCGTCCACTTGGTCACCCACGCGTCGACGTCATCGCGCTCGCGGTCACGGTCTGCAATCTTCTCCCAGCGTCCACCGGGAACGGCCAGCTCCGGCTGGCCCTGCGCCTCCGCAAGACGCGAATAGATCTTGTCCGAAGTGCAGGCGATCGCGATCCACTTGCCGTCTTTCGTCGGGTAATGGCTGTGCGGGCAGACATTGACCGTACCGGGACCCATGCGCTCGCGCTGGTAGCCCTTGTACTGATAGGAGGCCGCAAGCTCGTCCAGGATGCGGAAAATCGGCTCGTAAAGGCCGATATCGATGTATTGGCCGCGTCCTGTCATGTCGCGCGCGCGAAGGGCAAACATCACGCCCAGCGCCCCGTAGAGCCCAGCCATGTAATCCGGAATCGTGGCTGAGCCCGGCGTCGTCGGCGGTCGATCGGGGAAACCCGCCAGATACGACAAGCCGCCAAACGCATTGCCGATGCGGCCAAAGCCGGGGCGCGGACTATAGGGGCCTGTCTGCCCGAAGCCCGAAATGCGCACCATGATGAGCTTGCCGTTTTCTTCCTTCAGCGTATCCCACCCGAGACCCCACTTCTCCAGGGTTCCCGGTTGAAAGTTCTCGACCAGCACGTCGGCCTTGCGCACCATGCGCTTGAGCAGTTCGGCCCCTTCCGGCTTTCGCAAATCGAGCGTCGCAACCTTCTTGTTCCGCGTCTCCTGCAGCCACGGCAGTGAGTCGCCCGACGGCGTCGGCGTCCCGAACTTCCGCAACGCATCGCCGACCTTGGGCAGCTCGAGCTTGAAGACCTCGGCCCCGAACTCTGCAAGCTGCGTCGAGCAGAATGGCCCGGCGAGAAAGCTCGACACGTCGATGACGCGAATGCCCTGGAGCGGCTTGATCGTAGGATGGGGGGAGGGCGCGACGCCTTCCGACATGGGAGTCTCCTGAAAGGTGAATGTCCGGACAAGCTTACATCGCGCGTCCGGATCTGCAAACGGCCGCTCCAAATCGACTGGCTCCGGCCGTCGTCGGTTTCCGACGCGACACGCTACACCTGCTGCGGCCCGATCGGGCAGCGATGCGCGCCTGTGCCGCTCTCGCTATTCCGCGGCCTGAGCCGGCTCGATCGGCTCCCACGCCTTGACGACCGGCAGCACTTCCTTTGCAAACAACTCGAGCCCCCGCTTCGAGACCTCGAACGGCGTGCCACCGAAGCGGAACGCAACGTTCATCTCGAAGTCACCCAGCAATTTCCGTCGAGCTTCCAGATCGCGCAGCACCTTGTCGGGCGTCCCCCAACTCGCCGCCTTCATGAAGCCTTCGACGGCCGCCGGCAATCCACCGCCTTTCCGCGCGATCTCCGCCTTCTGCTGGTAGGAATCATAACCTTTCACTTTAGCGAAGTGCTCGCCCAGAAACTCGTAATGGTGAAAGTTCGACTCGACGAACTTCCCTTGATATTTCCGCGCTTCCTCTTCACATTCGGCAAGGTTGGTGCTCATCACGGCAAACTCGGTCAACATCGGCGTCGGCGGCTTCGTGCCGTGATATTTGCGATGCAGTTCGCGCCCGCGATCGATCATCGGCTTGCGCATATCCCACGGCCGATCGGCGAACATCACCATGTGAGCACCGAGCTTCGCCGCCGAATCAATCGAATCCTCGCTCGACGCCACCGCATAAATCCGCCCGTCGAACGAATGCTGCGGGCGCGGCCGGATCTCGGTGCGCGGCTGCTTGTAGAACGGCCCGTCGCCTTCCATGAACCCCGTCGCCAATGCGTCCACGATCATCCGAGACGCTTCGTCGAAGCGGCCACGAGTCTCGCTCATGTCGAGCCGGAAGGCATGGAATTCGCGGCGAGCAAGGCCTCGCCCCATGCCGAAGCGAAAACGGCCGCCGCACAGCATGTCGAGCACTGCCGCGTTCTCTGCGACGCGCAGCGGATCATGCCACGGCAGGATGACAGCCGCCGTTCCCACGTCGATGTTCGGACATTTCGCCGTGAGGTACGTCATCAGCTGGATATTGTCCGGCACGAACGAATAGTCGTTGAAGTGATGCTCGGCGGACCAAAGGCAATCGAACCCCAGATCGGCGGCCATCTGCGCCAGCCGGAGCTCCTCATCCCAAACCTGCTTGTCGGGACAGTTTTCCCAGCCGTAGCTGGCGAACACCATCATCATGCCGACGTCCATGCGAGCGCCCTCCGGGTTTCAAGCCTGTATGTCCGGACAGCATGGTCACACGCTCATCACCAGAGGGCAAGTATCGCCGAGGGTCCCAATCGCCCCACAGTTCGCGAAACACCGCACACAGCGATTGCTGAATCCGTGGGCCCGCGCGTACGCTCAACCCACACCCATCAGCAACTGAAAGGCCGGCACATGCGCTTGCAAAAGCTCGATTACGATCAACTGACCGCAGATCAGAAGCAGATCTGGGACGAGGTTGCCGCTGGACCGCGGGGCAAGATGCACGGGCCCTTCTTCATCTGGTTGCACAGCCCGGAGCTTCTGAGCCGGGGCGAGAAGCTGGGCCTCTACGCGCGCTTCCAGTCGAGCCTGCCGCCACGAATTTCCGAGCTTTGCATCCTCATCATGGCGTCGCACTGGAAGTGCGCGGGCGAATGGATCGATCATGAGGCGATCGCCATCAAGCAGGGCGTGGACAAAGCCGCTCTCGACGCACTGCGTCGTGGCAAACCGGCGCGCTTCGGAAAGGACGATGAAATCGCGACCTACGAGTTGGCGCAGGAGCTGCTGGCCACGCGCGAAGTATCCGACGCGACTTACGCCAAGGCTAAGGCGGCGCTCGGCGAGCGAGGCCTCCTCGATGTGGTGGCGGTCTTCGGCTACTACAGCCTGATTGCCATGAGCATGAAAACATTCGCCATGGTACCGGAAGGGATAACCGACCCCTTCGCCGATCGCTGATCGGACGCAGCCCCGCATCGACAAGTTTTGAATGATCCGGGGCAATCACTAGGGGAAGGCAAACTCGGGCGCCTCCCGGCAATCGGCTAGCCGCCCTTCCCTTCGAACAGCTCGCGAATGCGCGAGAAGAAGCCGCTCGACTCCGGACTTGTGCCCTTGTGGCTTTCCTTTTCGAACTCCTGCAGGAGTTCGCGCTGACGCTTCGTCAGGTTCTTCGGCGTCTCGACTTCAACCTGGATGTACATATCGCCCCGGACGTTCGACCGCAGAACCGGCATCCCTTTGCTCTTGATCCGGAACTGCTTGCCTGTCTCCGTACCGGCCGGAACCGAAACGGCAACGCGGCTGTTGTCGAGCAGCGGCACATCGATCGATCCACCCAGCGCCGCGGTAGTCATGGCGATTGGCACGCGACAGAAAACATCCGCGCCATCGCGCTGGAAGAACTCATGCGGCTTGATCGAGAGAAAGATATAGAGGTCGCCCGTCGGTCCGCCGCGCTGCCCGGCCTCGCCTTCGCCGGCAAGGCGAATACGCGTGCCGTCCTCCACGCCCGAAGGGATCGAGACCTGAAGCGTCCGCTCTTTCGTTACTCGCCCCGCGCCATGACAACTGCTGCAGGGATCCTCGATGATCTCGCCACGGCCCTGACATGAGGGACAAACGCGCTCGATGGTGAAGAAGCCCTGGCTCGCGCGAACTTTCCCTTGCCCCTGGCAGGTCGGGCAGGGTGATGGCCGGGTACCGGGTTTGGCGCCTGTGCCCGAGCACGTTTCGCAGCCCACCGTCGTCGGGACTTTGATCGTCGCTTGCTTGCCCGTAAAGGCCTCGCCCAGCGTGATCTCCATGTTGTAGCGGATGTCTGCGCCACGTTCGCGCCCGGAACGACTCCGCCCGCCGCGCCGGCCGCCCATGAACTCGCCGAACAGGTCATCGAAAATATCGGACATCGACGACGCGAAGTCCGGCCCGAAACCACTGCCGCCCGGACCGCGTCCGCCCTCGAACGCAGCGTGGCCGAACTGATCGTAGGCCGCGCGTTTCTGAGGATCTTTCAACGCCTCGTAAGCCTCATTCAACTCCTTGAACTTCTGTTCGGCGGCCTTGTCTCCCGGATTACGATCAGGGTGATGCTCCTTCGCGAGCTTCCGGAAAGCGCTTTTCATCTCCTGCTCGGACGCGCCCCGAGACAAGCCCAGAATCTCGTAATAGTCGCGTTTGGCCATCTGCCGAATTCCTAGCCCCTGCCCCAAATATCCCGGTCACGCTGACGCGAAACGTCCCGAGTGTGATGATCGAGAAATTCGTCCCATCCAACGGCTACACTCCGAGAGGATTTCTCGATCTGAATCACACTAGCAACTCTATGTTTCTAGCGTCCGTTTTGATTCCGAAGTTCGCTCACCGACTTGGCTACGCACTCTGGCGAACTTCGGAAGCGGGACACTACGTGCAATTACCGGCCTTGCAAAAGCTGGGCCTGCCCTCGATGGGAGGACAGGCCCGTGCTTCATCGCGGTTGGCAAGGCCACCGTCTTGTGGCCCTACGCCCCGCGCTCAGGCAGACTTCTTCTTATCGTCCTGGACCTCCTCGAAGTCCGCATCGACGACATTGTCATCCGACTTGGACTTAGGGCCGGAACCGCCCGGGCCGCCGTCGGGGCCGCCTTCATCCCCGTCGTCCTTGCCGCCGCCGGCCGCATAGATCGCCTCGCCGAGCTTCATCGAGGCTTGCATAAGCGCGTTGCTGGCTTCCTTGATCGCCTCGGCATCATCCGTTCCACTCACTTCCTTGAGCTTCGCGAGAGCCTCCTCGATCGCCGTCTTGTCAGCCGGCGCAACCTTATCGCCGTGTTCCTTCAGGTCTTTCTCGACCTGTCCGGAGAAATGATCGGCATGGTTGCGAGCCTCGATCAATTCGCGCTTCTTGGCGTCTTCTTCCTTGTGCGCCTCTGCTTCCTCGGTCATCCGCTTGATGTCGGCATCCGACAATCCGCCCGATGCCTGGATACGGATCGACTGCTCTTTGCCGGTCTTCTTGTCCTTGGCCGAGACATGCACGATGCCGTTCGCATCGATGTCGAACGTGACCTCGATCTGCGGCACACCGCGCGGAGCCGGCGGAATGCCATCGAGATCGAATCGGCCGAGATGCTTGTTGTCGGCCGCCATTTCACGCTCGCCCTGGTAGACGTTGATCGTCACCGCGCGTTGCGCATCTTCTGCCGTCGAGAAGACTTGGCTCTTCTTCGTCGGGATGGTCGTATTCCGATCGATGAGGCGCGTGAACACACCGCCCAGCGTTTCGATGCCAAGCGACAGCGGTGTCACGTCGAGCAGCAGCACATCCTTGACGTCGCCCTTGAGCACGCCGCCTTGGATCGCTGCACCGACAGCCACCACCTCGTCCGGATTGACGCCCTTGTGGGGCTCCTTGCCGAACAGCTTTTTCACCTCGGTCTGCACCCGCGGCATGCGCGTCATGCCGCCGACCAGCACCACCTCATCGATCTCGGCGGCCTTGAGGCCGGCATCCTTGAGCGCCTGCTCGCATGGCGCCATCGTCCGCATGATCAAGTCTTCGACGAGGCTCTCGAGCTTGGCGCGCGTGAGTTTCATCGTGAGATGCAGCGGCGATTGCGTCTGCGGGCTCATCGAGATGAACGGCAGGTTGATCTCGGTCTGTTGAGTGCTCGAGAGTTCTATCTTGGCTTTCTCGCCCGCCTCTTTGAGACGCTGCAGCGCGAGGCGGTCGTTCCTCAGATCGATGCCGTGCTCTTTCTTGAACTCGTCCGCGAGGTATGTGACGAGCTTCATGTCGAAGTCTTCACCGCCGAGGAACGTATCACCGTTCGTCGACTTCACTTCGAACACGCCGTCACCGATCTCGAGAATCGAAATATCGAATGTGCCGCCACCGAGGTCGTAGACCGCAATCGTTTTCGATGCCTGCTTCTTGTCGAGGCCATAGGCGAGCGCAGCCGCTGTCGGCTCGTTGATAATGCGCAGAACCTCGAGCCCCGCGATCTTGCCGGCATCTTTCGTCGCCTGCCGCTGAGCATCGTTGAAGTAGGCCGGAACCGTAATGACGGCCTGCGTCACCGGCTGGCCAAGATACGCCTCGGCCGTCTCCTTCATTTTGGCGAGGATGTCCGCAGAGATCTGCTGCGGCGAATAATGTTTACCGCGCGCCTCGACCCACGCGTCGCCGTTCTTGCCTTCGGCGATCTTGTACGGGACGAGATTCTTGTCCTTCTCGACAAGCGGGTCGGCATAGCGACGGCCAATGAGGCGCTTGATAGCGAACAGAGTGTTGGTCGGGTTCGTCACCGCCTGGCGCTTGGCCGGCAGGCCGACGAGACGCTCGCCATCCTCCGTAAAAGCAACGATGGACGGGGTGGTATTGGCACCCTCGGCATTCGGAATGACCTTCGGCTGTCCGCCTTCCATCACGGCGACGCACGAATTGGTTGTTCCGAGATCAATCCCGATGACTTTAGACATGTCGTGGCTGTCCTTTTTGTTGCGGCGAACCGATCAGACCCGTTTGCTGGAGCTGCATATAGTCACTGCACCCCCGGCGTTGGCATCCAATGCTCCGGTGCTCCTGGCTGGAGTCCAGATGCGGTCCCCTGGAGCTGTCTTCGACGACAATCCGCTATATAGGTGTGGCCGTTAAGCCCCGCAACGGCCGGAGGCACCTTCAGTTGCGTAATTTCACTGAGGCTACCGTCCCCGTCTCATACCTCCGATCCATAGGGCCGAAATGACGATTCCACAAGGTTTTAGCTACCACGCCGACTACCTCGACAAGACCCGGCAGGAACGCCTTTTGGCCGCTGTCCGCGCCGTTGTGGCGCATTCGCCATTCTATACGCCTGCAATGCCGCGATCGGGAAACCCGCTCAAGGTTCGCATGACCAACTGCGGCTCCCTCGGCTGGATGACCGACAAGGACGGAGGGTATCGCTATCAGCCGACCCACCCGGTCACCGGGCTCCCGTGGCCGCCGATCCCTTCGGAAATCCTCGACGTTTGGCGCGAGCTCGCAAACTACCCAGCCATGCCGGAGGCTTGCTTGATTAACTACTATGCGGCATCGAGCCGGCTGGGAAGCCACAAGGACGCCGATGAAGCCGATACGGCGGCCCCCGTGGTCTCGATCTCGCTGGGCGACGATGCGGTCTTCCACATCGGCGGCATTCGACGAAACGATCCCAAACACCGATTCACCCTCCGTTCGGGCGACATCGTCGTCCTCGGCGGCGGCGCTCGCCTCGCGTATCACGGCATCGACCGGATATTCGCGGACACATCACTGCTCTTGTCTGAGGGCGGACGCATCAACCTGACGCTCCGCCGCGTGACCGTGCCTACCTAAGCCGGGCGCACCGCTAACGACTTCCGCACTAGCGCGATGCACCGCCCGGTCCGCCACCTTCGCCGGGCGTTTCTTGAGGCCGCCCTGCCGCGGCATCCCCTCCCGGAGCCGCCGGATTGCCATCCGCCGAAATCGGAACACCGGAGGCCACCGCTTCCGCAGGTGCCTGCGGCTTTGCGCCGCCCTTCGACACGGCAACCATCGCAGGCCGCAACACGCGATCCTCGATTATGTAGCCCGACTGGAACACCTGCGTCACCGAGCCGGCCGGCACGTCCTCCGACGGCACCTCGACGACCGCCTGGTGGTAGTGAGGGTCGAACGGCTCACCCTTCGGATCCAGGCGCTTGATGCCATGTCGCCCGAGCACCGAGAGAAGCTCCCGCTCGATCATCGTGACGCCCTCGAAGAAGCTTTTCAGCGCCGCATCCTGTTCGATCATCCGCTGCGGCACGGCTTCGATGGCCCGCTGCACGTTGTCGCCGATACCCACGATGTCTCGCGCGAACTTCGTGATCGCAAACTTGGCCTGATCGGCCTTTTCGCGCTCGAGGCGCTTGCGCACATTGTCCATCTCGGCATGCGCACGCAGCAGCCGATCCTTGAGATCCGCCGCTTCGGCCTGGAGTTTCGCCATGTCCTCGACTGAGCTCGCTGGCGTCGTCTCCTGTGCCGGCGCGCCGCCTGCTGCCTGATCGTTCGCCGGTTCCGGCACGTGCCCGCCCATCCCAGCGTGCGTCTTTGCCTCTTCTCCGCCCTCGAGCTTCTTGTCGCTAGTCATTGGCCTCTCATCTCAGATGTCATGACCACAGCCGACCCACTTCGGCACATGCAGTCTGCCAGTTCGGGTCGCTTGTCTTACCGCAGCCTCGGGAAATCAAGTCAGCGCCTTGCCGACGAGCCGCGCGGTGTAGTCCACCATTGGAATGATGCGTGCGTAATTGATCCTCGTCGGGCCGATTACACCGAGAATTCCAACCACCTTGGTCGTCTCATCCCGGAACGGCGCCACAATCAGCGACGAGCCGGAGAGCGAAAACAGCTTATTCTCAGAGCCGATGAAGATGTGAACGCCATCACCTTTCTCGGCCAAGCCTAGGAGATGGACGAGTTCCTTCTTGGATTCAAGGTCGTCGAAGAGCTGCCGGATGCGCTCCAGGTCTTCCATTGCCCCCACGTCCTTGAGCAGATTCGCCTGCCCTCGAACGAGAAGATTGCGCCGCTCGCCCAGCGATCCGGACCATGTCGCCAACCCAGCCTCGACCACTTTCTTCGTAAGCTGGTCGAGTTCGGCTTTGGCCTTGGTGAGTTCGCTCTCCATATGCGATCTCGCCTCGGCGATACTGAGCCCCCTGACATGGTGGTTGAGATAGTTCGCCGCCTCGATCAGCGCCGACGGCGGCAATCCGCGCGGCACCTGGATCACGCGGTTCTCCACCGCCTGATCCTCGCCAACCAGAACCACCAGTGCCTTGCCCGGTTCGAGCGCGACAAATTCGATATGCTTCAACCGCATATCCTGCTTTTCGCTGAGCACCAGTCCGGCGCAGTGCGACAGGCCGGAGATCATCTCTCCGGCGTCGGCGAGTACCTGCTCCATCGGTTTGCGGCGGCGAGCGGCAAGCTGCACTTCGATTTGCAGCCTCTCGTCCTCCGTCAGATTGCCGACCTCCAGCAGGCCATCGACAAACAGCCTGAGTCCCGTCTGGGTCGGCAGCCGCCCCGCCGACGTATGCGGCGCATAGATCAGTCCCAGATGCTCGAGGTCCGACATCACATTGCGCACGGATGCCGGCGACAGCGCGATCGGCAGGCTCCGCGACAAATTCCGCGATCCGACCGGTTCGCCCGTCGTGATGTAGCTTTCCACGATCTGCCGGAAAATTTCCCGCGATCGTTCGTTGAGCCTCTGAATTCCTGCCGGGTTCTGTCTCATTTGCCCATGGTCGCCCGCGAGGGTGATGGTGAGCAACCACGAAAGGTAGGCATCGCACAGCTTTACGTCAACGTCCCACAGCCATGGCCCTGCATGGTATTGGTTGATTAGGACCTCGGCCTCCACTAGCTTCCGCCGATCCTGCCCTGCATGGTCCAGTTAAGAGCGAGCCTGAAAAATGCGTCCTTCAAAGCGGCTGCCGGACGAGTTGCGCCGCGTTTCCTTCGATCGTGCCGTGTCGATGCACGCCGAGGGATCATGTCTTATCAAGTTCGGCAACACCCACGTGCTTTGCATGGCGAGCCTCGAGGAGCGCGTTCCTCCCTGGCTTAAGGGCCAGGGCCGCGGTTGGGTCACGGCCGAATATTCGATGCTTCCCCGGGCCACCAGCGAGCGCACCCGGCGCGAGGTGACCACTGGCCATCCCTCCGGACGAACGCAGGAAATCCAACGCCTTATCGGCCGCGCCTTGCGTGCCGTCGTCGACCTCAGAGCGCTCGGCGAGCGTCAGATCAGCGTCGATTGCGATGTCATTCAAGCCGATGGGGGCACCCGCACCGCCGCAATCACCGGAGCTTGGGTGGCACTGCACGACTGCCTCCAATGGATGCGCCATCGCGACATGGTGAAAGACGGCGTCATCCGCGACCAGGTGGCAGCCATCTCGTGCGGGATCTATAAGGGACAGGCCGTCCTCGATCTGGACTACGCCGAGGATTCCAATGCCGACGCCGACGCCAATTTCGTCATGACCGGTGCCGGCGGCCTTGTCGAAGTGCAGGCAACTGCCGAGACGGTGGCGTTCCGCGAAGAAGCATTCACCGAGTTGCAGGCACTCGCCAAGAAGGGCATTGGCGAGCTGCTTGCTCTGCAAAAGCTCACCGTCGCCTGAGCTGGCGCCTCTTCCTGCACCGCCGGACATCGCGAATCCGGCGGCGCAACGACGTGAGGCGCTGACGCGTTTCCGGGAGACGCGCGCTGCGGTGCAAGCGTCCGAAGATGTCGGCCGAAGGGAGCAGCCTCATGCCCAACATGAAACCCGACGGAGTGCTGGAGACCGTCCTCTATGCACATGACCTCGAGGCAACAGAAACCTTCTGGCGCGACGTCCTAGGACTCGAGCCCTTTTCCAAGCTTGACGGGCGCCAGTTGTTCTACAAGTGCGGCGATCAGGTCTTGCTGATCTTCAATCCCGAGGCGACTGTCATTCCACCCAAGGAAGGGACGCTTCCGGTACCACCCCACGGCGCGGTCGGCGAAGGCCACGTCTGCTTTCGAGCGAGCGCGCTCGACATCGCCGCCTGGCGTACCCACCTCGAGACCAAAGGCGTGCCGATCGAGGCAGACTTCATATGGCCCGCCTCGGGCGGCCGCTCGATCTATTTCCGTGATCCGGCCGGCAACTGCCTTGAATTCGCCGAGCCGCGCATCTGGGGGCTTACCTGATGCTTGTGAGAAAGCTCGTCCGTGGTGGCCGCCTCGTTGTAGCAAGCCACAACCCAGGCAAACTGCGCGAGATCGCCGACCTCGTGCGACCCTACGGATTGGACGTGGCCTCCGCTGGCGAGCTTGGCGTGTCCGAGCCCGAGGAGACCGAGACTACCTTTGCCGGCAACGCGCGCCTCAAGGCGTTGCACTCCGCCAAAGAGACCGGTCTGCCGGCACTCTCAGACGACTCCGGCCTCGAGGTCGCCAGGCTCGACGGCGATCCGGGCATCTATTCGGCAAGATGGGCAGGCCCGACCAAAGATTTCACCTTCGCGATGCAGAAGGTGCATGACGCGCTCGCCGAGCATCGCGGCTGGGAAGAGATCGGCGGCCCACGCGCCAACTTCACCGCCGCCTTGTGCCTGGCCTGGCCGGACGGCGCGACACAGGTTTTCGAGGGCAAGGTGTTTGGCCGCCTCATTTGGCCACCGCGAGGCTCGAAAGGTTTTGGTTACGACCCTATGTTCCTCCCCGATGAGGAAACACAGACCTTTGGCGAGATGGACCCCGAGAGAAAACACACGATCTCACATCGCGCCCGCGCCTTTCGTCTATTCGTCGAGGCGTGCCTTGAATGACGTTGCGCCGCTTAGTGCACGCAATCCCGGCTTTGCGATCTATGTGCACTGGCCCTTCTGCGCCCAGAAATGCCCCTACTGCGACTTCAACAGCCACGTCCGTCACGACGGATGGAACGAGGATGCCTATCTTTCGGCCTATCGTACGGAGCTCCAAACCACCGCAGACGGCCTCGCCGCACGAGACCCCGTTACGAGCATCTTCTTTGGTGGCGGTACGCCATCGCTGATGCAGCCCGCTACGGTGAGCGGCATCATCAGCGCCATAGCCGACACGTTCCAACTCGCACCCGACTGCGAAATCACGCTCGAAGCCAATCCGGGAAGTGTTGAGGCTGGCCGCTTCCGAGGCTACCGAACCGCCGGCGTCAATCGCGTCTCGCTGGGCGTTCAGGCGCTGGAAGATGCCCCCCTGAAGCGCCTCGGACGCATTCATACGGCAGCAGAAGCACTGGCGGCTCTGGACATCGCACTTGAAACTTTCGACCGCGTGTCATTCGACCTGATCTACGCGCGCCCCGGCATGACCGAGGCCACCTGGGAAGCCGAGTTGCAACGCGCCTTACGGCTCCAGGCCGGCCACCTCTCGCTCTACCAGCTCACCATCGAGGACGGTACGCCCTTCTCGGCGCTGCACCGCGCCGGAAAGCTCGCCATTCCCGATCCTGAATTGGCAGACCGCCTCTTCGAGATAACGCAATCGATGTGCGAAGCGGCGGGTCTTCCGGCCTACGAAATCTCGAACCACGCCCGTCCCGGAGAGGAGAGCCGCCATAATCTCGTCTATTGGCGCTATGGCCACTATCTGGGACTAGGGCCTGGAGCCCATGGCCGCGAGCCCCGACCTGACGGTCGAACCGCGACCTTCAACGAACGCATGCCCGAAGCTTGGCTGTCCCGCGTGGCCGAGACCGGCCGAGGGCTCAGCGAGACGACGCAGCTCGCACATGACGAGCAGGCCGACGAAATGCTCCTGATGGGCCTTCGCCTCTCGGAAGGGCTGGACCTCACGCGACTTGAAGAGGTGGCTCACCTACGGCCCGCGCCCCGCACGATCCGGCATCTCGAACACCTGGGAATGCTGGAGCAAACCGGGCCGCAACACATTCGCGCCACCCCCGCAGGCCGCTTTGTCCTGAACGAGGTCGTTCGCCAACTCGCCCTCGCCTTTGAACCTGTCGAGGCCGATAAGCTGCCCACGGCGCTCTGAGCCCGCCCGCAGCCTCATTGGTACGCCAAAATCATCGAGCGCCACGAAAAAGGCCGGTCGCGTTCTACGACCGGCCTTCGATTCTCCGATAGCGGATCACGCTCTGGCTGCCTGTCCGCACCGCACCGATCTCAGTCCGATATCAGTACACGCGAGCCTTCGGCTCGATGTACGATACTTCGTTCGTCATGGTGTAAGTGTGAACCGGGCGGTAATCGATGATCACTTGCCGCTTGGCCTCATCGGCCCAGGTGAGCGTGTGCTTCATCCACTGCTTGTCGTCGCGGTCGGCGAAATCCTCGCGCGCATGCGCGCCCCGGCTCTCCTGCCGGTTCTCCGCCGCATGCATCGTAACCGCTGCCTGTGAGATCAGGTTATCATACTCGAGCGTCTCGACGAGGTCCGTATTCCAGATCAGCGAGCGATCGGTCACGCCAATATCGTCCGTGCCCTTCCACACCGCGGTGATCTGCTGGCAGCCCTCCTTGAGCACCGGCCCGTCGCGGAACACGGCGCAGTTCGACTGCATGATGCGCTGCATATTGAGACGCAGTTGCGCTGTCGGCGTCCCACCCCTGGCGTTCCGGAAATGATCGAGCCGGGCAACGGCGAGCTCTCCTGCGTCCTTCGGCAGATCCTGATGCGCGGTGCCCTTTTCCGTCGTGTCGGCAGCGCGGAGCCCCGCGGCACGGCCAAAAACCACCAGATCGATGAGCGAATTGGAGCCAAGCCGGTTGGCGCCATGAACCGAAACACAGGCCGCCTCGCCGATAGCCATCAGCCCCGGCACAACATGATCCGGATTGCCGCCGAGTTTCGTCAGAACCTCACCATGGAAGTTCGTCGGAATGCCGCCCATGTTGTAGTGAACCGTCGGCAGCACGGGGATAGGCTCGCGGCGCAGGTCGACGCCGGCGAATACCTTCGCGCTTTCGGTGATGCCCGGCAGGCGCTCTGCCAGAATCTTAGGATCGAGATGGTCGAGGTGCAGATAGATGTGATCTTTCTGCGGACCGACCCCGCGCCCCTCACGGATCTCGATGGTCATCGAGCGCGAAACCACATCGCGGGAGGCGAGATCCTTCACGTGTGGTGCGTATCGCTCCATGAAGCGCTCGCCGTTCGCGTTGGTGAGGTATCCACCTTCGCCGCGGCTGCCTTCGGTGATCAACACACCGGCGCCGTAGATGCCGGTTGGATGGAACTGAACGAACTCCATATCCTCGAGCGGCAGACCGGCGCGGAGCACCATCGCGTTGCCGTCACCCGTGCAGGTGTGCGCTGACGTGCACGAGAAATACGCGCGCCCATAGCCGCCCGTCGCGAGAACGGTCTTCTTCGCCCGAAAGCGGTGCAGTGTTCCGTCATCGAGGCACAGGGCTATCACGCCGCGGCATGCCCCTTCCTGATCCATGATCAGGTCGATCGCGAAATACTCGATGAAGAATTCCGCAGAATGCCTGAGCGACTGGCCATAAAGCGTATGCAGCATGGCGTGGCCGGTGCGATCGGCCGCAGCGCATGTCCGCTGCGCTGGCGGCCCTTCGCCGTACTGCGTCGTCATGCCTCCGAACGGACGCTGGTAGATCCTCCCATCCTCGGTGCGCGAGAAGGGCACGCCGTAATGCTCCATCTCGTACACGGCCTGGGGCGCATTCCGGCAGAGATACTCGATCGCATCCTGATCGCCGAGCCAGTCGGCACCTTTCACCGTGTCGTACATATGCCAGCGCCAGTCATCCTGGCCCATATTGCCCAGCGAGGCAGCAACACCGCCCTGCGCCGCAACCGTGTGCGAGCGCGTGGGAAACACTTTGGTGATACAGGCCGTCTTCAAGCCCGCTTCCGCACAGCCGAGCGTCGCGCGAAGTCCCGCGCCACCCGCTCCAACAACGACGACATCGTACGTATGCTCAACGAAGGGATAGGCCTTGCCATTGACCGCAGGCTTGGCAACGCCGTTCGATTTATTTTCAGTCGTCATTCTCGTCAGGCCCCGAAAGAGAGCTTCGCGACCGCGTAGATGCAGGCTAGGCCAACCGCGATCACAAAGAAGGTGTTCAGCATCAGCAGCAATACCTTGCTGCCCTCAGAATGCACATAGTCCTCAATGATCGTCTGCATCCCAAGACGCATGTGCACCATGCCCGAAAGGACGAGCAGAGCCAGCGGCAGTGAGAGAAGCGGGCTCCTGAGCGCCCCCTGCACCGTTGCGTAATCGGCGCCGGCAAGCCGGACAATCTGCAGCAGAACCACGACCACCAGAACCAGGTTGGCGATCGCGGTCATGCGCTGCAGCCAGAAATGCTCCGTACCGCTCTTCGCGGAACCGAGCCCTCGCGCGCGAGCCAGCGGCGTCCTGATACGCGCTGCGGTTGGGGATGGTGTCGGGCGAAGCGTCTCGCTCATGATCAGAACCCTCCCTTCATGACGAGACCGACAATCCACAGCAACACCGTCAGTACGGCAGACAGGACGATCGTACCCCAGGACATCAAGTCGACCGTATCGAGATCGAATCCGCGGCCCGTATCCCAAACGAGATGCCGAATGCCGCCGATCATATGGTGCAGTAGCGCCCAGGAATACCCGAAGAGAACGAGCAGCCCGAGCGGCGATCCCATGAGTCCGCTGACATAATCGAAAGACTGAGGTCCCGTTGCCGCCGCGATTAGCCACCAAGCGAGAAGCAGAGTGCCGAAGTAAAGTGCCGCTCCCGTGATGCGATGCACAATCGACATCATCATGTTGATGAGCGGCGAGTAGATCTGAAGGTGGGGAGACAGCGGACGAGGCTTCGTTCGCTGGATTTCGGCATTCGCCATCGGGTCGTCTCTCTTCCGGCGCAATAAATGTCGGGTGACTATTAGCGTGGTGATCCTAGCGCGGCAATTCCTATTGCTCCCGCGGCAAATCCGGCGAGCGGCCGGACACCGGGATTTAACCCGATTGCTGAACTAAGGCTTTCGCGAGATTCACCATCGTCAGGTATCTTCCCGGTACACCCCAAGCTCTCGGTTCACTATCTGGTTGAGCGATTTCGCGAAGCCTCACCAATACATCCGTCAGCGCGACCTATCGCGGCATCACCACCCAATAATCGAGATCCAGAATCACGCCTTGCGTTGGTGTTGCAGGCTCTGATGGCCCTGGGAACGCATCGCACGCGAGGTTCTTGGTCGCGACGGTACGCAAGCGCAGCGCACCCACATCCGACCGGGCTGGTATCTCTGCTCGCTCCAGAACCTCCGACCAGGCGTAAACTGTGTCGCCTGCGAAGGCGGGTGCCGCGTGCCGCCCGCCATTGATGGCTGCGACATGAAAGGCATTGGCGAGACCATTGAACGAGAGCGCCCGCGCCAGAGAGATGATCACGCCGCCGTAAACGAGCCGACGTCCGAACCGACCCTGCCCCTCGGCATGCTGATTGAAATGGACTTTGGCCGTGTTCTGGTAAAGGCGCGTGGCGAGCTGATGCTCGGCTTCCTCGATCGTCATGCCGTCGATGTGATCGATCCGCTCGCCCACGGCGTAGTCGCCCCACACATAGGGCGATCCCGCTAGCTCGCGATCGTACGCCTTGTCATCGATAAAGGGCACGGCTGCGCCGAGATCGGCGGCTTCGACCTGCTGCGGCAGCTTTGGAACGACCGCCTCGGGCACGTTCGCGCCCTTGTCGCGCTTGCGCACCATCACCCAGCGCGCAAAAGTAAGCACGGCCTCGCCGCTCTGATTGGACCCGACCGAACGCACATAGACGACGCCGGATTCCTTGTTCGAATTCTCCCGAAGACCAATGATCTCGGTAGTGGCCGACAGTGTATCGCCGGGAAAAACGGGCGTCAGGAAACGCAGATCGGCGTAGCCCAGGTTGGCAATCGCATTCAGCGAGAGGTCCGGTACCGTCTTTCCAAAGACGATATGAAAAACCAGCATGTCGTCGATGGGCGCGGTTGCATATCCGATTGATTTGGCGAACGCCGCAGACGACTGCACCGCGAAGCGTCCGCCGTAACAGGCTTGGTAAAAAGCCACGTCTCCCGCCGTCACCGTGCGCGGCGTCGCATGGCGGATGACCATGCCGACGCGAAAGTCCTCGAAATAGTTCCCCGGCATAGATTTGGCAGCTGATTTGACGGCCAGGGACATGATGTTTTCTCCTTGTGCTCAGATCGATAGGCCGCAGGGAGCTCAGCGCACCGCGTCCTGCCCGAGCCCGACCCTTGCGGCCTGACGACGCTGGCGTCAACATGATAGCTGTCACGCCCCAGCCGAGCACTGTGGGAGCCTTAACCTTGCAAATCAGAAGCCAGCAGCTCCGACACTGCATATGTCCGGAGGGGTTGGGTTGGCGCTAGGCGTCAAGCCGTGTAATTTTACCTTGTAACCGTTCCAAACCATTAGAGTCAGCACAGCTCACGCAAGAGGCAATAACGCATGCGATATGAGTCACCGGATACCCTCGAGGCAGCGGCAAAACTGCTCGCGGAAAGCGGCGACGCTCGCGTTCTGGCGGGGGGCACTGACCTTCTCGTGCAGATCCGCGCCGAGGTCCTGAACCCAGCGCTCGTCGTTGACATCAAGAAGATTGCCGAAACCCGCACCGTCAAGGAAGAGAACGGCGGCTACCGCATCGGCGCTGCAGTCCCGGGCGCCGAGTTAAAGGAGCACCCGTCCCTCAAGAAAGTTTGGCCGGGTGTGTTGGAAGCGGCGAACCTGATCGGCTCGACGCAGGTCCAGGGCCGGGCTTCGCTCGGTGGTAACCTGTGCAACGGATCACCCGCTGCAGACAGCGTTCCTGCCATGATCGCAGCCGGCGCGGTCGCATCGATCGTCGGTCCGAACGGCCGCCGCGAGCTGAAGGTCGAAGACATTATGCTCGCCCCGCGCAAGCTGGCGCTCCAGAAAGGCGAGATCATTGCGTCGTTCGCACTGCCGAAGCGGCTTCCCCACTCGGGCGACGCGTATCTGCGCTTCATTCCACGCACCGAGATGGACATCGCGGTCGTCGGCTGCGGCGTGAATCTCACCCTCGATGCCTCGGGCACCTGCATTGCCGCGCGTGTTGGGCTCGGAGCGGTGGCCGCTCGGCCTCTGTTGGTCGAGGATGCAGGCAAGGCCCTCGTTGGAACCAAAGTCGACGAAGCTGCGCTCGAAAACCTAGCGGCCGCCTGCCGCGCCGCGTGCAAGCCGATCGACGACAAGCGTGGAACGATCGCGTTCCGCACGGATGTGGCCGGCGTAATCGCCAAGAGAACAGCACTGATCGCGCTCGAGCGCGCGAGGAAGGCCTGACCATGAAACATCATGTATCGACCACAGTGAACGGCGACGAGGTCGAGTATCTCTGCGAGACCGATCAAACCCTGCTCGACTGTCTCCGCGATGAACTTGAGCTCACCGGTACCAAGGAAGGTTGCGGATCGGGCGATTGCGGCGCGTGCAGCGTCCTGCTCGATGGCCGGCTCGTCTGCTCGTGCCTCGTGCTCGGCGTCGAGGCCAGCGGCAAGAAGATCTCGACCATCGAAGGCATGGCGATCGGCGAGAAGCTGCACCCGCTGCAAAAGAAGTTTCTCGAACACGCGGCGCTTCAATGCGGCATCTGCACGCCAGGCATGCTCATCGCCGCCAGATCGCTTCTGGAGAAGAATCCGGATCCCACTGAAACCGAAGTTCGTTATTGGCTCGCGGGCAATCTCTGTCGGTGCACCGGCTACGACAAGATCATTCGTGCAGTGATGGACGCCGCCGCTGAAATGCGAGGAGCGTGATCCCATGCAAGAACGAGTGAAAAGCCCGAAGTTCGATGTCGTCGGCACGCGGCCTGTTCGCCCGGACGGCGCCGACAAGGTGACCGGCCGCGCCAAGTACGGTGCGGATCATAATGTTGCCGGCCAATTGGTCGGGAAGGTGCTTCGGTCGCCTTATCCGCATGCTCGCATCAAATCGATCGACACGTCAGCGGCAAGTGCCTTCCCAGGCGTCAAGGCCGTTATCACCCGGGACGACTTCAAGGATCAAGGAACGGAGTTCGTCCCGGCTGGCGAAATGCTCGTCAATTACCGTGATGTCGTCCGCAACGTCATGGCCCGCGAAAAGGTTCTATTCGAAGGCCATCCCGTGGCGGCCGTCGCGGCGACGAGCGAGACGATCGCTCGAGCAGCGCTGAAGCTCATCAAGGTCGACTACGAGGTCCTGCCTCACGTCATCGATGTCATCGACGCCATGAAGCCCGATGCGCCTATCGTCGAGGACGGCATGATTACGGCTGGCATCACGCCATCGCCGACCAAGCCATCCAATGTTGCGAAACGAGTCGAATTCACGCTTGGCGATATCGAGAAGGGCTTCAAGGAAGCCGACTTTGTCGTGGAGCGCGAGTTCAATACGAAGGCGGTGCACCAAGGCTATATCGAGCCGCACGCTTGCATCGCAACGGTATCCGAGGATGGCGCAGCCGAGCTTTGGACGACGACTCAAGGCCACTGGATCGTCCGTGCTCACTGCGCGCGCCTGCTCGGCTGGGACATGACCAAGCTACGGGTCACATCCTCGGAGATCGGCGGCGGTTTCGGCGGCAAGACGGTTGTCTATCTTGAGCCCGTCGCCCTTGCGCTTTCGGCCAAGACTCGTCGCCCGGTCAAAATGGTCATGAGCCGCGAGGAGGTTTTCAAGGGCTCAGGCCCGACATCGGGTGCCAACGTCTGGGTGAAGATGGGCGTCAAGAACGACGGCACCATCACCGCTGGCGAAGCCGTCCTGAAGTACCAGGCCGGCTGCTTCCAGGGCTCACCGGTACAGCCCGGCTGCATGTGCGCGTTCGCGCCCTATAATCTCGCGCACGTCAAGGTCGTCGGTTACGATGTCCTGTCCAACCGCCCCAAGGTCGCAGCCTACCGCGCCCCTGGCGGACCGATCTCCGAGTATGCCGTCGAAAGCGTCGTCGACGAGATCGCCCAGAGGCTGGGCATGTGCCCCATCGAGCTTCGCCTCAAGAACGCAGCCAAGGAAGGCACCAAGGCCGCTTACGGACCGAAATTCGGACCCGTCGGCTTGGTCGAGTGCCTCGAGGCAGCAAAGGGCAGCCCCCACTGGAATGCGCCTCTCGGCGCCAATCAGGGACGCGGAATTGCCGCCGGCTTCTGGTTCAACATCGGCGGCGAGACCACGGTCAACCTGCAGCTCAATGAAGACGGCACCATCACGCTGATGGCAGGCACACCCGACATCGGTGGTCTCCGCGCTTCGCTCGCCATGATGGCGGCTGAAGAGCTGAAGGTCCCCTACGAGAAGGTGCACCCGATCATCGCCGACACTGCCTCCCTCGGGTACAATTTCGTGACCGGCGGCAGCCGATCGACCTTCTCATCAGGCCTCGCCACGGTCGAAGCAGCCCGCTCGATCGTCAAACAGGCTTGCGGGCGGGCCGCTAAGCTCTGGGAGATTCCGGAGGACGCCGTGACCTGGGAGAACGGCGAAATCAAGCCCGCCGGCGATAACGCCGGCAAGTTCGAGTCGATGACTCTGGCAGACATCGCCAAGGTTGCCGGCAAGACCGGTGGTTCGATCGTCGGCATCGGAGCAATCTCGGCACAGGGCGCTGCGCCGAGCTTCGGCGTTCACATCGCTGACACCGAAGTCGATCCCGACACCGGCAAAGTGACCGTGACACGCTACACCGCGATCCAGGACGCCGGGGTTGCGATCCACCCCAGCTACGTCGAGGGCCAGTTCCAGGGCGGTGCCGTCCAAGGCATCGGCTGGGCGCTCAACGAGGAATACATCTACGGCTCGGATGGCAAGTTGCAGAATCCAGGGTTCCTTGACTATCGCATCCCGGTCGCCTCCGACCTGCCGATGATCGAGACGATCATCGTCGAGGTGCCGAATCCTCGGCATCCCTACGGTGTCCGCGGCATCGGCGAGACGGCGATCGTCCCACCCATGGCCGCCATCAACACTGCAGTCCACGGGGCAACGGGCGTGCGCATGTTCGACCTGCCGCTGTCTCCGCCTCGCGTGCTGAAGGCCATGAAAGAAGCAAAGGCAGCCTGATCGGCGCTCCGTGCGCTTTTCACGTGGCGTGCATGAGGCCCCCGCCGAGGCGCGGGCCTCATGTATTTCGTTTCGCACCATCCCGCGAAACTGGACTGGCGACTACACACCCGACGCCGCTACGCGAAGGAGCCCGCGCCCGAATGGCCCACGTCGTATTGATGGGAAATCTACGCCAATATACTGGCGGCGTAACCGACCTGAATGTTGATGCGCTCAATATCCGTCAGCTTTTCAGGAAGCTCGGCGAACAGTTTCCCGAGCTTGCACCGCATCTCGAGGACGGCCTTGCCGTCGCCATCGACGGCCAGATCTACCAGGACACGCTGTTCGAACCGATCAGCGAGGCGAGCGACGTCCACATTCTGCCCCAGATCGCAGGTGGCTGACCCAGCCGAGGTACACGCCCAAAGGGCCGTTTCGTCTTGCGCGGCAGTTTGCCTTGCCTGATACTCCTGCGGTCCACACCGACGGATATTTGGTGCGCGGCTGCGATGCGCGACGATGATGAAGATCAGGATGTATTCGGTTGAGCCATTCGCCTTGACAATGTTCGGCGAACAGATCCGTCCGGTCGTGGAAACCCTCCGCGCAATATTGGAGACCACGTATGCGGCAAACCGGAATCGTGAAATTTTTCAACAAAACTAAAGGGTTCGGCTTCATCACGCCGGAAGCGGGTGGCAAGGATGTGTTCGTTCACGTCACCGCTGTAGAAAGATCCGGTCTCGCCGGTCTCGATGAGGGCATGCGGGTTTCGTTTGAGACCGAGCCGGATAAACACGGCAAGGGGCCAA
This sequence comes from Hyphomicrobiaceae bacterium, assembly GCA_050250755.1. Lineage (GTDB taxonomy): Bacteria > Pseudomonadota > Alphaproteobacteria > Rhizobiales > Hyphomicrobiaceae. Next base: position 29,341 of record JBFWOB010000003.1, read on the forward strand.
AGGCCGTGAATCTCCAGGAAGAAGGCTGATCGCGTCATCCGCGAATGCGGCACATCCGTGAAAAACCGTCGGGCGGGCGTCCAACACTACGCATTCGCATTTAGGACTGCTGAAAACATCGCACCAAAAATACGAACAGCGCCGCCATCGCTAATCCGCTCACTCCGGCGCCGACACTCCCCGCAACGGCGAATCCCAGGTCGGCCATCGCGCCATTGGGCGGTACTGGCATGATCTCCATGCTTCGCTCGACAACCTGACTGCCAAGCAAACCGCCGATCGAACCAGCCAGGATTCCAACAGCACCCCTGCCGGCCGAGGGATAAAACAATCGGCCGGCAACAGCCCCGCCAATGGCTCCCATCATCACGTGAATAGCAAGACCAAAGAAATCCACACGCTATCCCCAATCTGTAACGTGCCAACTCGCCACTTTCGCAGCGGTGTTCGCTATCCGTGCAACATCTCGTGCCAATTATGTGACATCGCCCCACCATCGCTGTCTTCTTGGGACGTATGTGGGAAACCCCTCGGCATCGTGGTCTATGAGTAAACGATGTGAGAGTTTCCGAGGGGGTTGATTTTATGCTTCGCGTAATCGGTATCGCAGTGGCAAGCGCCATCGCCGCAATCACATTCGCAAGTGCCGACGGTGCCTCGGCCGGCGACGACGCCAGGGAATATCGCAAGGCACCGCAAGTTCGCGGTTTCGTCGCCCGCCAGGGAGGCTATTCCTATTCCTATGCGGACACGATCAACACATATGGCGACAGCCGTTCGCTCTATGGCGCCACCGATTCCTTCCGCGACCCGATGCTGGACCGGCAAACTAATGCGGGCCCATTTGACCATGGCTTCTTCTTCGAATCGGGTGTCGCACCGCGCGGCGGCAATTCCCCTTACATGAACTGATACAAGGGCCCACACGTCCGTTTCACCGCAGAAAGCCGGAGGCGGAGTCGCGTGTGTCTACGCAGCGAGTACGACGCTTCAAGCGTCCGGCTGACATAAACGCCACGCATCACCGCGATCTTCACTTGCACCTGTATTTACCGTGGCGAGCCATCATCTCGGCCGTTATAGGAATCGACATCGGCAAGCGCTAGGGCTGTGCGCCTTGTCAGAGTGGGGACGAATATCCGGGGGTTTTCGCCATCATGTCTCGATCGAGCGCATCACTGGCCGTGCGGTTGTTTGGTGCGGCCGCAATTCTTGTCGGCATGTCGGCGGTAGCCAACGCCGAGTGCAAGAAGCTCGGCTTCTCGGTCAACGATTACGGCAAGGACGGCCCGACGAAAGACGCCAAGGATTTGCTCGACAAGTACATCGTCAAGTGGACTGCAGAGCGCGGCATCAAGAAGTACACCACGAGCAAAAAAGACGTGAGCTGCGAGCTGTTCCTCGACTTCGGCTTTTTCGACGAGCACACCTGCAAGGCCACCGCCACCATCTGCTGGTAGGGGTTCGCGCGAGGCCCGTGCCGAGAACTGTTGCCATCAAGGCTCAGCTTGCGTGTGCCGGGTCCCTGATATTCAAGCTGCTGCAAGCTTCATCAAAAACGCCTGAACGGAATCTGCCGCGAACGCAAGATTCCCCTTGCGTGTGAAACCGGACGCGCCTCTCGGCCCGAAGTCGTGATCGCCGTCTCCGACCCACGCGATTTCGATGCCATCCGCCAGCTTGTATTCGTCGACTTCGGTACGGTTCCCGAACGGGTCTCGCTCACCCTGAACGATGAGCGCGCGGCACGAGAGCTCGGCCAAGTGCGCCGTTCGTGTTTTCTCTGGCATCCCGGGCGGATGAAACGGATAGCCGAGGCACACCAGCCCATCGGCCTCATCTGAACCCTGCAACTCGTCGGCGATCATGCTCGCGACGCGCCCGCCCATCGACTTGCCTCCGATCGCAAGCCGCCCACGTAGACCGGCGCCGCGTACCGCAGCGACGGCCGCACGGTATTCTGGAATGAGCGTTTCAGCCTTTGGAGCCGGTCGCCGCTTGCCGCTCGTCCGTCGCGCCGCCATGTAGCCGAACTCGAACCGTGCCACGCGAACGCCGCGCTCGACGAGCAAATCGGCCATGCACGCGAGAAACGGCGTCTCCATTCCTGCGCCGGCCCCATGCGCCAAGAGAAGCGTCCAGATAGCATCATCGGGTCCTGCGATCAGAAAATCAGGCATGAGCTTCCTTTCGCAAAACCCGCCGCCACATCCGCTACCAGGCGTCGATCATCGGGCGTTTCTTTCCATCCCGCGGCGCTGGCGCCCGGATCGACGCGAGCAGCGTCGCCACCCAGTGCCGCGTCTCTGCCGGATCGATCGTATCGTCAATGCCAAACGTCGTAGATCGCAGAACCGCCTTTCCCGCCTCGTAGTGCTGCGCGACCATCTTCTCGTAATACGCCCGCCGCTCCTCGGGATCGGCGATCGCCGCAAGCTCACCGCGATAACCGAGCTTGACCTGCCCCTCGATGCCCATAGGGGCGAACTCACCCGTCGGCCACGCGACTGTGAAGTACGGAGCTCGGAAATTGCCGCCCGCCATCGCGACCGCGCCAAGGCCATAAGCCTTGCGCAGAATGATCGTGAAATAGGGAACCGTTGCATTTGCCGCTGTGAGGAACATCCGCGCGGCGTGCCGGACGAGCCCGGTCTTCTCGATTTCCGGTCCGACCATAATACCCGGCGTATCGCACAGATGGACGATCGGAATATCGAACGCGTCGCAAAGCTGGATGAACCGCGCGCCCTTGTCCGCTCCGTCACTGTCGATCGCGCCGCCGAGGTGCGCCGGATTGTTTGCCACGAGACCAACCGCGCGCCCTTCGATGCGAATGAGCGATGTGACCATCGTACGTCCGAAATCACGCCGAATTTCCAGGACGGACCCCTCGTCGGCAAGCGTCTCGATCACCTTCCGAATGTCATAAACTCTCACCCGGTTCTCTGGCACCAGCGCCCGCATGTGCCGCTGATCCGGAGCTGTCCAGCGATCGAGCTTACCCTGAAAATACGCGAGATAGCGCTTCGCCACGGCCACGCCCTCAGCCTCGTCGGCAACTGCGACGTCGATCACGCCACTGGCGCGCTGCACGGACGATGGCCCGACTTCCTCCGGTCTAAATACGCCGAGGCCGCCGCCTTCGATCATGGCCGGGCCGCCCATGCCGATATTTGAATCCGCCGTCGCAATGATCACGTCACAGCAGCCAAGCAGCGACGCATTGCCGGCGAAGCAGCGCCCCGAGACGATCCCCACCATCGGCACCAGCCCGGAAAGCTGTCCGAAGTGGTGGAATGTATTGAATCCGATGAACCCGCCATAGTCATCGTCACCGGGGCGGCCACCACCGCCTTCCGCAAACAGCACGAGCGGCATCCGCCCCTGCTCCGAGATGTCGATGATCCGGTCGGTCTTCCAGTGGTTGTGCACGCCCTGCGTGCCAGCAAACACCGTGTAGTCGTACGCCAGGATCGCCGCACGAGACGCGGGATCGTCGAAGATATCGCCGTTGATGCGACCGACACCCGTAACCAGACCGTCCGCCGGGCTTCGCGTCAGCAGGTCCTCGAGCCCGCGGCGGCGCCGTTGCGCGGCAACCGCCAATGGCCCGTATTCGACAAAGGTTCCGGGATCGACGAGATCGTCGACGTTCTCTCGGACGGTACGCTGATTGGTCTTGCGCCGCCGCGCGACGGCTTGGGGCCGCTTGGCGTCGAGCGTAAGCGACCGGCGTTCGAGTACTTCCGCAAGGTCGGGTCGGATCCAATCGAGATCGATCTCCTCCTGTATCTCACCGGCATCATCCATGCCTTCAGCCGGCTCGACCGTCAGCAGAAGCTGCTCCTCCCACAGCGTATCTCCGGACGCGACATGCACAGCACGTACGGTCCCAGCCGTCTCCGCTGCGATCACGTGCTCCATCTTCATGGCTTCCATGACGACCAGCTGCGCGCCCCGCGCGACCTGAGCGCCCTCCTCCACCGCGACCGACACGATCGTGCCTTGCAACGGAGCGCGGACCGCCATCATGCCGTCCGCTACAGCCTCCTCGGTTGGTGCTCGGCCGCCATCGCCGCCTGAGAGTGTCTGCGCCTGACCGTAGGCCAACACGGCGAGAGGATCGATTCCATCAATCCTGGCGCCGGCCCGCCCGACTTGGCTTTCCGCAATCCCGGTGTTTGCCGCAGGCGCAAAGTAGAGATGCGGATACCTCTGCTGAGCCAGCGAGGCAAGCCGAGCACCGTTCGCCTCCACGAACTCCGTGTCGACGCCTCCCGCCTTCACGGCCTCGTCACAAAGCAGCGCTTGCAGAAACGGAATATTCGTTGGCGCGCCTGTGACGTGCATCTCGCACAAGGCGCGGTAGCCCTTCGCCAGTGCATCTTCCAGACGCGAGGAGCCAGTGTGCACGATGAGCTTGGCGAGAAGCGGGTCATAGGCGGGGCTCGTCCGGTAACCGACATAGGCGTTGCTGTCGACGCGGATGCCTCGGCCCGATGGCGCATCGAACGCTGTAAGCACCCCTCCGCCCGGCTTCAGGGTCCCGTCGGCTTCCATGCGCTCCGTGTTGATCCGTGCCTGGAGGGCGATTCCTCGGGGTAACGGCACCCGATCTCGCGTCAGGCCAAGCTCCGCGAGCGACGCACCCGCCGCGATCTGTAATTGAATTTCCACGAGGTTGAGGCCAGTCACCTCCTCCGTAACGGTGTGCTCGACTTGCAGCCGCGGATTGGCCTCGATGAAGTAGAATTCATCGGCCTCGTCATCGACGAGAAACTCGATCGTACCGAGGTTCTTGTATTTCACGGCTGCCCCGAGCCGCAGTGCCGCCTCGATCAGCTTGTCTCTGAGAGCCTTCGAAAGCGACGGCGCAGGCGCGATCTCGACGATTTTCTGACGACGTCTTTGCAGGGAGCAATCGCGCTCCCACAGGTGCGATACCGCCTCCCCGTCACCGATAAGCTGGACTTCAATATGACGGGCGCGCCGGATCAGCCGCTCGACGTAGAGATCGCCATTACCGAACGCCGATTGCGCTTCCGAACGACAGCGCGCAAACGCCTCTTCAAGCTCGCCGTCCGCCATGACCGGGCGCATGCCCCGCCCGCCGCCGCCGGCCACGGCCTTGACCATGACGGCGCCGCCGGGGCCGATCTTCGCCAGGAAGCTCCGCGCTTCATAGAGAGACGTGGGAGCGGCCGTCCCTGGCAACACCGGCACGTCGACGAGGGACGCGAGTGCTCGCGCCTGATGCTTGTCGCCGAACCGTTCGAGCGTTTCCGGAGACGGGCCGATAAACGTGATACCCGCGTCCGCGCATCGGCGCGCGAACGCGGCATTCTCCGAAAGAAATCCGTAGCCGGGATGGATTGCGCCCGCGCCAGTCTCGCGCGCTGCAGCCAGAATGGCCTCCGCATCCAGGTAAGCGGCAACGCCTCGGCCTGGCAACTGATGCGCTGCGTCGGCCTTGCGCGTGTGCAGGCTTGCTGCATCGTCCGCCGGATAGACGGCAACCGTTTCGAGCCCGAGTTCCGCGGCCGCGCGAAAGACTCGCGTAGCGATTTCGCCGCGGTTGGCGACGAGCAGTTTGCCATTGAACATGTTCTGAGCGTTTCCCGTGCTTGGCATCCGATTTGACGGCGGAGGGTAGCGATCCCGGAAGCCTTCGGCTACCCCGGGCGTCTCACGCGCCAACGGCGGGGTGAAAGCGTGTCTTCTCGACACAATTCACTTGAGAATCCAAGTGGAAAGCTTAGCGAGCACAAACATAATCATCATTACGTACATTAGAGTCTGCGCCTGATCTTCGATTCAGGCGCTTGCCAAGCATAAAAATAGCGCGCAACTTTACTGAATACATATAACTCCACGAATTGATCATCGGGCCAATAAGAACGCCGAATGGCGCTCCATATTATAAAAAAGCCTGCTGGAGGAAAGCCTTATGACTGCTACAGCGGACGTACAAGGGAGAGCTGTGCCCTGGTGGCGAGAACCCACGAAAGACCAGTGGTACGCCTATACTGCGGCATGGTTAGGTTGGACGTTGGATGCGTTCGATTTCACCATCTTTCTACTGATTATGGTGCCGATTGCTCAGGACTTCGGCGTGCCATTAACGGCCGTCACAGCGGTTTTCGCCGTCACGCTGTGGTTACGCTTGATCGGTGCAACAGCCGCCGGGTGGATGGCAGACCGCATGGGGCGCAAAACGCCGTTGATGATTTCCATCTTCTGGTACTCCATCTGCAATCTGTTGGCCGGTCTATCGCCAAGCTTTGCAGTATTGTTCTTCTTCCGCGCCCTTCTTGGCATCGGCATGGGAGCAGAATGGCCAGCAGGTGCGGCGCTGGCGATGGAATCCTGGCCAGCCCGATCGCGCGGCCTTATGTCGGGCGTTCTACAAGGCTCATGGGGCTTGGGCTTCGCTCTCTCCGCCGCTGCCTACGGCTTCCTCTACACCCCGCTCGAAAATATACATCCGGGCTACGGTTGGCGCGGTTTGCTCGTTCTCGGCGTCTTGCCAGCCCTCGTTTGCGTCTGGATTCGCTACTACGTGAAGGAGCCCGAGGTCTGGGCAGAGAATAAAAGGATCCAGCAGGAGACAAAGCAGGACGTCACCCTGCCGTTGTTCGCAATTTTCAAGCGGCAGTATCTGTGGAACACGATCACCGCATGTATATGGATGGCGGGTAACTTCATCGCTTACTATGCGATCTGGGCGTTGTTCGGCAGTTACTTGCAGAAAGAATTGCACTGGACGCCAGCGCAGGTGGCCGTCCCACTCTTCTGGGCGAACATCATGGTGTTCTTCTCCAGCGCATTTTGGGGGGCCGTCTCAGATAGGATCGGCCGCCGCCCGGCACTGATGATCCCATGCACGATCGCCATATTCATCGCGCCGATCTACCTGTTATCGACGGATCCATTCTGGATCGTCGCCGGGTTCATTCTGATGGGCCTGATTGTCGGCGGAAAAGATACGCTGAACCCAGCCTGGCTTTCAGAGCGATTCCCGACCGAGATACGCGCGTCAGCGTCGGGCTTCTGCTACCACCAGGGTGCCATCTGGGGCGGCTTCGTTGCGCCGGTGCTGACTTACTACGCTGTGGATCGCGGCATGGGCTTTGCCATGCCGATGTTGATCGCAACGGTAGGAGCGCTCATCTTCCTGGTCATTGGTATTTATCTCGGCCCGGAAACCAAAGGTAAAATCCTCGTCGCGGACCTGGAAATCCGTAAGAAGGAGGAGTTCCCGTAATCACCGAAATGGTAACGGCGATAATCGCAACCACATGAAATCCGGGCACCTTGCATCCAGTCACCGAGGTGCCCCGATAATGTTTCCACTCTATCCCGGGCTATAACAAGTCCAAGTGGTCGGATGCACCGATCGCTTTCCCGATAATGGCGGGCGAGCCCGAAAGGGCTCCCCGCCGCGCGCACACGATACGAACCCCCTCCCCGAATCGCATCACTTAGATGTCGACGCGCACCGCATGATTGTCCCAGTTCCAGGAGGATTCCGCCGTAGGCGTGACCGACCTGTGGGTGGCCGCCACGTCGGCAATGACACCCACGCCACTCGTCACGAGAAAACCGCCGGCTGCATCGCGCTTGGTAACGCCCGACACATCCCTCATCGCCTCAATGCCAAGAACCCTGCCGCTCGCAACGTCGAGCATAACGACCGCACCACCTTTCGAGGATGTCGCCGCAGCGATGGTGCCGCTGCTATCGACGGCGACCGAGCTGACATAGCCCGACAATGCGGCCGCCGCCTCGTCCGATAGGGGCGTCGCAACCAAAGCGGCTTGGCGCCGATGTCGATAGATCAGCGCTTCCGCAAGAGGTTGCCCGCCCGGCACCCCTCTTACGATCTGCGCACCGAGCACCACCGTGTTATTCTCCCCGACTTCGAGATGACGTAGCGAAAGCGCACCGCCGGCAGGGATCGCATGTTTCTCCAGCAGCGCCCCCGTCGTGACGTCGATGTAGGCCAGCGAGGTCTCGACCGCTTCGAGATTGAGCACGCGACGGCCGCCACCGATGTCGGGATGCTCCCGCAGTCCACCGTTGGCAACGACCATCACGCGCGAGCCCGCCAGAAAAGCCAGATCGTGCGGACCGATGCCGTGCGAAGCGAACTCGCCGACCCGGTAAAAGCCGCCGGTTGCGTCGTAGACCCCGATCACGCCGCGCCTGCCCTCAAAGTCGTTCTCGGTCGTGTAGAGCAGCCGCCCGTCCGGCGAAAAGACGCCATGCCCATAGAAATGTCTGTCCGCCGGCGTCTCGAAGACAACAGGTGCCTCGCCTCGATACGCCGAGAAAGCGACGGCGAAATTTCCGGGTCGGCGCGCGAACGCCACGCAGCGTCCCGATACCGGCGAAACGGCAACATCATGCCCTCGCCCCGGCAGGACGACAGCAGTCACGTCTTTGCCGTCGTGTGAGAAGATCGCAGCCGAAAAGCGGCCGTCGGGGCCGCGACGAGCCGCCGCGAAAAGACGTCCCGTCTCCGCACACCCTAATTTCGGCCATGCCGCTGTCGCGGCCCCACCTATCATCGCCGCAAGCGCGGCTCTACGGTCAATCCCCATCGGAGGCATTGAATCCCAATGGCAAGTTCGTAACGGACGTAAGAAGCTCTCCGGCGGTCACGCGAGCGTTTTTCAACGGAAACCCGAGCGCGATGATGCGCTGCGCTGAGGCGCCTTCGAAGGGAGATTTGGCGCGGACCAACTCGGTTGCGGACTTCTCTGCCGTCGCAAGTTCCGCCCCGACCTGTTGCGCAAGATTTTTCGTATTCCCCGGATCGTCGCTTTTGCTGTCGATCAGCGCTTCCTCCAATCCTCCTTCAGCGTAGAGGTGACGCAGCCCTTCGATGTTGGCAACGATGAGGCGCATCGATCGGCGGCTCTTTCCAAGAACGGGCGCCATCTTGCGACGCTGCACGGTCAGTCCCAGAGGGCCCGCGAGACGTTGATCCCGGACCTTCTCCAATCCCACGTCGAGTGCCTTCGCCAAGGCCATGGTCGTCTCTTCAGGCTTCAGAAAGGTAGGATTGTCGTGGCCAGGGTCGAGCCAGAGCTTCGCAAAGCCATCCGGAGATGACCACTCGTCGGCAATCGACCGCGCAATGGTCGCGAGGTTCGAAGCAACGGCACTTGCAAATCGGCACCGGAACCGCGCAGCTTCATCGACTGCAGAATTCCCGGATGTCCCCCCGAAAAGCAGTTCCTCGAGCGCCGGCAGGCCTTGCACGGCCACGCTCTTCTCCGCCAGCCGCTTGGCATCCAGCACATCGACAGGGCGTTCCCGCAGGATCTTCGCCATCTGTCGTGCACCGATCCCTCGCCTGTCCGGCCAGAACATGATCCTCTCGGTGCGCTGCTCGGCCGTGACCGGACCGAACGTGATGTGATCGACACCCCCCCACGCAGAGACGACCGTATCGAAAGCCTCATCAACTTTGCGCCGAGACCCCGCCGCGTCTCCACCACAATGCGCGGAGACTGCCGCGTCCAGCCCCTTCATTGCCTCTGCCAAGCGCTGGTAGCCCGGCCGGATGTGCTTCTCGAGCGCCTGCTGCGCGAGACGCACGTGGTTGAATTCGGACGTCCCGCCCGCGCCCGACGCGCGATCGACCGAAACAGAGAGCGACAGAAGAGCGCCAGCAAGCGCAAGTGACGCCATTGCGCGCATCACGATGTCTCCTAAAGGGAGCCGACAAAGGCGATCAGGCGTTGCCGATCCTCGGCCGTCAAGGCTGCGAACCCATCGCGAGCGCTTTGAGCCTCTCCGCCATGCCAGAGGATGGCCTCGGTAAGATCGCGCGCGCGTCCGTCATGCAGAAAGAACGCGTGACCGTTGACGATCTCAGTCAACCCGATACCCCACAGCGGAGCCGTGCGCCACTCGCGACCGTCCGCTTTTCCTTCCGGGCGCCCGTCGGCGAGCCCATCGCCCATATCATGCAGCAGGAGATCGGTATAAGGCCAGATCGTCTGTCCCCGCAGATGCTCATCAGGCGAGGACTGGCCGGTCTTGAACGAGGGCACGTGGCAGCGGGCGCATCCGATATCGTGAAAGATCTGCTTGCCGCGAAGCACGTCGGGAGCGTCGGGCGTGCGACGCATGGGAACGGCAAGATTACGCGCGTAGAACGCGACGAGATCGAGGAGCTTTGCGTTGATTTCCTCGGCAGGCTTGGCCGCGCTCCCACCATGCGGCGCCTCACGGCACGCCTTCTGGAACGGCATGCAATCTCCGAACGGCAAGGGAGCCATCCAGCTCCCGATGCCGATATCGCCTGCGAACGCTTCCGCCGCTTGTTGCTTGACCGTCGGCTGCCCAGCCTTCCAACCGAAACGGCCGAGCGCCACTGCGTTCGCTTCTATCGACCACACGCGGTTGGCCCGCCCCGAGATGCCGTCGCCATCCCTGTCGTCGGCATCTTCGTGAGCCAGGATATCGGCCTCTGGAATAGCCTCGAGCAGACCAAGCCCGATCATCTGCGGTGTCAACCGCGGCGACATCATCGTTTGCGGATGCAGCGGACCATAGCCGAGATCGCGAATGCCGTAGCTCGGCTTGCGAAGCGTCACTGTCTCGCCGCCCGAAAGCGGGACCTTCACGTCTTGATAGGTCACCTCCATGTGGCCTTCGCCAGCATGGCCCTGCACGCCGAGTTCTTGAAGTTGGCCGCCGTAGTGAGGCTCGCGCACTATGCTTGCTCTCCCGGATGCAATGAGCATCCGCTCGGCCTCCGTTTGCGGAGGGATCGAGAGGCGCAGAAACATCGAGATCGAACGACCTTCCGGACCCGGCCCAAGCGGAGGATGTCCCCGTCCATCCTTCAGATGACAAGCTTGGCAGGCGCGCGCGTTGTAGAGCGGCCCGAGCCCATCCGACGATTTGGTCGAGGACGGGGAAGAGACCCAGTTCTTGCGAAAGATACCGTTCCCGATCTTGAAATCGAGCTCGCGCGCAAACGCCATGTTGGCCGAAAGCTGCGAGAAGGCATCGGCCGTGGTGGTCCCGACCTTCGCGGTAGCCTGCCCTCCAGGGCTCTCTTCACCGGGCTCGAAGGCCGCAACGCGCGGCGGGCCTGCCAGATAAGCCGGCACCGAGCGGCTTTCCCCGAATGCTGCTCCTGTGGCAAGCACAATGAGACCAGCGACTCCTCCCCACGCATAGGGGAGTAGAAAACCGCGCCGCCAGGAATGTACCATCGAGACTATCTCTTCTTCGAGAGCGCCTTTCCAGGATCATCGAGGCTATCCGATCCTTCGATCTTCACCTCTTTGAGCTCCAGCGCCGCAATCGCTCTCTCGAATTCTTTGGTTTGTGCGATGAGCGCACCGATCGCAGCCTCGACTACGGCATTGCCCTCGGCATTCCCCTCGCCGATCATTTGATCATAAGCCTCTTTCGTCTCTGCGCGTTGCTTCAAGGCGCCCATGCGCGAAACTGTCTCGGCTAGTGCTTTACGCGCGCGATCATCGATCTCGGGTGACTTGGCTTTGACGAGATCGGATACGCTAGCGCCAGAAACCAGCGTCCCGTCGCTGCGCTTGTAACGACCCAGATACACGTTCTCGATCCCGATCACGTCGTAGTAGTGCGAGTTGTGGGTGTTATCGGAGAAGCAGTCATGCTCCTCTTCTGGGTCGTTGAGCAGAAGACCAAGCTTCATGCGCTCGCCAGCCATCTCGCCATACGACAGGCTGGCAAGCCCGGTGAAGATCGCCGTTAACGCATCGCTTTCCGATTTATCCAACTCGACACGAGCTGCCCCCTTCGGCTTCCACTGCGCTACCATAAAGGCAAGATCGTCGATGAGCAGATCGGTGGCCACCGTTAGATAGGCCGCGCGGCGATCACAATTGCCGCCCGTGCAAGCTTTGCCTTTGACGAAGTCGGTGAAAGGCCGATTGCCTGCCCCCGGCCCGGTGCCGTTGAGGTCTTGCCCCCAAAGCAGAAACTCGATGGCGTGATAGCCGGTGGCCACGTTTGCCTCGATCTTCTCAGCCTCCTGCAGCGTATCGGCGAGCAGCTTCTTGGTGATCTTGCTGGCATCCACCGTTCGCCCGCCAACCTTGAGCTTGCGGTTGGCAATGACATTGGCCGTGTAGAGGGGATTGGTGTCGGATGCCGTTCCGTAGCTCGGGTCGACGTAATCGATGAGGCCTTCATCGAGCGGCCAGGCATTCACTTTGCCTTCCCACTCGTCCACGATCTTGTTGCCGAACCGAAAAGCCTCCGTCTGCATATAAGGCACGCGCGCCATTTTCCAGGCCTCCCGCGCCGCCTTCAAGGTTTCGTCGCTGGGCTTGGCAATAAGCGCGGCGATCTTCGCCTTCAGGTTACGCGCAGCCGCAAGCGCATCCTCGTAGCCCGCTTGCGCGATGTTCGCATATGTATTGATGACGTCACGGTTGCTTTGAGCCACAGCGGGCGTCGCCCCAACGAGAAGCGCGCTCAGCCCCACGACACCGATCGCCCAAGTCATCAAAATCCGCATTCTGCTCACGACATCTCTCCATCAAGCGCATGCCGGACGGTCGCCGACTTCGCTTAATACTTGACCGTGGATCGCACACCCAGCACTGCGGCATCGCGTGCCCGCCGATCGCCCAGCGAATCATCGTCTGGATCGACACCGCCCCCGCCGGGGCGCCAGAAGTACTGGAAATCCGGCTGCACCGTCCAGCCCGGAACGATCTCTGCCGTATAGCTGATCTCAACGACGGTCTCCGAACTCCGTGTCGGCGCCCCAATGTCGCCGACCAGATTACGATCCCGATCAGCCCCTCGCGCCGCGCTTGCAATGCTGCTATGGCCGATCCCAATGCCGACCACGTCACTCGGCCGACCCGCTACGAGCCCCGTGAAGACGATACCGCTCTCCACATAGTAGCCGATCAGGTTCCGGTCATCGGGGCTGCCGATAACCCGACCAAACACGGCGATGCCTCGGCTTTCCGAACCAGGAACCCGATAAATTGTCTGATCGACCACGCCGTAAAGACCATAATTCTGTTGGAACATCGCCGCGACTCCACGTGTCACGGCGAGCAAGCCGCCCGCCTCATCAAGGCGTGTACTGTCAAAGCTGCCGAAATGCTGCCAGCCGCCGACCTTGAACACACCCGGAAGACCGATGTCGTACTTACCCTGCCCCTCGATCATCACGAGCAATGGATCGCCCATGGGAAACTCGAGGCCGTCGCTATTGCAGCGTTGAGGGTCATCGATGGCACAAGGGCGCGCGACTTCGCCGTTGAAGAACCCGGCGAGTAATGTGAAATCGTCGCCTGACAGCTTGAGACGCGCGCCGGGCGTCGCCAGCGGATACGCCGGACCACCATCGGGAAGATTGGCTGCCGCGATCGTCGGCCAACCAAACGTGCCGTTGAGGAGCGCGCCTCCGCTCTCGCTCGTCAGAAACTCGCTGTCTGCAGCAAGCTGTCCAACGCGAATGGAAACCTTTCCTTCAAGTAGCGATTGCTCCAGCCATAGCTCGAAGAGCCGTGTTGCCGGCGTCGCCTCGATGTTGCTGACAGGCGCGAGACTGCCCACGTTCTCCGCGCTGATGCTACGACCATGAATTTGAAAGGCATTGACGTGAAATGTAAGGCCACGCCAGCCCAGGAGCTTTTCGAGTTCCCAATCGGTGTGGAGTTCGAGCCGGCCACCATACTGTGCACCGCGCTTCACCCCGCCCGCGACAACGCCGAACACCTCGCCGATATAGTTGACGCCATATTGGATCCCCTGCGAGGCAAGCCGAGCGCGAACCCCGCCGGGATCCGCAAGCTCGGGCGGAAGGCTGCGCGCGACGGAATGTTCGGGCGCGGCAATCGCAATTGGCGCTCGTTCTTGGGCTGCGCCCTCCCCCGCACCGCTGGCAATTCCGAGCGTGAGACAGGCCACGAGCCATTTCACCGAAGCAGTCATCACTTATCCCGACCGGTGCGATGCACAAACGCAATGCTGAATAGGTAAAGATTCTCGTCGAGACAATCGAGACGCCGCGCGTTGCTCCGCTGCATCATCATCGATGGCGACTCTTTTCGGCATCACTTGGCGATTTCCAATCTCACAGCAGACCTCACCCATAAAGGTGGCACGTCGCGCGACACAGGTGAGACCGGATGCCCTCCGCATCGTGTTGACGCGGTAAGGCGTGAAGCAAAGTCACGAATACTCTTGTTGAACAGCGCAGTAAATCGATCATAGGAAATGGAAAGGATGCTTATGAGTTAAGCACTCGTCCAAACGAATGAATGAGATTGAGATTTTATCCCCAAAAACATGCTCAACTGACAAGTGCATCTGGCACGGAAGCAAAATTCGTCCTGAGGTTGACATTTCGCCATCTCGCACCTATTGAAGGTTGCGCATCATCCTCATATGGAAAACCACACAGGCTTCTGAAGCCATTTTTATCAATTGGCGGCGAGCGCGTCGTCTACACACAGCGGAGGGCTACCGTGGGAAACAACGGAGCAGCCACGCGGTTCTGTAACGATGACGTAGGACCGACGGCACTTGAACGGGCAGCTGCGATGGGTGGCTGCTCCTGGGATATGGGGTCATCCCCAGAAGCGCATCGCATGCAATGCGCAGCAACTCATTCGATGAACGTCAAGTCTCTCGTCGAGGTCGACGACTGGGAGCATCCACATAGTGTCGAGCGAACACTTCAGATCAGCATGATCAGTGAGCCTTGCGCTCGCGCAGAAATTACGCGGGAGACGGTGAAGGTATGACGGTGGCGAACTTGGTGCTCGCCACCGATCTCGACGGTACGTTCCTCGGCGGGTCCGACAAAGACCGCCGCTCGCTCTACGGGGAATTAAAGGCCCGCGACGACGTCATCCTGATCTTCGTGACAGGAAGAGATATCGAGTTCGTCGCCAAGCTGATTGAAACGCCGGGCATGCCGCGTCCCGACTACATTATCGGAGACGTCGGCACATCGATCTATGACGGCCAACGGCTCGCGCCAATCGCAGATCTTGAAGCCCCGATCGCCGGCTTGTGGAACAGCGCCGGGCCGCGCGTCATGCAAATGCTCGATGGAGACCCTGGTCTCGAAATTCAAAACACGCCATTCCGCCATCGCGTCAGTTACGACTGCGATCCGTCCATTCTTCGGCCAAGCAGCGCAGCCAAGGTGCGGGCGGCTGGTTTCGACTGCCTTTTATCCGCCGGTCGCTTTTTTGACGTTCTGCCAAAAGGGGTCTCGAAAGGTCCCACGCTCATCCGACTCATTCAATCACTGAGCGTCGATACCAACCGTGTTCTGGTCGCCGGCGATACCATGAATGATTTGTCGCTGTTCGAGACCGGCTTCAAAGGTGTCGCCGTCGGGAATTCCGAGCCGGAACTCATCGCAGCCGTGCGCAACATGAGAAACGTCTATCGTAGTCAAGGTCTTGGTACAGCCGGCATTTCCGAGGCCGTCCGTCACTTTCAGTTCAAAGGGGGATCGAAGCCATGAGGAAATCATCTCTGGTTATCGTATATCATCGCCAACCGAACGACGAAGTTCTGGTTGATGGGCGCATAGTATATCGAAGCCACAAGAGCCCAAATGGCATCGTTCCGACGTTGAAGAGTTTTTTCCATCGATTGCCACCCGAGGCAGGTGCCTGGGTTGCGTGGAAAATCTATGATCCCGATAAAGGACCCGATTTCGAACGGATCGTTCACGTCGATGATCCGAACGGGGGCTATGTCGTATCACGACTGCCGCTAACCGCGGATCAAGTCGAGAGCTTCTATCATATCACTTCGAAAGAGGCTCTTTGGCCGATTATTCATTCGTTCCCGAGCCTTTTTCAGTATGAGAATGTCGACTGGGAAGTATTTCGCGAAGTCAACCGGCTGTTCGCCGAAGCGGCGGCAGAACAGGTGGAAGACAATGGCTTGGTCTGGATACATGACTATAATCTTTGGCTGGTTCCGGCCTATCTGCGACGCCTTAAGCCAGACGTCCACATCGCCTTTTTTCATCACACTCCATTTCCCGGCCCAGACGTTTTCAATGTCCTGCCGTGGCGGCGCGAGATTGTTGACAGTCTCCTCGAGTGCGATCTCGTGGGCTTCCACATCCCACGCTATGCGAAAAATTTCGCCGACGTCGCCCGTGCACTCAGCCACGCGAAGATCGAGCAGATTGAGCCAGTCGAAGAAGGATTGTCGGCATCGGGCGCGGCTCTTTCGGAACCCGAAGTTCCAACAAGCATTCGAACTGAGAAACGCTCCGTACGGCTCGGCGTGACGCCAGTGGGAACCAATCCGGAGCTGGTTACGAGCTACATAGAGTCAGATGACAACCGGGCTTTGCAGAAACGACTGGTGGAGGAGCTTGGTGGTCGTCGACTGCTCATGACAGTCGGGCGCACCGACTACACTAAAGGCATGATCGAGTGTCTTTTAGCTTTCGAGCGACTGCTGGAGCGGCGCCCGGAATTAATCTCCAACGTAAAAATGCTGGTGACCTCGGTCCGCGCCGCCTCGACCATGAAGGTCTATGAGGAAACACAACGGGAAATTGAAGGGTTGGTTGGTCGCATCAACGGACGCTTCTCGACGCTCGACTGGACGCCCGTTGTCCTATTCTCGAATGCCATTCCCTTTGAGCGCCTTGTGGCACACTTCCGCATCGCAGACATTTGCGTGACAACGCCACTTCGCGACGGCTTGAATCTTGTTGCAAAGGAGTTCGTAGCAGCCAAGAGGGGCCAGGCGGGCGCGCTGATCTTATCCGAGTTCGCCGGGTGCGCAGTAGAACTACCCCAGGCCGTGCTCACCAACCCTTATTCGAACCGGGCCATGGATCGTGCGTTGGACGAAGCAATCGACATGCCCGAAGCCGAGGCCAAAAAGCGCATGGAATTGATGAATGAGGTCGTACGACACTTCGATGTGGAACGCTGGGCAGGCCAGGTAGCCGCGCAATTCGATGGTATCGCCGATCTGCCCGGTCTCCAAAAGTCATCTCAAGCTGCGGCGTGATGTTCACATTCGTCATCCGCACGGTACTTGCCCTCGCGCTGCTCATGCCAGTTGCGCAGACCCCGGCTGCGGCTGCGAATATCGCGATTTCTTGCGGTGCCCTTGGTGTCGAATTGGAACTCTGCACACGCGCAGTCAGGGATTGGGAGCAACAAACCGGCAATACAGTAACAATCATCACAACACCGAATTCTTCGAATGATCGGCTGTCGCTTTACCTCCAGATGCTCGCTTCTGGGACAAACGATATCGACGTGCTTCAAATCGACGTTGTCTGGGCAGGCGTGCTTGCAAGCCATCTAGCCGATCTCAAACCTTATGTCGGGGAGGCACCCGCCGCCAATTTTCCCGCACTTATCGAGAATGACACCATCGGCGAACACCTCGTTGCGATACCATGGTGGGTCGATGTTGGCGTCCTTTATTACCGTAAAGACTTGCTGCAGCAGCACGGCTTCGAGCCACCGCGCACGTGGCAGGAAATGACGACCACCGCGCGCAACATCCAGAAGGCCGAGCGAGCATCTGGAAACACACGGATCTGGGGCTTCGTATTCCAGGGCCGATCCTACGAAGGCCTGACATGCAATGCGCTGGAATGGATCGAAGCCTACCGCGGCGGCACCATCATTGATCCACGCGGCGAGATCACCATCGCCAATTCGCGCGCAGTGGAAGCCTTGACGCTGGCCGGCAGCTGGGTTGGCGATATTTCTCCGAAAGGCGTCCTCAACTACGACGAGGAAGCCGCGCGTGGCGTGTTTCAGACTGGCAATGCCGTTTTCATGCGCAACTGGCCATATGCATGGTCGTTGGCCCAGGGCCGCGACAGTCCAGTTCGTGGCAAGATTGGTGTCGTGCCTCTCCCGAGCGGAGGACCAGATGGCAAAAGCTCCGGCACGCTCGGCGGTTGGCATCTCGCCGTTTCCCGCTATTCCAAGCATCCAAAAGAAGCGGCCGACTTGGTCATATTTCTGACCAGCGCCGCGCAGCAGAAAAAGCGCGCCATCACGGCCTCCTACAATCCCACGCTTCCTGCCCTCTATAAGGACCCCGAGCTTCTTGCGGCCAACCCCTTTTTCGGCGATCTGCTTGCATCACTGGAGAACGCAACCGCACGCCCCTCACGAATCGCCGGCCCCCATTACAACCGCCTGTCGAGCGACGTCTCACGGGCGGTGCACGATATTCTCAATGGAACGCCCGCAAGATCACGCATCGAGCAACTCGCTGACGAACTGGATCGCCTCAAGTACAGGGCGGGCTGGTAATGAAACAGGACGATTCGATTTCCTCACAGAGGACACGCGCCGCGTGGCTCTTCCTGGCGCCCGCGTTGGCCATTCTCGCCATCGTTGCGGTCTGGCCATTGGGACGAACACTCTATTTCAGCCTGACGAATGCAACGCTGGTCGACATGAACCACTACAGCTTCGTCGGTTTTTCCAACTACCTCGCCCACAATAACGGCCGTTGGTACGGCGTGTTGAGTGACCCGCAATTTCTCGTAGCGCTGCGCAACACGCTCGTCTTCGCCATCGTTTCGGTCACACTCGAGACCATCCTCGGTGTGCTCATCGCCGTTCTTCTCAATCTCCCCTTCCCCGGCCGCGGACTGATGCGAGCCGCAATGTTGGTGCCTTGGGCAATCCCGACGGTCGTATCCGCGAAGATGTGGAGCTGGATGCTCAACGACCAATTCGGCGTGATAAATGATGCCTTGATGAAAATCGGCGCGATTGCCGAGCCCGTGGCATGGCTGGGGGATCCTAGCCTGTCGATGATCTCGATCATTCTGGTAGATGTATGGAAGACGACACCCTTCGTCGCTCTGTTGGCCTTGGCCGCCCTCCAGATGGTGCCGAAAGACTGCTATGAGGCCGCTCGCGTCGACGGTATTCACTCCGTAAAGGTTTTCTTCCAGGTCACACTTCCGCTGATTGCCCCCGCATTGGCCGTCGCCGTCATCTTCCGCCTCTTGGACGCGATGCGGATGTTCGACCTCGTCTACATTATGACGGGCACCACTGACGCCACGATCACCTTATCCGTCCTTGCTCAGCGAGAGCTCGTCGGCTTTCAAGACGTCGGCTACGGATCGGCGATCTCGACCTTGGTGTTCTTTATCATTGCGCTTCTGACTGCGCTGTACGTCGTGGCAATGCGGCTCGATTTTGGGGAACAGCGGCCATGAAGCGCCTGCTCGGCAGTGCAGGATTGGCTCTGGCTTGCATCGTGCTCGCCATGTTTCTCCTGTTTCCGCTCTATTACGCAGTTTTGACCTCATTGAAGTCGGGATCGGAGCTATTCCGCGTCACATATTGGCCGACCGAAATCGATTGGAGCAACTATGCCCGGATATGGAACGAGCAGCATTTCGCACGAAACATCCTGAACTCGGTGATTGTAGCGACCTCCGTCGTCATTTTTTCGTTGGCGCTTGCGCTGACCGCAGCCTTCGCGCTTGCCCGAGTACAATTCACTGGGCGCAAATCGCTTCTCTACGCAATCCTCGCCATCTCGATGTTTCCTCAGGTTGCTGTCCTCTCTGGCTTGTTCGAGGTGATCCGCATACTTAATCTCTACAATAACCTCGCAGGGCTGATTTTTTCCTACATGATCTTCACCCTTCCCTTTACGGTTTGGGTGCTTACGACATTCATGCGGGACTTACCGGTGGAAATTGAGGAAGCCGCCATACTCGACGGGTTGAGTCCTTTTGTAATCGTCACGCGCATCTTTTTGCCGTTGATGGCCCCCGCGATGGCGGCAACGGGACTCCTCGCATTCATTGCTGCATGGAACGAGTTCTTGTTTGCTCTCACATTCACGCTTTCCAACGAGCAGCGCACTATACCGGTGGCGATAGCGCTCATCACGGGAGCCAGCGAATACGAGTTGCCATGGGGAAACGTCATGGCGGCTTCTGTCATCGTGACGGTGCCATTGATCGCCCTGGTATTGGTTTTTCAGCGTCGCCTTGTCGCCGGGATGACAGCTGGCGCTGTGAAGGGATAGTCTCATGGCGCGCGTGCGGCTCGAGAATCTGACGAAGAATTTCGGAACCACCGAGGTCATCCGGGACATCAGCCTCGACATCGCGGAAGGCGAATTCGTTGTCTTTGTCGGTCCTTCGGGATGCGGAAAATCGACGCTACTCCGCCTGATCGCCGGCCTCGAGGAGGTAACGTCGGGCACCATCCAGATCGGCGAGAACGACGTCACTCACGTGCCACCCGCCAAACGCGGCGTCTCGATGGTGTTTCAGACCTATGCCCTCTATCCGCATATGGACGCCTACCGGAACATCGCATTCGGCCTCAAGATGTCCGGCACCGCAACCGGTACGGTGGACCAACGCGTGAAACGCGCTGCTGAGATGCTTCAGATAACCGATCTGCTGCATCGTCGCCCCCGGGAGCTATCCGGCGGTCAACGCCAGCGTGTCGCCATCGCTCGTGCCATCGTCCGTGAGCCCCAGGTTTTTCTTTTCGACGAACCTCTGTCGAATCTTGATGCCGCGCTGCGCGCCAAAACGCGACTCGAGATTGCGCGCCTCCATCATGAGCTTTCGTCGACCATGATCTTCGTCACGCACGACCAACTCGAAGCCATGACGCTCGCCGACCGAATTATCTTATTGAACAAGGGCCGCATCGAGCAAGCCGGCACGCCGACCGAACTCTACAGACATCCCGCCACGCGATTTGCTGCGGAATTCATAGGTTCTCCAACCATGAACATTCTCCCCGCACAAATCGAGGACGGAGTCGCGACGCTGTCATCGGGCGAGCAATTGGCAGTGCGCACTGAATACAACGGCTCAGCAGAACTCGGCGTTCGCCCCGAGAATATCACGCAAGCGGCCGCCGGAGACGCGGAGGCCCTGCGAGCCCGCGTCCTCCACGTCGAGGATGTTGGAGAAGCGCGTATTATCCATGCGTCGCTTGCGGACGGGGCGACGTTGGCGATGCGCGAAGCTGCCGATGCTCCCGTACCGCCGAGAGGAAGTGACGTGGCGCTCCGGCTTAATCCGGAACGTCTGCATTTATTCGGCAAAGACGGCATGCGTATCAATTGAGCACCGAAGTCATGTCAGCCGTCAGATCAGCCGTCAGAGCCCACTATTCCGCAATCCGTTAGCCGATTGTTTTAGCGATACGATCAGCTCTTTGAGAGCTCGTTGCTGCGGCCGGTCACGTCGAACGACCACGGCAAGCTGCCGGTAGAGCGGCGGCGACAACGATCGCGTCGTAAGCGATGCCTTTGCATTCTGTACGGCCATGTGAGGAACGATTGCGCAACCGAGACCAGCGCCAACGAGCGCCTTGATCGCTTCCACACTGCCGAGCGACATGATCGGCTTCAACGAGCGGCCTGCTTTTGCGAGCCATTCATCAGCGATGCGGCGTGTGTTTCCGCCAGGTTCAAAAAGTAGCACTGGCAGGCTTGCCAGGGACAGCGGGGTGATGCGCTTTGGCAAGGGGAAATCTCGCGGGGCAATTGCCACGAACTCGTCGCGCAGCACAGGCGTGATCTCCAGCATTCGGCCTGCTGCAGGTAGCGTCACAAATCCGATATCGATCCGGTTTTCCTCAACCGCCTTCACGATATCGGACGTGTTGCCGGTCGTAACGACAATTTCGACCTCAGGAAATTTTGCGCGAAGCCTGCGAAGAGTGGACGGCAATAGGAAAGTACACGCCGTCGCGCCCGTGCCGATTCTCATCCTGCCCGCAGAGCCGCTTGCGAACCGGGCCATGGCATCGCGCATGTCGGATACGGCGCCTTCGATGCGACCGAGGCAACCGAGGAGCTCGACACCTGCCGCTGTCGGCGTAGCTCTCCGGCCAATCCGTTCGACGAGCTTCGTTCCCAACTGCTGCTCGAGATGGCGAATCTGAAGGCTCACGGCCGGCTGGCTGACGCCCGCACGCTGTGCCGCCGCCGAGAAGGTGCCATGCTCGATAACGCTTCGGAACATTGCCAGATGATCGAGGCTCGGTTGATCGCGCATCTCAAAATTTTCCTTATACGAAGTATGAGATACATACTCTTTTCCTATGGCAAAGAGACAGGCAAACTGCCGGGCATCCGTCGAGGTTGACGAAGGACCGATAATACGCAGGCGTCACAGATCGAAACGCTGTGCATTGTCACACTGAGCGCAATAGATAGGACTTTGACAGCGTGGCTGAACCGGCGATTGTGGTCAGGGATGCGATCGAGAGCGATATTCCTCAGGTAACGCGCATCTATGCGCACCACGTGCTTTACGGCCTGGCGTCCTTCGAGGAAACGCCTCCATCGTCCGATGAGATGCTGTCTCGGTTCAAAGCCATAACAGCAGCGGCGTTTCCATATCTTGTGGCCGAAAGCGGCGGTCAGATTGTCGGCTATAGTTATGCGTCGTCATATCGGTCTCGTCCGGCCTACCGCTTCACGGTGGAAGACTCGGTCTATGTGAGCGACGATGTGCGCGGCAAGGGAGTCGGCAGCCAACTCCTCGGAACCTTGATCGACCGTTGCGAAGCTGGAGCGTGGCGTCAAATGTTGGCGGTCATCGGCGATAGCGCCAATATCGGCTCGATCGCATTGCATGGCCGGTTTGGTTTCCGGCTGGCAGGATCGTTGACTTCGGTTGGCTTCAAACATGGACGCTGGGTCGATTCCGTCATCATGCAGCGGCCATTGAGCAGCGGGGACACAGCGAAGCCAATATTGTCCACGCCGCCAGAGTCGCTTTTATGAGTGCGACGGCAGCCATAACCCGTTGCGTCAATCCAAGGCCGGTGCGCGACCGAGCGCGTCGATGACAGCCTCACCTCGACATCTGCCAGTAACATTGGCCCTCGGCACGACGCAGACCCTGGCCTGGGCCTCGAGCTATTACTTACCGGCCGTCATGGCCGACGTGATTTCGCGCGACATTGGAGTCACGCCGAGCACGTTCTTCGCAGCCTTCTCCGTTGCTCTTCTTGTATCAGCCGTCATCGGTCCCAAGGTAGGGCGTACGATCGATAGCCTCGGCGGCCGTAGGGTTCTGCTGCTGTCGAACGTATTCATTGCCGCCGGCCTTGTTGCACTTGCGCTCGCCCAATCTCCGATCGCCTTATGGCTCGCGTGGCTATTGCTCGGCGTCGGGATGGGGCTTGGGCTCTACGACGCAGCGTTCGCCACGCTCGGACGCATCTTCGGAACCGAAGCGCGATCGTCTATCACCGCCATCACACTGATCGCCGGGTTCGCCAGCACGATCGGTTGGCCCCTGTCGCAGTGGGGCATCGCCACGATCGGATGGCGCGAGACCTGCCTCGCGTGGGCTGCAGCACATCTTCTCATCGGCCTACCGATCAACAGCCTCCTTCCCACAACCGATCGCACCACGTCGCCGGCCATCATAGGGCCACCGGCGATCGTGCCTTGGGATCGAACCATGATCCTGATCGCATTTGCCATGGCCTCCGCCTGGATGGTTACCGCAGCAATGGCGGCCCATCTTCCGCGGCTTTTGCAGTCAGCCGGAGCGTCAAGTTCCGCCGCCATTGCTGCGAGCATCCCGATCGGACCGGCACAGGTCATGGCCCGCGTTCTTGAAGCCAGCGTACTGAAACGCGTGCATCCCCTCGTTACCGCGCGTCTTGCCACAATTGCCCACCCCACGGCGGCGGCCATCCTTATCCTCTTCGGCCCAGCAGCGGGCGCGATCTTTGCCATTCTCCACGGCGCGGGCAACGGCATCCTGACCATCGCTCGTGGCACGGTCCCCCTCGCCCTTTTCGGTCCAGAGAACTATGGCTACCGACTGGGACTGATCGGCGCACCGGCCCGTGTCGCGCAAGCCGCCGCACCGCTCTTGTTTGGCATTCTCATTGATGACATCGGCGTATGGACGCTCGCTGTATCCGCTGGCCTCAGCCTCGCAGCGCTTGCGGCCCTGACTTTCCTCTCGGCTTCCCGCAAGTAATCGCTGCGGCCCACAGTGACTTGTGTGAGTACGTTTCCCATGTGGCAGGGCGCCTCTGCTTGTCCTCAATCTCTTTGGTAATCGGCCTCGAGGCGGCATCACGTCGTCTCATGGGACGATTTCTACTGACGGCAGGTTGAGCGACAGGAATTTTCTCTTATTGACGAGGATCATCGTAGCGGCTTTCTACAAATGAAAGAATTGTCGGCTGGATAGTAGCGTTCCAACGAGGGCACCATCGTGAGCAGCACGACCGCG
The DNA here is from genome assembly GCA_050250755.1 of Hyphomicrobiaceae bacterium. GTDB lineage: Bacteria > Pseudomonadota > Alphaproteobacteria > Rhizobiales > Hyphomicrobiaceae. Next base: position 53,600 of record JBFWOB010000003.1, read on the forward strand.
CTCGTCTCCGAGAGATCGCAAGGAGGGACATCCGTGAGCACACAGGTTCCAGTCAAATCATTCTGGGATGCGGCGACCGGAAGCTGGCAGTATGTCTTCCACGACCCCGCGACCATGAAGGGCGCGATTATCGATCCGGTCTGGAACTATGATCCACTCTCGGGATCCACGTCGACACGCAGTGCCGAGGAGATCCTTGCGTACGTAAGCGCGAGCGGCATCGAGATCGTCTGGATTCTCGATACTCATCCTCACGCCGACCATTTTACCGCCGCGTCTTGGCTGAAAGAGCGCCTCGGAGCGCAGATCGGAATTGGCGAACACGTTGTAGGCGTTCAAAAGCTCTGGAAAGAGATCTATCACCTTCCCGATGACTGCCCGGCCGATGGCAGCCAATGGGACCGGCTCTTTCGCGACGGTGAAACATTCTTGGTCGGCGAACTCGAAGTTCGCGTCATGTTTTCGCCCGGCCATACGCTCGCATCTGTGACCTATGTCGTCAGCGACGCGGCTTTCGTGCATGATACCTTGATGGTGCCCGATAGCGGCACCAGCCGGGCCGATTTTCCAGGCGGCGATTCCGGCACGCTGTTTCGCAGCATCTCGGCCATCCTGGCACTCCCCGACGAAACACGGCTGTTCGTGGGTCACGACTACGCCCCTAACGGACGCGAAGCGATGTGCATGGCGACCGTAGCGGAACAGAAGCGCGCCAACATCCATCTCAAGGGCAATGTTTGCGAGAGCGAGTATCGGAAAGTTCGGGATGCCAGGGACGCAAAATTGCCGCTACCGAAATTGATGCTGGCGGCTCTTCAGATCAATATTCGCGCGGGACGTAAGCCAAAAGCGGAAAGCGACGGCCGCTCGTATTTGAAGATACCGCTCGATCGGTTCGAGATCCGAGACTCAAACGGCACCTAAGTCGCACCGCCTCCGACGCCACAGACCGAGCCATTTCAACGTATACCCGGGCATATCGAGCAGCATATTGCCGGAGCGGCGCTCAAACCTGTCGCTCCGAGCCAACTCGTTTCACTCGACCGTTCACGCACCGGCGGGACCCGGCAAACGCTACGATTACGACCGCAACAGCCGAATGCCGGCGCTAAAACGCACCTGAACGCGATGCGCCACCCAATCCGGCACGATCGCCCTCAATGGGCCTCGAGGCCAAAGTAGATCCGCTCCAGACGTTGTGGCAAATCCGGCTCGTCGGAGGAAGCCTCGAGCACGATCGTTCCGCCCACCATGGCGTACGCGCGATCCGCAACCGCCAGCGACTTCTCGATGAGTTGTTCGACCAAAAGTATCGCTGTCCCCGATTCACGGAGCTGCGAAGCCGCAGCAAGCACTCGATCGACGAGCACCGGAGAAAGCCCGGCTGACGGCTCGTCGAGCATGAGCAGCCTTGGCTTACGGACAAGTCCCTGTGCAACGGCAAGCATCTGTTGCTGGCCGCCGGATAGCGTTGCCGCCTTGTCGCGCCGTTTCGCCTTGATCTCAGGAAAGCAATCCAGTGCTTCCTCGATCTGCGTCCATAGCTGTGCGGAGGGCATTCCGTACCCGGCAAGCAGCACATTGTCCTCGACGGTCAACTGGGTGAAGACACGATGGCCTTCGACCACATGGACGAGCCCCGCCTCCACGCAATCGCGCGGCTGCAGCCCCGCCATATCGCGTCCGCCAAATCGTATCTGCCCTGCCCAGGGAAGCAGACCAGAGATCGACTTGAGTAACGTCGATTTCCCCGCACCATTCGGACCGAGCAGGGTAACGATCTCGCCTGGATTAACGACCAGATTGACGCCCTTCAGAACACCGATCTTGCCATAACCCGCCGACAGATCCTTCACTTCCAGCAACGGCTCACGCGCCGAGGTAGGCATTGACCACCTCCCTATGCGTCCGCACCTCCTCGGGGTCGCCAGAGGCGAGAACCTTGCCGAGATTGAGGACGGTGACGCGATCACAGATTTCAAAGATCAGGTCGGCATGATGCTCGACGAGCAACACTCCGGTTCCCTGTGCACTGATGGCAGATATGAGACCGGCGAGGCGCCGGATCTCGTCGACTGAGAGCCCGGCAGCCGGCTCATCGAGAAGCAGGAAGCGAGGGCGCATCATTACCGCTCGGGCGATCTCGACGAAACGCAACTCGCTGTGTTGCAACCGATCCGCACGGACATGCGCAAGCTGTTCGAGGCCGACGAGGCGAAGCGCCGTCATGGCATCGCTATGGAGACGCGCTTCGTCGCGACGGTGTCGGGGCAGCGCCAGCAATGCTTCCGCGAAATTACCACGTCCCGCGGTGGTCCCACCGACCATCACGTTCTCGATGACCGATTCCTCGCCGATGATCCGCGGGGTTTGGAATGTCCGCGCGATGTGGAAATCGGCGCGTCTATGCGGCCCAAGCCCGGTAATATCCGCGCCGTCCACGTTGACCGTGCCCTCCTGCGGGACATAGAAGCCCGAGATGGCATTGAGGGTGGTCGTCTTTCCACTACCATTCGGACCAATCAGCCCGTGGATCTCTCCGCCGCGAATATCGAGATCGACTCCGTCAACCGCGCGCACGCCGCCGAACGCGAGAACGATCCCTTTGAGGCTGAGCAGGGACACCGGTTTCTCCGTGCCCATGATCTCGGGCAGAAGCTCAGGTCGAGGACGAATTTCTCGATGCTGATCGATCGGCTTGCGATTCGTGAAATCGAGAAGCTCCGCAATGCCCCCAGGAATGAGAAGCACGATCGCCAGCAGCAGCACCGCGTAAAGAAAGGTCGACCATTGGACCAACGGCGCGGCGAAATCCGGAAGGACCGTCAAAACCGCCGTGCCAATCAGCGGTCCAAGGATAGATCCTCGTCCGCCAATCAGAATGGCGATGAAGAACAGCACCGACAGATCGAACGAGAACGCCTCCGGCGTAATGTAAGATTGCAGCGAAGCAAACAATCCGCCTGCGAGTCCGGCAAATGCGCCACTCAACAGGAACACATTGGTGAGAAGTGTTGGCTTGTGAATGCCAACGGCCTCTGCCGCCACCTCGGCATCGCGAACGGCTATGAGAGCTCGCCCATAGCGACTTGCCGAGATATTGCACGTCATCCAAGTGCAAATAAGTGCGATAACGAGGCAAAAGAAGTAGAGCCCCCACGGCGTATCGAACGGCTCCGGCAACAACGGGCCAGGAATGCCAACTCCGCCTCCCGTGGCGGACCTCCAGGCGAGCGCGATCTGTGTGATGATCGTCGAGAAGCCCAGCGTCGTCATAGCAAAGTAGAATGTGCGCAGACGCAGCGCCGGCAAACCGACGATAAGACCCGAGATAGCTCCGAAAATCGCCGCGATGATCAGCGCAAGATAGGGATGGATCTCAGGCGTGATCCTGCCGGCCACGAGCGCGCTGGCGGTGTAGGCGCCAACCGTGAGCAGCGCCACCCATCCGATCGCAATCTGACCGGCGTAGCCGACGACCAGATTCAATCCCGCACAAATCACCCAGTAAACGCAAATGCGCGTCCCAACGGTACCGAAGAACTCGTCGCCCCATAGCGGCAGACTGCCGCCAACGACTGCCAGTACAATGACCGGCAGCCACTTCTCGAGCCAGCTCTGGCCTTTGCTGGCCGGCAAAGTTTCGATGCTCACGTTTGTCTAGCCCCTCATACGCGCCGAGCGGCCGCAGCGCCGGCAAGTCCCTCGGGTCTTGCGAGGAGCACGACGATGAAGACGACAAACACTGCAACAGAGGCAAAAATCCCTCCGAAGAAGTAGTTTGCCATTTGCTGAAAGAGGCCGAGCAGGAGTCCGCCGATCAGCGCGCCCCGGTTCGAGCCCATTCCGCCGAGCGCGACCGGAACGAAGCCGTAAAAGGTGAACAGTGGCCCGTTGGACAGCGATGCAAACATCATCTGCCCCGCCGCAAAACCGGTGACGACCCCGATGACGCCGGCCAGCGCGAAGCTCGCCATGCGCAATCCCTGCTCGGGAAGCCCGAGCGCGCGCGCAGCATAGTTGTCCTCGGCAATTGCGAGGAACGCGCGGCCAATCAATGTCTTGCGCGAGAGATATTCGATTCCGACCACAGTCACGATGCAGGCGAGGATCGGTAGCCAGAATTTCTGATCAAAGAATTCCGTATCGAACGGTATGATCCGTGGAAACGGAACAGCATCCGTACTGAAGAAGATTGCCGTCAGCTGGAGCATGGCCAGAGAAACGGCGAGCGTCGATAGCACATAAAGATGCTGGTCGAGACTCTTCAGCACCGGTCTCGCTGCAACGAATTCAATGAACAATCCCAGCACGGCCCCCACAACGACCGTCAGGAGGAAGCCAACAATAATCGGCATCCCCATGGTGCTGATAAACACCGAGCCCAGCACACCGCCGAGCATGCCCACCGTTCCCGCAGTGAAGCTGAACACACGGGACGAAGAGTACATCACATTATAGGCGATGCCGGTGAGCGCGTAGACCGCGCCCAACGCCACCCCGTAAGACAGAATGGATTCGATCATGCGTAGCCAGGAGCCAGCTTGAAAGCGCCATCCTTCAGGGAATTCGCCTGGCACATGATGACGTCCGAGTCGGCGAAACCATTGTGGTTCTCAGGGGAGAACGTGATGGTGCCGTAAACGCCCTTCCAATCTTTGACCTTGCTGCTCCAGTAGGCAGACAGATCCTTGGCCGACGGACCGACTTCGTTCAAGGCTTCGGCAACGAGCTTTGCCCCATCGTAGCCGCAGGCGATCCACCACAGCAGCGTGTCGGACGTCGCGACGTTGGCCTTCTTCAGGCGCTCCACGAATTCCACGGTATGCGCCGGAAGCTTCCCATCCGCGTCGTAGCAGAGGTTCCGGAAGTTGTTCGGGTAAACCTTCTCCCAGTATTCAGGCTTCGCCAGAAGTGCCTTGGTTTGGCCGGATCCGAGAGTCGTCTGCCCAACGATGGGCACGTCCCAGTTGAGATCAGCGCGCGTATTAATGATTCGCGCCAGGAAGCCAGCGTTGACGCTCCAAGGCATGATTGCCTCCGCGCCGCCGCTTTGCATACGCAGCAGTTCCGGTTTGAGGTCCGGATTATTGGCATCAACGCTGCTCGAATAGACGACCTCGCCCCCCATCGACTTCAGCATGGGAACGTAGGCGTCGAGCGATGCTGTGCCATAACCGCTTGCATCGCTGATGACTGCAACCTTCTTCGCCTTCACCACATTGACGACGTAGTGGTTGGCCGCATGCCCGATTTGCTGGTTGCTGGGCGCGCTGCGATAGGCCAGCGGGTATTTCTTGACGTCGATCAGGCTATCCACCCAGCACGGATGCAGATGCGCGACCTTATCGCGAGCAATGTTCGCCATAACGGCGGCAGTTTCGCCCGAATTGAGCGGCCCCCAGATGACACTGACCTTATGTCGGCGCGTGAGTTCGGCCGCCGCGTTGACAGCCTTGGTCGGGTCGCTTTGCGTATCCCGCATCACGAGTTCGATCTTGCGACCCTTGATACCGCCGGCCTCGTTAATTTCTTTGATGGCAAGTTCAGTGCCACGGCCGATGCCGATTCCGGTTGACGAGCTAGGCCCCGTAAATGCCGGCAGATAACCGACCGCGATCGGCTCCGAGCTTGCGATAGCGGGCTTGAATACACCCGTGGCAGCGGCCGCGGCAACCGCAGCGCCGCCTGTGAGTGCCTTGCGGCGCGTCACCGTCATAGTGTTTCCTCATCGTCTAGATGAACTACAGACGCTTCTTATTTTTCCTGGGTCTTCGGCGGCATCGAGTCGCCAAAAACAAGCCAGCCTAAGGCCCGCCCCCGACTGTGTCCAGGAACGAGCCACAATTCAGGAGATCAGTAAATAACAATTCTGACAAGCCCTCGCCGCCTCGGAGCGACATTCTATCAGCAGCGATAACCAGCCCACGGCTTCGTCGCGAGCCAGCGAACCAACATCTTCCGCAACTTAGCTGACCGGCTGGGTTTCCTTGCGAACGCGCGGGAGTTATTCACGGGGCAGCCAGAGACCTCGCGCGTCAAATACCGTGCCGAGGCGACTCGACGTTCAACCGAATCACCCCTTCGGATATGTCCGCTGGAGCGGATCGAGAGTTGGACGCACTTCTATCGGGGATTAATCGCGGATCCAGCGATCGCAATTTGTAAATGCACCAATCCCATCGCAGACGACCAAATTGGCGACATTCCGTGATCACATTGCCTCTGAGCGACTCCAATATGATTACGGAATGGTTGGAGAAAATTAGGGTATTGTAGCCTAGAGTTTAGGTCGCCGGCATGAAAGTCGGCATTTGCGGCATAGCCATCGAACATGACGTCGATCGCCCGCTAAATGGCAGAGTTGTTGCGCTAACGCTGGGAACCCCGGCTCGATCCCTGCTCGATTTCATCATATTGAGAGGGATGCGTAGCCCGCGCGATGTCTGTCCGGATGGTCGTTGGTTATGCGTATAATTACATGCCTGACAGGTCAGCATAATCTTTGGCTGATCGGAATTGCGGCCATTATTTGCGCTCTAGGTTCATGGGCCTCGATGCGCCTATACGCCCGGGTTAAACGGCGCGCAGCAGCATCCCCTGCCTGGATCTTCTTGGGCGCGGCGACAGTTGGCGCAACCATTTGGTGTACGCATTTTGTCGCCATGCTGGCCTACGAGCCTGGCATGGCCGTTGCGTACGAGCCTAGCATGACTGGCGTCTCGTTGTTGATCGCCATTGCTATGTCCACTCTGGCGTGGACCGTAGGCACACAACGATCACGCTACGCCGCGCCACTTGGAGGCTGCCTCCTGGGTCTGGGCATCGCGCTGATGCACTACAGCGGCATGGCGGCCGTAACGGTCGACGCACTTGTCGAATGGCATTGGCCGTATGTCGTAGCCTCCATCTTTGCCGCAGTAGCATTCAGCACCCTCGCACTCAACATCAGTGCATCTGACGAGCATCAGACCCGTCGGCTTCACGCTATGGCTGCGTTAATGGCCGGAATTGCGGTCATGCATTTCACAGCCATGGGTGCCCTCGAGATGATCCCGCTGGCACCCGTCGGCAACGAAATAACCCTGGACGTCGCACGGCATTTCTTGGCTTTGGCAGTCGCCGGCGTTGGTTCGCTCGTCGTCGGGACGGGTGTCGCGACTTTCATGCTTGATCGGCAATCGCAGCATCAGTCCGAGTTGCGCCAACGGCATCTTCTGGAAACGAGCGTCGATTGTATGGTGATCGTCCAGGACGGTCGCATTATGGAGATCAACTCGGCTTTTGAGAAAGTCGTAGGTCTTCCGCGTGACAAGCTGATCGGCCAAGAGGTGGGCAACTGGCTTGTCGAATTGCCCGATCGCGCATGCGCCACGGTTGTTTGCACGGCATTACGCTCTGCAGATGGAACAGCAATTCCCGTCGAAGTCGTAGCTCATCATGCAAGTGAGCAGGCGACCAATATCGACCTGATGTTCTATTCGATCCGAGACTTGCGACCGCGCCTTGCCCAGGAGCAAAAAATTATCTCTCTTGCGAGAAGCGACAGCCTCACGGGCTTGGCCAATCGCCTTTGGTTTCGCGAGCAGTTGGAATGTCTGCTTGCCCGAAACGACGGAAGGTCAAACATCGCGCTTCTGTTCCTGGATCTCGATCGCTTCAAGCAGGTCAACGATTCGCTCGGTCATTCGGTTGGCGACACCCTCCTTCGGACCGTCGCGCAACGCATCAAGAACACCGTTCGGCACGATGACGTGGTCGCACGTCTCGGCGGGGATGAATTCGCCATTCTCATTTGTGACGGTGACGAGTCCAGGGGCGTCGAGACGATTGCAGATCGCCTGATCCAGGAAATCTCGCGGCCGTTCGATCTCGAAGGTCATCGCGCCAATGTCGGCACAAGCATCGGCATCGCGCTGTCACCGCAACATGGAACGGACCCGGATGAGCTCCTCAAGCGAGCCGACATCGCCATGTACCACGCCAAATCAAACGGCCGCCGCCAGTTCTCGGTTTTCGAGCCTGGAATGGATGCGAAGTTGCGTGCACGTCTCGCATTGGAAGCGGATCTGAGAGATGCGCTCTCGCTTGACCAGTTCGAGCTGTTCTATCAGCCGCAAATCGATTCTCGATCCGATTCGATCGTATGCTTTGAAGCGTTGCTGAGATGGCGACACCCGGAACGCGGCCTCGTGCTGCCAATGGACTTCATCCCGCTGGCCGAGGAGATCGGCCTCATGGACGACATCGGCTCCTGGGTGATCCGCCAGGCCTGCGCCGACGCCATCGGGTGGCCAGAGCATGTCAGCGTCGCCGTCAATGTATCGGCTTGCCAATTCAACAGCGAAACTCTCGAGGAAGAAGTAAGAACGTCGCTCGAGATGTCCGGGTTGGCGCCCAATCGTCTCGAAATTGAGATCACCGAATCGATCTTGCTCACCGATAATGAGAGGGTCATTCGAATTCTGCGCAGGCTGCGTGCCCTCGGGATTAGAATCGCCATGGACGATTTTGGAACTGGATATTCGAGCTTGGGCTATCTCAGCCGTTTTCCCATGGATAAAATCAAGATCGACCGGTCATTCATAAAGACGAGCGGAGACCAAAGCTCGCAGGCGGTTATTCGGGCGGTTATTGGCCTAAGCGCCAGCCTCGGTATGGCATCCACAGCCGAAGGCGTGGAGACTCTCGACCAATTGAAGCTCCTGCAGGCCGAAGGATGCACGCATTTGCAAGGCTACTATTTCAGCAGGCCTGTTGAATCTCGCGACGTTCAATCTCTCCTTCAATCGGTCGCAGAAGGACGGCTGTGTGTCGCCTGAATCGATGCCAGCAATGCACCGACGTTGTAGCGGATGGACACGCTCGGAGCCTCAAATGTCGAGACCATAATCATCCCGCGCACTTTCTGGGGAGATACGGCCTTCTTCAAGATCGCGACGCACAGCATCCACCTCACGTGACTTGGGGTCACCGTAGCCGCCGGCTCCCGGCGTCGTGATGTAGACGCGCTGACCGGATCGCAAGACAGCACGGGCCTTGGCCGGCAACTCCACACCTTCATCAAACGCGAACCGGGCACAGCCGCCATCGTTGCCGCCGAATAGGCCCCAAGGCCCCTTCACGAAGCGCGACCCGTGAATATAGGTGCGGCACTCGTGGTCCTCGATGCGAACTTGTCGGAATAGCCCCATGCCGCCGCGATATTGTCCCGCGCCTCCCGAGCCATTGACGAGCTCATAGCGCTCGAGCACCAGCGGATATTCGGTTTCCAGCGCCTCGACCGGCAGATTCGACGTGTTCGTGAGGTGGACATGGACACCATCGAGACCATCCTTGGTGGCGCGCGCACCGAAGCCTCCGCCGATCGTCTCGAGATAAACATAGAACTCGCCCGTTCGCGGATGGACTCCCGAAAACGTGGAGTTGACGCAGGCCCCATTACAGGCCGCGATGGCGCGATCAGGCATGGCCGGAGCAAGCGCACCAAAGATCAGGTCCACGACGCGCTGGCCGGTGTGAAGCCGCGAATTGACAGCGGCAGGCGGTGAAGCGTTGAGGATCGAGCCCTTGGGTGCTGCCACATGGATCGGCCGAAAAAGGCCGGCGTTCGGCGGGATCTGCGGGCCAATCAGCGCCTTTACCGCATAGTAGACGGCGGCGAGGAGCCCCGTCTCGACGAGATTGATCCCAGCGCGAACCTGTGGCGGGGCATCGAACTCGAGAAAGATCTCATCGTCCTTGACCTCGACGCGGATCTTGAACGTGAGTGAACCATCGAGCTCGTTGCTCTCATAGACGTCCTCGAAACAATAGACGCCGGACGGAATAGTGCGGATACCAGCGCGCATCAGGCGCTCTGCATAGTCGAGAAGTGCGTCCCCCGCGCTCAAGAGCAGATCCTTGCCATAGCGATCGCACAGCACTTTGAAACGCTCAACGCCCTGGCGGTTGGCTGCCATCTGAGCTCTCAGATCATTGAGGCGCTCACGCGGAACCTGCAGATTGAGCAGTATGAGGTCGAGCACATCCTTGACGATCCGGCCCTCGCGATAGAGCCGAACGGGCGGGATGCGTAGACCTTCCTGGAAGATGTGGGCGTGTGCCCGGTCGACAAAATCGGCGTGGTGCGCCGTGTTGGTAGCCCAGGCGACCAACTCGCCCCGATAGAAAATAGGCTCGGCAAGCACGATGTCGGGCAGGTGGGTGCCGCCACCACTGTAGGCGTCGTTACCAATGAAGACGTCGCCCTCACGAATTTCAGCCAAGTTCCAGCGCCGCGCGATCTCGTCGACGACGCCAATCAGGGATCCGAGGTGAATGGGAATGTGCGACGCCTGACACAGGGTACGGCCTTTGGCATCGAACAAGCATGTGGAGCTGTCCCGTCGCTCCTTGATGTTGGTGGAATAGGAGGCGCGAACGAGCGTCTCGCCCATTTCCTCAACGATGGAAGCAAGCGCATTGCCGATGACTTCGACCGTGATTGGATCGAGCTTGGGAGTGCCAACAGTGATCACTCGCGGGGCGGTTTCGTTCATCAAATTCTACCCCTCGATGATGATGTTAAAATAAGAATCGACGATAGCCGCCTGCCCCGGCAGGACGATTGTGGTCGCATCCATCTGCTCGACAATTGCAGGTCCTGCGATCCGATGACCGGGGCCTAGACCCTCGCGATCATAAACGGCGCAGACTTCGTGACCACCGCTCTCCGGAAGCCAGACTCTGCGAGTGCCTATCCGAGCTGCGTCTACGTTCGCCATTGCAGGTGGCGCAGGACGGATCTCGGCTTGGCGGACGGTGCCGATGACCTCGATACGGAATGTAACCGCCTGAATCGGCTCCTCCTCGGCAATATATCCGTACATCTGACGGTGCGCGTCCTCGAAGCGGCGCTTGAGTTCGGCGAGCAGTTGTTCGCGTTCGAGACCGTCCGGCATAGCGATCGGTAACTCGTAGTTCTGGCCGGCGTAGCGCATATCGATCGTGCGACGGACCTGACGACGGTCCGGTGTAACGCCTTCCTCGGCGAACCAAGCTTCCGCGCGGCGGTCCAGCGCATCGAACACGCGCGCTATGTCGGCATAGCATTCCACATCGAGCCGCATTTGCTGTGTCTGCGCATAGTTGGTCTTGAGATCGGTCATCAAGAGACCCAGCGCACATAGAATGCCCGGATTGCGCGGCACGAGAACGCGCGGAATATCGAGTTCTCGAGCCAGACGAGCCGCATGAAGTGGCCCAGCACCGCCAAATGCCACGAGCGTATAGTCGCGCGGATCATGCCCGCGTTGCACGGAGATGACGCGGATGGCACGTGCCATGTTCGCCGCGACGATGCTGACAATGCCCTGAGCCGTGGCGTTGAGATCGAGGCCGAGATGATCGGCCAGCGCCCCAACCGCCGTTCGCGACTTTTCGGCATCGATCGGCATGCGCCCGCCAAGGAGATGGCTGGGATTCAAGGTTCCGAGCACGACATTGGCATCGGTGACGGTCGGATCGGCGTTGCCAAGCCCATAGCAGGCGGGCCCCGGCACGCTGCCGGCGCTACGCGGGCCGACTTTCAAATGGCCACCCGCATCAATGTACGCGACGGAGCCACCGCCAGCGCCGACCGTGTGAATGTCGAGCATCGGCGTCTTGAGGGGGTAGCCATGCACCTCCATCTCGCCGGCAAGCCGGGGCTCCGCATTTTCGATAAGGGCAACGTCTGTGGAGGTGCCGCCCATATCGAAAGTGATGATGTTGGGGAGACCCGCGAGTTCCGCCACCTTCATGGCGCCCACGACACCGGTGGCGGGACCAGACAACACCGTGCGCACCGCTTGATTGCGAGCGACAGCGAACGACATGACGCCGCCGTTGGATTGGGTGATGCGTCGCGGTCCGCGGAGGCTCGCGGCGTCGAGGCGGGGCCCAAGGCGATCGATATAGCGCGCCATGACAGGGCCGAGATACGCATTCACCGCAACGGTGGTCAGTCGCTCGAACTCGCGGAACTCAGGCGCGACCTCGTGAGAGCAAGTGACGAACGCCTCGGGGAATTCCTCCATTACAATCTCGCGCACGCGGACTTCGTGACGGGGGTCCAGGTAGGCATAGAGAAACATCACGGCGACTGCTTCGACCCCGGCCGCCTTCAACTCTCGGCTCGCGCGCCGAACCGCATCCTCGTCAAGCGGTGTTTCGATACGACCGTCGTGACGCAATCTTTCAGGCACCTCCTTGCGCAAGTCGCGAGACACGAGCAACGGAGGTTTATCGCACTGCAGATCGTAGAGGTGTGGGCGGCGCTGCCGACCGATCTCAAGCAGATCCCGGAAGCCACCGGTCGTGATCAATCCGGTTCGAACTCCGCGCCCCTGGATCAGAGCATTGGTCGCAACCGTGGTGCCGTGACCGAATGAAATCACGTCGGATGCCGCTGCTTCGGCAGCCGTCGCTAATCCCTCGACGACCCCGGACGCGATCGCAGTAGAAGGATCGTCGGGCGTACTCGGCACCTTCCAGACGCGAATGGCGCTGCCGTCCTCGGCAATGAAGCAGATATCGGTAAACGTACCACCCGAGTCGACGCCAACCCGCCATCCAGTCATCCCTCGAGGCCCTCGGTTCATATCCAGCACGTAACCAGTGAGCCGCACACATTGCAGCCCCTGGTGACACCAGCATGGTTCGGGATGTGCCTAGACGCAATGAGGGTGCAGACTCAGAAAGAGAATCCGCTTGGAGACGTCCGCAAAGGCCTTGTTAGGAGATTAGGTAGACAGCGCGCTAACTTGCCGTTGGCGCCGCCATCGGTCTTGATCCGGAGGACCGGAGCGATGCCAACAATCGCTTCTCTGGTGCTCGAAATTCTTCCGGCAATCAGCGAACAGCGCGGTCGAATACACGGGTGTAATCGACCGCGCGCCCGTCTATGACCGAAAAAGCCGGTCCGTCAGCCTGCCGGCTGCTTGGTCTTCCTCAGGTACGGGAGAACGGTTTCGAAGGACCCAAAGCGCTTCTCGGCATCTTCATTCGAGACCGCCGGAGAGATGATCACATCCTCGCCCTGATTCCAATTGGCCGGCGTTGCGACTTGATGCTTCGCAGTGAGCTGCAGAGAATCGATGGCACGCAAGATTTCATGGAAGTTCCGACCAGTCGTCATCGGATAGGTAAGTGCCAGCTTAATCTTCTTGTCAGGCCCGATGACGTACACCGAGCGAACCGTCGCATTGTCGGCTGGCGTGCGGCCCGCGGAAGAGTTTCCAGCTTCGGCCGGCAGCATGTCATAGAGTTTCGCGACCTTGAGCTCATTGTCGCCAATCAACGGATAATTGACGGCATGCCCTGTCGCCGTTTTGATATCGTCCTGCCACCGAGCATGGTCGGCAACCGGATCCACGGAAATTCCGATGATCTTCGCGCCTCTTTTGCGAAACTCGCCCTCGAGTCCAGCCATTGCCCCAAGCTCTGTGGTGCAGACGGGCGTGAAGTTTTTCGGGTGCGAGAAGAGTACCGCCCAGCCATCGCCGATGAACTCGTGGAAGTTGATAGCTCCCTGAGTGGTCTCGGCCTTGAAATCGGGCGCAGTATCGTTGATCCGAAGTCCCATGTCTTTGCTCCCTATAAGCTTACAGTGGCAACCATTGCCAAGGTGCATATCCGCGGCCGCCCGAAGATCGGTTCCGCCGCCCTGATGACCCATCAAGATTGATCGGCGCACCTTAGTCTCCGACAGATGACGTCGCAAGGGATGAAATGGGTCGAGATTCATTCGACGCAGAAAGCGCTCTTCATTTCTCGAAGCCGATGATCTGATAATGTAAGTGTCATAAATTGCATTGATTCTCGTTGAGTCGAACTCGATCGAAGAGCCACACATAAAAATTACAAATGAAATAATCTTTCGAATATCGCTTTGCCGATGACCTAAATTCGCGTGCGTTAATCCGAACCCGCCATGTTTGTCCAACTTCCAGCATTCCGACGCATGGAAAATTCTGACCGGCTCAGACTGCTACAACGGGCTACTACTGAAGAGATTCGGATGCCGCGCGCTCCTGCAGAAGCGCCAGTTCCAGCTAACGTTCTCGCGTAGAGCGCATAGCCGCCAGATGATAACGACCGCCCCAAGCGACGGCAGGCGATGGCGAAAGGCAGCCGACAACGCTGACCTAAAGGTATCATATTCCTCCGTAGTGCGCCTAAGGAACCGGCAAGGAGACAGTTGCGTTAAAGCCCCAATAAAATCATAGCGTGAATCCTCACGCTGGAGAGACGCCGCCGCCGTAACAAAAAAGGGGTATGCGCCGCGATGAGGAATACCGACAGGCCCGATGCGGCGGATGATATCGCTGTCATTGGCGTCGGCGCCTCAGCAGGCGGCCTGGAAGCATTCCAGGAGCTTATTGCAGAATTAAGCCCCGGCCAAAGCTGCGCTTGGGTACTCGTTCAACATCTCGATCCCGATCATCATAGCCTTTTACCGGAGCTTCTCGCGCGACGGGCACGCGTGCCGGTTCGTCTGATTACCGACGACCTGCTTCTCGAACCCGGAGTGGTGCACCTCATCCCGCCTGGCGTAGCGCTCACGCTTGAGGGCAAACGTTTGCGCTTGTCTTCATTCGAGTCGCCGCGCGGACTTCGACGCCCCATCGACACATTCTTCGAAAGCCTGGCCGCTGAATGCGGGGCTCAGTGTGCGGTAATCATTCTCAGCGGCACAGGCAGCGATGGCAGCGTTGGTATCCGCGCCGTGAAGGCGGCCGGAGGCTTGGTCTTCGTTCAGGAACCCAAGGTGGCCAAATACGACGGAATGCCAAAGAGTGCCCTCGCCACCGGTGCCGTCGATCTTGTACTTCCCGCTGGCGACATGGTCGCTGTGCTCGATGAGTATTTCGACCGGCGTGCGGGCGTCGAGCCATTGATCGAGAACGATACCGAATTCATCCATCGTGTGACCAAGCACATTCGGTATCGTACCGGCCACGACTTCGCGGACTACAAGAGGGCAACGCTCATGCGGCGTCTCGCCCGGCGAATGTCGGTATTGGGCATAACAAGCCCCGCCAGCTACTTGCAGCGGCTTATCACGGACCACACCGAAGCGACCCAACTCGTTCGCGACATTCTCATCAACGTAACGGCGTTCTTTCGCGATCCATCCACGTTCGAGGCTTTGCAACGTCAGGCAATTTCGAAACTCGTTGCAGGGAAAGGTCGAGGTGACGACGTCCGCATTTGGGTACCGGGTTGCTCGACAGGACAAGAAGCCTATTCGATCGCCATGCTCGTGGAGGAGGAATTGGCGCGTGTCGACGCCCGCCCGAATGTGGCGATCTTCGCGACCGACATCGATGTGGAAGCAATAAAGGCGGCGCGCGACGGAGCTTATCCCAATGCTATTGCAGCCGAGGTCCCTCAGCATCTGCTCGAACGTCACTTCACGAGCACACCGAGCGGCTATCGCATTTCCTCGGCAATGCGCGACATGGTGCGGGTCTCCCAGCACAATGTGATAGCCGACCCACCCTTCTCGAAGCTCGATCTCATCTCCTGCCGTAATCTACTCCTCTACTTCGACAACAAACTTCAGACGCGCGTGCTGCCGATATTCCATTATGCACTGAGTGCCCGCGGCTTCCTCCTGTTGGGGCCGAGCGAGAATCTTGGCGGCATTGCGGATAGCTTCGAGGTCGTCAGCCAGACGGATAGGCTCTTCAAACGTAAAGCCGGTCCGCCCCGCGCAATAGGCATCCCTCTCTTTTCACCTCTGCAAGACCTGCAATCACGCTTGGCGCAAGCCGAACCGGAATCGAGCCGCCCGCCCGAGCCGGCCGATCTTTACGAGCGTGCGATACTCGCCCGTCACACCGCACCTTTCGTCGTTGTGAACAGTTCTCGACAGATCGTTTTTGCTTCAGGGAAAACGGGACGCTTTCTTGAGTTGCCTCGCGGGCATACCCGACTTGGCATTCTCGAAATGTCACGAGAGGCCCTCAGGTCACCACTGGTCGGGCTTCTTGCCAGCCTTGGCGACGTGGGAACGGTACGCGTTCGCCCACTCGATCTCGAAATCGACAATGCGCACGTTCGCGTTCTACTCACAGCCGAACGGCTACCGGACGACAATGTGCTGGTTGTATTCCAGGAGCACTTCGATCCGCGATCGGAGGCCACAAACGTATCTGGCGACAGCGATGCTGAAGGACATTACGCCGATGCGTACGTGCATGAACTCGAACAAAAGTTGGATGCCGCCAACCAAACCATCCGCACCACTATTGAGGAGCTGGAAACATCCAACGAGGAGCTGAAGAGTTCCAACGAAGAGATGATGTCGATGAACGAGGAGCTCCAATCCGCGAACGAGGAGCTGTCTACGATCAACGAGGAACTGCAGATCAAGGTCTCCGAGCTGAACATACTCAATGACGACCAGCGGAATCTGATCGAAAGCACGCGTATCGCTACCATCTTTCTCGACTCCGAGCTTCGTATTCGATCATTTACGCCAGCCGCCCGCGGCTATTTTCGCCTGGTCGATCATGATCGCGGACGGCGTTTCGAAGATCTCGCCAGTGAGCTCGATGGTGAGCCGCTGATTGATCTTTGCCGCCGGACTATTGAAACCGGCCAACTTTCGGAAACGCATCGTCAACAGCGCGATGGCACTGCGGATCTTTTGGTACGCATCCAGCCCTACACGTCGATGGCTGGTGTGGGCAGCGGAGTGGTGATCACCCTCATGGAGATAACGGAGCTGAAGCGTTATCAGCGCCGACTTGAGGAGCTTGAGGTACGTGCACGTCTCAATTTGAGCGAAATCGAAGAGCTTTACCGCGTAACCCCTCAGGCCAAAGCGCTGCTCGATCGCAACTTGCGCTTTCTCAGGGTCAATCAGCGCTTCGCCGACATCAGCGGCTCTCCTATCGAGAACCATCTTGGCCGCTACGCACTTGAGCTCGTACCTCAACTCGGATTTGAGCTCGTCGAGGGCGTGCCCAAAGTGTTCGATTCAGGAAAACCGATTGTCTCGGGCGAGGTGACGATTCTTCTGCGGGGTGTCCAACAGTGGTGGGAGATCGATTGGTATCCCGTGCGTCGGGGCGAGGATGTCTACGCTGTTGGCATAAATATTCGGGACGTGACTCGCCACAAGGTCATGCAGACGGAGCTGCGCCGTCTCATGCGTGAGCTGCAGCATCGCGTCAAGAACATGCTGGCCAACGTGACAGCGCTCATCAATCGGGCACGTCGCGATGATGGCGATCCGGAGATCATTCTCCTGACGCTTGTCCGTCGCATTCACGCGCTCGCCAAAACGCACAATCTCCTCACCGCACAAAACTGGCGCGCCTCCCGATTGATCGACGTGCTCCGTCCTGAACTAACCGAAATATACGGAAGCGAACGCGTTTCGCTGCGCGGGCCGGAATTGCGGGTCAACGCGCGAGCGACCTTGGCACTCGGCATGGCAGTGCACGAACTCGCCACCAACGCTGCCAAGTATGGCGCACTTTCGACGGACGATGGTCGTCTCAGCGTGAGTTGGTCTCGCATCGATGAAGGTGAGGGTGAGCAAATCGTTCTGAAGTGGGTGGAGATGGACGGGCCAGTCATTGAGAAGCCGTCTCACCTTGGCTTTGGCAGCCAGTTGGTGCGAACGACTGTGGAAAGGAGTCTGGGCGGTCGTGTTGACGTGGGGTTCGACGCAAGTGGATTGAATGTGACGCTGTCTGTGCCATTCGACCGCGCAACCGAGGAACAAGACGATGCTGCCGACGAACTTGAAGAATTGCAGAGTACTTTACGTTGAGGACGAGCCTTTGATCGCCATGGACGGCGAGGCGATGCTGCGCGATATCGGTTTCACAAACATCGTCACAGCACTCAGCCTGGACGATGCGCGGTCCGCGCTCCAGGAAAACCAGTTCGATCTGGCGATCATGGATATCAACCTCGGTGGCGGGCAAACCAGCATGCCGCTCGTGGAAGTGTTGAAGCCACTTGGGACAAGGATCGTGCTCGCGAGCGGTTACACGGCCGAGGTCCATTTGGGCTCGACCCGCGTCGAGAAGCCATTTGATGAGGCATCACTACTCCGAGCGGTTCTGCAAGCAATGCAAGAGTAATGGATTTGACACCTCGAAAACAGCCGCAGAGTGCCTCAGCGGGCAGGCCACTGAGCTGTGGCCAAGCGCATTTACGGACTCAAAATAGATAACCTAAAGGATTTATGTTTCCTCACGCCGAACAACCGTTTCGATGTCGCCAATCCATACCGACGAATGCAACAAGCAGCTACACAAGTCCATTCCCAACGACACATCTCGATCCTTCATCGCATTTAGTTTGCCTCACAAAATAAAAAAGATATCGCTTGCGTATTTTCCGCAAACGACGCGCGCTGAGCGCGCATCAGGAGCCTGATTTCAGGCGACATATACCTTCACTCTTCATCAGCAAATTCACCGGTTTGCAGGGGTTGGATCTCCGCGTTTGTGAGCAATAGAGGTCCGCATCGGCGTCCTCGAGATCGACAGTATTTGCATCTCCAGCGTCGAAAGATACTCCCCCACGAAATTGCTGTCATTGACAGCTCCGACAAGGTCACTTGATACTCGCATGCCAGCCGCGAAATTCACGACGGCCGAGCATAAAAAGTGACCTAGGGAGGTCATAGATGATACTCACTGCAAGGGCTTGTCTGTTCGCGCTTTGCGCGGTTCTGGCAACTGCCGTTACCGTACCTGCCTGTGCCCAGGAACCGAAGGGAACCTTGGTATTTGCGGTTGAGACTCTTGCCGCACAGACTCTCGATCCAATTCTCGAGGCGCGCCCGGGCAATGCTGTCTATCAGGCGGCGATGTACGACAGCCTCGTCGGCTTCGACTTTGCGAAAGGCGGCACCGGACCAGGCGTGGCCGAGAGTTGGCAATTGGCCGATGATGGCCTCTCGTGGACGTTCAAAATTCGCCCCGGTCAGAAATGGCACAACGGCGATCCCGTTACCGCGCACGATGTGAAATTCAGCCTCGATCGCATGATGTCGCCAAAGTCCTTGGCGGCCGCAGCGGCGACCTTGCGGCGCTCGATCAAATCTATTGAGGTCGTAGACGATCTCACAGTGAAAATACACACCAATAAGCCCCAGATTGGACTTCCCGCCTCGCTGAGCCGAGCCGTCGCTCCCGAAGGCTCGGTGATGCCGATGAAGTATATCGAGGCGGTCGGAGATGAAAAATTTAGGGAAAAGCCGATTGGAAGCGGACCATGGAAATTCGTACGAAGCGTACCCGGCGACCGCTTAGAGTTCGAAGCTGTCGATCACCCGCATTGGCGAGGGCGGCCAAAGTTTAAATATCTCCACATCCTGCTCGTTCCGGAGGAGGCGACACGCGTCGCCATGGTGCGGACCGGCGAGGCCGCAATCGCCTCGATCAGCCCTGAATCCATCCGCGGCGCCGAGCGAGGCGGGCTGCAAGTCGTCTCCGTGCCGGCAACGATGCAGGCCGTTTTCCAGTTCTGGGGAACGTGGCGACCCGAGGTGAAGGACAGCCCTCTCGCTAAGAAGCGCGTCCGACAGGCTCTGTCTCTCGCAATCGACCGCAAGCAGGTGATCGAGCACGTCATGGCGGGCAAGGCCAACATCCCACGGCCGTACTCGACATTTGCATACAGCGAGGACCTCTCGGTCGACCGATGGAAGAAATGGACGGACGAGAATTTTCGCTACGATCCCGACCTCGCAAAAAAGATCCTCGCCGAGGAAGGTTATCCAAACGGCTTCGAGCTCAAGTTCGCAAACACAGCCCTGCCCGGCACGCAGTTCATGGTCGCGGTCGGCACCGCGATCGCTGACATGTGGCAGAAGGTCGGCATCAAGGTCACAACGAAGCACTACGAGTGGGGAGGATTCCCGCCGCTTACGCGCTCCAAGGATCAAGCGCAACTCACCGGCTGGGTCTCAATGTATCGTACCGTCGGCAGGCCGGAGGCCTTTTGGCGATACAATGCCGCCTTCAATCCGGAAAGCACCGAGCGACTTTTCGGAGATACTGAAAACTGTGACGCCGACTGCAAAAAATTCGTCGAGCTCTATCGTGGAGTCATCAACGAACGCGATTCCAAAAAGCGCACTGAGCTGAACGACGCAATGATCGAGCACGTAGCCAATAGCTGGCTTTCGATCCCGGTCGTTGAAGGCATGGGGTACTATGCCGTGAACACCAAGAAGGTCGGAAAGTTTGAACCGATTCCTGGCAGACACGAGCTCGGCGACGTGTTCGAGCGTATTCCACATCCGGAAGAGCAGCCCTGGAAAAAATGATGCCGCGCCGTCTCTCATCGTCACCTGCGTGAGAGACGGCCTTCCAGCGCCATATCCGGATAATTGGGACTTACGCCTATGGGCCGATTTATTGTTCGCCGCCTGTTGCAGGGCGTTGTCCTGCTCTTTCTCGTCACGGCGATCGTGTTCGTGCTCGGGCGGATGACGGGCAATCCAGTCGACATGATGCTACCGGAGGACGCGACGAGTGAAGATCGCGCGCATTTGATCCGCGCGCTCAAGCTCGATGGTCCCGTGCACACGCAATTCCTGACGTTCGTGGGCAACGCCCTGCATGGCGATCTCGGCACGTCGATCCGCATGCGTCAGCCGGCTCTCGATGTATTTCTGTCACGTCTGCCGAACACCCTCGCCATCATTCCCTGGGCACTCATGCTCGCCATGGCGGTGGGCATTCCGCTCGGCGTGATCGCTGCCCTCTACCGCGGGCGTTTTCTCGACCGCGCCGCGGGCACGGTTGCCGTCCTCGGAATTGCGACACCGAATTTTTGGCTCGGCATCATTTTGATCTTTATCTTCGCGGTTGAGCTCGGCTGGCTGCCATCGGGGCGCATGGGCGGCCCTGAACATTATATTCTGCCTGTCATCACGCTCGGGACATTCCTGACAGCTGGCTTCATGCGGCTCACTCGCTCGAGCATGCTCGACGTGATGGAGAGCGAGTACGTGAAGCTCGCGCGCATCAAGGGGCTGCCTGAAACGGTGGTGGTTTGGAAGCACTGCCTGCGCAATGCCCTGATCCCCGTACTCACGCTGTGGGGCGTCTTCGTCGGAAACCTCATTACCGGCGCCATCGTGACAGAGACGGTGTTTGCCTGGCCCGGAGTAGGTCGCCTGACCTATGAAGCCGTTATCTATCGCGATTTCCCACTGCTGCAGGCGGTGATCATCCTGAAGGCAGTGCTCATTCTCTCGGTCAATCTCCTGGTCGACATTCTCTATGCCTACGTCGATCCTCGCATTAGATACGCTTAAGGTAAGGTCCGATGCGCCGAGCCCCTTGGCTACCCACTCTCGTCATTTCAATCATGGTCATCATGGCGGTGCTCGCTCCCCTGATCGCCCCGCATGACCCGATTGATCAGACGCTACGTGACAAACTCTTGCCGCCGGTCTGGATGGAAGGGGGTGACCCAAGTTACATCCTCGGCACAGACGACTTCGGTCGGGATATCCTGAGCCGCCTCATCTACGGAGCGCGCATCAGCCTCATCGTCGCCCTGCTGGCCCTCACCGTCGGCGGGGGAATAGGCCTCGCGATCGGTATCCTTGCTGGTTATCTTGGCGGCTGGGTCGAGAATTTGCTGATGCGGATCGTCGACGCTGCATTCACATTCCCGGCAATCCTGTTCGCTCTGCTGCTTGCCGTCACGATGGGGCAGGGCCTCGGCACGCTCGTCATCGCGATAAGTCTTTTGCTCTGGGCCAGCTTCGCGCGGGTTATCCGTGGCGAAGTTCTAACCCTGAAGCAGCGGGACTTCGTGTCGCTCGCAAAAGTGCGCGGTTGTTCGACGATGCGCATTATGGCGACGCATATTTTTCCGAATGTGCTCAATACATTTACGGTGCTCGTCACACTCAACATCGGCGTCGTCATCATCGCCGAAGCATCCCTGTCATTTCTCGGCGCAGGTATTCCGCCACCAACGCCTAGTTGGGGCCTGATGGTCTCCGAGGGACGCGGACGCATTGCAGATGCGTGGTGGGTGGCCCTGATCCCCGGCCTCGCCATCACACTGCTTGTGCTCTCGGTGAACCTGCTTGGCGATTGGCTTCGCGACCGACTCGATCCGAGGTTGAGGCAGCTATGAGCACTGACACCATCCTCGAGGTTCGCGACCTCGCAACCCACTTCTTCCTGCGTCGCGGCGTGGTCAAGGCCGTCGACGGTGTGAGCTTCTCCTTGAAGCGCGGCGAGGTGCTCGGCCTTGTCGGCGAGTCTGGCTGCGGCAAAAGTCTGACGGCTCTCTCGATCATGCGACTACTCCCGAAAGGCAGCGCGCGTACGGTGCGCGGTCAAATTCTGCTCGACGGTGAGGATCTTGTCCCGAAAAGCCAGCGCGAGATGCGCGCGCTACGCGGCACCAAACTATCGATGATCCTGCAAGACCCGCAGACTTCGCTAAACCCTGTCTTCACCATCGGCAATCAGCTCCGCGAAGCACTGTTGCGTCGCGGTCCCGCGAGGGCCGCGGAGATCATGGATCAGGCAATCGCAGCACTGCGACGCGTCGAGATCGCAGCGCCGGAAAGCCGCATCGGGCAATACCCGCACCAGATGTCTGGCGGCATGAAGCAGCGTGTCGTCGGCGCAATTGCGATGGCAGGCGCACCGCAGGTGCTTATCGCCGATGAACCGACGACTGCGCTCGATGTCACCATTCAATTGCAATACCTCAAGCTGCTGAAGCGCCTTCAGTCCGAGACAGGCATGGCCATTCTGTTCATCACGCACGATTTCGGCGTGGTCGCCCGCCTCTGCGATCGCGTCGCGGTAATGTATGCAGGGCGGATCGTCGAGGTCGGTCCAGTAAAGGACATCTTCGAACGCCCCGCCCATCCGTACACGAAGGCCTTGATCGCCTCGGTGCCGCGCATGACTGGACGGCAGGGCCGCCTTGCCACTATCGAGGGTCAGCCGCCTTCGCTTCTCGATTTACCACCCGGTTGTCGGTTCGCTGCGCGTTGTGCGCACGCTTTCGACCGCTGCGCACAAGCCTATCCGGAGACGGGTGAAACTGGGCCCGAACACACTGCTGCCTGCTGGAGGCTCGAAGCATATGTCTAACGAGCCGCTGCTAAAGCTCGAGAACGTGCGAAAGCATTACCCTGTCACGAAAGGAGTTCTCTTTGCGCGCACGCTGGGGCATGTAAAGGCTGTGGATGGTGTGTCGTTCGAACTTCATGCCGGCGAGACGTTGGGCCTAGTCGGCGAGTCCGGATGCGGTAAAACCACGACATCGCGTCTCGTGCTGAATCTGGAAGGGCCGTCGGAAGGTCGCGTTCTTCTCGAAGGAGAACCCATCCACGAGATGACGGGAGAGGCACTCGGCGCCTTCCGCACCAAGGTTCAGGCCGTATTCCAAGACCCGTGGTCGAGCCTCAATCCGCGCATGACGGTCGGACGCACCATCGCCGAGACACTGATCGTCCACCGGTGGAAAAAGCCGGCCATAGAAAAACGTGTGAGCGAGTTGCTTTTGCAAGTTGGCCTCCGATCAGAGCAGGCAATGCAGTATCCGCACGAGTTCTCTGGCGGCCAGCGCCAGCGCATTGCCCTCGCGGCGGCCCTCGCCTCCAAGCCGAGGCTGATTGTGCTCGACGAGCCTATCTCCGCGCTCGATGTCTCGATCCGCGCCCAAATGATGAATCTTCTGAAAGATATTCAGGCGGAGACCAACGTCGCCTACCTTCTGGTCGCGCACGATCTTGCCACCGTCAGGCATATGTCTGATCAGACTGTGGTGATGTACCTTGGCCAAGTGGTTGAGCAAGGCCCGACGGAGAAGGTGTTCCGCGACGTGCGGCACCCCTACACCAAAGCATTGTTTTCCGCCGTTCTCGAGGCGCGCCCAGGTGCCGTCGTTGACGAGATCGAGCTCAAAGGCGAGGTGCCTTCGCCACTCAATCCGCCGTCTGGCTGCCGCTTTCATCCACGCTGCCCGTTCGCATTCGAGCGCTGTGCAGCCGAGACGCCGGCGCCACGCGAGGTCTCGCCGGGGCATCGTGTCGCCTGCCATCTCCACGACTGCAGCACCGCCGACCAGTTCGAGTTTGCAGCGGAGCGTTCGCTGATACACAGATCGGAAAGCGCCCCAAAAAGCCAAACGAGAGTCCGCGACAAAACGGACGAAACAATCAACGGAGGATCTCGATGACCCAGTCGCACGGGCCCCTGCAGGGCGTAAGAGTTGTCGCCTGCTCTACAGCGCAAGCAGGTACGGTCCCCTATATGCTGATGGCCGATCTGGGCGCTGAGGTCATTAAGATCGAAACCCCGGAAGGCGGCGACAATTCACGCAATATGTCCATTCTGCCCAATCACCCTTCCAGCTTCTTCGAAACCAACAATCGCGGCGTGAAGAGCGTAACGCTCAACTTGAAGTCAGCCGAGGGTCGAGAAATCCTGAAGCAACTGGTGGCAAAAGCCGATATATTCGGCCAGAATTTTCGCCCCGGGGCCGCAGAAAAGAACGGCTTTGGCTACGAGGAGCTGAAGAAGGTCAATCCGCGTCTCGTCTACATTTCGATCTCGGGTTACGGCCCCAGTGGGCCGAACGCCCATCTCCCCGGAACCGATTCCATGGCCCAGGCGCTCGGTGGCATTGCACAAGCTTACGCAACCCCAGGCCAACCCATGAAGACGGGTATCGCCTCGGTGGCCGACGAGACCTGCGCCATTCTTGCCTTCGGCGGAGCGCTCGCAGCCTTGACGCATGCCCGTGCGACAGGCGTCGGCCAGAAAGTGGAACTGTCGCTTCTGGGTAGCATCGTGCGCCTTCTGGGCTGGACCTTCCAAACGACCCTTTGGCGGGGTACCGATCCCGTCACAGGCCAGGCACGCGTGGCTGGCACCAAGGAACGGCCCGCGATGTCCGCATCCTTCAACGATCAGGATGGAAAACCATTCGTATTCCAACTCGCGCGCGACCAGTGGCGAGAGGCAATGAGCGCCCTCGGCTTCTACGACCAGATCACGAAAGCTGGTTTCGGTCATCTTGGCGTTGCGATGGAGTCCAGCGAGAAGCGAGAGGAGTTACTGGCCCTGCTAGGCCGTCTCTTCGCGACGGGATCTCGCGATGAGTGGGTGGCAAAACTGCGCGATGGCGACATCGTATCGGCGCCAATCAACACGATGCTCGAGGCAGCATTGGATCCAGACGTCGTGGCGAACGGATACGTCGCCGAGATGGACTATCCCGAGCACGGCAAGCGCCTCAAAGTTCACGGTACACCGTGGCGCTTCTCCGAAACGCCGGCCAAAATCGGAGTCGCACCCAAGCTTGGTGAGCATAACGACGACGTTCTGGCAGAGCTAGGATACAGCAAATCCGATATTCAAAGCCTCAAGGAAAGAAAGGCAATCTGAAGCGGCATCGATCGCGCGCTCGCTTCGAACCGGCTTACGCGGCGAGCGCGCTCTCAGTGGTTCCATAAGAAGCAAGCATTGCATTTTGGCGGTTTCCCAAAACAGCGAATAAAAAGGGTCGGCCGAACCAAGTTCGGGTATCGCACAACAAAGCGAAGATCAAATCGACTGACGGACGTATTCTACATGCTCTTTGCAAATGAACGACCCAATCCGATTAGATGACCAATGGTTCTCTTCGATGGCGCCAAGAACGCAATGCGCACGGCGAAGCAACAGTTATCTTTTGCAATGGGACTTAACGACGTCTGACGCTTGTCTAATCTGATCCCTGAGCGCACAGGGTTTTCCGGCCTGCCCGAGGAACGGAAGCAAAAGGCCTGTCCGGCAAGGAGGCGCTCGACATGGTGCTTCGCCTTACCAAGAAGCACTCCGGCTGACCGGCAGAAATTTTATCTATATTTTTTCATTAACGACGCGTTCAGTTGAAAAGCTCCAATAATCTGCCAGCGCACTTCGAGTGCGCGCGTCCGTTTCTGTCAATCATGCACGTCGCCGAGGATAGCAGGCGACCACCTTAAGGTATTCAGAAAATTTGATTGGCGACGATCCGATCCGGGCATATTCGCTAACGCATTATCCTGTTTCGACAAGAAGACTATCTGCTCCGTCACAGGCCAATGCGTCCTGACGCCGTGTTATTCTGATCTCAGGTATCCTGCTCACTGGCTGATCCCGCAGGTTTGCGCTCGGCAACCTAAGCCTTTTGTCCACTGGCAAGGACCGGTGAGCTCCAACCGCATCCTTGCTGCGAGATGATGCGGTCTGCACCTCAGAGAACTGTGCGACGGCGACAGAGCCAGCCAACTGACCCATCAACGTCGCCGTAGCGTGTGTAGCCCCCAAAAATGGGAGGAGAAATTGGCCTCCCACACGTCGCTCACCTGCCCATCCATTGGGCGTTCGTGATGAATCATTGTGCACCTTCGCGACGCCACAGGCGAGCGCTGAAAAGCGGCCTTCGTCAGCAATCGTACTGTCGTGGCACAGCAGTTAACCTTTTGCCGCGAAGCACGTATCATTAGATACAGATTTGACCGTACTTATCAGTGGGCTGCCAACGTTACTTAAGGTGGCACAAGATCTTCGATCGGCAGTCGTCTCGGTCAACAGGACGGGACAATGACACAAGTAGATTCGGACGTGTCTATCTCCCTCGATGATGAGCAAGATGGCCTGGTGGCAAGCGATCCATTCCCCAAGGGAAAGGCCGGGCTTCGCCCCTATCGCGCGCCGTACTATGCGCTGGGGATCGCAATACTGGCGGCGCTTTCGCCTTTGGCCTACCAGCACATACGGCCACTGCTCGATCAGGTTCAAACGACGCTTGACGTAGCGGTCAGATCAACAGGGCTAGGCGAGGCAGAAGCCGGGGGGCCGATTGTGGGTGACCCTCAAGCGAAGCCTCCGACAAACATTCGTGACAGCGAGAAGCCATCCGGAGGCACCAAGGTTGCAGCTATTCCGGCTGCCGTGATCGCCACGCCGCAAAATGAAGTCGCGCAAGTCCGGCAACCGGATAATACGACGACCTTTGTCGTTGGCGATCGGCTGAAGCTCGTCTTCTTCGAACGCATCGAATCCGAAGAAGATCGCTGGCGCGCGGAGAAGAATGGCGAGCCTCGTGCACCTGCCAGCTATCAGATGCGCGTAGAATTTTCTGGCGAAACCATTGTCGACCGGGACGGCAGGGTAACTGTGCCGATTCTGGGCAGCTTCCCGGCCGCTCGACAAGCAAGCCAGGAGTTGCAGGCATCGCTGACAAAGGCGTTCGAAGACTTCGCGGGCAGGCGAGGGCTAGTCAGCATCACGATCGCCGATCGGCCGCCCGTATATATCGTGGGGCCTTTGAAGAACTCCGGTGCCTACAAGCATGTCCCGGGAATGACTGTCCTCCATGTCATGGCGCTGGCCGGCGGCTACAACGTCGAGCAGCCGATGAACTGGCAACTGGTCGATTCCGCGCGCGAAGTCGATAAGCGCGACGCCACAGTCGAGCGCACGAAGCGGCTGCTCGCCAAGCTGGCCGTTCTCGTCGCCGAACGCGACGGCAAGGCGGAGGTCGATGTTCCGGCAGACTTGCGCAAGATCGCATCCGACGATGAAGCGAGAAGCCTCATTAGTGCTGAACAGAACGTGCGCAAGCTCGCGGCCTCCGGCTTCCAATCGCGCCAGAAAGCCTACAAAGCCGCGGTTGAGCTTGCCGATACCGATCTAGACTCTCTTGGCCGGCGATTGCGTCCGATCGATGCCGGCATCGAGTTGCGAACCGAGCGCCTGAAAAATTTCGACCGCCTCAGCGACCGAGGTCTGTCGAGTTCGAACCAGCTTCTGCAGGCACAGGCAGAGGTCATGGATCTGCAGAGCAAGCGACAGGACGCCATACAGGCCATTGCGCAGGCCAAGCAAAGACGAGCGCTCGCCGAGCAAGAGCTCGAGAGCAATCTCCTGGCTTATAAGACAGACCTGCAGAAGGAAATCTCAGTCGTTGAGCTCGACGTGCCGCTCGCACTGAAGGCGCTGAAGGCGTCGGAGAGCATTATCAGCGTGATGCGCAATCGCCAGGGCGGCCGCCAGGGCGAGGAGGCATCATCCTATCGAATCCTGCGCAACTCGCCATCCGGTCCCCAATTCATCGAAGCCAAACTCACGACTGCCGTGGAGATGGGTGACGTCGTCTACGTCGCGCCTTCCACCAGAAATTGACCCGGGAAGCAGCATCAGAAACCAGGCGCATCTCGAGTTGAACTGCGTTCTGCGCTGCCCTCGTTGAAGGATTGCCTCGGAAGACCGTCCGGATGGCTGCCTGACATTTCAAATCACACGGCCCGTGTGTCGACGATCATAAAGAGGGGACTATGCAGACCGTAGCGTTGCCGAGGATCAGCGTAATCATTCCGACACTGAACGAGGCAAAGAACCTTCCCATTCTGCTGCCTCGCCTTCCAACTTGGATTCACGACCTCGTCATTATCGATGGGCGATCGGTCGACAATACGGTCGAAGTAGCGCGCGCGCTGCGACCCGACACCAAGATCGTCATGTGCACAACCCGCGGCAAGGGAGCAGCGCTTCGGGCTGGCTTCGAGGAAGCCGAAGGCGAGATCATCGTGATGATGGACGCGGACGGTTCGATGGATCCAGGCCAGATCATCACCTTCGTGGCAGCGCTGATGGCGGGTGCCGACTTCGTCAAGGGATCGCGCTTTCTTCAGGGTGGCGGAACCGACGACATGTCTCTCATTCGCCAATTCGGCAATTGGTGCCTGACGCAGCTCGTCCGCACCATGTATGGCGGCTCTTTCACCGACCTTTGCTACGGCTACATCGCCTTCTGGTCACGGCATCTTCCCGTCTTCGAGAACACCGCGAACGGCTTCGAAATCGAGACTTTGCTGAATGTGCGGGCAATGAAGGCGCAGCTCAACATCGTCGAGGTCGCGAGCTTCGAGTACAACCGCATCCATGGCGAGAGCA
The DNA here is from genome assembly GCA_050250755.1 of Hyphomicrobiaceae bacterium. GTDB lineage: Bacteria > Pseudomonadota > Alphaproteobacteria > Rhizobiales > Hyphomicrobiaceae. The sequence goes on from JBFWOB010000003.1 coordinate 82,573, forward strand.
ACCTACGCGCAGTGCCCGACGGGCTACGCGTGTTGCGAACCATATTGACTGAGCGACTGCGCTCGGATTCGCCGGCTTCTTCCATAGGCCAGGCATAACAATCGACAGGAATCCCGATGCTGATGGACTCCGCTCTGGGCGAAACAAAACCAAAAGCCTACCCGACGCGAACGCTTGGGCGGCCGCTCAGAATTGTCATGGTCGCGCACAAGTTTCCTCCTTTCATCGGAGGCATCGAAATGCACGTCCAGCAGGTCGGTAGCCGCATGGCTGCGATGGGGCACTCCGTCAGCGTCATCACGGCCGATCCTGAGGGCACTCTGCCATCGGAGGAGACGATCTCGGGGATGAGCATCACGCGCGTGCGCGCCTATCCGCGTACGAGCGACATCTTTTTTGCGCCAGGCGTCTTCAACAAGATCGGACCGGGAAGCTGCGACGTGATTCACGTGCAAGGCTACCATACGCTGACGCCGCCCGTGGCAATCCTAGCTGCCATGAGATCTCGAATTCCATTCGTCATGACATTTCACAGCGGCGGCCATTCATCCAACTCTCGGCAATGGCTGCGCGCACCGCAGCATGCTGCCATGCGACCGCTGGTGCGACAGGCGGCGCGGCTGATCGGCGTCTCCCGTTTTGAGGCCGATCGCTTCTCCGAGCTGGTGGGTGTCGCGCGAAACCGTTTCGAGGTTGTCCCCAATGGCGCGCAATTTGAAACGCCGAAGTTGACCTCTTCGCCAGATCTCAACGCGCCACTCATTATCTCGATCGGGCGGTTGGAGCGCTACAAAGGCCACCATCTGGTCATCGAGGCTTTTGCCGATCTCGTGCGACGGCGACCGACCGCACGCTTAAAAGTGCTGGGCGAGGGGCCGTTCAAGACAGATCTGATCGCCCAGGTGAAACACCTCGGTCTCACGGAAAGCGTCGAGGTCGGAGGCATCCCACCCGAACGGCGCCAGGAAATGGCGAAGACGATGGCAAGTGCTAGCCTTATCGTCCAGATGAGCGAGTACGAGGCTCATCCGATCGCAACGCTTGAGGCGCTCTCGCTTGGCCGGCCGGTGCTCGCCGCCGACACGTCCGGCTTCACGGAAATGGCAGAAGACGGTTTGATCCGCTGCATCCCACTCAACTCCACGGCGAGCGAGATCGCCGCCGCCATGGAGTGGGAGATCGACCACCCGCGTCTCCCCACTCCCTTCAAGTTGCCGACCTGGGAAGAGTGCACCAACAGCCTCATTCGCATTTATCGCGACGTCATCGCGGAGGGAAGCACAGGCGGAAATGCTCGCTGACGCTGACATCGTCATGCCTCACCGGTCCAACGGTCGGCGCTGGTGGATGGAAGTCATCTGGGCTCCATTCGACGTCGGGCGCCGCTTCATTGGATTGGGCGAGCCAATTGTGCTGCCCGCCGCCGCAGCACAGGAGCGCAATCTGGGCTGGCTGGTGCCACTCACCATTGCGACGTCGTGCTGGCTGCTCCTGATCGCCGTGTCGATGAGCATGGCCCGCGCGGGTACGGATGGCGCAGTCGAGCTGTATTGGACTGCGATTGTCGCGATCATTACCGGGCCGGCGCTCAGGCTCTGCTACGGGGGAACCTCCCGCACGGAGAGATTCTGGCTTGCTATGCTGCTCGGGCAGGCCTTGCTCATCGTTAAAATGCTGCTGGCGACACGAGGATTCGTGCATTTCGACGAACTCCTGCATGTCGCAACGGCAAATGGGATCATCGAGAACGAACAACTCTATTCCCTCAATCCGCTCTTACCGATCAGCGCGCTCTTTCCCGGGCTCGAGATCGTAACCGCCGCCATGGTCAAACTGACGGGACTCAGTATTTTTGCCTCGGGAAGCCTGTTGATTATGGCATCGCGGGCGATCTTCGTTGCAGGCATGTTCCTGCTCATGGAGCGACTAACCAGCTCCGAGCGAATTGCTGGTGTCGCGTGCCTTATCTATATCGGCAATGCAAACTTTTCGCTCTTTCACGCGCAATACGCCTACGAGAGTCTCGCCGTCGCGCTGCTCATGGTGGCACTCTATGCGGACGTCCTGGACGTTGCACATTCGGAACGCAGTTGGACGCGAACAATTGCCCTCTTAGGACCTTTTTTGCCGGCTCTGGCCGTGACCCATCATACGACAGCAACCTTCCTGGGCGCGTTGTTGATCGTGATCGGGCTGCTCGAGCTTTTCAGGACAAGATCGATTGCCAAGTCGTTTCGAGCGCTGGTGCTGGGAACCGCTTGCCTCATGGCCATGGTGAGTTGGTCGAAGGTCACCGGCGATCCGACGGCAGGTTACATCGGACCGCTGATCCAGCAAGGGTTCGACGAGCTTTATCGTTTCGTTTCAGGACAGTCTGCAGCGCGACGACTGTTCGTGAGCGATGACGGGGTCGAGCAACACTTTCTTCGCCGGTTTACGTCCCTAGGGGCCGTCATTCTCGTCCTGCTGGGGTTGTTGGTTGGCTTTTTGAGATCCTTTACACTGGCTGGGGCCGGAGGGCGGAAGGCATCGTTCTTCCGCATGGTTGGCGATCTTTTCCAATGGACCAATAGCCGCCTTCTCGCAATTGTCCTGCTGACGCTCGTCTTTCCCGTGAGTTTGGCATTTCGCTTAACAGCAGCAGGATGGGAACTTGGCAGCCGGCTCGGTGCCTTGAGCTTCATCGGCGTCTGTCTGGTCGTAGCCGTATCGATCGTCTGCTACTTGCAGGCTCACCACGACACGTTGCTACGAACAGCGATTGCGTCATTCGGTGCCGTGGTCATCGCCATGGGTGGCGTGATCATAGGCTGGGGCGTAGTCAATCTGCCGACCGGATATCGCGTCGCCGGTGATGCCATGTCGGTGGAGCGAACGGGAATCGATGCGGCTCGCTGGAGCCGCGAAATGCTCGGGGCAGGCAAACGCTTCGGAGCCGATCGGATCAATCGTCTGCTACTGGCAACCTACGGCCGACAGATCATCGTCACGACGTTGCTGCACCACGTCGATATGTCGAAGACATTCTTCATGCCGAACCTCACCGCATCGGAGCTTTATGACATTCGCGCAGGACGAGTCGACTTCTTGTTGGTGGACATGCGCCTTTCTACCGAGAAGCCATTGATGGGCGTGTATTTCGAGCGCGGCGAGCCAGCTTGGGTCAGCGCAACGCCGCCAACGGTGGATGCACTGCTCAAGTTCAATCACATCCCCGGCGTTAACCGACTTTACGACAGCGGCGCGATCAAGATCGTCGATGTAAGGGCCATCAGGAATGCCAATCAAATTCCCTGAGCGCTGGCTTCTCGCCACGAGCGCGCTTGTCGCATCAATGCTGGTGTTGCTCATTCCGCTCCCTGGCGTGAAGGTCGTTGCCGGCCTCGCCCTCACTCTCTATTTGCCCGGCCGAGCCATTGTCTCACGCTTCGTCGAGTTGCCTCTGCGTTGGGAGGAAAAGCAAACCTTGTCGATCGCCCTCAGCATCTGCTTGACGATCCTTGGCGGCTTTCTTCTGCACGCATCTGGCTCGATGGGCACGAATGCCTGGGCCGTCAGCCTTGCGGGCATCACAATGCTGATCTGTCTTGGCTCCGGTAAGGCGCGAGCCGCACAAGCCGCCGCTTCTGATGGGCCACCGACTGCCCTCTCCCTGCGTGGACTGACTGGCCTGATTGTTGCAACAGGCATCGTGGGGGCTGCCTTCATGATTGCTGAGCGCGGCGAGGCCGAGCTCGGCCAGCCAAGCTACACAGAGCTTTCGATGGCACCGTCCCTTACTCATCCCAGTTCGGAGATCGTGCTGGAAGTCCGCAACAGAGAGGCGCAGGCGCAAGACTATCTGCTCGAGGTCTACTCACCGCGCGGCCCGATTGCCAAATGGAACTCGATTTACCTCGAACCTAACGAATCCTGGTCGAAGGTGCTCTCGCTCGGGCTCGGCGGGGTGGGGTCGGAGCGGATCGACGCGCGCCTCTACAAGAATAGTAACCGTGAAATGATCTATCGCCGCGTTTGGTTGAGCCAGCGTGTCAGCGAGTGAATGGCCCGAGGACTGAAATGAAGATCCTGATGCTCGCGCAGTTCTACCCCCCGATCATCGGCGGCGAGGAGCGGCACGTCAGAAATCTCAGCATCGCGCTCGCGAAACGCGGGCATCACGTTAGCGTGGCGACTCTTGCAACACAGGGAGCGCCCGACGAAGAAATAGATGAGGGCGTGAAGATCTATCGCCTGCACGGATCGATGCAGCGCGCTTCATTCCTTTTCAAGGAGGCAGAGCGGGCTCACGCACCGCCGTTTCCGGATCCTGAGCTTGCGCTGGCGTTGCGGCGGATCATCCAGAACGAGAAGCCGGACATTGTGCACGCCCACAATTGGCTACTGCATTCGGTGTTGCCGCTGAAGACATCCGGTGGCCCGCGGTTCGTCGTGACACTTCACGATTACAGCCATGTCTGCGCGCGCAAGAACATGATGCACGAGGGCGTGCTCTGCTCTGGCCCCGCGCTGGCAAAATGCTTGCAATGTGCCAAGGAGCAATATGGCGCCGCGAAGGCCACTGTCACGACGCTTGCCAACTTTGCATCCAGCCGCCTGGAGCGCGTCGTCGTCGACAAATTCTTGACCGTCTCGGCGGCTGTCGCCGAGGGGAACCGCCTCGCCGAGTTCGGTGTGCCGTTCGAGGTCGTGCCGAATTTCGTTCCTGATCACATCGGTGTTCTTTCCGAGACGATCGACCCGCGCCTCGACCAGCTTCCCAAGAACGGCTTCATGTTGTTCGTCGGTGATCTGCAGCGCCTCAAGGGAACCGATAAGTTGATCGAGGCCTACGCCACACTCGAGAATGCGCGTCCTCTGGTGCTGATAGGGCGTCCTGGCCCTGACACGCCCACGAATTTGCCGCCGGGCGTCTCCATTCATCATAGCTGGCCCCATCACGCGATTATGCATGCGTGGAACCGCTGCGATTTCGGCATCGCGCCGTCGGTTTGGCCCGAGCCTTGCGCGACTGTGGTGATGGAAGCCATGGGCGTTGGCAAGCCCTTCATCGCGACACAGATCGGCGGCATGCCCGACCTCGTCGACGATGGGGTCACGGGACTTCTGGTGCCGCCAGGGGATGTTCCAGCGCTGGCTAAGGCACTGGCGACTCTCGACCGTGATGGGGAACTACGCACTCGCATGAGTGCCGCCGCGCTCAAGAAGGTCGAGACCCTCATGGCGAAATCGGTCGTCCCGCGCATCGAGAAAATCTACGAGGATTTGCTCGCCCGGCAACCGCGTGAGGGACGCAAGGCCGGTCTTCGCGCTCCCCTCTCTAACACCACGATGAGACCTGATTCTGCAGAACGCGAGCTCGATACCGCGGCGCGCATCTCTGGCGCGAGAGCAGCGGCCAAGGACGTGACGGCCGTCGTCTGCGTCCACTCGGACAAACGCTGGAACGATATCGAAGAGGCTGTTCGATCACTCATTGAGCAAAAGCCGGCGGCTCCAAGGATCGTCGTCGTGAGCGACGGCAACAAGGCGCTTGCCGCACGCGTTGAAGCAGCATTTCCCAATGTCGAAGTGATGATGAATGCGTTCGAGCCAGGACTCTCCGGAGCTCGAAACACCGGCATTGCGGCCGCGGATACGACGTTTGTTGCATTTCTCGACGACGACGCCATTGCTGCCCCGGATTGGATCGAGAGCATGCTCGAAGTGTGCAGCCGGCCAGGCATCGCCGGTGTCGGCCCGCATATCGCGCCCATCTGGAGAGGAGCGCGCCCCGCTTGGTTTCCAAACGAGTTTCTTTGGGTCGTCGGCTGTTCATTCCGGCCCGGGGAGATCAAAGAGACCACCGTGCGAAACCTCTCCGGCGCGGCGATGTGCATCCGACGCGACGTCTTCATGAACGCAGGCGGCTTCAGCTCACAGCTAGGACGCAAAAATCACAAACTCCCTCTGAGCTGCGAAGAAACCGAACTCTGCATGCGCGCGGCCCGCGTGTCGGATATGGGGCGGTTCGTGTGCGATCCCGCCTCGTCCGTCGGACACAAGGTGCCATCCACTCGTTTGACGCTTTCGTACTTCGTAAAGCGTTGTTACGCGGAGGGTTTGTCCAAGGCACAACTGACGCGATTGCTGCCTGACTCGGGCGCCCTTGCCACTGAGAAGTCGTTCGCGAGCCAGGTCCTGTTGCGGTCGTTCTTTCGGGAATTAACATCCGTCGTGACGCGCGGCCATATCTCCGGTGTCGCCCGCGCAGGCGCCATCGGCGTCGGATTCGCAAGTGCCGCAGGCGGGTATCTTCGCGGCAAACTACAAGCCCAAAGCGAGGACGGCGGGGTACAAAAAGCGGCCGTGCCATTCTTTCTGCCGGCAGCTCGCCGCGACTCTGTCGACTGATGGCGATGGAAAGGCCGATCATGTCGCCAACAATGGCCAGCCGGCTCGTAGACCGCGTCCGTCAGATATTGGCGAGTCAGTCGAGCCTCTTTACCAATGCCTCGGCGATGGCTTTCGGCACCATTGTCTCGGCGGGGCTCGGCTTCGTCTATTGGTGGTTTGCGGCGCGCGTATTTCCCGCCGAAACCGTCGGTATTGCCGCCGCCGTGATCTCCATCATGAACCTTTGCGGTTTGATGGGTGAATTTGGCCTGGGCACTTTGCTTGTGGGCGAGATCCCGAAGCGGAAGGAACGCGCACCGGGCCTCGTGCTTGCCTCGCTCTATGTGGCGTTTGTGCTCTCTGTCATCTGCGCCGTCGCCGTGGTGATGCTCTGCCGATGGGTTGCTCCGGTAGCAGCGGCCGCTTTCGGCTCGATGGCGGTGATGGTCCTGTTCGTGGTGGGGTGCTCCCTCAACGGTGTGACTCTGACGCTCGACCAGGCGTTCGTCGGCATGCTCCGGGGCACTATGCAGATGACGCGTAATCTGGCATTCGCCGTGATCAAATTGGTGCTTTTAGGTTTCGCGGCGTGGTTCTCCGCAGGTCAAGGAGGGCCAACCGCGATTCTCGCGAGCTGGGTAATTGGGATTTTTGCGTCGATTGCAACGCTGCTCGTGATCAAGAACGAATGGCGTTGGCGGCCTCTTGAGCAAGCACCCGATTGGACAGGGTTGAGAGGGCTGACGCGACTGACATTCGATCACCACGTTCTCAACCTGGTGACGCAGGCGCCTGGATTTCTCTTACCGTTCCTGGTTGCGGTAACCATCTCGCCGGAAGCTAATGCCGCGTTCTTTGCTGCTTGGATGCTGGTGAGTGTAACGCTTCTCATTCCCGCCGCGCTGACAACGGTGCTCTTCACCATCGGGCGTGCTGAACAGGCTCGGCTCCCGGAGCGGCTGCGCTCATCGCTGATGGTCTCGATAGCCGTCGGTCTAGCAACCGCAATCGGCTTTCTACTGTTTTCGAGGACAGCGCTCTGGCTGTTCAATCCTCGTTACCCCGAAATCGCTGGCAGCAGCCTGCAACTGCTCGGCTTCGCGGTGCCGGCAATCGCCATCAAATATCACTACATCGCGCTGAAACGCATCGACGACGCCATGCTCTCAGCGTCATTCGTCTTGGGCATCGGTGGTCTGGCCGAGGTCGGTTTCGCCGCCATCGGCGCTTATTTCGGCGGGCTCTCCGGCATGACGGGAGGCTGGTTGTTGGCCTGCCTTAGCCAGGCCGCATATATGGCCGTGCCCGTACTCCGGGTTGCGTTCGAAAGAAAGCCTGCCACAGACGGCCTTCGGGCCAGCCGTGCCTAGCAGGTACAAGCAGGGTGAACTTGGGCTAACCAACTGCATCGCTGACGATTGAGTCCAGGCCCTAGAGCATGGTTCCTGATAGGACGACAGGAGTGCAATCGCTGCAGCGGGCAGCGCAAGCTCCGGCAGGCGGAATATCTCGTGGATCAAACCGGCAGAACTTTCCGGAAACTTGCGTTCACCTTGATCTTGCTGGCTTTGAGCTTCGGGGATGGGGTTGGCGCGCGAGCGGAAAACACATCACAAGATGGATTTGTGAAAGTCGACGGCACACGCTTCGTCCTCAATGGAAAGACGTTTCCTGTCGCCGGTGTGAACAATCACTACCTCTCGTACGGCTCGAAATACGAGGTCTTGCGCGTTCTCGACGACGCGAAAGACCTCGGCGTCAATGTCATCAGAACATTTAATCATCCGGTCATCGGCTCACGCGACGGCAAGTCGCGACCGACAATTTGGAATTTTCACGCGCGCGCAGAATCCAGCAATCTTGGCGTCCACGGCGTCTACATGCTCTACTGGGACGATGCAAAGCAGATCATGGCTGTCAATGAGGGCCCGGACGGGATCGGGCGCCTCGATTTCCTTATTGCCGAAGCGAGGAAGCGCGAGATCAGGCTGATCATCCCGTTTCTCGATTTCTGGGCCTACACCGGCGGCGCTCAGCAGATGCGAGCTTGGTATGGCAGCGAAGATAAGCATCGCTTCTTTTTCGAGGACGAGCGCACGAGAGCCGATTTCAAGACTTGGATCCGGTATTTGCTGACACGCGTCAATCCATTGACCGGCATCACCTACAAGGATGATCCGACGATCATGGCGTGGGAGCTTATGAACGAGCCCTATGCCAAACCCGAGACGCTTTACCTTCGCTGGGTCGCCGAGATGTCGGCCTATGCGAAGACGATCGATCCCAATCACCCGATTGGATCCGGTCATGCGGGTATCTCGAACAAGATGTCCGAGGTATCGATCGCCTCGATCGATTTTCTGACCTGGCATGGCTACCCGCTCTACTACAAGCTGACCGTCGATAGCTTCGACGAACTGATCGGCAAACAATGCGCCATTGGTCGGGAGCACGGAAAGCCAGTGTTGCTGGAAGAGTTCGGATGGGCACGATCCAACCCGGGTCAGGTCGAAGCCTACAATCGGTGGCTGGGCACACTAGCATCGAACCGGGATTGTGCCGGATGGCTGGCGTGGCGGCTCGTATCGATCCAGGAGCACGGCAAGTACCCGGATGACCGCCACGACCAGTTCGACTTCCATCGCCACAGCGGCGCGCTTTGGAATACGGTGAAGCAGGCAATCGAGCGTTTCAAGTCGCGCGAGCCATGACGCTGTGCACTTGACCGTTACACCGGTCAACGGCACATGCGCTTGCGGTTATCGCGCGGACTGATTGCGCATGATCTGCCATTTGCTTGACGTGATGTTACCAGAGCGCTTGCGCTTCAAACGGTCGCTACGACCTCAGCCGTGGCGCGACGCGGGCCAACATTTGCTGGGGAAAGCTTTTCCTTCAAATGCTCGGCGAGCCTGCACGCGAGCGCGATCAGCGTCACGGTCGGCATGTCGTTGCCGACGGTCGGAAAAACCGAGCTGCCAGCTATAAAGAGATTGTCGATGCCGTGAACGCGGCAATCGGCATCAACGACGCCAAACCGCGGATCTGCACTCATGCGCGTTGTGCCCATGTGGTGCCACACCCAGCGCGGCTCATTGAACGATTGGTTGGCCGCCTCACCGCCCGTACCGATGATGTCGCAATCGAAGCCCGCACGCTTCAGGTCCGTGATAATCAGTCTCTGAGTCTCGACAAGCGTTCTCTCCGTTAGTTTGCCAAGTCTCCAGTCGAGCTTTACCTGTCGCAGACCGAGCGCATCGACATCGTCGTCGAGCGTAATGCGACTGTCCGGATTAGGTTCAGGCTCAAGCGTGGTGACAAACTGCCAATGAGTCGCCTTGCCGGCCTTTGACTTCAAATGCGCAGCAGCAGCAGCGATAGCATTCGGGAGATCTGCCAGAACAAGCTGGGCGCGCAAACCGAGATCGGACGGAATGCGTCGCCGCATCAACCAAAGCGCTATTTCGCGCAATTCGCGCCCGCCCGACCGCTCGCCTTCCGGACCAATTGGAAGAATCCAAGACCGCGCGTTGAGGATCTGCGCTCTTTCCTGAGCCGCATCTCCGATCGTAATGCTGGTAGCGACCAGGGGACCGTCGTCCGCATGTTTCGAGCCGCCACGATGATGCGTCGCAGCGTTCGTGGGATCGTAGCGAAATAGCCGAGAGGGATCCGCCACATTGCGAATTTGGCCCCACGCAAACCGCGGGTGATCCATGAAGCAGCGCCCGACAAAATCCGAGTTGTTGCCGAGCCCTTCCCGCTGGACTTTGTCGGATAAGAGCAAAAGCCGCGCATTCTCGATCCCGCCGCCAGCGATAACGACAAACCGCGCGGTTACGTTGAAGGTGGATCCGGCCGGGGTCCTCACCGTAGCTCCAGTGACATGGCGTGCCTGCTCGTTAGCCACGACTTCGGTCACGATTGCATTTGTGAGGACGTGAATATTGCGAGAGGCAGCAAGCTGGTCTCGCCAGACCTCGCCAAGGTGAGGCGCTGGACTGAGCGGACAGACCTCGTTCTCGCAATCGCCTCCGCTGAAGGGAACACCGTGCTCACTAACTGAAACTTGCGCCTGTCGGTCGATGCCTTCGGGCAGCGATAAAATCCGCATCGCCCTCGCATAGTAGGGCTCGAGCTCCGCATAGCTGATCGGCCAACCGCTGAGAGGAACCCACGGCCGATAGGCAAAGTCGATGCTGCGGAGCGGTTTGCACCAGCCGGCCCAGCCTTTTCTTCCCGTGCTTCCGCCAAGCCCTCTAACGCGACATAGATCAAGCGGCTCGTAACGCAAACCGACCACGCGTCCCTTATAGAGGCTTTGTGCGCGGGCCTCGTAATCGACCGAGCCCCCTTCGAGCACGAGTACCTGCGTCCGCGTTCCGACAAAGCCGAGCGCGGCAGAAATTCCGGCGGCTCCTGCGCCGATAATCAGGATATCCGTTTCGAGAGACGACCCTGAAAGAACTTCCGACGCCGACTGAATCATGAAGACAAGGCCCCGATACTCAAGACCGGCGACGCACCATCGCGAAGACCGAGCTGAGTTCGGCCGTACGTGGTCAAGACCGGCTTTGCTTAGCCGCGATTTGGGGTGTCGTTTGTCGTCTTATCGGCGATGCGCGACAGACTAGGTATTAGCACTGTACCGTACTGTCGTCCCGGCGCACGAAAAGGTTTCGTTAACGCTGGTCGACTCGCTTGGTGAACCGCTGCAGGGGACCGACACCGGCCGCAAACACGACGACGAGCTGCTTGTGCCAGGCGCAGTGTCTGCTGCTTGTCTGTCCGGCCCTTGCCCGGAAACTCCGCTCATTCAAGGGAACAATCGGTTTCTGGCGCACTTTGGGCCATAGCCAACAGGGTGAAAGTGTGCACCAAGATGCCCATCGCGCACTGAATGGAACATTGGGTTCATGATAAGTCGCCGGGGTTTCTTGGCTGGTATCTGCAGTCTGGCCCTTCCCGCCGGTGGGGTAGCATATGGCGTAGGCATTGAGCCGTATCGCCTCACGATCGCCTCATACAATGTTCGCTTGCCCAAATGGCGTGGTGCGAAGCTTCGCATCGCCGCCCTAGCCGACATTCACGCTTGCGATCCGTTCATGAGCCTGAATCACCTCAAGCACATCGTCGATACGACGAATGCTTTGCATCCGTGTATCACGGTGCTTCTCGGCGACTACGTTGCCGATCTGAGCGTTCCCTTTCAACGGCTGCCAGAAGCACAATGGGCCCATGCGCTCTCGGCGCTTCGCGCGCCTCTCGGAGTACATGCCATTCTCGGCAATCATGACTGGTGGTCGGACGCCGACGTCATGCGCAAGCTTTCCGGCATACCGCGGGCACGTCGCGCGCTGGAGGATGCCGGAATCCCGGTTTACGAGAACGACGCCCGTCGCCTCACCAAAGGTGGACAATCGTTTTGGCTCGGTGGCCTCGGTGACCAATGGGCGTTCAGAGCAGCGTCGCGGAAGATCGAAGGTCGCCACACACGGATCTACATGGGCGTGGATGACGTGCCTGGATTACTACACAAGATCGACGACGACGCACCGATCATCCTGATGGCACACGAGCCTGACATCTTTGCATCCTTGCCCGATCGGATAAGTCTGACGCTCGCAGGCCATATGCACGCCGGCCAAGTCTGCATCGCCGGGTATGCACCTTCATTGCCCTCAAAATTTGGGGCCCGCTACCGTTATGGACACATCGTCGAGGGAGGGCGACAGATGATTGTGTCGGGCGGATTGGGCTGCAGCTATCTGCCGATACGCATTGGCGCCCCTCCGGAAATCGTCGTCGTCAATATCGAGGGCATCCAGGAGCCGACGCTCGACGGCCGCCATTCATAAGTACTCTTGGCTGACGCTGAGCGATCAGAACGACTGCCGCAAATATATGCCGATGTGTGGAAAGCCGACGCTCACCTTACCGCCTTGCATCTCGATATAGCGCCCCTTGGCTTCAGTGGTCGTGTAGCCACTTTCGAAGCCAACCACCATACCTGTCGCCAGCATATACTCGACGCCGGCCTGCAACACCGTCCCGCGCACATCGACCTCGAAATTCAATTCGGGCAACGCCGGGACACCCGAATCGAGATGCGGAATGACCTCTTCGGGGGACGAGTGCATCGTCAGGTCAAAGAAGGTAGCGTTCAGGTTCAGCTTCATACGAGGCGCCAGCATGTGTTCATAGGACGCCAGCGCCGACCATCCGGTCGACCGATTGACCGCGCCATCACCGCCCACCACGTAATCTGGTGAAAATAACGGGACGCCAAGATAACCAAGCGCACCTGACGCATTGGCCAAGGTCAAACCGAGGCGGCCAAGTTGGCCGTACCCCGCCGATCCCAGTAGATCGTCCCACTTTACCCGCGACTGCAACCCTGCGGACCATGCCCACCCAGCCACGCGCTTCGCAGAGCCAGCGTCGAAGTCACTGACCACATGATCTTCGGCATGGTGCACGGCGCCAGAGAGATGAAACAGCGTTGAAGGCGTCGCCATCCGAAACAGGGCCACGACGTCTGGAGTATCTGATCGAGACGGACGTGCTAAGACGCCTTCGCCCATCAATCGGCGTCCCGAATCCTCGGCGCCAAGACTAACCGACATGTTAGGAGTGATCACATGGGTGTACGAGGCCCCAAGCGTTGTGACTATTGACGTATACCCCGGTGTCACAACACTCGGCAGACGGTTGAAGCCAAACAGGGAGGGCTGGATTCCGACCTTGAGGCCGTCCCATTGTACCCACGCCTCTTCCAGTGCACCGATATAATAGGAATCGTCTATTTGGCGCAGGTCGACGCTGACGCTGCCATCATCCTGCTCATAGTGCGTTCTCGCATCCGCTGTAACGCGAATAAATCCTCTCATCAGACCCAGATTGCTCTCGCCGCGCACCATCATATGGGCCGATGCTATGGTGCCAATTGCCGGGTACTTGGTCTGCTTGCTCACATCATCGACATGATAGTAGACCATCGGCACGCCTGCGCCGCCGGTGAATAATGTCGGGATGCGTTGCCCCGTTAAAAATACGTCTCGGCCCGTGAATTCTTTCGCCGCCTGGACAAGGACACCCCCGCCAACGTAAGCGCATAAACCGGAATCGCCGACGGCCGAGTAGCCTGGACCGTAGCGACGGCACCGTTCATCATCGCCGCGCTGAGAATTCGTGACTGCTTGCTCTGTTGCGCCATCTTTCAGGCCATCCGCTCGCACACCGGCGTCTGCGCCTACGAAAGCAAGAAGGCCAGCGAATACGGCCAAGTAATTGCGGCCAACACCCCGCGTTATCGAAACGGATCGTGACATGGATCGCTGCCCCCAAGGACAAAACCGGTAATTTTTTTCGGCAACACGCTATGTGATTGATCGGCGGCATTGGGTGTTCTATGCACCCGCCGAACTCACATCTTAGCGTCCGCGTCCGAACCGACTGAGCCAAGTGTGGTTCTGATCAGTCAAAGTGACGAGGCTAAAGCCACCGGTCATGAAGTAAGAAAGGTAGCCTTCATCCGTTTCTCGGACGGAATACCTCGTAGGAAGGTTTGTAAGGCCCCAAAATCCGTGCTGCCCTTCCTGAGCAACCCGACTGCTCGCGTTCCATGCAGATTGATAAATAACAGCGGTATTGCGACGCCCGCGCTGACTCGTCTGGAGTTGAGCGTCCTCGTTGCCGGAGAGCTGAATAGACGCAATGCCATTTATTGTACCGCGCTGAGATATCCGCAGATCGGAATTGCGGTCTTGAGCATTCAGAACGACGGCATAGTTCAACCAGGCCGATTGCTCTATGGCCGGCGCCTGTGCGTTTGCTTCGGTCGAGAGAAATATCAAAATGGCGACGCTGGCGCTTGCGTGTCGCATCGGGGTCCTCGTGCGATTCTGTCAGAATAAATCGAGCTCAGCCGATGCATGTTCATTTGGAATGAACTGCCGTGCGATCAGCCAAATCGAAATAAAGAGAATGACGGAGCGTAAAACCCCGTCATTCAACCTGAAATTAAGGCAACGAGCCGTCGATTTTGATAACAGTGCTATCGGTGTACGATCCAATCGGATCATACATCCTCACGTCACCACCACGTGATGCGTTAAAGGACTCGCTGACATAGGGCATAATGAAGGCGCCGGAATCAATCCGAACGAGGGGATCATTGCGCGGCGACTCGAGTGTCACACGATCACCTTGCCCGACCTGTGCAAAGGCAAAGGCGCCGGCAGTTTGTTCCACCCGTGCAGAGTTGACGATGCCGCCGCGGCTAGCCATTTGGGCGTAGCTTGGGGTGGAGATCGCGCACGCCGCAACCAAAAATAGTAACGTCTTCATTCTAGCTCTCATCATCTGGAGAACGGAGCCTGATCCCGCCCCAAGGAACTACACGCTTAAGTAGTAAGAATGATTCGAGCATATCAGTCCATAGATCGTGAAAGAGTGCAGATATATGGGGCAATCAGGCCACATGTCGTAAAGGCATCGCTCGACGACAGCTCCCCGATCCACAACTTATAGATGTGTTATTTTCCGGAGCCGGAGGGAACAGCACGACACGCAGGGGTAGAGTGATTTGCTGGTTGCGGAGCGCGGTTGACATCGCCGCGCAGAGAAATCGCACCGTCTACACCGTTCCAGATCCGAAGTTGTATCAACAGAAATTCGATAGGCCGCGTCCCGCTCATCCAGCTTATGGCAGTGATTTTCGCCGACGCCCTGGCCGGGTTTGCTCCAATTGCCCATCCAATAAAAGATATAGAAACTGGCGGCTAAATATCTGGCCAACACTTTCCTTTGATCGTCGTGCATACCGATCATGACGCGGTTGAACGCGTTGCATCTCTTGCTCATCGGCACCCGGGCAGGTCGCCATTTATCCAAAAAATGTTTTCTCCGGTGTCGGAGTCCAATCGCCGACTTCGTCCTTGGGACACGACCGAGCAACATCAAACAGGAGCAGTGCCATGATCACCATCTCCGCCTTTCGGTGGGTACCTGATTTCGCACGCGGACAGGTTCGCGATCTACGGGTCCGTTGGGCTCTGGAAGAGGCCGGGCTTGCTTACACGACGCGCTTGCTCGAACAGGGTGACCAAGACAAACCGGACTATCGGCAACTACAGCCGTTCGGGCAGGTGCCGATTTTCGAGGATGATAATCTCGTTCTCTTCGAAAGCGGCGCAATCGTGCTTCACATTGGCGAACGATGTGAGGCTTTGCTGCCGCATGATCCGGGTGCTCGCGCTCGGGCAACCCAGTGGGTGATCGCGGCACTCAGCTCGATTGAACCACATGTCGCGAACGTCGCCATTATTGACCTCTTCTACGCAGACCAGGAGTGGGCAAAGCTTCGCCGTCCGAGTGCGGTCCAATTCCTTGAGCGCCGCCTCGCTGGACTATCCCATTCACTGAGCGACAAACCCTATCTCGATGGCGAACGGTTCACGGCCGGCGATCTGATGATGTCGACAGTCCTGCGCATCCTGGAGAACACCGACATTGTGAAACGCGATCGACGCTTGGCCGATTACGTCGAACGCTGCATAGCCAGGCCGGCATTCCAACGCGCGCTGGATGCTCAAATTGCCGACTTCCGTCAGGATGCGGCTTAAAAATAACCAATAGATTATCTTTCAACCCGAAAGCGGCATCGCCATGAACTGGCGCTTTGTACTCTGGAGCACATTGAGCCTCGTCGCCGTGTTTGCAGCGCTCGGCGGCGCATGGATTGTCTCACTGCCCGCAGCGAAAGTTTCCGCGCTAACGCCAGTGGTGGCCGCCGAAATAGAGGCGACGCTCGCCTCCTTGCGCCCTCCAAAGCGCCAACGTCCGCTGATTGCGATCCTCGGCATCAACGACGCTACAGAGACCACCGACTATCTCATGCCCTACGGCATTCTCCGGCGTGCCGACGTAGCCGATGTGGTTGCGGTTGCGACGGCCCCGGGGCCAATCAAACTGTTTCCTGCACTCACGGTCGAACCGCAGGCAACCGTCGCAGAATTCGATGCGCAGCATCCGCGAGGAGCGGACTACGTCATCGTTCCGGCCATGAGCCGCGATGACGATCCGACCGCGCTCGAATGGATCAAGAGCCAGTCGGCCAAAGGCGCGATCGTCATCGGTGTTTGCGCCGGCGCGAAGGTCGTCGCCGCAGCAGGACTGCTCGCCGGCAGGCGAGCGACGACGCATTGGTATTATCTCGATGAGTTACGCAGAAAACACCCGACCATCCAGTACATCGCAGACCGGCGTCTGGTGATCGATCACGGTGTTGCGACGACCACCGGTATTAGCGCCTCGATGCCGATGGCGCTCACGCTTGTCGAGGCGATTGCCGGTCGCGCCAAGGCCGAACAGGTAGGCCGTGACATCGGTGTTATGGATTGGGATTCGCGCCACGACAGCGCGGCATTCCAATTCACGCGCCCATTCGCCTTGACTGCGATCGTAAATACACTCGCGTTCTGGCGACATGAGACTTTGGGACTGGAGCTGAAACCAGAAATGGACGAGGTGTTGCTCGCGCTTGTCGCAGATGCCTGGTCGCGCACCTATCGGTCACGCGTGGAGACATTCGCTGCCGTGGCGAGTGGGTATCGTTCCCGCAATGGCCTGTCGATCCTGCCGGACCGCATCACCTCAGAATGGCCGGAGGAGCGTCGACTGCCATTGATGGGAGCTCAGAAACCTGCAGTAGCCTTGGACGAAATCCTTCATTCCATCGCGCAGCGCTACGGCACGGGTACATCGGATTTTGTTGCCATGCAGCTCGAATACCAAAGCAAGTGAAACAATGTGACTGCCAGCCCAACACGCAGGTCGGCAGAAATGACTGACGAATATTGATCTAGGAATGGATGTCCTTTCGATAACGCTGCGTGCCGCGAAAGCGGAGGTGTTGCAGGGCATGCAGGCGCCATGTCAGGGTGTATGGTCTGTTCTATTCCAGATCGTCATCGGGAGTACGGCACAGCCATGCTCATGCGTTGTATTGCGGCATTCCTTGCCATCATTTTCGCAGCCACTTCGGCTCGCGCCCAGTGGCCCGAGAAGCCCGTAAAGCTCGTTGTGCCATATCCGGCTGGAGGAGCCGCGGATCTGCCCGCGCGGCTCGTAGCGGAGGGGCTGACCAAAAAATTCGGAAAGCCATTTATCGTCGAGAATCGGGCTGGTGCTGCGGGTCAGATCGGGACCGAGTCTGTGGTGCGCGCTACACCCGATGGTTACACATTCTACTGTGGCCCGAACGCGCCTTATATGCTGTTGCCTCTGCTTCGACCAACGAGCTATCGCTCGTCCGATCTCGTGCCGATAGCGCCATACGGTGAGTTGATTTACGCCTTCGGCGTCCTCTCGAAGGCTCCCTTCAACAATCTGAAGGAACTCGTGGCGCAGGCCAAAGCCAGCCCGGGCAAACTCTCCTATTCGTCGCCGGGTGCGGGTTCGGCAACGCACCTGAGAGCCGAGTCCTTCAAATCCCTTGCCGGCGTCGACATCACTCACATCCCCTATCGGACCGGAGCCGAAGCGCTGCCCGACCTACTGGCGGGACGCCTCGACGTAATGTTCGACAATCTGTTCTTTCCGCACGTGCGGCTCGGAGAGGTGAAAATGCTCGGCGTGCTGGGCGGCAGACGCCACCCCGAGTTCCCGGATGTCGCAACCTTCGCCGAGCAGGGCTTTGACATTGATCTGCCGGTGTGGGGTGGCCTGCTCTCGCCAGTCGGCACGCCGAAGACAATCATGGACGCGCTCGGGGAGGCGATGAACGAGCTCAACACCGTGCCAGAGTTCAAGGAAGGCATGCTGAAGATCGGCTTCGTATCGTACGTCGCGACGCCAGAAGAACTCGGCAAGCAGCTCGCCAAAGAAGCGGAACTTTACAAGAGCTGGGTGCAGCGAACCAACTTCAAGCTCGAATAGGCTCGGTTCGACCGCGCTACCCTGGCCAAGACCTCAATGCCAGCTCGGCCACATCGAGCAGTTCTTTCTGCGAGGCCCCGCCCGCCGCCTGCACGGACATACCTTGTATCAGCGTCGCGACATATCGTGCCAGCGCTGACGGATCGCTATCCGATGGCAGGTCGCCCTCCGACCGAGCACGCTCGAGACGCTGACGCAGCTCCGCCTCGCCCGCGCAACGGCGCGCTATCAATTCATTCTTTATCGCTTCGGATGCTTCGCCGCACGACAAGGCGCCTTGGACCGCGAGGCATCCGGCTGGATGACAGGGATCGGTCAAGCCTTCCGCGGCGGTGCGAAGCAGCATCTCGACCACCCGGCGGGCCGTCGGCTCTTGTAAGGCTTGACGCTGAACAGCACCTGGTCCCTTCTCCGCATACCGGTCGAGCGCGAGGCGAAACAGGGTCTCCTTGTTTCCAAACGCGGCATAGAGGCTCGGTCGGTTGATTCCCATGGCCTCGGTAAGGTCAGAAATAGAGGTACCCTCGAATCCGCGCTGCCAAAATGTCATCAGCGCCTTGTCGAGCGCCTCTTCGGCGTCGAATTCCCGAGGGCGGCCCTTCTGCACGGCACCTTCTCCTTCACATCTGCGCGATCACCATAGCATTTCCATACTGCACGGTACAGATCGGCATTGACTCTCGCGCTGGCAAGCCCTAGCTACCGATCGGTACACAAGAGGGTGCAGGGCATTTCAGAGCTCCCACGGAGATTCTAACTGGTGCGCATGTCGGAATCCGTCGGCATTGATCGTCATACCTTCACAGCTTGCGAGATGCGCAGCACTGCTAACTGACGAGGTAATTGAACGCCGGAGCGAGCTGGTGGAAAGAATGCGGGTCCGAAACCAAATGAACGGCAGATTGGACGGCTCGATATTGCACCGCACTCGCGAGAAGGATGTGGTTCACGCGACGACGAGGGAAAGCTGATGACGCACCGTAACGAGAAAACGTCACCCTAGCGGAGCCTGCGCGTTGGTGTGAGTACCGAAGGCACGGCACAGGCGCGCGCATAACTCGAACGCACAATCGCAAGATCACAGAGATTTCCACTCGACGGCCTCCGCCCGAGCAGCGGTGGCTCGCCTGAAGGATAAGAAACAATGTCGAAAACAGAGATGATCACGAACAACGAGCCGCCTGTCACATCCGAGCAAAAACCAAAGGCAGGGCATCGGTGGCTGTGGACGTCGGCGGTCGCGATAGCGATCGCCGCAGCCTCTGCCGGCGCGCTATACACGGTGCCAGGCCGCACTCAAACTGGTGCGTCCAACGCTGGCCCGCCTCCAGCGCCGGCGGTATCGGTTGCGGTTGTCGAACCCCGCAAGGCAGTCGTATGGGACGAGTTCTCTGGACGGCTCGAGGCTGTGGAGCGCGTCGACATCCGCTCGCGTGTCGCGGGCACCGTGCAGCAGGTGCACTTCCGCGAAGGCGCGCTTGTGCAGAAGAATGCGCTTCTGGTGACAATCGATCCGGCCCCTTACGCCGCCGAGGTCGACCGTCTGGAGGCGCAGGTCGCATCTGCCGAGGCTCGTGTTGGTTTCACACGGACCGAGGTCGAGCGCGGTCGCAAACTGCTGGGCACATCGGCGCTTTCGGAGCGAGATGTCGACCAGCGCACCAATGCCTATCGTGAGGCAGACGCGGCACTCCGCGCTGCGAAGGCTGCCCTGCAGACGGCGCGGCTCAATCTCGGCTACACCGAGGTGCGTGCGCCCGTTGCTGGCCGTGTCGGCCGCCTTGAGATCACCGTCGGTAACCTCGTTGCCGCTGGCCCCGAATCACCGGTTTTGACGCGGCTGGTCTCTGCCGATCCGATCTATGCGAGCTTCAATGCCAACGAGGCCGTTGTCGCCCGGGTCCTCGCCGCCTTGAGCCCCGAGGCGAATGCGGCAGCCGACGTTGGCCAGATCAAGGTCGAGTTCGCAACCGTTGCGGACGCTGGAAAGTGGTCGCCAGGCCATCTGCAGCTTATCGATAACCAGGTCGACGCAACGAGTGGCACAGTGCGCCTGCGGGCGGTGTTCGCGAATCCTGACGGTCGTCTGATGCCCGGTCAGTTCGTTCGCGTGCGTATGGCCCAACCGAGCAAGGCACCGGTGGTAGTTGTCGATGAGCGGGCAATTGGTACCGATCAGAGCAAGCGCTTCGTGATCGTTGTCGGCACCGACAACAAAGCATCATGGCGGGAGATCACACTAGGTGCCATGGCGGGTCACCTGCGCATCGTGACCAGCGGCCTTGCAGGCGGCGAACGCATCGTTGTCAGCGGATTGCAGCGTGTGCGACCCGGTGCCGTCGTGGCTCCGCAAGCAACGAGCATGGATCGCGTAACCGCAGCCACGCCGCATGATACGGCCGCCGCCGAACCCATGCGCAGATAATTGCCTCGGTCGTGATCGAGATTTCTAGCAAACGCCTCTGACCGGCCCTGCGGGGAGCGGTCCAGCCCTCCCTGCGAGCTATTGTCATGAACCTTTCACGGTTTTTCATCGATCGTCCGATCTTCGCCGGCGTACTGTCGGTGCTGATTTTCCTTGCCGGCCTGCTTGCGCTGCGCGCGATGCCGATTTCGGAATACCCCGAAGTGGCACCCCCTCAAGTCGTGGTTCGCGCGCAATATCCAGGCGCCAACCCGAAGGTCATCGCGGAGACGGTCGCAACGCCGATCGAAGAGCAGATCAACGGTGTCGAAGGGATGCTCTACATGAGCAGCCAGGCGACGACCGATGGTCAGATGACGCTCACAGTCACGTTTCGCCTCGGTACCGACGTCGACAAGGCGCAGCAGCTCGTCCAGAACCGTGTCTCGCAGGCTGAGCCACGTCTGCCCGAGGAGGTGCGTCGTCTCGGCATCACGACGATCAAGAGTGCACCCGACCTCACCATGGTCGTGCACATTCTTTCGCCGAACGGCCGCTACGACATGAACTACCTGCGCAACTACGCAACACTCAATGTCAAGGATCGTCTGGCTCGCATTGAGGGCGTTGGCCAGATCAACATATTTGGTGGCGGCGACTACTCGATGCGCATCTGGCTTGACCCGGCCAAGACGGCCGAAATGGGCCTCTCCGCCGCCGATGTGGTCAACGAGATCCGCGCGCAGAACATACAGGCGGCTGTCGGTGTCGTCGGCGCATCACCAGCACCGACGCAGATCGACCTGCAATTGCCGGTCAACGCCCAGGGGCGCCTGCAGAGTGAGGAAGAGTTCGGCGACATCGTGATCAAGGCCGGCGCGAACGGGCAGGTCGTGCGGTTGCGCGACGTCGCACGTATCGAGCTCGGCGCGTCCGAATATGCGCTCCGCTCGCTGCTCGATAACAAGCCTGCGGTCGGCCTCGGCGTCTTCCAGGCGCCCGGCTCCAATGCGCTCCAGATTTCCGACGACGTGCGCAAGGTGATGGCGGAGATCAAGCGCGACATGCCGGAGGGCGTCGACTTCGACATCGTCTACGATCCGACGCAATTTGTGCGCGCCTCCATCCAGGCCGTGATCACGACGCTGCTCGAAGCGATCGCACTCGTTGTCATCGTCGTAGTGCTGTTCCTCCAGACTTGGCGCGCCTCGATCATTCCGCTGGCGGCCGTGCCAGTATCGATCGTAGGTACTTTCGCGGCAATGTATGCGCTCGGATTCTCGGTGAACGCGCTCACCCTGTTCGGTCTCGTGCTAGCGATCGGCATCGTCGTGGACGATGCAATCGTCGTCGTCGAGAACGTGGAGCGAAACATTGAGGAGGGCCTGCCACCGCGCGAAGCGACCTACAAGGCAATGCAGGAGGTGTCCGGGCCGATCATCGCGATCGCGCTGGTGCTCGTTGCGGTATTCGTACCGCTCGCATTTATCAGCGGTCTTACGGGGCAGTTCTATCGCCAGTTCGCGATGACCATCGCCATTTCGACGGTCATCTCGGCAATCAACTCGCTGACACTGTCGCCGGCGCTCGCGGCGCTTCTGCTGAAGGGACACGATGCGCCGAAGGACGTTCTGACGCGCTTCCTCGATGCAACGCTCGGCTGGCTATTCCGTGGCTTCAACACCGTCTTCCATCGCGGCACCGCCGCCTACGTGGGAGGCGTGCGCGGCGTCCTTTCGCGCAAGGCAATCGGCTTTGGCGTCTACCTCCTGCTCATCGTCGCAGCCGTCGGCGCATTCAAGGCCGTACCGCCGGGCTTCGTGCCGGGACAGGACAAACAGTACCTGATCGGCTTCGCGCAGCTTCCCGATGGCGCAACACTCGACCGCACCGAGGACGTGATCCGGCGCATGAGCGACATCGCGTTGAAGCAGCCTGGCGTCGAAAGCGCGGTCGCCTTCCCCGGTCTCTCGATCGCCGGCTTCACCAACAGCTCCAGCGCCGGCATCGTTTTCGCCACGCTGAAACCGTTCCATGAGCGCAAGTCACCGCAGTTGTCCGGTCAGGCGATCGCGATGGCGCTCAACCGAGAGTATGCAGGTATCAAGGATGCTTTCATCGCCATGTTCCCACCGCCCCCGGTGGCTGGTCTCGGCACGGTCGGCGGCTTCAAGTTGCAAATCGAGGACCGCACCGGCCTCGGGTACGAGGCGCTCGACCGGGCAACCAATGCCTTTCTCGCGCGTGCTGCCCAGGCACCGGAGATCACAGGCCTCTTCACCGGCTACCAGATCAATGTGCCTCAGCTCTATGCCGAGATCGACCGCACACGCGCTCGCCAACTCGGAGTTGCTGTCACCGACGTGTTCGAGACGATGCAGATTTACCTTGGCTCGCTCTACGTCAACGACTTCAATCGGTTCGGCCGCACCTACTCGGTGCGTGTTCAGGCCGACTCTCAGTTCCGCGCCCGCGCCGACGACATAGGCCAGCTCAAGGTTCGGTCCAAGTCAGGCGACATGATCCCGCTATCGGTGCTGTTGAAGGTGCAGCAGGCATCGGGACCTGAGCGGGCGATGCGTTACAATGGCTTCCTTTCCGCCGACGTGACCGGCGGGCCGGCACCCGGCTATTCGTCGGGACAGGCGCAGGAGGCCGTTGAGCGGATTGCGGCGGAGACACTGCCGAAGGGCATTTCTTTCGAGTGGACCGAGCTGACGTATCAGGAGATTCTCGCTGGCAACTCGGCCATCCTGATCTTCCCACTGTCGGTCTTCCTGGTCTTCCTCGTCCTCGCCGCGCTTTACGAGAGCCTGACGTTGCCGCTGTCGATCATCATGATCGTGCCGATGGGCCTGCTCGCCGCGATAACCGGCGTATGGCTGACCGGCGGCGACAACAACATCTTCACGCAGATCGGCCTCGTCGTGCTGGTTGGCTTATCGGCGAAGAACGCGATCCTGATTGTGGAGTTTGCCCGCGAGCTGGAGTTCACAGGGCACACCCCGCTGCAGGCCGCTGTCGAGGCCAGCCGATTGCGGCTCCGGCCGATCCTGATGACGTCGCTTGCGTTCATCATGGGCGTCGTGCCACTGGTCTTGTCGAGCGGCGCCGGCGCCGAGATGCGGCAGGCGATGGGCATCGCGGTGTTCTATGGCATGATCGGCGTCACATTCTTCGGTATCTTCCTGACGCCGATGTTCTACGTGATGTTGCGAGCTCTCTCCGGCAACCGGCCGCTCAAGCAGGCCGGCAAAGCACAGGAGGCGCCGTCGACACCAGAGACGCCCCCTCACACGCCGCTGCATGTCTAGCCGCGGAAAGTGTCATTCGGAAAGGCTGGCGAGGCCCCAATGCTGAGGACGGGGCCTCCACCGCGCCACGAACGTCGCCTCAACTGGTGATCGCAGGCTCGATGAGGTCGCTCGCTCGCTCGAGCGACCTGGAATTGTGTCACAAGCAGGCGGAGTGGCATCCCTGCGACGGTGAATCTATGCGCGAGGCAGCGGATCACATCGTCTCCTCGCTAACCGTCGCTTCGTGGCTTATTCCTCTCAAGGATACGTAGGGTGGGGAGTCTAGAATGTTTCCTTTGTCGAATATGCTGAAGTCGTTCGTGAAGGTCGGCAGCCTCACAGTCATTGATGCGGAAGGCGCCACGCACGTCTTTGCAGGCAGGCCCGGCCCCAACGTCACGATGCGGCTGACGGACCCGACGCTTTACCGCAAGCTGTTCTTCAATCCAGAGCTGCACGCGGGCGAAGCTTATATGGACGGGCGCATGAGCTTCCCGGGCTCCAGCCTGCGGGACTTCTTGACCCTGTTTTCGGTCAACCGACTATCGCTCGGCAACCAACCCATGCAGAAGGTCCTGCGCCGTGTCTCACGTGGGTTGAAGCGCTTCCAACAAGCCAACCCTGTCGGCAAGGCTCAACAGAATGTTGCGCATCACTACGATCTCGGAAATGCCTTCTACAAACTCTTTCTCGATACCGAGATGTTCTATTCATGTGCCTATTTCCGCGACGAAAAGGAAACGCTGGAGCAGGCCCAGCGCAATAAGTGTCGCCTGATCGCTGCGAAGCTCAATTTGCAAAGCGGGCAACGCGTGCTGGATATCGGCTGCGGCTGGGGTGGGCTTGCACGATATCTCGCTCAGATCGCCGACGTGCAGGTCATTGGCGTTACGCTGTCGAAGGAACAACATGCTCTGGCTGTCGAGGCAACGAAGATCGCAGGGCTCGAGGATCGTGTGAAGATCGAGCTCAAGGACTATCGCGAGCTCTCTGGCAAGTTCGATCGGATCGTCTCGGTCGGCATGTTCGAGCACGTCGGCGTCGGACACTATGATGAGTTCTTCGCCAAGGTGAACGATCTTATGAGCGATGAAGGCATCATGCTCCTTCATTCCATCGGCCACATGAGCCCGCCAGGTACAGCGAGCCCATGGCTCCGAAAATATATTTTCCCCGGAGCCTATTCACCGGCACTCTCTGAGGTCTTCCCCGTCGTCGAGAACAATAGCCTATGGGTCACGGACCTGGAGTTTCTGCGGGTTCATTACGCGACGACACTGCGCCACTGGCACGAACGGTTCGAGCAGAACCGCGTAGCAGTCGCCCAGATGTACGACGAGCGCTTCTGCCGGATGTGGGAGTTTTACCTCATCAGCGCTGAAATGATGTTCCGGACCGGATCGCAGGAAGTCTTTCATATGCAGCTATCGCGAAAGCGCGACGCAGCGCCAATCGTCCGCGATTACATCACCGATATCCAACGCAAGTACGAGCAGGCGGAGCGCAACGGGTCATTCTGACGATGCAGCAAGCAAAGTCGTCGCTCGGTCCCGGCAGCTCCGAAGTGTCGATTTAGTCCCACTTTCTGGCCATTGTCGCCGCAGTCAACTCCAATGGCCCAAATGCAAAACGGGACGGCGTTGCGGCCGTCCCGTTCCTGAATCGCCAGCGCCCTCTATTCTGCTCAGGCACTCATCTCGAAGCCTTCGTAGTCTTTCGCGACCACCTCGTTGCACTTCGCAACGTAGTTCTGAACGCCGCCGACATAAGGCATGAAGATTCGCGGCTTGCCGGGAATGTTAGCGCCCATGTACCAGCTCTTGGCCAGCGGATAGAGCGTCGAGTTCGCGACCTCGTTATTGTGCTGAACCCAGGCCATTTCGGCCACGCGCGTCGGCTCGATGCGGCGCATCTGCCGCCCCTGCACATACTTTATGGCGTCGCCGATGAAATCGACGTGCTGTTGGCACGAGAAGATCATCTGGCTTTTCACGCCGGGGCTTTGCGGTCCCGTCACCATGAACATGTTCGGGAAGCCCGAAACCATCACGCCAAGATAGGTCTGGGGGCCATCCTTCCACTTGTCGGAAATGGAGACGCCGTCCTTGCCCTTGATGTCGATCTCTTTCATGGCTCCGGTCATGGCATCGAAGCCGGTGGCGAAGACGATGGCATCGAGTTCGTAGGATTTGCCGTCCGAGGTTTTGATGCCCCACTCGGTGATCTCGGCAATCGGGTTCTTGCGGATGTTGACCAGCTTAACGTGCGGCAGATTGTAGGTCTGATAGTAATTCGTATCGAGAATGAGCCGTTTGGTACCGATCGGATGATCGTTCGGACAGAGGGCCTCAGCCGTTTCGGGATCCTGCACGATCGAGCGAATCTTGTTGCACACGAACTCGGTCGCCGTGTCGTTCGCCGCCTTGTTGGTGAGTAGATCGGTATAAGAATAGAGGAAGCTGATCGAGCCGCCTTCTTGCCATTTACGCTCATAGACGGCGTTGCGCTCTTCCTCGGAAACCTCGAGCGCCGATTTTGTTGGCGGCGGGTAGCCTGCAATCGCGAACGGTGTGTTGACCGCTCCAGCGCGGCGCTGGGGATACTCGGCTTTGTGCTTCGACTCTCTCTCCGGCTCCATCGGACCATTCTGAGCGGGGAGCGAAAAGTTTGCCGTGCGCTGAAAGACGAAGAGCTGGCGAGCCTGCTTGGCGATGTGCGGAATCGATTGGACGCCCGACGATCCAGTGCCGACAACGCCCACGCGAAGGCCGGTGAAATCTACACCCTCGTGCGGCCACAGGCCAGTGTGGTAGGTCTTGCCCTTGAAACTGTCGACGCCCGGGATATCGGGCTTTCTCGGCGTCGACAGGTTCCCCGTGGCCATAATGATGTAGGGCGCCGTGACCGTCTCGCCCTTGTCGGTCGTTACGGTCCAGCGATTCGCGCTCTCGTCGAAGGTGGCAGAGGTGATGAGCGTATTGAACTGAATGTCCTTGCGAATATCGAAACGGTCAGCAACGTGCTGCACGTATTTGAGAATTTCACCTTGATTTCCGTAGCGCTCGTTCCAGTGCCAATCCTGATCGAGTTCGGGTGAGAACGAGAATGAATATTCGAGGCTTTCCACATCGCAGCGGCAACCCGGATAGCGGTTCCAGTACCAAGTGCCGCCGACGTCGTCGCCCTTCTCGAATGCGCGGGCCTTGAGACCGAGCTCACGCAGCTTGTGAATGGCATAAACTCCGGCAACGCCCGCGCCGACGATAATGACGTCGAGGCCATCGGGGCTGGTGGAAGTGGCCATGGGTGCTCCTCGCTAGCTTTGAATATATATGTACGGACATATAGCCATGAAGCCGTGAGCGAGGCAACCCGATAGGGGGGTGGAGAGGGCGCTCTTCCGCACACCGTATCCATTGCCGGTCGGATCGTATAGAACACGGCGTCAGTTAGCTGGCCATCCCATACTTCAACCTGCTTGCTTGGCCGTAGCCTGTGCGGACGCCGAGCCTTCGATTGCCTCTTCGGTTGCGGAAACACCCAAGGGATCGAAGTTTGTCACCGTCTGCGCAGCGATGGCGGCTTCAGAAAACACAACGCGATCCTCAGCCAGTGCAGGCCGGCGCATGATCCTCTGGATGACATAGGCAATTAGCAGGACGTGAATGGCAGCTGTGAACATATAGAGCGTCGGCATGCCGGCGTAATACTTCCAGATGGACGGAAGCAAGGGGCCGGCCGCCGCCCCGAGGCTGTAGATCAGCAGGAGCCCGCTCGAGACCTCAACGTAGTCGCGAGGTTCCGCCACGTCGTTGGCGTGGGCAACAGCCAGCGGATAAAGTGGAAACGAGCCGAGACCAAAGAAGACGCCGGCAATCATGATCGCCATATGGTCGTCAGCGGGAATCAGAATCGTCGCGATCGCCGCGGAGATGGCCACAAGGGCAGCGGCAATCATCACGTAGCGACGATCCATTCGATCCGAGATCGCTCCAAGAGGCCATTGGCCGAGCGCACCTCCGATCACCACGGCACTCATATAGAGGCCGACATTGGCTGCATCCATGCCGAGGTTCTGGGCAAAGACTGGACCGAGTGTCCAGAAAGAGCCGTTTGCCAAGCCAACTGCAAAGCACCCCCCGACGCCGACTGGAGAAATGGCGTAAAGGCGGCGCACCCGCGGCCTTACGACATCCGCTGGCGTCGGTGTGGATGATTTCGTGAACGCGACGGGAATTGCGGCCAATGACACTAGAATCGAAGCCAAGCCAAAAAGCGCGAACGAATCTAGCTGCGCGAACCCAATCATCATCTGGCCAGCGGTGAGGAAGGCCAGATTGATCATGATATAGACGGAGAAGACGGCTCCCCTGGATTCGTTGTCCGCCTCGGCGTTGAGCCAGCTCTCGATGACGATGTAGAGCACGGCGAAGCAATAGCCGGAGAATGCACGCAGCACCCACCACAGGACCGGCTCGCTGCTCATCGCGTGCAACACTGGCACCGCCGATGCGAGCGATGTCATGGCGAGAAACGTTCGGATATGCCCGGCACGACGCACGAGCATCGGACCATGAACACAACCGATCGTGAAACCCACAAAATAAGCCGTACCAAGCAAACCGATCTCGACGGCCGCAAAGTTCTCCAGATTGGCCCGGATCGGCACAAGTGTGATCTGCAAACCGTTGCCCGCCAGAAGGACAGCGACACTCACGAGAAGCGCGGAAACAGGAGCAATGGAGGCAACAAGGGAAGCCGGCGGCGAGGATTGGATAGAAGGCTGATTATTCAATGAACTACGCGTCCCAATCTAGTCGTGGTCCGGTCAGTTTGGCGCTCTCCCCTGGCAGGGTTCACCAAGCCGCTATGTCCATAACGAGTTTGTCGACAAAGAGATCACCCGGACGGGATTGGGCGCGCGATGCTGTCGCAACGCTCGACCGGCCGATGAGAAATCAGACATTTCGCGGAAATCGGTGAGCCACAAACAACGAAGGCTTCCGTCAATCCACGGCCGCAGGTTTGCTGTAAGAGGTGTTATTCGTTCAATAAATCCGGTCGCCGTTCGCGCGTAAGCCGCTCAGCCTCGCGCCGCCGCCACTCGTCGATGCGTTTGTGGTCGCCGGAAAGCAGGACGTCAGGAATAGCGCGGCCTTCCCAAGCGCGCGGCTTGGTAAACTGCGGATATTCTAGGAGGCCGCTCTCGAAGCTCTCCTCGGTAAGAGACGCTTGGCCTCCGAGAACGCCGGGGAGAAGACGGACGCAGGCATCCATCAGCACCATGGCGGGTAGCTCGCCCCCCGAAAG
Source organism: Hyphomicrobiaceae bacterium (assembly GCA_050250755.1). GTDB lineage: Bacteria > Pseudomonadota > Alphaproteobacteria > Rhizobiales > Hyphomicrobiaceae. Next base: position 111,898 of record JBFWOB010000003.1, read on the forward strand.
CACATAGTCGCCGATCGAGATCTCCTCGAGGTCACGCCCTTCGATCACGCGCTGGTCGACGCCCTCGAAACGGCCGGCAAGCAGCAACACGCCGGGGCCGCTCGCGAGCGCGCGGACGCGAGCCTGGGTTAGAGGTGCACCGCGAGGGGAGAGATAGATGCGAGCGAGATTGGGCGCCGACACGAGTGCGGCGTCGATAGCCGGCCCCAGCACATCGGGACGCATAACCATACCCGCGCCTCCCCCGGCTGGCGTATCGTCAACCTGACGATGACGGCCAAGCCCGAACTCGCGAAGGTTCACGCAATCAAGCCGCCACGTGCCCGCCGCAAGGGCCTGCCCCGTCAGCGACACTCCGAGAGGCCCGGGGAACATTTCCGGGAAAATGGTGAGCACAGTCGCCTGCCAGGGTTGGCGCGCGAGGCTTGATTGTTCGGTCTGCAACGGTCACGCTCCTCGCGCTTCGAGATCGGGCCATCATGGCCCAGCAGTTCAGCCGGTGACCATGTCGGACAAGCCCAACATCCTGTTTATCATGGCAGACCAGCTTCGCTGGGACTATCTCGCGCATGCAGGGCATCCGCATATCCGCACGCCCAATCTCGATCGGCTGGCGGCGAGAGGTGTGTCTTTGACCCGTGCGTTCGTCCAGTCGCCCGTCTGCGGCGGATCACGCATGTGCTTCTACACGGGCCGCTATAACCTGACGCACGGCGCGAGTTACAATAATTTCCCACTCCGCATCGACGAGTGGACCATGGGCGATTACCTCCGCCCGCAGGGGTATCGGGTGGTGCTGGTCGGCAAGACGCACTTCAAACCCGATCTCGAGTCCATGGCACGATTGGGCATCGACCCGGGCACTAATCCAGGACTGCCCTATTGGCAGTGCGGTTTCGAGCCGTTCGAGCGCGATGACGGACTGCATCCTGAGGTGGACGGGAAGCTCGCCGGGGCCGACCCCGCATATAACGCGTGGCTGCGCCAGCTCGGCTATTCCGGCGCGAACCCATGGCACGATTGGGCGAACTCAGTCGAAGGTGACAACGGCGAGATCCTCTCCGGATGGGCCATGCGCAACGCGCGGCGGCCAGCCCGGGTGAAGGAGGAGCACTCCGAAACGGCCTACATGACGGACCGGGCGCTCGACTTCATGCGACAGGCGCGCAATGGCCCGCCTTGGTGCCTGCACGTGTCCTACATCAAGCCGCACTGGCCCTACATCGCGCCGGCGCCCTATCACGCCATGTATGGGCCTGAGCACATGATTCCGGCGAACCGGTCTGAGGCCGAACGGCAAAATCCGCATCCGGTGATCGCCGCGTTCATGCGGCATGATGAAAGCGTGAATTTCTCGCGCGACGAGGTGCGCGAAACGGTGATCCCGACGTACATGGGGCTGATCTCTCAGTTTGACGCCCACGTCGGTCGCCTGATCGACCACCTCGAAGCGACGGGCGAGATCAACCACACGATCATAATCGTTACTTCAGATCATGGGGATTATCTCGGCGATCATTGGCTCGGGGAGAAGGATCTCTTCCATGAAGAGGTCGTGCGCGTGCCCATGATCATCGTCGATCCAAGACCGCAAGCCGACGCAACGCGTGGACAGAACGTGGCCGCGTTGGTCGAGGCGATAGACTTGGCCCCCACGTTCATTGATTGGGCCTGCGGCGAGCCGCAGCCGCACAGATTGGAAGGACGGTCGTTGGCACCGCTGCTGACGTCGCCGACTATCGAGAATTGGCGAGAAGCCGTGTTTTGCGACAGCGACTTCGCGCTTCGCCATGCGCGAAAGCATCTGGATCTGGCCGAGGATGAAGCGCGTGGGTTCATGGTGCGGACCTCTCGCTGGAAGTACGTCCATTTCGAGCGCTTCAGCCCGCAACTCTTCGATCTCGATGCCGATCCCCACGAATTGAACGATCTCTGCGACAGCAGCGCACACGCCGGAGTCCGCGAGGAAATGAAAGCGCGACTCTTCTCATGGGCACTTACGCGGAAAACGCGGACGACCGTGACGCATGACTACATTCGGCGTGTCACAGGTGGCGCAAGGGCTCGGGGTTACAGGTTTGGCGAATGGTAGGCGGCGATCTGCGCGGATAGCGGGAGACTTGACGAATGACGAAGACAGACGCCCATGTATTCCGCGCAGCAAGCGATGCGTTCCCGATCGACCGCGAGCAACTGGGCGCCTATCTGGAAGGCGTCGGGCTTCCGCTTGATCCCGTGGAGCAGGTGCTGCAGTTCGGCACGGGGCTCGCCAACATCAATTATCGCCTCAAAGCCGGAGGCCGGATGCTGGTGTTGCGGCGCCCCCCGGACGGCGACTTGCCGCCGGGTGCGCACGACATGGCGCGAGAGCATCGCATCCTCTCGCGGCTCTGGCGGGCTCTGCCTCTCGCACCGCAGAGTGTGCACCTGTGCGAGGATCGAAGTGTTATCGGCGTACCGTTTCAGCTAATCGAATATCGCCCAGGATTGGTGATCAAGGGCGACGATAAACGGCATTTTGAGGGAAAACCAGACGTTGCCGCGCGTACAGGCCAGATGGTGATCGAGACGCTGGTCGCGATCCATGACGTTGATGCTGAGGCGATCGGGCTCGGCGATCTGGGTAAACCGGAAGGTTTCATTGAGCGGGCGCGAAAGGGTTGGACCGGGCGGGCCGAGCGGCTGGAGCTCGCGCCGGAAGCCGCAGCACTCGTGCGTGAGGTGTCTGCCTGGCTCGCGACACAGACGGTGCGCACTCGCAGACCGACATTGCTGCACTCCGACTTCAAACTCGACAACCTGATCGTCGAACCGGACACGCTGAAACCGGTTGCGATTGTCGATTGGGACATGGGCACACGAGGCGATCCGCTCTTCGACGTTGCGACCTTGCTCAGCTATTGGGCTCAGGACGGCGATCCGGATTGCATGCACGACACGAAGCAACTGCCCACCGCCGCGCCCGGCTTCCCGACGCGCGACGCTGTTGTGGCAGAGTACGCGCGATTGACCGGGCGTGATGTCTCGGATTTCCCCGTGCTGCGTGTGCTCGCCATGTTCAAGCTGGCTGTCGTATTGCTGCAACTCCATGCGCTGTGGAAGCGCGGCGCCGCGAAAGGCGACGAATATGCGCGCTTCGAGCGGGTAGCCATCGAGCTTCTCCTGTTCTCGAGAGATGCAGCAGCGGGACGAGGCTAACCAGGAACGCGGCGCAGTCCCGCAGTGGTGAACCCACATCAACGTGCATAAACTTCGGCTCAACGGCCAACGACGCATTGCCGCCAACGGGAGATGCCTGATGAAGATCACCGCCATTCACGCGCATTACGTGCGCATACCCTATGACATGGGTGCGCCCACGACCGAGTTCGCTGGCCTCCGCTTCCCATCGCAGGATCATCTGCTCGTGCAAGTCGATACCGACGCTGGGATCACGGGCTGGGGCGAGGGCTTCGGGCACAACATCATTCCGGCGACGAAAGCAGCGCTCGAGACCTACGTTGCGCCATGGTTCATCGGAAAGGATCCGACGGATATCAACGCGCTGCACCGGGAAGCGGCTCAATCGTTCCATATCTTCGGTCGCAACGGCCCGGTGGTCTATGCGCACTCAGGCATCGACATTGCTCTTTGGGACATTGCTGGAAAACGCGCCGGCCTTCCCGTCTCGGATCTTCTCGGCGGCGCGCGACGCAAAGAAGTGCGCGCGTATTGCAGCCTGATGCGCTACGGCAATCCGGACGTCGTGCGGAAAATCTGCGCCGGCCGCGCCGCGGCAGGCTTCACGCACATCAAGCTCCATGAGCATTCGGTTGCAGCCGTAATGGCCGCACGTGAGGGCGCGGGGCCTGAAGTCGCGATCATGAATGATGTCAATTGCCCGTGGAGCGTGGCAGAGGCGCTGGCCATGGAGAAGGCCTATCGGCCCGCCAATCTGTTCTGGCTCGAAGAACCCGTATTTCCGCCGGAGGATCACAAGGGGTTGGCACGCGTAAGGCGCGACGGACAGACCAGAATCGCTGCTGGCGAGAATGCGGCTGGATTGCACGATTTCGTCGACAGTTTCGAGAAAGGCGCGATCGACATCGCACAGCCGAGCGTGACCAAGATCGGCGGCATCACGGAAATGAGAAAGATCATCGCGGCCGCCGAAGCGCACTCCGTGCAGATCATCCCACATTGCGCTTATTTCGGGCCGGGCAATCTCGCGTCGATCCACATTGTGGCCTCGCTTTCGACGGACACGCTGCTGGAAAACATCTACGCCAATCTCGAGGCGAGCCCCTACGGCGACGCGATGGTCGCGAAGAACGGAAAGGTCCGCGTACCGGAAGGCCCGGGGCTCGGGGTCGAACCCGACATGGCGATTGTCGAGAAATACCGACAGGGCCCCGTGGTGACAGTTCGCTAGTCGGTTAGCTGTGGCTGACCCGCTGAAAAAGAAAGGGCCCAGATGGGCCCTTGAGATTGCGATACCGAAAATGCTCTTTGGTTCAGCGCGGAATCTTTAAAACGCCGCGCGTTCTTTCTAGATCAGGGGCTGCCTCTTTGGCGCCGCGCTCGAGCGCGCGTTCGTAAAGCACAAGTGCGCGCTGCATGTCGGGCGCACCATCTGCGGTCGGCAAGCGACTGAGATAATAAGTGTCGTAGGAGCGGCCGAGCGCAAGCAAGACTTCCGGCACTGGACCATTCATGGCAGCGACGAAATGGCGACGCGCCTGAACCACTTTACCTTGCTCAAACAGGCTTTGCCCTTCCGCGAGCATCTCGGCAACAGCCGCTGGGTCATCGACGGGTGGCAGCGGAGCCTCAGCGGAGGGCACCGGTTTCGTTGCCGGAGCAGGAATCGTCAGTTTGCGTGGCGGCGATGTTCCCTCCGCGGAAGTCGGCTTGGGATCTTCGGGCCGGGGCGTACCCGGAGGGATAGCTTTCTCTGAGGGATAAGATTCGGCACTCGACGATCGCTGGCTCGTTGAGGATCGCGAGCCCATGGCCACCTTGGCCCTATGCCGTGTCACGCGTCGTTTTTTCGATGCTTTCGGGGTGCGTGAGATCGAGTTGGTGACGGTGACGTCGTCTTTCAGCGAGCCATAACGATACACCGCCGCATGCTCGTCGTGACGGATACACGCCCCCAGACTCAATGTGCAAATAGCGACTGCAAGGCCAGTTGGCCCGATACGTCTTACATATCGCATCTCACCTACCCCACCCGACCCGACAGCGAATGAACTCCACCGCATCAGCGGCGATTCGCGTCCTCAGGTCAGGTAGGCCGACGAGGTTCTCCACGCCCACGCGCATTATCCACAGAACGGCGCGGATGCCGCGTCACTCTGCGGCCATGGCGATCGATCGTTCGCCGATCAGCCCGAGCCGCATACGCGCTTCCTCGCGCAGCACATCGATCGGCCGGCGACGCCCCCCGGTCTCGTAATGCCAGAACGTCCAACCGTTGCAGGCTGCCTTGCCCTGCACTTCAGCGCCCAGACGGTGGATCGATCCCTGCCGAATGATGCCGCGTGGACCTGGCTGAGCAAGCGAGCCATCGGCACGCACCTCCGCCCAAATACGGCCGCGCTCGTCGGAAACACGCGTGCCTGGGCGGATCATGCCGAGTTCCACGATGGCACCAAACGCCACACGGGGCTCGGCGCGACGGGGCCGGAGCGTCTCCAGCGCCGCGGTCGAAAGAGATTCTTCCTTGCCGATGCGCTCCTTCGCAGCAAGGACGTAGTCGCGCTCGCGCTCGATGCCAATCCAACGTCGGCCGAGGCGTTCAGCCACCGCGCCTGTCGTTCCAGTGCCGAAGAACGGATCGAGCACCACGTCGCCGGGGTTGGTGGTACCGATCAGAATGCGGTGCAGCAGCGCCTCCGGCTTCTGCGTCGGATGCGCCTTGCGACCACCATCGTCTTTCAGACGTTCGGGGCCGGAACAGATCGGATACAGCCAGTCCGACCGCATCTGCACATCTTCATTGCCCGCCTTTAGTGCGTCGTAGTTGAAGGTGACGCGCGAGCGGCGGTCGCGACCCGCCCAGATCAGCGTTTCGTGCGCATTGGTGAAACGTTTGCCGCGAAAGTTTGGCATCGGGTTGGTCTTGCGCCAGATGACGTCGTTCTGAAGCCAGAATCCGAGATCCTGCAGCGCGACGCCTAGGCGGAAAATATTGTGATAGGAACCGATCACCCAGATCGCCCCATCTGGCTTTAGCACGCGGTGCGCTTCAGCCAGCCATGCCCGAGAAAAGCTATCGTACTCGGCGAAGCTCTGGAATTTGTCCCATGCGTCGTCGACACCCGCGACCACCGTATTGTTGGGTCGGAGCAACTCGCGATCGAGCTGGAGGTTGTATGGCGGATCTGCGAAGACGAGATCAATCGACTCCGAAGGGAGCTCGCGAAGCCGCTCGAGGCAATCGCCCTCCAGAATGCGGCCAACGGGAATACTCTTAGACCTGCGACCACGACGCTCGCCCATACGACGCTACTCTCATACGATATCCCCGAGCGACAAGAAGCCCATGGCGGCGCGCGCTGCGCAACCTGCGCTTCAGACTCGGTAAACAGAGTGTGAAGGGAAGCCGTTAACAGGAGGTTAAGCCCCAACTTCCGAACGGAAAGATCGTCCCACACAATTACGGCGAACGAACGACGAACAAATTGAGTGAAAAATGGGGTCCTGCCCAAGCAAGCGTTTCATCTGCTGCCGATGACACGGCCGAATGTGCTCTTGAAGCGCGCAAGATCGGCGAGGCTGTCGACATCGGCAAGGCTTGTGGTGCGAGCGATCGCCTGACGGCTCAAGTTGGCTTCGACGGATGCGAGCGTGTCGGCGCGTGACCAACCGACGCCTGCATATGGATAAACGACACGCGGGCGTCGACGCATTCCCACCAGCCAGAAACCGCCATCCTCCGCAGGGCCGAAAACGACATCACGGCGACCCAGCCATCGAAACGCAATGCGCACATCACGGGCATTGATACTCGGAATGTCGGTGCCGATCACACAGACGGGTCCGGGCGGCAGGCACCTCATCGGCCGTTGCATCCGCACACCCAGATCACCTCCGCCTTGCGGAATACGAGTGACACCCTGTGGCAGCATTCGGCTGGTGCCAGTGTCCGGACTGACCGCGAGATACGTTTTCCAGAATGGTTGCCGGGAAAGGCGCGCCACAACAGCGTGCAGGGTCGCTCGGTAGAAGCGCGTCGCCTCGGTCGCCCCGATCTCGCGTGCGAGGCGCGTCTTGACACGGCCTGCGATGGGCAGCTTGACCATGATGACTAGCCGGCATGCAAAGGGCGCCGCCGGTTTTGGCGACGCCCTGACAACTGGTTTTCTGAATCCCGACTTGTGACGCATGGAAGAGAGGATGCTGCGCGCCGTCAGGCCGGTGTAACAGGTACAAGAGCGTAACCGTCGCCATCCTTCTTCATGGTGCCCGCGCCGGGCATCCCCCAATGATAGCCCGTGAGTATTGCACCGTCGGCGACCGCTTGCCCGAAGATCATCCGGCGCGACTTCTCCGCCAGTGCGGCATCCTGATCGAACGACGCGTGCCAGTTCGGATGCTTCATGAACAGCGCGGGAATATTGGTGATGTCGCCGGTTACGATCAGTTTCGTGTTGCCGGAGGACAGATCGTAGCTCGTGTGGCCCGGCGTATGTCCATTGGTATTGATAGCCTTGATCCCGGCCATCGCTTCAGCACCGTCTGCGACCTGCTTCACGTTCTTCCAGGTCGGCAACGTCGCTTGGATGCGCTTGACCAGTCCCTGCCGCGCCGCGGGAAGCTTGTCCACGAGGGCGGCGTCCGTCCAATATTTGTACTCGCCTTCGGGCACGATGATCTCGGCATCCGGGAACACCTGAGCATTGGTGTCCTTCGCCATCAGGCCAAAGATGTGGTCAGGATGGAAGTGCGTGACGATGATGGTCGAGATTTTATCGGCTTCGATACCCGCAGCCTTCAGGTTCTGCTTGGCGAGCAGGCCGGCCTTCGGGCTCATCTGGCCACCCGTACCGCTGTCAAACATAATCGTCTTGCCGTCTTTCTCGACCACGGTCACCGTAAAGGTGACCGGCACGAACGCATCGGTTAGGCCCGCAGCCTTCAGGTTAGCTTTCGTCTCATCGACGGTGGCGTTCTTGATGAAACCAGGATCGTGTGCCTTCTCCCAAATGCCGTCGTAGATCGAAGTCACAGACCAATCGCCGACCTTGAATTTGGCGAACCCTGGTGACGTATCTCCCGAACCACCTTGTGCATACGCAGGGCGAAGAAATTCGAGCGGACCATCGAGGCCGAAAGCGGCACCGGCGGCGGCTGCCGATATAACGAAGCCGCGACGTGAAATGCTCTGCATGGACGTCTCCCTGGACAGCGCGCCATTTAAGGCAAGTACGCAGCATAGGGCCAAGCTCTGGCCGCGACGATGGAAAGGCAGCTAACGTCAACTGGCCTCACAGCAAATTGAAAGCATGTGATCACTGACGCTATCCGTAGAATCTCGCAATAACGCGTGGCGGCACACGTGAATAATAGAGCGTCAGGCATGCAAGATTGCGCGCGACACGCGACAGATATCCATCGCGCTTGTAACGGATAGCGCTTGTGACAGCGGTGGCGCGCAACACGACGGTGCGAGCACGCCCGAGGCGACGGATGATGTCCACATCCTCCATCAATGGCATGTCACGGAAGCCACCGATCCTATCATAGAGCCGGCGCGGGATGAGCAGACCCTGGTCGCCGTAGGGAAGCCGCAAGGCGCTGGCACGCAATGTAACTCCCGCCTCAATGAATCTCGGAAGAAATCCCACGTCGTCCAATGCGAAGCGGAATACCGCCGCGGCGTCCCGCCTCTGTCCCATGTCGACACGTTCGATGAAGGCTGCGACCTCACGCTCCCAGCCGGGCTGGAGCATCGTGTCGGCGTGCACGAAAAGAATCCAATCGAAGCGGGCGGCCTCCGCCCCGGCCTGGAGCTGTCGGCCCCGACCGGGAGGCGACTGGATCACACGCGTCCCCGCCTGATCAGCGATGAGCAGTGTCCGATCGGTTGATCCTCCATCGACGACGACGACTTCGCGAACTAGGCCATCCACAGTCGCCGGCACCAGCGCTGAGAGGCAAGCCGCCAGTCCCGATTCGGCATTGAGGGTCGGAATGACGACAGAAATCATGCGGTTGCGTTCGGCTTTTTCTTGGCATCCAAGGGCCCTCCGGTCGCGGGCCTGACGCAGAACCATCTACCGCACCGACGCTCCGAACGCCAGTCGAAGGCCCTTCAGGCTTCCGGGCACCGGATGCCTGTCGGATAGCTCCGACATACGATTGCAGGTCGCGCCGCCATCGGCTATCAGTGACGTGAGCAGCACCCGTAGCTCAGCTGGATAGAGTGTCGCCCTCCGAAGGCGAAGGTCATAGGTTCGAATCCTATCGGGTGCGCCAAAAATTTGGATTGAAAATCCAATAGTTGCCGATTTTCTTCGGAAGCCGTCTTACATCGCACCCAAGTCGGCAACCAAAGGGTAAGCGGCCGGCAGGAGCTAAACATCTAGCTCGCCACCTCCCTACATTTGACGAATCGCACCAAATACGATTGCCGCGGCTGCGCATATGAGCGGCAGTTCGCCATGCCCATTTTTCCGCCTCGCGCAATCAGTATGTCAGTGGTGGCATCGAATGCCGAACTGATGCTGGGGTGTATAGCCATTTGAGTGGATGGGTGTGAGCCATCCACTACAAACGCTTGACAGGGCTGAGACCCATGACCGGTCCGAACCGCTGCATTTGGAAGCGCTGCGACGCCTCAACCACGTCCTGACGTCTAGGCAGTAAGCGCGGACAGAGTTGAACAGGGTACGATCGAGACCCGGCGTGCCCCACCGATGGCCTTGGCACTCCTGGGGCTGCTGCACGCCCCAGAAGCGTCGGCCCGCCTACTTGTAGAACCACTGATCCGGATGGCCGCTCCAAGGCGTGCGACAATGCTGCGAGATGCACAGACGCTCGGGAACGTTCTCAAGGCGATTGCTGACGACGCGTGTGCCCATGTATGCCGGCGACTGGCCCACGATGCCGATCGAGAAAACCTGGTCGACGTGAATCTTCCAGATCTCTTGCGCGATCTTATTGCGCCCCTCGGTCTGCTCGCGCGCGGCTGAGCGATATAGCTCGAAGGCACGGATCATCTCTGCATTCTCGGGCTTGAGGCCATCTGCACCATTCGAGACGAACCATTTGGCGTGGGCTGCACCGAGCTGACTCGATTGCGGATCGGTCGGCAGCACCGGCACCGGATAGAGGTACATGCTCTCGCTGCCGCCATTCGAGAAGATGGTCATCTGGTGCTGATCGTTCCGCACTCTCGTGTAGAAGAGCCCGCGCTCGAACAGCTTGGTGTCGGCGGCAATGCCAACGGCGCGCCATTGCTGCACGATCATCTCAGCCTGAGCCGGCCAGGTCGGCGTCAGAGACTGCACGACGTCGATCTGGAATCGCAGCCGCTGTCCGTTGTCGGTCCTGAGCCGATAGCCCTCGCTATCCTTCTTCGTCAGCCCGAGCTGGTCGAGCATGGCATTGGCCTTCGCCTTGTCGAAAGTGGCCCATGTCTTGCGCCACTCGGGTCCCGGACTCTCTGGCATGATCTCGGCCGGCGCCACCGAGCCTGGTATACCGAGGCCGAGCCCGAAGGCCTCGTTGATCTGGTCACGATCGATGGCAAGCGATAGCGCGCGGCGAAACTCAGTGTTGCCGATCCACTTTGCGATCTCGGGATCACCGCGATACGCATGATTGAGGACGATCAGCGAGTCACCCCCCGAAAAGCCCTTGTCGAGCGCAACCTTGTAATTGCCTTTCTCGGCGTTCTCGAGAAACACCGGCAGCTTCGAAATGTCGATGAAGCGCTCCATGAAATCGTACTCACCGGCGATGGCGCGCAGGTTGATGACCTCCGGATTCTCGGCGAGCGCAAGCTGCAGCCGGTCAATGTAGGGAAGCTGGTTTCCGGCGGTGTCCACGACCCAGTAGTACGGATTTCGTTCCATGATCCAAGTCTGGGTGTTTATGGGCTGGACGACCTTCCACGCAGCGAGCGTCGGAAGTTCCGTATTGAGGCGCCAGTCACCACGCACGCGAAGGTACTCCACCCAATTCTTGAAGCCCGCCGCGGTCGCCTTTGCGGTCACCTGCTCGAGCGAGCTGTATTTGGGCAAGAACTGCTTCAGGTAGTGGGCCGGCGCGTAGAGGCCGAGCATGCGTCCGTCCGATTGGAGGCGCGACTGGCCACCCCCGATCTGAGTGTCGCCGGCGAGCAGATTAAGGAACAGGTAATAGGGCTCGTCGAACTCGAAACGAACGGTGGTCTCATCGACCTTTACAATCCGCGCTGGCTTGCCTTTGAGCATCAGCTCCGGAGCGGGCGACGAGACGATGTCTTTGTTCTGATAGATGTCCTCGAACCAGAAGACGAAGTCATCGGCGTTAAACGGCGCGCCATCCGACCAGCGCATGCCTTTGCGCAAAGAGATGGTCGTCGTCTTGCCGTCCTCGCTCACTTGCCAGGCCTTAGCGACGTTCGGCCGGAGCTGGGTGCCCGTCGCATCGAAAAAGACCAGCTTGTCGGCCGAGCGCAGGCGATTGCCGTTCTCGCTATCCCCGGGGCCAAGGAAACCGCGCCGCCAGATACCGCCATATTTGCCGACGCTCCGCAATGGCTGCAGCACCATCGGCTCGCTCGGCAGCCGCTCCGCTACCGGTGGTAACTTGCCGGCCTTGACCTGCTCGGCGAGTTGCGGTGCCTCCTGGAAAGCCTTCGGCATTTTTGCCGAGTCGGTGATGATCTCCACCGTCTCGAGCTTGCCGATGAGACCGGACTTTTCGAGTTCGGATTGGGCGGAGGCAATCTGTGGCCCGAATGCCAAAGCGGCCAATGCCAAAGCCAAAGTGAACTTAGTGTACGCCATGCCGTCTCTCCTTGATCACGTGACGCCGGGCAGGTCGAGCTCGCGTGCACGGTGGCACGCAGCCATGTGGCCTGAAATGGTCTCCTCCAGCTCCGGCCGCTCGCTTCGACAGCGGTCGACGGCGAACGGGCAGCGGGGATGGAAGGCGCAACCTTTGGGGACGTTCGAGGCATCGGCGACTTCACCGGCGAGCGGCGGAGCGACCTCGCGCAAATCGGGATCTGGCTTCGGCACCGCCGCAAGCAGCGCCGCCGTATAAGGATGCCGCGGCTGGCTGAACAGGTCATTGGTCGGTGCCACTTCGACGATGCGCCCGACGTACATCACGGCAACGCGGTCACTGACGTGGCGCACCACACCGAGGTCATGTGCCACAAACAGCATGGAAAGCCGCAGGCGATCCTGCAGGTCGAGCAGCAGGTTGACGATTTGCGCCTGCACCGAGACGTCGAGCGCCGAGACCGGCTCGTCGGCGACAATCAACGAGGGATTGAGCGCCAGAGCGCGCGCAATGCCGATACGCTGGCGCTGGCCGCCACTGAAGGCAAACGGAAAGCGCGTGCGCGCAACGGCCGGCAGGCCGACCAGATCCAGCAGCTCCAGCACACGACCCTGTCGCTCGGACGCCGGCACACCGTTGACGAGCATCGGCTCGGCAATGATGTCGCCCACCAGCATGCGCGGATTGAGCGATGCGTATGGATCCTGAAAGATCATCTGGATGTGACGACGCAGCGGACGCATCTCCCTGCGCGACAGCGGCGCGAGATCGACGGTCTGGCCCTCACCGGTGGCGAAGCGGATGGCACCCGACGTTGGCAGCAAAGCTCGAAGAATGCAGCGCGCGACCGTTGTCTTGCCGCAACCACTTTCGCCGACCAGCCCCAGTGTCTCGCCGCGCTCAAGGCTGAATGTCACCCCGTCTACCGCCCGGATCCGACCGACCTCCTTTTGCAGGAGGCCCGCGCGGATCGGAAAATGCTTGGTCAGATCGTCGACCTCGAGCACGTTCATGTTACCGCCTCCGCGTGAAAACAGGCGGCTCCATCGGCCTTGGCAGGAACAGGTGGCGGCACCTCGTGCATACAGCGCTCGCCGATGATCTCCGGGCAGCGCGGATGAAATGAGCAGCCGCTCGGCCGCCGGCCCGGATGCGGCACCGCACCACCGATCGAGGCAAGCCGCTCGCGCGGCGCGGCACGGATGTTCGGCACGGAGCGCAACAGCGCGCGCGTGTAGGGATGACATGGCGATTTGAAAAGGCGATGGACGGAGGCCTTCTCGACCACGCGCCCCAGATACATGACCAGCACATCGTCGGCCATCTGCGCGATGACCCCCATATCGTGGGTGATGAGCATGAGGGCGATATTGCGCTCTCGTTGCAGGCGACGCAGCAGGGCCAACACCTGCGCCTGGGTCGTGACATCGAGCGCCGTGGTCGGCTCGTCGGCAATCAGAATGTCGGGGCTGCCCGCCAGCGCCATGGCGATGCCGACGCGTTGGCGCAGACCACCGCTCAGTTGGAAAGGATAAGCGTTGATGCGCAGTTCCGGCCGCGGAATCCCGACCTCGCCGAGAAGCTTGATCGCCCCGGCCGTCGCCTCTTTCTGGTCGATCCGTGAGTGCGCGCGGATGGCCTCGATAATCTGGTTGCCCACTGTGTAGTGGTTGCTCAGCGCCGTCATCGGCTCCTGGAAGATGAGCCCGATGCGGCGTCCACGCACGCTACGCATAGCGAGGCTATCCGGCGCCAATGCTGTGAGTTCTTGCTCATCCCCGGTATCCGGATCGAGCACGACACGGCCGGCGACCACACGTCCCGGCCGGTCGATAATGCCAAGGATCGCGCGCGCCGTGACACTCTTCCCGCAGCCGCTCTCACCGACCACGCCCAGCACGCGGCCAGGGCTGAGGTCGAGGTTGACCCCCTCGAGAGCGCGCACCGTCCCTTGGTCGAGACCGAACTCGACGACGAGATCACGCACCGAGAGCAGAGGTTTCGATTCAGCCATAAGGGTCCGCCGCATCGCGTAAGCCGTCGCCAAGGAAATTGAAGGCCAGGATCACAAGGATCACTGGCACGGCCGCGATCAGCAGCCACGGAGCGGTCGCCAGCACCTGAACATTCTGCGCGTCCTGCAGGAGAATGCCCCAGCTAATGGCCGGAGCACGCAGGCCCAGTCCGAGAAAACTGAGCGATGTTTCGCTGATGATCATGGCCGGCAGCGCGAGACTCGTCGCAGCGATCACGTGGCTCGCGAACGACGGCAGCATGTGGCGGAAGACGATGCGAAGCTGGCTCGCCCCGGCAAGCTCGGCCGCGATGACGAAGTCCTCCTCGCGCAATGCAAGGAAACGGCCACGCACGACGCGCGCCAGCTCCGTCCAGCCGAACAGCGAGATGATCAGCGTGATGGCAAAATAGACTTGGATCACGCTCCACGTATTAGGCAGCGCGGCAGCCAGTCCCATCCACAGAGGTATCGTCGGAATCGAGCGCACCATTTCAATGACGCGTTGGATCGCCGTGTCGACAAATCCTCCATAAAGTCCTGAGATGCCGCCGAGCAGCACACCCAAAAGCAGGCTGACCATCACACCCGCAAGCCCGATCGTAAGCGAGATGCGCGTGGCAACGACGAGGCGCGAATAAAGATCGCGGCCGAGCTGGTCGGTTCCGAGCAGAAAAATGCCATCGACCGCCTGCCCACCTTCGACGCCGAGGATGTGGACGTTGGTCGGAATGAGACCGAGGAAATGATAATCGTAGCCCCGCGCGAAGAAGCGCACGGGAAGCTTGCGTGTTGGATCGGGCGTATAGGCGAGCTTGAACGTGCGCGGGTTCCGCTTGCCTTGGAGCCCGAAGATGTGGGGGCTCAGCCGTCCATCATCGAACAGGTGGATGCTTTGTGGTGGGATGAAGCTGCGCCGGGCGTCCGTCGCGTGCGGATCGTTGATCGCGAGAAAGTCAGCAAGCAGCGCGACCAGATAGAAAAAGGCAACGATGAACAAGCTGACGAGCGCCAGCTTGTGCCGCTTGAAACGCCACCATGTGAGTTGCAGTTGTGTCGCCTCGGCAAAACGGTCCTCGGCGCCGGCGCTGTGCAGGGGCGATGTCATAAGCGCCCCTGCAGCCGGATGCGCGGCTCGATCCACATGAGCAGAAGGTCGGAGATGAAGGTGCCGACCACGGTCATGATGCCAAGCAGGAGCACGATACTCCCGGCCAGAAACATGTCCTGGGCCACCAGAGCTTGCAGCAGCAGCGGACCAACCGTCGGCAGCCCGAGGACGAGCGAGACGATAATGCTGCCCGAGACGAGATAAGGAAACAGATAGGCGATGGCACTCGCGAACGGATTGAGCGCCGCTCGAACCGGATACTTCAGCAAAAGTCGCCGCTCGCTGATGCCCTTGGCGCGAGCGGTGACGACATAGGGTTTGCGTAGCTCATCAAGCAAATTGGCGCGCAT
Organism: Hyphomicrobiaceae bacterium; assembly: GCA_050250755.1. GTDB lineage: Bacteria > Pseudomonadota > Alphaproteobacteria > Rhizobiales > Hyphomicrobiaceae. The sequence continues at coordinate 127,355 of JBFWOB010000003.1, forward strand.
GATCCGAATGAGCTGAGCCGTGCCAGCCAACGCCAAAATGCAGGCCGGGAGCGGCACGTGCTTCATCAAATCCCAGAGCTTCGCCCAGCTCCAAGGCGCCTCGGCGTACTCGGCAGAGAAAAGCCCCCCGATCGCCAATCCGAAATAGCGAAAGCCGGCATACATCAGGATCAGCGCCAGCAGAAAATTCGGGATGGCGAGTCCAATGAAACCAACCGTCGTCGCGACGTAGTCGCCAATCGAATATTGCCGCACCGCCGAATATATACCAATTGGTAATGCAATCATCCAGGTGAGAAACAAAGCCGCGAACGACACCACCATGGTCAGCCATAGGCGATCACCGATCACCTCCGTCACCGGCCGGCTCCACATCATGGAGATGCCGAAATCGCCTTGGACGACGCGGCTGATCCATAAGCCGTACTGAACGAAGACCGAGCGGTCGAGGCCGTACTCATGGCGTAACGCCTGCGCTTGCTCGGCTGTTACCGTACTGCCGCTCGCCGCGAGATTGGCGATGTAAGCGTCGACGAAATCACCGGGCGGAAGCCGGATGATGATGAACGTCAGGATCGAGATCATCACGCAGGTGATCGCAGCCAGGATCAACCTGCGCATGATGAATATCAACATACACCGCCCTCCGTGCACAGCACGGCGCGGTAGCCCTCGCCGGGCATGGCGTCTTCCTTCCCATCGAGACCACCCTGGCTCGCATCGCTCCGATCGGCCTACACGTTGCAGGCGTTACAGCGCAGATATCGTTCCTGGACGATCTGTGATCGCTTCTGTGGCGATCCTGATTTCTTGGAAGCCTAGCGTCGCCGAAAGCGAGCGGCAACCGGATAGAGCAGAGGTGCACCAGAAAGCGCGTCGTTCGGTTTTCGTAGGATGCGATTTGTCCAGTGATCCGTAGTCTTCCGAACACGAGCGGGATGTGCGAAGCCCACCGCCTTTCAAGCCGAACACGCTCCGAAGTTTGCAAATCGCCGAAGACATTGCGCCTCCGAGCGATCCTACAACCGTGCGTGATCTCCTGGAATCACACGGCTCGCGGTGTTCAGCCGTTGACCGAAGAGGCGATCTCGCTGTCGTTGCAGGCTTCATAAGGTCGGGAAAACGAGGCAGGTTGTTGTGCCGTGCGCAAGCAATCGCCCTTTGCTATCCGTGACGGTGCCTTCCGCGGTGCCGATGCGACGTCCACAATTGAGCACTTTGCCTTCGGCCCTGATCAGGCCCGTCTCCGGCGTGATCGCACGGATCAGCGTAATCTTGAACTCGAGCGTCGTACTGCCGACACCCTTCTCCAAGGTGGATTGGATAGCCAGCCCCATGCAGCTATCGAGCAGCGTGGCGGTGAAGCCGCCATGCACGGTACCGGCCGGATTAAGGAGCGCGGAAGTGGGGACGGCAGTGACGACGACGCGTCCCTTCTCCGCCTCGGTCACATCATAAGCCAACGTCTGAGCGATCATGTTGAGCGGTAGCGTTCCGTCTGCGAGACCTTGAACAAACTCAAGGCCAGTCATCTCCTTCCGCCTGCCAGGACTGACGGTCCCATAACTCCTACCTGCGATACGATCCGCCATTGACCGGTTCTCCGTGCTCATGATTGTTCGATTCTGAAAATGCCCGCCCTGCGGCTGCGCGATTTGCCGCCGATTGACCGCCGCGGTCCGCGTACCCTTCCAGGCCGGGCAGAAGGCCATCGTCTCAGGTTGGCATCGGGTCCGAAAGTGGCTGCTGGCAACGCGGAGCCTAAGATGTCTCGGAAGTATTTATGGTGCGAGTTGTGCGCCAAACTTTTCTCGGAAGACACGCTCCCCTTTAGGCGTAATGACGACGGCGCGAGATTGATCCGAACGCCGCGTCCAGCCGTTCTCCATGCTGTGCGCGCACAGTACAGCACCGAGCGATCCTGCGAGGTGCGGCCGCCGCTCGCTCCAATCAAGACAGGGGCGACAGAGAACGCGACCTGATCGCGTCGTGCGGCGCGCCAGTATCGGTTCCATGTCGATCCCGAGTTCATTCAAAAACGCAATGCCGGGCTGGGTCAGGATGCCCGCGTCGCTCGTCAGTTCGACCCGTCCGTGTTCGACCATGGCATCGGCCAGCGCAACACCCAGCCGTCCGGCGAAATGATCGTAGCAAGTTCTCGCCTTCCGCAGCGCGGCGTCGCGCGGCCCTACGACCAGCCGCTTGTGATCGGGCGAAATGTCGGCCGCCACTTGCATGATGCTTTCCATCATATGCGCGACGGAGAGCGTCGCGAGGCGGTGGTAGCGGTGGCGACCTTGCTTCTCGACGACGAGCAGACCGAGCGCGGTCATGCGAGACAAATGACTGCTGGCGGATTGCGGGGTAATTCCCGCCGCGCGTGCCAATTCATTCGCCGTCAGTGCGCGGCCGTCCATCAGGGCGTGCAGCATGCTTGCGCGCGCCGGATCGCCAGTGGCTGTGGCGACCTCGGAAAATAGGGATTGATTCGCCATGCTCTCGATCTCCGCTCTCGGAATGCTCGCCAATCGTAGCGGATTGCGCGTGCCGATGCTTCGGCCATCTCCGAAGCGTCTCGTTCTCCGATTCTAACTTGCGCGCCTCTCCGGCGAACCGGCACGCGCAAGTTACACAGGCTAAGAAGCCATTTGATGGACCGAACCATCCCGCAATTCCGTCGATGCCGCATGGCCGCTTCGGTCCAAAACAAACCTGCCCTACTCGAGCTTCAGGTTCATAGCCTTCACCAGTTTGCCGTAGTACTCAAAGTCTGCCTTCAGGAGCGTACCGAACTGCTCCGGCGAGCCCGTCACCGGACGCAGCGCAAGATTGAGGAAAAACGGCTTCAGCTCCGGCAAGGCCGCGATCTTCTGTATCTCTTCGTTGAGCTTCTTGATGATCGCGGGCGACGTGCCCGTGGGCGCAAGCAAACCGTACCAGCCTACGATCTTGATGTCCGGATAGACCTCGGAGATCAAAGGGACGTCCGGAAAATCCGGGTGGCGTTCGCGATCGGCGATGGCAAGTAGCCGGCCCTTGCCGGATTTTACATGCGGTAGTCCATTCGGCTCGGAATGGATTTGCGTCACACCGGCCAGAAAATCGTTGAGCGCATCTGCGCCACCGCGATAAGGCACATGCAGATTGTCAATACCGGCCTGCCTTTTCAGCGATTCACAAATCAGGTGAGTAAATGTACCAAGCCCTGCGGATCCGCAGTTCAGCTTGCCTGGATTGGCTTGAGAATAGGTCTTGAGTTCCTGGATCGTCTTCACCGGAACGGACGGATGCACCATGATTGGCAGCATGTAGTCAGTGAAGCGGGCCACCGGGGTAAAGTCCTTGAACACGTCCCAGTTGAGCTTCCGCGCATGCGGCACCACGGTCATAACGGGCGAGCCCGTGGCGAGAAACGTGTAACCGTCAGGTTTTGCTCGTGCAACAGCCTCCGCGCCGATGGTGCCTGACGCGCCGGCCCGATTCTCGACGACGAATTGCTGATTGAACACGCGTCCCAGCCGGTCAGCGAATGGGCGCGTTGCATTGTCCGTACCGCCCCCCGGAGCGAAGCCGACGACGATGTGCACCGGCTTCGTCGGCCAGTTTTCTTCCGCCATCACAGGAAACGAAGCTGCCAACCAGGCCGTGGCAGCGAGCAAGAGATATCCGATTTTCATATATGTTTCCTCCATATCGCGGCAGTTTCACTGCCGGACATGGAGTGAGTATCACGCAAGGATCTGCGCCTCGCCAGCTTCTCCTTGAGCCTCTGACGCATCGCGATCATCGCAACCGCAACTATCATCTAGCAAAGTTGCAACCAGCGGGCCGCTTAGAGAGGACGATAAAGCTGCCGCTCGAGGCGAGATTGGTTGCGAGCATTCCGTGCGGCCGCGAGTGATTTCTTCGCGACGGATGACAAACCAGGAAAAAACGGCGTAGCGTTCTGCCTGCTGGCAACGAATGCAGCGTAACGCACACGCTCTGCTTCGACACCAGAGCATCACGCCGGTCTGACGACTTCGTCGGTGGGCCGCGCTGCCTGAGCTGGGAACGATCTGATTTGCGTCCGTCGCCTATGGTCGCCGGCGCCACATCCACGGGGAAGCGACATGACAGTGCTGGTGATCGGCGGGGCGGGCTTCATCGGTCGGCGCATGATCCCGATCCTGGTCGGGGCGGGCCAGAGCGTCACGTGCATGGACATCGACGTTGCCGGTGCGACGGCAGCGTTCGCGTCACTTGGTGAGAAGGTGAAGGTGGTGCGGGGCGACGTCACCCAGTTCGATGACGTCATCGGCGCCGTGCAGGAGGCGAAGGCCGAGAAGCTGGTGAACCTTTCCTACTTCATCGGCGACCTCGCCCCGCATGTCGCGTTCAAGCTTGACATTCAGGGCATGGACAACTGCTTCGAGGCGGCCCGTCGCATGGGCGTGAAGCATACTGTGTTCGCGAGTTCGGTCGCGGTCAGTGGCCAGCAGGCGAAATTCGGCGAGCGGCTCGTCAACGAGGGCGACGAGCGGCATGGCGACACGCAGTACGCTGTCAACAAGATCATCAACGAGTGGCAGGCGCACGACTACCGCCGTGCCTGGGGTATGACCATTACCTGCATCCGGCCGGCAAACGTGACTGGCCCCGACAAGAGGTTCGGTTCAATCGATCACGTCAACTGCATGTGCCAGCCAGCGCGCGGCAATTCCGTGGAATTCCCCCACGCCGACGCTATGCGCTGCATCATCCATGTCGAGGATATGGCCGAGGCGTTCACACGCGTGACGCTGTCCGATAAGCCGAAACACACGACCTACAATTCGGGCGGCTATCCGGTGAGCATGGGCGAGCTTGCGGCGATCGTGAAAGAGTTCCTGCCCCAGGCCGACATCCGTTTCAAGGAGAAGGCGGGCGGGCGGGCCATCTCAGGGAACTTCATGATCGACAATCGGCGACTCGTCGAGGAATTCGGCCTGCAGATGAAGCCGCTGCGCCAACGCGTGAAGGAAGTCATCAACGACATCCGTCATGGCGAAGGTCTGCCGCCGATCACGTAGCGCGGCGTCGGGGATATATCGGCCGCCTGCCGTTATCCCGACGTCGCGATAAAATGACAGCCTATCGATGATGGATGTGGCGCTCGTCGTCATCCTGGCGTGAAGCCGCCGTATCGTGCACAGAGAGCCAACCCGGAAGCGCCGGCCAGCCTTCCTTCGCCTCGCGCATCTGCCGCAGGGCCACGCGGATCGTGGTTCTTGTGAAGCGGCCGTTCATAAGCATGTCGTGAGGATCCTGACCTTCGATCACGGCTGCCCGGACCTGCTTCTTCAGGGCGGCGAACTTGGATTCGCCGAACGTCTGCAGCATCGCATCGAAGTGCGCTTGTCGCTCTGAATCAAATGGTTGCGGATATCCCATGGCGTCCTTGGCCGGATGCGGCGGATAAAGATGCGCGCAGGGAACAAGGTCCGCAGGGATGGGCTCGGTTGCGGCATGTGTTCTGCGCCGACGCAGAAGGTCGGGGAGGACGTGCGTATGCGGTCCCTCAGGGCTTTTGCCATGGGCCGGCGGAATGGGCTGATAGACCTCGATCCGTCCAACGCGGCTGATCAAGACCCGATTTGGGCTGGTTTCCAGAATGAGACGGCCCGCGGCACTTCCCGGCGCGAATGTTGTTGTGCCGCACACTTCGCGAAAGCGTGCGACGAGTTCCCTGTCGTGGACTCGGATGCAGACATCCGTCTGCCAGGCATCCACGCCGACATCGAACAGGATCGCATCGCGATCTTCCGGGCGGAGCGCCGCACGGTCGGGACCAAGCTCGGTCAGCACGGAGCGGCGGCTCATGACACTCTGATCACGAGGAAGACAGAGAGCTACGCGCGAGCTCCAACTGTCTTTGGTCACAGTCTCGAAGGCGACCAACTGGAGCGCGGCGGGCAGCACCAAGGCGAGTGCGCCTCGCGACGTAATGACGGAATGCGAGTCGAGTTGCGCAGGCTCTAGAGGGTCGCGCGAAAACTCGGCGATGGCACCGAATGTACCGAGGCTCCATTGTGCGTCAGGATCAGCAACCTGTTCCGCAAGAAACTCGGCCGGCACCCTGGCGCGACGCACCTGCGAAACCGCCTCGCGATCCGCCGAGGCGGTAATTTCTGCTCTCATCGTCCTCCCCCTCCCTATTCTCGGTGAAGCACCATTACAGACCCTGATTGCGTCCGAGGCAACCGTTGGGTGGAGAGACAAGACAGTCGTTTTCTCCGTTTTGATCGGCCGCTTGGACGGTTTTTATCCGATGAACAATCTGTAGACACTCTACAGGCACCTTGCAGGCGCTTGTAGTCCATCGCACTCCTGGCGCCCCATCGCCTCCCATCAGTGTCTGCTTAACGCCCCCAAAACGGGTAGCGCGACGCTATGCGAAATGATCGGCGACGATCAGACGGCATCTCAAGCGCGGGAGATCATCCAGATTTGACTTCGATCCGGCCCGTCAAGCGCATGAAAGCCCCTTTGGCTGGCGTTACCGCGGTGTATGCTTCATCGGCAGCGAGATCGAGCACATGCACAACCGTGCTGCCGATGTGCTCCTGCCACGACAGAATGAGCAAGTCATCGCGAACCGCGACGACCTGATATTCGACAGTGTCCGAAAAACCGACATTGTCGCCCGCAATGATTTCCACGGTTAGCTCGCGTTCGGAGTGAATAGTAATTCGAGGCGTGAATGTCGCGAAGCTGATCTCCAGCACTTGGCCGATTGCAAGCGCCGACGCGAGTCGTAAAGCCATCTTGCACTCCTATTGAGTTGCCCGGACGGTGCTGATCCAACATCACGGGAATGCCATGGAATACTACGACGCATGGAATGCCGAGCCGTGTCGCGTTTGCGCGGCGGATTAACAACCTGCTTGAATGGCACCGTGACTGCTCGATCGCTTCACAGGGGAGCCGCATGCCAAAGGAAAGCATTAATCGCCAACTGTCGAATTGGGTTGCGGGACTGACCTTTGCTGATTTGCCACCGCAGGTCGTCGACCGGGCGCGTGGCGTTACTTTGCAGGCGCTCTCGTCGGCCCTTCTCGGACACGACTTCCCGGAGACGAAGCAGGCGATCCGCCTTGTCGAGGAAGATGAGCAGGGCGCTGTCGGCACCGTCACGGCGCTGGTCGACGGCCGGCGCTTCTCGCGCGCCGGCGCAGCCTTCATCAATGCCGAGATGATCTTCGGTGGCGGCAAGTGGGACACATTCCGCATGGTGGGCCATCCAAACTGTGCCGTCATCCCCGCCGCGCTGCTGGCGGCTGAGGCCACGCGATGCTCGGGACGCGATTTCCTGACCGGCGTCGTTGCCGGTTACGAAATCATGGAACGCCTGGCCGCCGATTTCGTACCGGCCATCCTGGCGCGCGGTTTTCACTCGGGCGCCTTGTTCAGCATATTCGGAGCCGCGGCCGCCATTGCCAAAATCATGAGGCTGAGCGCCGACCAGGTACATGGTGCGCTGGCGCAATGCGTCAATCTGGCGGCAGGCAACCTCGAAGGCGGGCGTAGCGGTGGTCGCTCCGTGCGAGAGGGCGCCGCCGTACGCAATGCGCTGCTGGCCGTGGGCCTGGCTCGCCAGAATATTCCCGGCGGCGATACGGTGTTCGAGGGCGAGGCCGGCTTCTATTTCTCTTATCTTGGAAACAGGGAAGGCCACCTCAGTCACAGTTTTTCCGGAGCACGCACGGCCGACCTCGCCGACATCACCGCAAAACTTGGCGAGAAATGGGTTTTCCTCGAGACGCTCTATCGCATCTATTCGACCGCGGGCTACAACATCGCCCATGTCGACGTCACAGCGGCGCTATGCAAGCGCGACAGCATCCGCGCTGAGCAGGTTGAGCGGGTCGAGTGCGTCGTTAACTGGCTCGAGACCCAATATCCTAGCCCAGCGTTTCCCTCGAAACGGACCGATCTCGAACCTGGACCTGAGCAACCGCACTACTACGCCGCCTACGCTATATTGACCGGAGGATTCCCGGTGACGAAGAACGTGGCGCAGAAGGTCGGCGATGCCGATCCGCCGGGTCTCGACGCCATGATGCAGCGCGTTCGCGTCATTCCCTCACATACGCAGCCGCTCTTCTCGCCACGCGTGACGATCTTCACCCATGACGGCGTCGCCCATACGTTGCAAGCGACGGGGCGCGAGTTCATCATGACCTTCGACGAACTGGCGCAGAGGCTGGCGCCGATCGGCACCGTGGCTGCAATCGGCAAGACCCAGTATGCCGAGCTTGTCACTGCATGCCGGCAGATCGAGAACGCCAAAGACATCGGCGGAGTGATCGCACTTACCTGCCCACCGGATTCCGGTCGACGGAGCTAACCGCAAACATAATTGGCAAGGTCAGCGAAGAGCTACGGGTGGGGGCAAATGGATCACGAAGCTGCCCCCGCTTGATCCGCGCTGCCTCAATGCGACGCAGCGAGCGCCGACCACAGGCTAACCTGCTGGCACCCACGCAGCTTTCAGATCAAATTTTCCATCGCAAGTTTTGCGAAATCAACCCATCCCTGAACCTGACAGAAAAAGAATATCGAGATGTCGGATCGGCGTGGGCCATTTCGTCCTTGTGACTGAGATCATTGAGTCGCCCGAAAACGAAAGGACACCCGATGGCGAAGAACACGATCTGCGTATGGTATGACAAGGACGCCGAGGCTGCCGCCCGCTTCTATGCCGAGACCTTTCCCGACAGCGCAGTGAGTGCCGTCCACCGTGCGCCCAGCGATTATCCGTCCGGCAAGGAAGGCGATGTGTTGACGGTCGAATTCACAGTGGCGGGCATCCCCTGCGTCGGCCTCAACGGCGGTCCTGTATTCAAGCACAACGAAGCCTTCTCTTTCCAGATCGCCACCGACGATCAGGAGGAGACCGATCGCTACTGGAACGCCATCGTTGGCAATGGCGGCCAGGAAAGTCAGTGCGGCTGGTGCAAGGACAAATGGGGCATCTCCTGGCAGATCACACCGCGCGTCCTGACCGAAGCGATGGCGGCCGGTGGCGCTGAAGCCAAGCGCGCATTTGAGGCGATGATGGGCATGAAGAAGATCGATGTCGCCGCGATCGAGGCGGCGCGCCGCGGTTGACGTTCTCCGCTGGCCGCCCCAGGCACGAGCGCCAGACATCGAGCGAAATAAGGAGGAAGGGCTTTGCGCAAGCTCATCATGTGGAACCTGATCACGCTGGATGGTTTTTTCGAAGGGCCGCGAGCCTGGGACCTCCAGTTCCACGAATATGCCTGGGGTGAGGAGTTGGAGCGGTTCTCGCTCGAGCAGGCAGGCGACGTCGGCGCACTGCTGTTTGGACGAACCACATACGACGGCATGGCGGCGCACTGGACCACCGCTCAAGACGAGACCGCCCATTTCATGAATGCAGTGCCGAAGTACCTGTTCTCCCGCACGGTGGAGAGCGCCGACTGGAACAACACTACGCTGGTGAAAGGCGATGCCGTAGAGACGGTGGCGCGGCTGAAAGAGCAACCGGGCAAGGACCTGTTCGTCTTCGGCAGCGCCGACCTCTCGGCCACGCTGATCCGCCACGGGCTCTTCGACGAGTACCGCATCGGACTCGTGCCGATCACGATGGGAGAGGGCAACCCGCTGTTCAAGCGGGACGCGAACCCGCTTAAGCTGGAACTCCTGCAGACGCGACCACTCGGCTCACGCTGCCTCCTTCTGCGCTACCAGCCAGCCGCTGTGGCGGCGGCTACGGACTGACCCCCGCGGCGGGTGCGAGACCGCACCCGTCGATCACGCAACCACGAACGCCGGCAAGCGGGCCCAGGCCGGCTGGCGCAGCGCCGAGCGGATCGCCGCGCCGTTTTCCGGCAGCAGAGCATTGACGACAGACGCCCAAGGCACGCCCCGCTCTTTGAAGACCGCAGCGATGGCCGCGAGTGTCTGGTCGTCCCGCCAGGCCCACAGGCGCTCGACAAGCGGGTCGAACGTCCGCGAGAACTCGGGTCCTGTCGACAGCGCCGGTGCATAGGCCTCGATCATTCCGACAAGCTCGTCGACGGTTGCGGCCTGGATCACGCGCTTCACCTGGTCCTCGGCGAGCGCAAGCGTCTGCGCCGCGGCGTTGCGAACACGCCAGACATCGCCGAGGTTGCTTATAGTCATGGCATATCTCTTCGTGACTGGCCCCGCTGGGGTCACTCAATGTTCGGTCGGCCGGAAATGTTCGGCAAACACATTGTAGCAATCATGCGTCTGAGCACGCTTGATATAGCGAGACTGGTGCTTGGCGTAGCCACGCACGATGTCATCGCGCCGTGGCGTCTTGTTGCTGCGATATTCCTCGAGCGATGACGAGCAGTTGCGCATGACGTGAGGGTCGTTCTGCCAATGGCAGCCGGCATAAGTGATCACGTCGAGAAGCTGGCGTCGCTCGCTGGTGCGCTCGAGGTAGCTATCAACGAGCGCGCAGGCACGCGGCGCATCCTGAGCGAGCACATGCTCCTCAATGACCGGCAGCATGCGATCGACAGCGATGCCATCGGCCCAGGCCTTGTAGGCTTTTCGCGGCTCCAGTGTGAACTTGGCATCACGCGGGTAGATGGAGTTCGAGCGTATCGTGTCGTTCATGAAGCGCGCTGCCATGAACGGCCCCTTCGCCTGGTGCGGATTGTCGAAGTTGCGGATCCAGTGCTGCACCACGTTGGCATAGTCGAGCGCGTGCGTTGGATGCGAGAACAGACTGGGATGCTCGAGCACGTCGATGAGATAGCGCTGGAAGCAGACGAAAACGGCATCCATGACGTCCTGGATACCCGCGCCTCGCTTGTAGAGGCCAAGCAAAGCTGAATTGACGTCGAACGGCCCGCCCCAGAGCATTGCTTCGGTGAGCCGATCGAGTTCACCCTCTGTGAGCGGCATGTCGCTGCGCTTCGGGATCATGGCGCTCTTCGGCACCTCCATGCGCAACACATTCGAGATCTCGGTCCACAGGCCATGCAGGCGTGGCGCGCACCCGAGATCCGGCACCACCGTGTAGATGACCTCGTGCGCATTCTCCCAGCCGAGATAGTCGGCAAGGTGGACGAGTGCGCGGGCGCGGATCGCCTTGTGGCCGATGTTCTGGTAGCCGCCTCGATTGATGAGGGTGTCCTGCAGATCGATGATGCCCGAAAAAAGGATCGCATCCTTGAGACGCTCGCGGTTCGCCGGGTCCTTTGCGAGGCCAAGAAACAACCCGTAGGCCTCGTCTCTCTCGCCCTCAGAAATGGCCCAGCTCATGCGCTCGAGCCTTTCTTCGACCGTCCCCTTCTCGATGGGATCCTGGTCCTCGAAATAGATCTTTGGCGGCGTCCACGAGGGACCATCGAAGCGATCGCCCTCGTGATGTGGATCGGGCACCTTGGCGTTGCACTTCTCGGCATCACGCGCGTAATGGCCCGGAAATTCGCAGATGATCTGCTCCCAGATGTTGAGGCCCTGCGGCACGTACCACATGGCCTGCACCGAGGGCAGGATGCCGCGTGTCCCCCCGATCTCCTCCAGCAGCGAGACGGCGCCGCGCCAACCGAGGATCGTGTGATCGTAATTGACACCGCGCATCTCGCCGGTCGGCAACCGCATGAGATGCGAAGGCACCTGCACAAAGGGCGCCGCGGCGGCGATCGCCTCCTTGATCATCCCTTTGAGCGGCTGCTTCTCGTCCGTGACGAGCCGGCAGAAGGTCTCCGTCGCTTCGCGATATCTGACCCCCTGGATCTCCTCGCGCATGCGATCGATCGATGCAATGCCGTGATACAGCGTCATGGCGATCCTCCGTCGTTCGTGAGCGGTGGAACGAGCAATATGATGTATCAGAACGCGAAGACGCGACGGATGCAAGCGCCGACCGCATATAACTGCGGACCCTTGATGCAACTTGAGTCTGCACAGCAGCTCGCAAAGAGCGATCGTCTGTCACCCATCCCCACGCTGCATTACGAATACAGCATGGCGGCTGTTTTCGACGATCGCGCTCTCATAGATATACTGAAAAGTAATGTGATCGAACTGGTCGCAGTTGTCGCCGCAATGGTGTGGGCAGCGACCACACTCCTTGTCATGTCCGCTTCAAGGGATCGAAACCCCTGGAACCGTTCGCACGAAAGCAGATCACGCACTCGCCGATGGTGTCGGCAACGTGCAATACACATCTGAACGGTTAAGCGTTATGGCGGTATAGCCGACAGAAAAACCATCGACGCGATCACAGAGCGATCATCTTGGCGAAAGCTCCAGGATCGGCGCCGCGCCGCCTGCGGCCCGGACCACCATCTGCATCACCGATGGAAGGCCCGGGCCTTAGCCAATCTTCCCGGCGCTGCGGACAGCGGCGGGACACAATCGCCGAAGCTCGTGGAGCCTAAGAGGCTTTCGGTTCACTCGATCCGGACAAGGCCGCTTTGAGCTTTGCTTCTTGCTCATTGGATAGAGATGTCTTGATCACGCGTGGCTTGAAGGGCTCAATCTCCGGTAGGACTTTGTCTGGAGTGGAACTCCTTACCAGGATAAAAAGTGCTGAGGTATTTTTCGGGATCGTTTCTCCCAGGCGCTTGATGAACTCATCGTTGATGCCGTAGTCGGCAAATGAGCCTGAGATCGCGCCCATCCCCGCCCCTGCCAAGCCGCCGACAATCATACCAGCCAAGGGGTTCAGGACAAGCAGCCCAGCCAGCATGCCAAGCAGCATTCCAGTGCTCATGCCGCCAGTAGCGCTCAGCGCAACAAGATTGACCGATTGTTTAACGTGAATTTTGCCTTCGGCATTTCGAGTTACGATGCAGGCATCTTCAAGGTCGATCAAATGCTCCTTCTGCATGCCCCGCAATTTGCTCAGCACGTCGTCTGCGGTCCCGACACCGTCAAAATCGAGAACAACCAAGTCGCTCATTTTTTTTACTCCTCCTACAGAGTTCGACAGTGAGGTCATCCTGTTGATCGAGCAAGCGGTCGTTGTCACGTCGGCCCAGCGATTGTTCTTCGGCAACTGAACTATCCCAACAGATCTACATAGCAGCTGCTCGCCTCCTGGCGGTCCACGCTGGTCTTGGTCGCCGGCAAGATGCTATCGAGCGCCGCAGCGCGTACATCGCGTGGTGCACAATGGAACTCTTGGCGAAACGCTCTCGTGAATGTTGACGCGTCCTGAAAGCAGAAGTCAGTGGCAATCTCGTAGATCCGACGAGTGCTGGAGGGATCAGAAAGAATGGCATAAGCAGCTTGCAACCGTAATTTCTGAATATAACGGACAACTCCACCATCATGCTCGAAGAGCCGGTACAATTGAGATCTTGAGATGCCGCCCATCCTGCAAAGTTCTGCTGGGCTGAACTCGGGAGTTCTAAGTTGCTGGTGTACGATACGTCGGACTCGCTCTTTACGAGCACTGCCGACCCCCGATTCCGCCGCCGCAAGCCTATCAGACGACGGGGCGATGCAGGCCGAGAACATGCTACGCATGGCGACAGCCACACGCCGGTAATCCTCAGCATCGATCGTCGGCAGCCATCGATCAATAGCGAGCAAGTAATCTGCGAGAAGGCCGCCCAGGGGATTGTTCAAGATGGTGCCAGTGGCAGAATCCAACACTGGCGCAATATCTCGAAATTCTTCGCGAGGCAGGATGACTTGAAGGCGCTCGACGTGCGATCGCTGACTATTCGAGGGATGACCGAGCGACCAGATATAAGGGATGCCCGGCGGCACAGAAAGCTGGGCTCCACGCGTCTCAATCATCGTCGATCCATTTCGGCAGACCGACAGAACCCAATGATCGGCAGGAGCTTTGCTTATGTTGGCCTTGGACCGCGCCACGCTGACAGGCGGCGCAGTCACTCTGCTGACCAATAGGCTGCCCAAGTCCCAAATCTCATTCTGAGCCAAGAACCCTGCGTCTTCGTCGGTTCGAGACCCCACCTCGAATACAGGACTGAACCAGTCGCGCCACGCATCGAGTTGATGTGGCGGCTTTATGTTGTGAGTACGAAAGAGAACCGGATTATGATTCGTCAAGAGAGTAGCCTCTGCGAAATACGGTCCGTTGTCTTACAGAATGCTAATCACGCGTTTGAGTAAGTTGCAAGACATCGTCTGACTCGGGCGCATCCGCGCGGAATAGTCTTAGGCTTTAGTTAATCGATTGTGTCAGCCTCAACCTTGGCATACCGACGAGTGTCAGAGGTCATTGGAGCATGACATTTTCAATCGCCCTGTCCTTTGTAAGCGTCCAGTCCGGCCGCCTCGATCCACTTGGGAATGTTACTCATTTGCCAGAACACCCCCACTATCGCGAGCCCAATGGTGAGCAGAGCGGGCAACAACCGTCCGCCCGAGCGATCGAACAAGGTGACGCCGGGGAGAAGAAGGTGCGCTCCGTTCATGATCATGGCTGCTCCGCTTGCAGCAGTAACCGCGACGACAATTCTGTCGAATACGCGTGGAAGGGCGATCCCACCCGCATAACCGAGCACTACCGCAAACAGAACGCCTGCAAGCCCTCCAAATGAATTCCCAAAACCAAACGCATTCGCCAAGCCGATGCCAAGCATGAACCCGGCTGAGATACCCAGCAGTATCCGTCGAAACGGCTCAAGGAAATACAATGCACCGGCCAGCAGTATTGCGCCAGCCACACCAAGAATGAGAGCCAACCAACTACTGTCACCTGTCATCCAGACGCCTAAAAGTGCGCCGATCTCGAAGCCGACCAGGCCATAGAGAATTGGCAACCACGCGTAGAAGAAAAAAAGACCGTAGGCCATCAAGCCCAACCCAGCCAAGATCATTAAAATGGCACCTAATGTCATTAGGGCGCTCCTCGTCAATTGGTCAGCACCTCCGACCTCGTCGCGAAATGAATTTCCACGCTCCGAGTATGGGGCTAGGAAGCGTAGCCTAGCAGGCCAGGGATTGAAAGCACGAGGTCATTTCCACCGCCGGTTTTCATTCGCAGACAATCCTGGCACAAAGTTTCGCGAGCGAAAAACGGTGAGAAGAAACGCGATCTGGCAAATGAATCGGAATGGTCGTTTACCTGCAAAAATGCCGTCGGACGCATTTGGCACAGAACTGATCAACAGCTCATGGCATGCCGGTCAGCTCTGTTGGTCGGCAGGAAGTGACTATGCGTCAGCCCCCTCGACTGAGCTTCCGGAATCTCATGTACCGGACGAACGCTTCTCCGCTGGGCCCATCAGAATAGCCAGCCATTTGCTTGATGGATGCTCCGCACAGAATGTGACGATCGCAATTGCAATCGGCACACCGATGAACGCGCCGAAGAGGCCCCAAAGGAATGTCCAGAAAAACACGGAGAACAGAACGAGGAACGGCGAGATGGCGAGTGCACTCCCAGCCACGCGGGGTTCGATGTAGCTTCCGATTACGAACTGAATGATATTCAGACAGGCAAAGACGAGCAGAGCTGATTGCCAGGTATCGAACTGCGCAAGCGCATACAGGGTTGGAAAGACGGTGGCGACGAATGGACCTATGAACGGAATATAATTGAGCGTAAAGGCAATGACTCCCCATTCTTTGGCAAGCTGCAACCCCGATGCGGAAGCTAATGCCCACACCATAAAGCCGGTTGATAAGCTCATGACGGTTCTGATGAGCATATAGCGACGAAACTTTGAAGCGATCGTTGTGCTGGCGGACAGCATCACTCGTGCGGCTTCTCTGTCCTTCAGTTCGATGAGCTTACGCTTGAAATCATCGACCTCGAGCAATCCCAGAATGACGTACACAACAACCACCAGCCAGAATGTGGTTGCCGTATTGATCCGGGCTGCGATGGCTTGAGTAGCGCGAAGCAACCAAGCAGAATTGAAGTGCTCAGCCCACATTCCGTCTACCGCGATCCCGTACCCTTCGATCCAGGCAGCGGCTTGATCGTAAAGGCTCTGGAACCGAGCTGACTCGGCAAGCAACGCTCGGGCGATTCGCCCAAAGCCCCAGCTCACGAGCGAGGCAAAAATGCAGAACACGACGACCGTAACGGAGATGACAATAGCCAGAGCAAGGAGATTTGGCAGGTATGCCTTCAGTCGGCTCTGAAGAGGCCACACGAGGGCGATGATGAAAATCGCACCGACAACGGGGGCGATCAGAGATGTCGCAAAATTCAGGGCAACGAGCACGGCAATGATCGCGACGATGCTGATCATCGTGCGGGTCCAGGAGTCGGTCATCATGAGCTCACACGATAAGGTTTAGCTTTGACGTGTTTGGGAACCTGGCGAATACGAACCACTTCAAATCGATCTCATAGCCCAACCGCCAGAACTCCGCTGAGCACGATCGCAATGGTCAGTAGGAGCGCGCCTGCGACCAGCCATTGGCGTAGGAATCCATCAGCGCGCTCAATACCGGCACCCGCCCAGGTCACCCCCGGACGACAGAAACTCGCGAAAGCTACAATGTCACCTTCGGGCAACCGCGGAAGGCGCCCCCTGAAGTTACGGAATGCAACCGCGACCAGGATACCAAGTCCGACCGGCCATGCGGCCTTCCATAACAAAGCCGGTTGAAGTGCGCTTCGGATCGTTTCTCCGCTGATTCCAGGATAGAGCAGCCAAGGAAGCGTTAGCGACGCGGCGACGACGGTCAGCCACGGGATCAGTTCGGCAGGCGGAGGCAACGCTTCGAACCGCTCGGCGAATTGCTGTGAGATGCTTGCGAGGAAATGCATCATGAGTACCGTGCTGCCTATCGCCGCCAGTGTCACGAGCCAGCTGACCAAGCCGTAACCAAACATCGGCTTCGTGACCAACTTTGCCAGTGCACCGCTCGTGAGCGGCAATCCACCTAAACTGATGGCCAAAACGGCTGTCAGCAACAGGACTGGCCTCAACCGGGCTTGGCCCGTCGCTGCTATGATACCGACCGCCAGGAAAAGCCCGCCCTTGGCCAGCATGTGATGCACGCCATAATAGGCCACGAGGCCCGGCGCATCGATGTCTCCAAGGCTCAGGCCCGTGCCGGCGACCGCAGCGATCAGGCCCATCTGGCTAACGGTCGAATAGGCGAGGATCGTCTTTGGTCGCTGCTGCGTCAGGCCGATTGCGACGCCCCAGTAGGCCGTAACCAAGCCGATCGCCGTCAAAATGTCGCCCCAACTCGGCAGCGCATAATCATAGGGAAGAAAGCGGATAAGGCCGATAGCGCCCGCCTTGACAAGAACACCACTGAGCACGGCCGACGCGGGCATCGGTGCCGCCGGATGCGCCAGCGGCAGCCAAACATGCAACGGGAAAAGCCCGAGCTTGAGCGCGCACCCGAGGAGAACGAGCGCAATAATGCCATCTCGATACGGCGAAGCGACCATCGAGCTGACAACGTCGCGAATGAGGGGATTGGGCTCGGAGCCGATCGTAGCAAGCAGCACAAATGCGAGAAGCAGGAACGCCTCTCCGGTCAACGCGAGCGCGACATAAACTGTCCCTGCACGAAACGCGCTGACGGATTCCTCGTGCGCAATAAGACCGTAGGCAGCAAGGCTCGCCATTGTGAAAAGCAGATAGAAACTTGCGATGTCGGCAACGATGAATAGGCCCATGCTGCCAGTCAGCGTCAGCAGCCAGGACAAGGCAAAGCGCACAGGCGAAGGCGTTGTCCGCATGTAGGATGACGCGAAGACGCCGGCCGCCGCCCACAGCAGCGCCGATCCAGCCAGAAGAATAGTTCCAGGCCGATCGAGCATCAGCGTCATTCGGAACGGGCCCGGAAACAACACAACCCGGTCTACAGGGCCGAGAAGGGCTGCCGGCAGCGCCGGAAGCGGCGCAAATGGGATCAATGACAGAATGCGCTTGCGCAGGCGCGCCGAGAGGCAGCCGAACGCCATGGCGAGCGGGACCACCAGAGTCGCAACAAGGAGCAGTCCGGATAGCCTCATGGCGTAATCGCAATCGACGCGCCAGTCCGGCCGATCTGCAGAAAGGCGAATGGCTGCAAAGGCACGAAGCCGAGCGCGACAGCACCGATCGCCAGCGTCAGCGCAATGATTTCAAGCCGGCGAGGCACCGCCTTCTGTGCGACAAGCGCGACAGACGGCGTAGAGAACGCGCGGCTGATAACGCGAAAAACATATCCAGCCGCTATAACTCCCCCGGCTGAGATTGTGATCGCGATCCACCAATAGCCTTCAATGACGGCAGCAGTGAGCAGAAGGCATTTGGCAATGAAGCCCCCACTTGGCGGCAGCCCCATAAGCGATAAGCCGCCGAGACCGAATGCAAAGGCACTGACTGGAAGAACACGAGCGAAACCGTCGAGCTCTGCGATGCGATCGTGAGCAAAGGCCTCGGCGATCACGCCAGCAGCCATGAACATAGCCGCCTTGGCAAGCGCGTGGGAGGCAAGCTGAAGAACCCCCCCGGTCCAGGCGATGGTGCTCGATGGGGGCAAGATGTCTGTGCCGATTGCCAGTGGGAACATCAGGAGCAGGTAACCCACTTGCGCCGCGGTGGAGTAGGCCACCATGAGCTTGAGCCGCAATTGCCTGACGGCCATGATGCTGCAGAACAGGATCGATAGAGAGCCAAGCACTGCCAGAACTTGGGCTGGACGCACCGCCACCATTGGCGGCGCGAGATCGAAGAGCAGCCGCAAGATAATGAAAAACGGAGCCTTGACAACGAGCGCTGACAAGATCGTGCTAGCTGCTGGCGGAGCACCGGCGTGAGCCGGCGGCAACCAAAGATGCAGCGGAAATAGAGCTGCCTTGGCGAGAAGACCGGCAATCATGAGTCCCAGCGCCACCGAAAGGGCGGGTCCATTATCGACAGCCTGCGACAATGTACGGAGATCGAGCGTCCCGTACGCGCCATAGATCAGCCCGACTCCAAGCAGGTAGAGCAGCGATCCCAGCAGCGCAAACATCATATAGCGAAGAGCTGCGGCAATGGTCTCCGCGCGGCCGTCCAGGCAGACGAGCGGGACTGCACTGAATGTCAGCAACTCGAGCGCAACATAAAGATTGAATAAGTCCTGGCCGATGAAGATTGCATTCAAAGCGCTCCAGATCGCCATCATGAGAACCCAGAAGACGGCGGGAATACGCGCCTCTTGTGAGCCACTCGATCGGCCGAACTGCAGATAGGCAAACAGGCCCGTGGCGCTCATGACTACGGATGTGAGCACGAGCATCGTTGCCGAAACACCATCGGCACGCAATGCAATCCCAAGCGGAGGTTGCCAGCCCCCAAGAACGTAGATGAGCGCATCACCCGTGCTGGCAACCTTCACCGCAACGATGATCGTAATGGCCAATACTGCGGCGGAAGATGCAAGTGCTAAGCGGCCGGCGTTGCGTGCATCGAGAAGCAGCACAATCAGTAACGCCGCTACCGGCAGCATGACGGCCAAGACGAGGAGGAGACCTCCGGGCGTCGCGGCATACGTCATTGAACCGGTCATTGAAGTCATTGCTCGCCCCGCGATGCAATCGCCGGAGCAGACGAGTCCAGTGCCGCATGACCTGTCAACTCGAACAGTCGTCGTACCAGCGCAACAGCGAGCGCAGTAGCGGAAAAGGCAACGACAATGCCGGTGATGACCAGCGCTTGTGGTACAGGATCGCTGGCAAGGCCCGCTGCTGCGCCGCGCATTGCCGCAACGCCGAAAACAAGAAAGATACCGGCGCCAAGAAGATTGAATCCGACGATCTTACGCAGAAGGCGTGGGTGAACAATCACCACAAAAAGGCCGATCCCGACCAATGCGGCACCACACAGCCCCAGCAGCGTCGCAGTCTGAGGAGCCGAAATCATGTGCTGGGAACTTTCTTCGGTGATCCAACAACCAGCATGCCGAGTGTGATGGCAATGGATAATATGAGAGCCATTTCAATGATAATAATCAGCAGCTTTGCGATCGCTGCCGGATAAGCAAGGAAGGCACCTGCCGCCAAACCTAGGAATCCGATAACAAGGAAGACCATTGGTCCGCCAACGAGCAGCAGCCGCAATGTCCTGGCTTGCGTCTGAGGAATTGGTAGTAATCCGGCTGACATACCAAGGAGCCACATCGCTGCCAGAACGGCTCCGCCCTGAAAAGTACCTCCCGGCGCATCAGCCCCGACCCAGAGAAGATATACCGCGACCACCACCCCGATGGGCGGCAGCGTGCGTGCCAGGAAGACGAGAGGCTCAGGCGCAGGCGTTGGCACACCGACAGCTGCACCACCCCAATAGCGGTTGGGCGTCAGCGACCATACGCCGACCAACGCTAGAATAAGAACGACCTTTTCCAGCAGCGTATCGATCGCGCGATAAGCCATCAGAACAGCCGTAACCGAATTTCCAAGCCCAGCTGAATCGAGAGATGCGACGGAGGCGGGTGCAAGTGTCGGCGCAGGGAAGGGAGCCGTCAGAACGATATACGCGAGTGCAGCCGAAACACTGGCGCACAAAACGGCGATTGCCATCTTGCTTCCAAGGCCAAATGTGCGATCGGAGATACTTCCGCGAACGTAAGCCTCCGCACGTAAGAGCAAGAGCCCGGTTACGCCGCTGCCTATTGCAGCTTCCGTCAAAGCCACGTCGATGGAAGCCAAGCGCGTCCAACCAATTGACAGAAGCAGTCCAAATGCCACGAACCCAATGATCGCGCTCTGGTTATCACGCATCGCCGCTGCATAAAGCGCCAATCCGAGTAGCATCAACACGAGGAAAACATCGAAAAGAATAATCATGATCGAGCCATGTCTTTTGCAATGGCACTCGCAATGAGCCGACTGACCGTTGCCGCGGAGAGCTGCGCCAGGAGCCAGATGCCGATCAGCTTAAGTGCAACGAAGCAACCCGGAGTCTGCGGCAACAGGCCGAGTACGATCAGGCCAAGGCCGAGATTGTCGGCTTTGCTCAACGCGTGCAGACGGCTGAGCGTATCTGGAAAGCGCAATAGACCCAATGCACCCGCGAGGAAGAACACCGCGCCAGCGGCGACGGCGACAATCGTGAAAGCGTCGACGATGACGGTCATGAGCCCTCCGCGCGATCCGGTGGCACAGCCGGCCCCGGAAGTACCAGTCCTAGCGTGAAGGCTGTGCCGGAGAACGCTGCAAGCAGAACCAGCAACAGGGCGACGTCTGCCATTGGCGGCGACTTCAAGGCTGCGCCAAGCAGTAGCGCCATCGCCGCCCCGCCCGAGCCGAGTAGTTGGACTGCCATCATGCGTTCGATTCCAGCCCGAGCGCGTAGCACTCGAAATAAGCTGATGGCGTTCACGACAAGAATAAACAATGTGGTTCCAATAAAGAAATCAGCCACGACTCGGCTCCGAATTGAGGACCTTGAGGAATGCCGCTTCGTCGTCCGAAAACTCGGACGCCACAGCTTGGCGGACATTCAGGCAATGGATAAGCATGGTGCCGTCGGCAGCTGTCTCCACCGGTAGCTTACCAGGTTGCAGACTCATGACCGTGCACAGCGCGTCACGTCCCATGCCGGGTAAGACAGATGTTCGATAGGTCGCGAAACCTGGCTTCAAATCGATGCTCGGCGAGAAAGCGTATTTGGCTACTTCCACGCCTGCACCAATTGATTGCCACAGAAATCGCAGCGCATACCGCGGCAGGTTCGCGTATGAGAAACCTCCGCCCGCTGGCCATAATAATATGCTGGCCCACGTAGCCACTGCTGCCGCAAGCACACCTATAGCGATATCCAGCGGAGCAGAACCAGTCAGGCAGATCCAAAGCATCCAGAAGACAGCACCTCGGAGCAATATCGAGGGCTTCAGATCTCGCCCGGTCACCTTTCCAGGTGTCGCTGGAACAGCCGCCGTGGGACGATCGGGTTCTGAAGGCAGTTTTATCATCGCGATTTCACCACTCCCGAGAAACCGGCTATCGCCAACAGACTCAAGGCCCAACCGATGACTGACTGCAGATAGAAGTAGGCTATGGCTTGCGAGCCCCAAGGCTTGCTCGGGTCTGGCCGCCAAGTATTCTTCTGATCGATCTCGAGCACCGGAAATAGTGTATCGAGGGAATACATCCAGGCATTGAAACGCGGATAGCTCGCCGCCTCGAGCTGGCTGCGATAACAGTCGAGCTGAGTCTGACCCGGGGACGCGCGACCTGGGTTGGCCTGCTGAGTCGCGAGAAGTACCCTCTTCTCGAAAGGTTCGAAGCCGCACAGGACCCACTCGGGCGAGCGGAGGACGACGAGACTTGCAGGCTTGAACGCACCGTACCGTTCGGCATGGCCGAAAATCAGCGCACCCGCCACCCAGAAAAAGAGCAGCCAGAAGAACGCAAGAAGCGGCTGGCGCCCGTAACGAACGGTAATGGCGAGAACGCCGTCACTGGCGGCCAAGAGCATATGGACAAGCGGATTGCTGCTTCTGGCACGCCGCGCCCGCCTCTGCAGGCGCTCCTTGGCAATCAGAACACGACGAGCGTCTTCCTCATGCCCCATCGTCCGATAGACATGGGCGAGTTGCTCGTACGGCTGCGGCCAGAAATCCTCGCCCCATCGTCCCGGACTCTGCCGGGCAAGCCATTCCAGTCTTTGCTCCGCATCGATCGTGCCCCCGATCAGCGCATCGTAAAGGCAGCGGTTTAGCATCAGATCGCCCTGGCCGGGCCAACTTGCACGATCATCGTGGATCGAGCCGAGTGTGGCGCCCGTCATATTGAGAACGCCGTCGATCTTCGCGCCTTTCCAGAGAAACCAAGCTCCCTTTACGATAGATCTGTCGAACTTCAGCGCCACTTTGCCCGGATTATGAATTCTGGTGCCGGTGCAATCGAGATCGCCTTCGATGTGGCCCCCAACGATTTCGACCGCCCCTTCGATGCGCCCCGAATGAAGAATGATATCGCCTTCGACATCGATCCCATCAGCTTTGAGCGCGACAGTTTCGGGGTCGTGAATGTCGATGCCGGCGACATTGAGATCCGAGCTGAGCTTGGCTCCGACCAGGGAAATGCCGCCCACCATGCTCGCTCCGCGCATCACGATGCTGCGGGCCACAATCAGGTCGCCGAGCAGGGCTGCCGTTCTGCGAGATGTGATCTTTGCCCCATCGCAATTCAGAGGCCCGCCCAACCGCGATCCATGGATTGTGATGGCACCGGCGACGACGGCTCCAGCGAGGCTGACGCCACCGCGGACCTCGACCACTTCTGCGCGCAGGCCGGGCAGCGTCGAGCCGTCGAGAACAAGATTATCGATAATCGCCGAGCGCACGATCGGGGCGGACTCGAAGCGGCAGTCTTTTAGCGCAATGCCGCAATGAACCCTACAGCCCTCGAGATCGAGAACGCCCGTGATCAGTGCGCCTCTAAGGCGCACGCCCTTCTCGTGCACCCGGCAGTGCTCATCGCCACCGAGAAGGAGAAATCGCAGAAATTCGGCACGCACAGTGCGCTCAGATTGACCGGCTTCGGGCAAGTTCCCATCGCCAATTGCGTCGGAGTCTCCCGAGAGAAGATGGCCGAGTACAACCTCCTCCGAGGGCAACAGTGGTTGGAACTGCTCGAGACGACCGACCGCCATTCCTAGACCATCTGTGAACGCCGACCCAATCGGCCCGCAATCCTGCCCCTCAAAGCTGCAGCTCACCCAACTGCCCGGACACCTCCTAAGGCGGTCAAAACCGCCAGATCAGCGGGACGAAGAAAACGGCCATCACGAAAAACCAGATCAGAAGGGGCAGGCCCAGTTTCCAATAATCGCTGAACTCGTAACCGCCAGGCCCCATCACCATGAGATTGGTCGGCGTGGCAATCGGAGTGAGAAACGCTCCTGCCGCAGCGACCGCCGTACTCATCAACACCGGTTGCGGTGACACGCCCATGCTCTTGGCTGCCGCGACGCCGATCGGGATGACGATCAGAGCAGTTGCCGTATTGCTGATAAGCTGCCCTAGAACCGCCGTCAGGACGAAGAGTCCGGCAAGCAGTGCATAGGGACTCCCATCGCCAACGAGCGCCACCAACCGATCTGCCAGCATTTGAGCCGCACCGGTCCCAACCATGGCCGTCGAGAGTGGCATCATGGCGCCGACAAGGATGACGGTGGTCCAACCAATGGCACGATAGGACTGCTCAACACTCATTATGCCGGCCAGGATCATGGCGCCCGCCGCAAGAAGACCCGCCACTGCAGGCGGAACCAACCCGGTCGCGAGCAGAAGGACCATGGCGACGAGAATGGCGACAGCCTGGGAGGCTCCTGGCCCCATCGGGACGGCCTGTCGGCGCACGAGATCGGGAGAACTTACGACCAGGACATCAGGGTCTGCGAGATGGACATCGAGGGCCTTCCATGTTCCTTGGAGAAGCATGGTGTCGCCAGCTTGCAGCGCAATATCGGCTTGCTTGCCCGCTCCTTCATCGTGAGGGGTCGCCTCGTTGCCGCCCCGCTGCACCGCCAGGACGATCAGATCGCCGCTTTGCGTAATCATTCCCGGAAACGCGGTCTGACCAATGAGGCCTGAGCGCGGAGGGATGACGACTTCGGCCAATCCGGATCGCTTATTGAAAAGCGAGTTTTGACCTGGATCCAAAGGCGCTTCGTCGCGAAGGGCGAGATGCTTCTGCGCCGCCAGGTCAGCCACGACGTCGGCGTCGCCCCGCACCAGCAGATAATCACCTTCCGCGATTTTAGGTCGCCGCAAGGGAGCTGTCGTCTCTCCATCCTGCACAGCAACCAGTTGCAACCCAGGCACCGCTGAAAGATCAACGTCGGACGCAGAATTGCCCACATATGGCGAGGTCTCGCGCACGCGAAGCTGATGGACGCCCGCTGCAAGACCGTACTGCTCGACAAGCGTCTTGGCATGGCGGCTGAAATCGGCGGGCATCGTCGCTCCATTTCGCTCTGGCAGCAAACGCTCCCCAAAGAGGACGATGATCATCATGGTGCCGATAAGCAAAGGTGCTCCGACAATTGCAAATTCAAAGAAGCTGAAGCCCCGCGTACCGGCGTTGATGCCGGCTTCCGAAACGAGGACATTCACCGGCGTACCTGTCAGAGCGAGCAATGATCCAGCATGCGCCGCGAACACCAGTGGCATAAGGAGCTGCGATGAGTATCGCTTGAGACGGACAGCCAGCACGACCACCACGGGCAGAAGCGCGGCAACGGCGCCATTCAGGCTGATCAGCGCAGTAAGCAGCGCGACGAGCGTCATCATGAGCACCAGCAATCGAGTGCGGCTCTCCTCTCCTGCCCAAGCAATGAGCTTCTGACCCGCCCATGCCGTAACACCCGTCATCTCCAGACCCGCGCTGACAACAAAGAGCGAGGCAATGAAAATCACAGCGGGATCGCCGAAACCGCCCAGTGCTTGCCCAATGGTCAAGACTCCCGTCGCCCAAAGCGCCAGCGAGGTCAGCAGGGCGACGACGACGACCGGCAGTTTGTTCCACACGAACAGAACAATCGTCATAGCGACGATGGCGCCGGTATACGCAACAGGGCTCAACTGCACATCTCCCCGTGGAGTCGAAGGAAGGCCATAACGTCTAAAATCATGCGCGCACTACAGGTCATCGAAGTGAACATTTGCGCCTACTAACCTCGCAGTCAGCCCGTGGACACCAGCTTCAGCCATCGAGCGTAGCCAATGCAATTGCCAACCGGCAGCCTTGAGCATATTCGGGAAGATCGACGTATTCGTTCACCGTGTGGATTTCATATTGCCCTGCACCGATCGTGACTGTCGGTATGCCGTGCTTATCGAGCCAGTTGGCGTCAAGGCCGCCGTTGGAGAAAATATACGTCGGCTCGAGGCCAAGTGAGGCGACCGCCTTGCCGGCGTACTGCACGATTGCGCTTTCCTTCTCCAAGTTGAATGGAGGGTAGGCCGGCGTATGTTCGAACTTTACCTCTGCTGAATCGCCGCCAGAGTCCTTTACCGCACTTTGCGCCTTGGCGAAGGCTTCCTTGTAGCCGAGCGAAATTCGTGTCGCGAAAGCAGCGTCCGGGCTACGGGCTTCGCCTTTGATATAGGCATAATCCGTCACGACATTCGTGGCGTCTCCTGCCGCTTTCATATCCTTGCCGCCGAAGATTCCGACATTGCTCGTGCCATTGCCGTCTGGCTTGACCACCTTACCAAACCAACCGGCTTTGCTCGCCTCTGCAAGTGCAATTGCGCCGACAAGCGTCGAGGAGATTCCCTTCTCGGGAGCAACACCCGCATGGGAAGCTTTTCCTTTTATGGAAACGTCCCAATTCTCTTGCCCGACGGCTCCGATAATGAGCTCAGAAGCCAATTTTCCATCGACGTTGAAGCACATGCTGGCGCCGTCCAGCTGTGCTGGATTCAACTCCCTTGCGCCGTGAAGTCCACTTTCCTCGCGTACTGTGAACAGCAGCGTAATCGGTGGATGCGGCAGCTTGTTTTTCAGAAGGGCTTCGACGAGTGTAACAAGAACTGCGCATCCAGTGCGGTTATCGCCTCCCAAGGCTGTCGTTCCATCGGAGATTATCCGATCGCCCTCTCGCTTCGGCTTGGCGCCAGCGCACAACGGAACCGTATCCAGATGCGTCGAGAACAGCAGCCTCGGTCCTGATTTAGTTCCAGGCAGCGTCACGAGGAGGTTGCCAGTTTCAGTTGGAACTGGAATGCGCTTATTGGCATCGTCGAATCGGATAGCGGATGCAGGCACCCCGACTTTCTTCAATTCGTTACTGACCGCAGCCGCGATCGCGGCCTCCTGACCGGTGACGCCCTCGATCGACAAGAACCGCATCAGGTGATCTTCGGCAGCCTTCACATCCAGAGGAATTGAACTCGCAGCCATGATCCTATCCTTCCCAACCAGTTCAACACGAGAGACGGCGAGCACTTCCGCTTGCCGTGACCTGATGAGGCACGGCGTCGGTCACAGTCCCCACGGCAAGCCAAGTACCTTCCAAGCGGCAAAGAGAACCGTCCAGAGGATGAACATCAGCGCCACATACGGCAGCATCAAAGACACGATGGTGCCGACTCCGGCGCTCTTGTCGTATTTCTGGGCAAAGCCGACTACGAGGGCGAAATAGGCATTCAGCGGTGTGATGGCATTCATTGGCGAGTCACCGACCCGATAGGCCGCGAGCACGGCTTCCGGCTCGACGCCCAATTTCATGAGCAGCGGCACGAACACCGGAGCAAAAATCGCCCATTTCGCAATAGCTCCGGTCAGGAGAAGATCGATCAGCGCCACAACGAGGATAAAGCCGAGCAGCAGCGGCAGGGCGCCGATATTGGCAGACCGAAGCGCTTCGGAAAGGCTGAGAGCCATAACCGTGCCGATATTTGTGTACGTGAAATAGGCCACGAACTGACTGAGCACGAAGAACAGAAAGATCGTGCCGCCGAGCGCCATGATGGACTTCTCGATCGCCTTGATCACCTCTGTCAGGGTTTGAACTGTACCGGCACCGATGCCGTAGGCCCAACCCGTGACCAGAAAACTGAGCATGATAACGGCGATCAACCCATTCATGAATGGCGAGTTGCCAATCAACTCGCCTGTTGTTGGGTTGCGTAGCGGGGCACCCCCAGGGATCGTCAACAGGCAGAAGACAACGATCAGGGCGAGCAGGGCGATACCTGCGTTCCTCAATCCACGCGATTCCTGCGGAGTGAGCGCTCCGCCTTGCTCTGTAGCGCCATCACCACCTTCCTCTGGCTGATAAGCTCCAAGTCTGGGCGCGATTATCCGGTCAGTAATCAAGGCGATGATCACCGTCAGAAATATTACAGACGCAATGGAGAACCACAGGTTCGAGGCCAAGCCAATGCTTCGGTTCGGATCCACAAGCCGGGCGGCGTCATTCGTAAACTCGACGAGCACGGCGTCGAGCGGCTTGATCAGCATGTTCACGGTGAATGCGCCAGCCACAGCGGCAAAGCCGAGCGCAAGGCCAGCGAGAGGATGTCGTCCCACGCTCATGTAGGCGACGCCGGCGAGGGGAATGAGAACCAGATATCCCGCATCGGCGGCGATACTGGAGATAATCCCGACGAAGGATAGGATGTAGGTCAATGCCCAGGCTGGCGACACCAGGACGAGCTTCCGAATCAACGCATTGACGAGACCCGACTCCTCGGCGACACCCGCGCCGATCATGGCCCCGATCATGAGGCCGACGGCGGTAAAGCTCATGAAATTCGGGACAAGCGAGGAATACATAAAGCGAATGCCATCCACCGTCAGCAAACTCTGGATGGCTGTCGTCGCCGTCTCGATTTTGTGGGTTTCGGGATTTATGCGCTCAAAAGTAACAGCCGTGCCGAATGCACCCAGCACCGCCGACAATGCGATCACGACACCGATTAAGATAAGGAAGATAACGACGGGGTGGGGAACCATGTTTCCCACTCTCTCGACGACATCGAGAACTCGCTGCATCGCAGTTTTAGATGCTGCGCTCGTTGTAGACATCCTCGAACCCCTTTTCCGCACCAAAGGCCTGACAGGCGAACTGGCGTGTCAGGGCAGACAGGCGACGCATGAGCAACGTACCAGAAACTTTAGCCGGCCCTGTCAGCAGGTCATCAGCTCAGAATCCCAATTGCTATTCATAAGGTCCCAATCGGCGCAAAATACGTGCTTATAAAGCACCTGATTATACATACGCGGCAGTCATAAAGTTTGATGATCGTTATTCGCAATATTGAACGTCCGGTTGATGCCCGTTGATTGGCCCGGCGTTGCGGAGGCATTGGCGCTGTAATGAAGAATGAAATTGAGATGTCTGGCTAAGAATTGGGATTCTGAGCTGATCCAGACAATTGGTGCCATTGCTAGCATGATCTCGCGAGTCTGTGGCATGTCGGCCTTGTCACGGACCCCATATACGCTTGTCTTTTGGTTGCTTTTACCGGTGAGGACGCGATGTTTCGCCATGGGGCAGAGAGGCGGTCGCGCCGATCAATCCGGGAGGGCTCCAAATGCAGCTGATCCGCTGCGTTGAGCCCAAATCATTCCGCATACGGGGCCTGTTCGTCGGGATCTCGATCATTTGCGTGGGATGCGGGCAGCCTTCAGATCCTCCCCAGCCCCCTACGCGCCCCGTACGCACTCTGACAATTCAAGCCGCGCAGACGGCAGCCGGTGTCAAAACCGCTGGCCATGTCGAGGCCAAGGATCAAGTGCCGCTATCCTTTCGCATAGGTGGCCGTCTGGCAGAGAGGCTGGTCGGTGTCGGCGACAGGGTGCAGGAAGGACAGGTCGTTGCACGTCTCGAACCAGACAACGAACTCAATGAGCTGCGTTCGGCGCGCGCGACTCTCAGCATCTCGGAAAGCCGCCTTCGACAGGCGGAGAATTACTACCGCCGACAGTCCCGACTTCGGGAGCTGGGGCATGCACCACAATCCGAACTCGAATTGGCCGAGCAAGGCCGAACGGCGGCGCGGGCACAAGTGGACAGCGCGAAAGCAAATGTGAGAATTGCCGAGGAGGTCGTCGCATTCACCACGTTGGCGGCGGACGCACCTGGAATTGTTACCGCTGTTGGTGCAGAGACGGGAGAGATTGTCGCTGCTGGACGCATGATACTGAACCTTGCACGTCGCGACGGCAGAGATGCTGTGCTCGACGTTTCCGAGGAAGTCATTCGGTCGACGTCGCTCGACGCGCCAGTCCTCGTCAGCCTCAGCGCCAGCCCCACCACCACCGTCAGCGGCCGTGTACGGGAGATGGCGCCCCAAGCTGATCTGGAAACCCGCACGTTTAGAGTGAGAATTGGCCTGACGAATCCTCCGCCGAGCTTCCGGCTTGGCGCCGCCGTTATTGCGGTCCTCGGCGGCAGCACGGGGGAGGTCTTATCTGTCCCCTCGGCGGCCGTCATAAAGCACGGAGCAGATGCCGGCGTCTGGATCGTCGATCCAAAGGCCCAGACTGTTTCTCTCCGCAAGCTCGATGTGCTTCGCGCCAATGCCGCAAACACCTACATCGCAAGCGGCCTATCTATTGGCGATATCGTCGTCGCGGCGGGCGCAAACTCTCTACGAGAAGGCCAGCAGGTGCGCCTTACGGGAACTGAATCGCGATGAGCTTCAATCTTTCCGAATGGGCAATAAAAAAACGCTCCATCGTCATCTATATGATGATCGTCGCTGTCGTCGCAGGCGTATTTGCATTCAACCGCCTCGGCCGCAATGAGGATCCCGCGTTCGTCATCAAGACCATGGTCATTGCTGCGGCCTGGCCGGGTGCAACCATCGAGGAGACTCTCGCGCAGGTCACCGAGCGGCTCGAGCGCCAGCTCGAGGAGACGCCGGGCCTCGATT
Organism: Hyphomicrobiaceae bacterium; assembly: GCA_050250755.1. GTDB lineage: Bacteria > Pseudomonadota > Alphaproteobacteria > Rhizobiales > Hyphomicrobiaceae. Next base: position 157,646 of record JBFWOB010000003.1, read on the forward strand.
TCGTCCGAAGCTTTACCACTCCAGGACGAACGACCATTTTCGTGAGTTTGAAGGACTCGGTACCGGCGCGCTCTGTCCAGGACACCTGGTATCGGGTCCGCAACCTCGTCACAGACGTCCGCCACACCTTACCGGCGGGCACAGTTGGCCCCTTCTTCGACGATCGCTTCGGCGACACGTTTGGCATCATCTACGGCTTTACCGCCGACGGATTCACCGGCCGGGAATTGCGTGATCATGTGGAGAAAGTCAGATCACGACTGCTTCTGGTCCCTGACGTCTCGAAAATAGAAATCATCGGCGCGCAGGACGAAAGAATTTTCATCGAGTTCTCGGTTAGGGAGCTGGCTACTCTGGGAGTGAGCCGGGAGGCCCTGTTAGCCGCCTTGCAAAGTCAAAACTTGGTCCGCCCAGCGGGTACGATCCAAACTGACGAGGAAAAACTTGCGCTGAGAGTGTCGGGCGCATTCCAGTCCGAAGACGATTTGATGCGGGTGAATTTTATCGCCGGAGGCCGCGTAATCCGCCTTGCGGATATCGCTACGGTCCGACGCGGTTATGCGGATCCACCTCAACCGCTGTTTCGCGTCAATGGTAGGCCAGCGATTGGACTCGGCATCGCTATGCGCGACGGTGGCGATATCCTGGCCTTAGGCGACAACGTCAAGAAAGCGATGGCAACGATCTCTGCCGACCTGCCATTGGGGATCGAACCCGTACTGGTGGCAGACCAAGCAGTGACTGTGGACCACGCCATTGCAGACTTCATGTCCTCACTTTGGCAAGCCGTTGCCATTATTCTGGTCGTGAGCTTCATCAGTTTGGGCGCGCGCGCCGGCATCGTCGTTGCCCTGTCCATTCCGCTCACACTCGCCATTGTCTTTGCCGTCATGCAGATGACGGGAATTGACATGCAGCGCATATCGCTAGGGGCGCTGATCATCGCGCTGGCGCTGTTAGTCGATGACGCCATGACAACGACGGATGCCATGGTGACGCGACTTGCCGCTGGAGATGAAATTCATAGCGCCGCCACCTATGCGTATCGGCACTATGCCACGCCGATGCTTGCAGGGACGCTCGTGACAATAGCCGGCTTCGTACCGATCGGCTTCGCAGCGAGCTCGGCAGGAGAATATACTTTCTCGCTCTTTGCCGTTGTGACGATCGCCCTCGTGGTCTCTTGGTTCGTAGCCGTGATTTTTGCTCCGACGCTCGGCGTTGCCATGCTCGTCCCGCCGAAACAATCGAATAGCCAGGAGGGCCCCGGAAAGGCCGTGGAGTTATTCAAAAGGCTTTTGTCGGCGGCGATTGCAGCGCGCTGGCTGACGATTGCCACAACGCTTGGACTATTCGTTGTTTCGATCCTCGCCCTTCCTCTGGTCCCGAGGCAGTTCTTTCCGGCGTCGGACCGCCCCGAACTACTGGTAGACCTGACTTTGCGCCAGAATTCCTCGATCTATGCCAGCAAGGATCTCACTGCAAGTTTTGAGGCCGCACTTAAGGATGACGCGGACGTCAGTCGATGGAGCACCTATGTCGGTCGAGGTGCGATACGCTTTTACTTGCCCCTAAATGCGCAGCTTCCCAACGACTTCTTCAGTCAGATTGTAATCGTGGCCAAAGATGTTGGCGCAAGAAATCGACTGCAGGCAAAGCTGGAGAACTTGCTTGCCCAGCAGTATCCGCAGGTCGTGGCACGCGTCTATCCTCTCGAATTGGGGCCACCCGTAGGTTGGCCCGTACAATATCGCGTAACTGGGCCCGACACTGCCGAGGTTCGTTCGATCGCGCTGAAAGTTGCACAGGCCATAGCTGAAAATCCACGAACAGAGCACGTCAACTTTGACTGGATCGAGCCGTCGCGAGAGCTGCGGGCGCAGATCGATCAGGATGAAGCAAGAAGACTTGGCTTGAGCTCCCAGGCCCTGGCCGCCGCGCTCAGCATGGTGCTGTCAGGAACTGCCGTAACCCAGGTGCGCGACGACATTTACCTGATCGATGTCGTCGTAAGGGCCAGAGACGACGAACGCGTTTCGCTCGACACTCTCAGAACCATGCAGATCAGTTTACCAAACGGCCGCTCTGTTCCGCTGTCGCAATTCGCGACGTTCAGCTACGGTCAAAGCTCGCCACTGATCTGGCGTCGCGATCGGGTGCCAACTCTCACGGTTGCCTCCGATGTCGAGGCTGGGACGCTTCCTGAAACGGTGGTCTCGCAACTCGCACCTGCAATAGATGAGCTGAGAAAAGCGCTTCCGCCGTCCTATCGGATCGATAACGGCGGCACTGTGGAGGAAAGCGCAAAATCACAGGCATCAGTCATGATCGTAGTGCCGGTGATGCTTTTCATCATGCTGACCGTCCTCATGTTTCAACTCAAGACGTTCAAGCTTCTGGCACTGGTAGTGGCCATCGCGCCTCTCGGTCTGATTGGCGTCGTGGCCGCTCTGCTATTATCGGGAAAGCCGCTTGGGTTTGTGGCGCTGCTTGGCGTATTGGCGCTGATTGGGATCATAACAAAGAATGCCGTGATTCTAGTAAGTCAGATCGAAGCCGAGCGGGGCCACGGCAAGAGCATTGCACAAGCTGCACTGGACGCGAGCACGACCCGCTTTCGTCCGATTGTTCTCACCGCGATCTCCACTGTGCTGGGCATGATTCCGATTGCCCCGACCGTCTTCTGGGGACCGATGGCATTCGCCATCATGGGCGGATTGCTCGTGGCCACAATGCTCACACTTATCCTGTTGCCGACGCTTTATGTGACAATATTCGACTCCATCGGCCCCACCGCGGATCCGGTTGAGAAGAAAAGCGAACCGGCCATCTCAGAGGGATATTCCGCATGATCCCGATTCCGGCTTTGCTGGGTGGGCGGCCGCTTCTACTCGCACTGCGGAGTCTGGCGACGCTGGCTCTCCCCCTCCTGGTATCGGCTTGTGGCGAATCGCAAGCACCTCCTGCCGAAGGAAGGCCTGTGCGGGTGTTCGTTGTCGAAGAGACCAGGATAACGAATGATGTCGTGCTGACGGGCCAAATCATAGCAGAGCAGACCGTCGCCGCGGGCTTTCGAATAGGCGGGCTGATCGTAGAAAATCCGGCGAACGTTGGCGACCGCATCAAAGCCGGCCAACTGATTGCACGATTGGAGCCGACGAAAGAGCAGAACGCGCTAAAGGCCGCCAAGGCATCGCTGATATCCGTTCGCGGAGAGATTTCGACAACACGCAGTGCCTTCGATCGCGCGGAACGACTGATGGCCCAAGGGTTCACAACCCGGACACGCTTTGATCAGGCTCTCAAGGATCTGGAGTCGGCAGAGGCTCGCCTCGAGAGTGCCGAAGCTCAGGTAAATCTGGCGCAGGACCGCCTTGGGTTCACTGAGTTGCGGGCGGGGAGTGACGGCACTGTCGTTACGCGGAATGTCGAGATCGGGCAGACCGTGCAGCCCGGCCAAACGGTGGTGGAATTGGCCCGCGACGATGGTCGTGACGCCGTATTCGATGTGTCGGCTCAAGTATTGAAAGTTGCCTCCGCTGATGCGCGGGTTCAGGTTTCGCTCGTGGATTCTCCGTCAGTCATTGCCCATGGCAAAGTGCGTGAGGTCTCACCCCAAGCCGATCCGGTGACCCGGACGTTCAAAGTACGGATCGGACTCATGAACGCGCCAGACGCCATGCGGCTGGGCTCAACTGTGAATGGCAGGCTGGAACTCGATTCGACAGAGATCATCGCTGTTCCCGCCAATGCGCTCACTCAGTCGGGCGATCTCCCGGCGGTATGGGTCGTCGATCCGTCAAGCTCTACCGTCTCGTTGCGCGTCGTCGACATCATGCGATTCGAGCCGGGTTGTGTGAACATATCGCAAGGACTCGAGCCCAGGGACATGGTGGTATCTGCGGGAGTTCAAGCTCTGTATCCTGGCCAGAAAGTACAACAGATCTCGGCAGACGTGCATCGCGCGCAGTCGTCGTCGAGAACATCGGTACCGGGCGCCGCGATCACAAAAGTATCCGCCTGTAACTCGCCGCGGCCTTAATCCACTTCTCTTCCGGGCATCAGAGCGCAGAAGACTAAATTGATGCGCCGCAGTCCGCGTGCACAGCACGTCTCCCCGACCGCACACCGATTGCACGTCGCCAACGCAAACCAAGTTGCGCAATCATCGCGAGCGTGCCTACGATTTGTCCGGACAGGTCGTGAGGAAATCGGGATGCAAACAATTGAGGTGAGGGGCGCAGCGGCCGACGCGCTTGTTGCGGGTTTGGGCAAGTCGCCCCCCTGCTCGCACGCTCAGAAGTTCTTCGAGCAGACCATAGCCTCGGCGACGGCCGGGCGTCCCGCAGAGTCGGAGCACAATTCGCTTTCCCATCAGATTACCAGTCGCCGCAAGCGCTCACTCAAGCACCGCGCATACCGGAATATGGCATTGGCGGAGTCGAGATAGCAGCGGGTGGGCTTGCTGTCCCAATGGCCCGCGCCATGGCCGATTCATTGCTATCGCGATGCGCAAAGAAACTTAGCTTTGGCGCGCGGGAGGAAGCTCTCGATAAAGGAGCCGAATTGAATGTCACAAAAGATTTTGATGGCTTTTCTCATCACCGTTGCCATGGGTTTTGGGGACGTCGGAAACGCATTGGCGCAGAAGTCCGGTGGAATTCTTCGCATCTATCATCGTGACGCCGCTCCCGGCGCCTCGATCCACGAGGAGGCGACAATCTCAACGCTCATTCCCTTCATGAGCGTCTATAACAATCTCGTCATGTACAAGCAGGACGAGCCCAGGAACAGCATGGATTCGATCGTGCCAGACTTGGCTAAGAGCTGGGCCTGGAGCGCAGACAATACAGCTATTACATTCAAGCTTCAGGAAGGTGTCAAATGGCACGACGGCCAGCCGTTCACGGCAAAGGACGTCCTCTGCACATGGAACATGCTGACCGAAAAGGACGGCCCAAAATTCCGCAAGAACCCGCGCAAGCAGTGGTACCATAACCTCGAGTCCGTAACGCCTAACGGCGACGACGAGGTAACATTTAAGCTCCGCCGGCCCCAGCCATCATTCCTGGCCCTGCTCGCGTCAGGTTTCACGGGGATCTATCCGTGCCACGTTCCGGCCGCCACCATGCGCACGAAGCCGATTGGAACTGGGCCATTCAAGGTCGCTGATTTCAATGCCAACATTGCAATCCGGCTGGTCCGCAACCTGGACTATTGGAAGAAAGGCCGTCCTTACCTCGATGCCATCGAGTACAAGGTCATTACAAACCGCGCGACTGCTATGCTTGCTTTCCAGGCCGGCGACATAGACCTCACTTTTCCGGGCGAGGTATCAATCCCTCTTCTACAGGATATGCGGAAGCAGGCGCCCACCGCCGTCTGCCAAGTGCATCCGACCAATGTCAGCACCAACTTGATTATCAATCACGCCACACCACCATTCAATAATCCCGAGTTGGTGAAAGCTCTGATGCTCGGTCTCGACCGTCACGGATTCAATAAGATCCTCTACCAGGGCGAGGCAACTATCGGTGGCGCGATGCTGCCAACGCCAGAAGGCGTGTGGGGTATGCCGGACGGCTACCTCGATGAGGTGCCGGGATACTCGGGGTCAACCGCAGAAAATCGCGAAAAGGCGCGCGCCATCATGCGCAGCCTCGGCCATGGACCCGATAAACCCCTTAAGGTGAAGCTTACGGTTCGCAACGCCACCCTCTTCCGCGATCCGGCTGTCGTCACCCAAGGGCAGCTTCGCGAGATCTGGATCGACGCCGAGATGGATCTTGTCGAGACGCCCGCATACGCGCCGAAAATCACTCGCAAGGACTACGTGCTCAGCGCGGGCATGGCCGGCAGCGGTCTCGACGATCCTGATCAGCAGTTCTACGAGAACTATGTATGCAACTCCGAGCGCAATCTCGGCCAATACTGCGACCCGGCCCTCGACAAGATGATCGACCAGCAGTCACGCGAAACGGACACTGAGAAGCGAAAGCAACTCGTTTGGGAAATTGACCGCAAATTGCAGCGCGAGGGCGTGCGCCCGATCCTCTCGCACTACCGTGCCGCCACTTGCTGGCATCCCCGCGTCAAGGGGTTCCTCGTCATGAGCAACAGTCTCTATAACGGCTGGCGCTTTGAGGACGTGTGGCTCGACTAATGTGAGGAGATGAAAGTCTCCTGCATTGAAAAAGGAGTAATGCGCATGTTGACACTTGCAGATGCGAACCAGGTGATTGCAGGCGCCATTGCGAAGGCAGCTGAAATCGGCGCGAAAATGAATATATCCGTATGTGACGCCGGTGGTCGGTTGGTGGCCTTTCAACGCATGGACGGTGCAATGTGGGCTGGTTCCTACGGAAGTCAGGGCAAGGCTGTGGCATCTGCCGCCTTCGGCCGCCCAAGCGGTGAGCTGACACCACGCGCCGACCACCCCACGCTGCGCGGCATTGTCATGGCAGAGGGAAACCACATGTTTCTCGGCCAAGGTGCCGTGCCAATTTTTCGTGGCGGCGTGCTCATTGGTGCCTGCGGGGTTGGCGGTGGCACGGCTCAAGAGGACGAGGACTGTGCCCGCGCAGGCGTAGAAACTCTTCAATAGCTGGAAACGACGCCCTCGCCTTCGCACAGCACCAGGCTGTTCAGAGCTATGCTCCCATGACCGACCGGAAGTCGCGATAACTAATCCGCCGAGTATAGAAACGGAACCCTCCGATGCCCATCATCGACGCACAGGTCCACCTCTGGCGCAAAGGTACTGCGTCGCCGCCGCATCTGACGCGCCCATTCCTTGTTGAGGAGGCCGTCGCCGAGATGGACAAGGCCGGCATTGACGGTGCCATCCTGCATCCGCCCGCAAGTTGGGACCCCGACTCCAACGACCAGGCAGTCGAGGCCGTCGAGGCCTATCCGAAGCGTTTCGCCATTCTCGGCAATCCACCCCTCGACAGGCCAGATAGCCCGTCGCTGATCGCGGCCTGGAAGAAGCGGCCGGGCATGCTCGGCTATCGCTTCTACTTCAACAAGCCGCACAACAAGACGTGGCCGATCGACGGCACCTTGGACTGGCTTTGGCCCACGGCCGAGGAAGCGGGCACGCCGCTGGCGTTGCTGGCTGGTGATTGGCTGCCCCAGCTCGGCGAGATTGCAACGCGACATCCGGATTTGAAGCTGATCGTCGATCACATGGGCGCGCTCCGTGGCGCCAAGGGTAATGATGCCTTTCCGAAAATGCAGGAGCTAACCGCGCTCGCAAAATTGCCGAACGTCGCCGTAAAGCTGACCGGCGGACCTTTCTATGCCGATGACGCCTATCCGTTCATCAGCCTTCATCCGCACTATCGCGCCATGTATGAAGCTTTCGGTCCGCGCCGGCTTTTCTGGGGCACTGACATCACCAAGATGCCGTGCTCGTGGACCGAGTGCGTCACTCACTTCCAGGAAATCGATTGGATTCCGGAAGCGGATAAACGGCTGATCATGGGCGAGGCGATATGCGACTGGCTCGGCTGGCGGCCGTGAGCGGTCCAGTATACAGAAACCGGCGAAGAGCCTGAACGATCGACACGCCCACTGCAAACGCGCGGCTACGAGGGCAGAGCCAAGGACGCCCCCTGAAACACGCTCTACGAGCGAATATCCGATAATGATGTTTTTCAGGTCGCCAACCGCATGAGCCGATCCGCATTTCCATGCGCGATCTTCGCCCGGTCGGCCGGAGAAACCGGCAGCGCGTCGAGGAATGCGCGCGCCCGCGCGTTTGAGGCAAACGGATAATCGACCGAGAACATAATGCGGTCCGCGCCGAATGTCATGAGCGCGGCCATGAAAGGCACCATGGTGAAAAATCCGCTGGTTGTGATCCAGACCTGATCCAGGATTGTCTGGCGAAGAGAGCGGCTGAGTAGCCGTTTCGCCTCGTTTGCAGTCGTTTCGTCGAGCCGATCCAGCATGAACGGTATCGCCTCGCCCAGATGGCCGATGACGATCTGAAGGCGAGGGTGGCGATCGAGGGCTCCGCTCAAAACGAGCCGAAGAACATGGACCGCCGTCTCCATGTGCCAGCCCCAAGACGACACGGCCAACGCGAAGCTGAAGTTGCCCGGCAGTCCATCGAAGTGGGCCTCTCTCACCGTCTCGGATGGTATTCCCGGATGAATATAGATTGGAACGCCCAGCGCCTCGGCGCGCGCCAGGATCGGCTCGAATTTCGGATCGTCGAGGAAGCGCCCTTCGGTTGGACCATTCACGAGCAACCCACGAAAACCGAGATCCTTGACCGTTCGTTCCAGCTCGTCCGCCGCTGCATCGGGTGAATGCATGGGCAAATGGGCAAAGCCCTGATACCGATCCGGATGGCGCGATGTCGCTTCGAACAGTGCGTCGTTGTAATCGCGTGCGAGTGTGATCCCATCCGCACCCGGCACAACGTCGGCTCCAGGGCCGGCGACCGAAAGCACCTGCAGCGTGATCCCGCTGGCATCCATGTCTGCGATGCGTGCGTCCCCCAGATCGGCAAGCTCGTTACGCTTGATGGTTTGGCCCCAAACGACATCAGATCCGGGAAATCCGCGGCGGCGAATAGCGGCCGGATCGATACGATTGACGATGGCGGGAACGGTGTAGTGCTCTTCCAGAGCAACGATGCGCATGACGCCTCTCCCTACTTTCGGTCACCCGCCATCACCATCCCAGATGAACTCCGGCGTGGGAAATGGAACTTTCATACGCCGGAAACGCACCCAGACCGACAGCCGCAAATGTCGAGCTGATTTCTCACCAAGCTCATCCAGTAGGGCTTTCAAAGACGGACAGAGCGAACAGGCCATATTCCAGGCCCGTCTCGTGAAGATTCCAGGGATGACCGGCAGTTCCGCCCCCGGCTCGCCGGAAGATGGTCTCTAAACCGCGCCCTTTTCCTTCAGCTTCCGCACATCTTCCTTGCTAACTCCAAGCAGTTCGCCGAGGACAGCCTCGGTGTGCTCTCCGAGCATCGGCGGACGCGTGTAATCCGGCGGCGAGTCCGACAGCTTCATCGGCAGTCCGACGGTCTGGAATGTGCCGCCGCGTGGCGGATACTCCATCTCGACGATCATCCCGCGCTCCTTGAGATGCGGATCGGCCAGCACTTCACCCGTGTCCTGGCAGGCGCCGCACGGCACGCCGGCATCGCCCATCACCTTCATCACATCGAACTTGGACCGCTGCATCGTCCACTCGGTGATGATCGCTTCAAGTGCCGCGCGGTTCTCCCAGCGATCGCTGTTGGTCTTGAATAGCGGATTGGTTTCGAGCTCCGGCCGCCCCATCGCCTTGCAGAGCGACGACCACATCTGCGGCTGCGCGTAAATATAGACGTAGTCGTTCGGTCCACCCGGTGCACATCTGTACGTCGTGCCCGGCACATTCTTACCGAGCTGGTTTCCCGTGCGCACAGGCACTCCGTTCCGCTGATGCTCGCGCAACGAGATGCGGATCAGATTCAGCACCGCTTCCTGCATCGCGACCTCGACGTGTTGGCCTTTGCCCGTCGCGTGCCGCTGATTGATCGCCGCGAGGATGGCAATCGCCATATGCATGCCGGTCCCGCTATCACCGATCGCCGGCCAGTTGTAGGTCGGCGGGCCATCTGCATATCCCGTGACGCACATCGCGCCACCCATCGCTTGCGCGATCGGCTCGTACGCCTTGAAATGCGCGTTCGGACCGTAGGTGCCGAACCCCTTGATCGTCGCGTAGATCAGTCGCGGATTGATCTTCTCGAGTGTTTTCCACCCGAGCCCCATGCGATCAAGCGCCCCCGGACCGAAATTCTCGATCAGGATGTCCGTCTTCCCCATCAGCTTTCGGAAGAGATCCTTTCCCTCTTCGGTCTTCAGGTTCAGCGTCAACGAGCGCTTGTTCGCGTTGAAGACGAGAAAGAACAGCTCGTCGTTGTTCTGGGCGCGCGCTACGTCGCCGCCCTTGGGCTCCTCGAGCTTGATCACATCGGCGCCGAGAAATGCGAGAATCTGGGCACACGCCGGCCCTGCCTGATTGTGCGTCATGTCGATGACGCGAATGCCTGAGAGGGCCTTTTGCATGGTCGTCTCCGCCGGTTTGATGGGTGAGGCTGCCTGTAGCCTAGGCCGGGCGGACCGACCAGAACAACTCCCGTCGCTTCAGCGTCGATTGCGATGACACCCATGTCTCGCTTCGGCAGCGCTCGCGCGCTATCGTCCCGCCATGCAGCAGAGCAGCGACAAGAAGACCGTCATCGTCACCGGCGCCGCCCGCGGCCTCGGCGCAGCCATCACGACACGCCTCTCGCGCGACGGTTGGAACGTGGTCGCATCGGACATCGATGCCGCCACGCTCTCGGTCACGGCGAACGCAGTGCACGCACATCCCGTTGTCGCCAATGCGGGTGACGAGGCCGACGTACGCCGCCTTGTGACCGAGACGACCGCCCGGTTCGGCCGTCTGGATGCGATCGTCGCCAACGCCGGCATCAACGCGAACGGTCCGTTGGCCTCCACATCCCTTGAGGCGTGGAACCGCGTTCTCGCCGTTAACCTGACGTCCTTCTTCTTGCTGGCGCGAGAGGCCGAAGCAGCACTTCGGGCGGCCAACGGCTCCATCGTCGCCATCGCTTCGACGCGCGCCCATATGTCCGAACCGGATACGCTTGCTTATTCTGCCTCGAAGGGCGGCATCGTCGCCTTGACGCACGCGCTCGCCATGAGCCTCGGTCCCGACGTTCGCGTTAACTGCATCTCGCCCGGCTGGATAGACACTGGCAAATGGGGGCCTTTGAAACCCTCAGACCACGACCAGCATCCCGTCGGACGCGTCGGCATTCCCGACGATATCGCTGCCGCCACCGCTTTTCTCCTGTCGCCGGAGTCGGGGTTCATCACGGGCGCCGAGCTGATCGTCGACGGCGGCATGACACGCCGCATGACCTACACATAATTGTGACACTGCAGCGATGAGACGTGAGCCGGCGAACTAATCCCCGTCCATCTGGCCCATGCTAAAAACCGCAATCGAGCAGGCGGAACACGTGTGGTTCACGTTTCCGTCTGATGGCTCAGATGCAAAGGAGAGATGAGGAATGCAGCGCGGAACCCCACAGGCCGGAACGGTAACGGATACCGCCGAGGTGCACGCGTGGGATCTGCCGACTCGCCTCTTCCATTGGTCGCTCGTCGTGCTTATTGCCGCGGCTTACGTCTCCAGGCACTGGGGCGATGCCAACCTCGTCTGGCATATTTGGAACGGTTACGCGATCCTCGTCCTCATCGTCTGGCGCATCCTCTGGGGGGTGCTCGGCAGTTCGACCTCGCGCTTTAGCTCATTTGTCTACGGCCCGATTTCCGCCGCACGATATGCCATGGACTTCCTCCTGCGGAAGCCGCGCCATTTCCTCGGGCACAATCCGCTCGGCGGCATCGTCGTCTTCCTGCTCCTCGGGCTTGTCGGCGCAATGGCGGTCCTCGGCCTCTTTGCCTACGATGACCACGATGGCTTCGTGGGCGGCCCGTTATCGGGACGCGTCAGCGATGCGGTTTGGGGCTTCGCAACCCGTTGGCATATCCGCTTGTTTGATTTTCTCCTCTATGCCATTGGCCTGCACATCGTCGCGAACATCCTCTACGTGGTCTGGAAGCGCGAGAACCTCGTCCGGGCGATGATGACCGGCCGCAAACCGGCAAAAAACTACGAGGATCAGTCGCGCGCGCGGCTCGCCAGCCCTTGGCTTGCCGTCAGTTGCCTGTTTTTGGCAATCGCGATCGTTTTTGGCGCCATCATCGCCGCTGGCGGCAAGGTCGTTTGAAGACCGTACGCGGATGCGCGCTCTTTGCTGGCGATGTGGCCCCGCCGCTCTTGTCCATTCCCGAGAGGTCTGTTTGATAGGCGCGCCGAGGGAGGCCCGGTCTCGGCCGACGCATTCAATCCTCCGGGGGAGACGAAGTATGGTGTCGGTGCGGGGAGCAGCGTTTCACGGCATGAGATGCGTAGCCTTTGCGCTCGCTCTTTTGCCGGTCAGAGCCCTCGCGCAGTCACCCACCTCCGCGCCTCCTGCAACGACGAGCGAGCCGCCGAGCGCTACGCCTGCCGTCGCGCCTCCGCTCGCGCCCGCCGCACGTCCCCAACCGACCGTTCAGGCCACATCGCGACCGCATCATCTCCCCCGTCCTCCGCCGGATCCGACGTCTGCCGCGGTCTATACGGTGCTGGAGAAACACTGCGCCCGATGCCATCAAGATGGTCGCCTGGACCGCCCAGCGCCCGCCGGTGCTTTCGGCAATGTCCTGCGTCTCGACGAGCTGGCGACGGCGCCCCATCTCGTGCAGCCCGGCAACCCGGATGCTTCGCGCCTTTATCTGATGATGTTGCGGCGTCTCATGCCGATCAGCGTCAATGCCGAAGGCGCCCCCCCTGTGCTACCAACCTCGGATGAAGTCGCTCTCGTCCGCAGTTGGATCGCCGGGTTGCCCACGCGACAGGAGTGCCGCGACCGTCGTCCCGTCACAGTGGATGATCACGCCGCAACATTGCTGCAGCTCAAAAATGTCACCAGTGAAGATCCGAAGAAGCTGCGCTTTCTATCTATCGCCCACCTCCACAATGGTTGCATCAGATCCGACGCCCTCGCTGCCTATCGCCAAGCCATCGTACGCCTCTTCAACAGCCTGAGCTGGAAGGCCGCGCCGGTTGCCGTGCCACCTGTCGATCCCGCGCGCACGCTCTTCAAAATCAATCTCGACGATCTCGGTTGGCTGCCGGAGCACTGGGAGCGGATCATGCGCGCGGGTAGCAGCCCGCTCGGTCTCACCGCACCTTTGCCAACTGATGTAAGGCAGGCCTTCGGCACCGAGATCCCGGTCGCACGCGCCGACTGGTTCGCCAAGACGGTTCTCAGCGCACCGCTTTACTACGAGGTGCTCGGTCTGCCGGGCACGGGCCCCGAAATCCTGAAGATCCTTCAGATCGCCCCGACAAGCGGCGGCAATGACAGCAAGGTTTTACGAGCTGTCACCGCGCCGTCGTCATTTTCCGTTCAGCCGAGTCTCGTCGAACGCCACCAGTCCCGCTCCGGTCCCATTTGGCAGGCCTACCACTGGCTCGCGGGCGAGGACGCTCCCGAGATCGATCCCGACAACATACCCGCGCTGGCCGACCTATCGCCGCCGTACCACGCGACTCGTGGCATGTTCACGCTGCCGAACGGTCTGCCGGGCTTCTTCGTAACCGGCCAGCGTGGCGATCGTCTCGATGCACTACCGCCGACAATTGCGAACCCCACCGTTTCAGGCCATACGCAAATCACCGGCGGCCTCGATTGCATGACCTGTCATCGTCGTGGTCCCGCATCGATAGCCGCACTCGACGCAGGCTCGCCGCCCCCCCATGCGCGGGTCGTTACTGCCGACCGGAAGGCGATCTCGGACGCCACGCGCCGGATCGGCATCGACCCTGATCTCACGCTCGACGGCGTGGCACCGATCGTCGCCTTGGCTGAGGAATACGCACGCCCCCTCGATGGCGCCCGTGCAGCCGCCGAACTCGGCATCGAGCTGTCGTCTTTACGCGATCTCGGAGACCGCGGCCCCGACGCAGCCAGCGTTCTTGCGCGGCGCCTGATGCAAGGCCTCGTTGCCCGCGTCGAAGTTGAGGCTCACGCGGGGCAGTTGTCGTCAGCCCTCGGGCGCCCTCAACTTGCGCTCCCTGAATCGGAACCGTCTGGCCAGGCCCAGTTTACCTCAATCGATCGCGGGCCCGGCCTCGTCCTCTATTCGGACAAGACCCGCTACCATAAAGGCGACAGCCTGCAGGTTACTGTTCACGTGGCCTCCGATTGTCATCTCACGGTGGTCAGCATCGACACACGCGGGCGTGGCACGGTGCTGTTCCCGAGTGATTTCGAGACCAACAGCCTCTTGACCGCCGGGCAAGAGCTCAAGCTTCCGGGTCCGGACGCCGCCTACTCTCTCCGACTGAACGAGACCGGTCGCGAAACCATTGTCGCGCTCTGTAACGAGGCCAGCGCATTGACCGATAACATCCACTACGATTTCGAGCGCCAGCGCTTCACCGAACTCGGCGATTACGCCGCGTTTCTCGTGCACAACGCATTTGCCGCCCCCAGCGACGCTACTACCACCCCTACGCCTGGCACGCTTCGTCGCGTCCGCCGCCGCAACCATGCCGCTGCTGTACCCGACATTCACGCGAGGCCCGATCAGATCTCTCGCACCGCAATCAGCATCATCGTCGAATAGAGGCCACTGGCCAATTCGCATCGGGCAACCTACGCTCAGCCCAGAAAGCCCACGCGGACCCGATGGGTAACGATCGCGCGATGAAGGAGACACCGATGCTATTCCCCGATCATTTCCTTGCCGTCCGCGCCACCGTGAAGCCGGAACGGGATGCCGACTTCAACAAGTGGTACAATACCGAGCACACGCCTGATGCCGTGAAAGCGTTTCCTGGATGCATTGGCGGTGCGCGCTACAAGGTCGTGCTCGGCGACGGATCACACCAATACGTTGCGCTCTACGCCTTCAAGACAGCCGAGGAAATGGATCGCGCCCTGACCGGTCCCGAAGTGAAGAAGCTCATCGCCACCTACGATGCCGATGTTGGGGCCTTCTCGACCCGCGACCGGACGACCTACTCGAAAATCTTGGAGCACATCCCACCCGCCTGACACCTCGCATCATTGCACTGTCGGAGCCAGTCGCGTAAATCAGGGGCTCAGCGGCGTCCGTAGCTCAGCTGGATAGAGCATCTGCCTTCTAAGCAGAGGGTCGCAGGTTCGAGTCCTGCCGGACGCGCCAATAAGATCAAAGAGTTAGAGCACTCCGAAGCCTTCCTTTTAGCTTGTCATTCACGATCGGGTAACGCCTGGGGTAACAACCGGGAGTTCGTGATGAATGACGTGCGTACCGCTAAGCCAGACAACTCTAAAGCCGATCTTGACCTCGCGCTATCGTGCGCCATTGGCGGTGCCCTGCGAGGGCGCCTTGGTGGGCGGCTCGGCGTGACCGGATGCCGCCGCTGAGGCCGTCACGGCGAGCCTGCTGCGAGGTGGCAGGACCTTCACCTCGCTCAGCGTGGAATTCGTTTCACCGAGCCAGGCGGGCCAGTCTTCGCGCGGCAGGGTCGCCGGCATGCGGTCGGTGATGCGCGAGATGAGCTTGTTGGCAGGAACGGTCACCTGCACGAAGGTATCAAGCGCGTCGGAACCGTTGACCCATTGCTCACAGATGACCGCAATGGCGATGGGCTGATTGTCGTTCGGTGTGATGACCCATTGCTTGGTGCGGCTGCCGACTTCCTCACCTTCGCTAAAGGTGAGAACCGTCAGGATGCCACGCCGATCCGCGAACGCCTACCGAAAGGTGGGCAAGGGCCAGGAGTCGAAGGCGGTGTTCGTGCTGAATGTGGTCGATGGCTGCATCCCCTCCGATCTAGGCACGGGCTCAGCGGAGGACATCGAGGAGGAGCGGCGCCTTCTCTACGTCGCCATGACACGGGGCATTTTGACCAACGATCCTGGCCCCGGAGAGCGCGCGCATCTCACGCCGGCACCCCCACAAGCGGCGCTACGATTGATCTCGCTGCACGCCTGCGGGGACGCTGGCGCCAAACGGGATCGTGATGTACGGCGTAGGCGGGCGGACATGAGGCGTGTCCAGTCATTCGGAAGCATTGGCACGTTCTTCCGTCTGTCGGATGGGCATTTTCAGACAGCGGCTGGAGGCAAAGCGGAATCGCCGTCGCGTGCCTCGATGCGTGCAGATGATCCAATCAGCCTTCGCTCTCTTTGACCGGTTTCAAATCTGCAATTTCCCAGAGCGGACGTGGCTTGCTGCTTTGATGCGCTCCCGCAGCCACCGATTGGCGGGATCTTCCTGGTGGCGGCGGTGCCAGTAAAGGTACCAATCGAACGTTTTGCCAGAAAAAGGGAGGCTCCGGACGACAAGTGATCTGGTCTGAACTGCAACTGCAAAGGCTCCGGGCATGACAGCCACATAGTCCGTTACAGCAAGGGCGCGCGGCACTAGCAGCCAGTGGGGTACATTGAGAGCCACGTCCCGCTCCACGTTTACCTTCGACAGGACGTCGTCGGCGAACCTTATGTCCGTCGGCGCCATCGACACCTTGAGATGTCGCGTTGCGAGGAAGCGCTTGAGCGTGAGCTTGCCCTTCGCCAGCGGGTGTGAACTGCGCATCACCGCGACCATCCGATCCGAAAAGAGCACATCCCGGTTGATCGTTCCCGTATGTTCCAAGCCCATGCTGACGGCGATGTCGATCTCATCCCGTTCGAGAGCGTCGATGGTCTGCGCCGGGGACAAGTGCTTGACGTCGAGACAGATTGCCGGAGCACTGCGTGCAATGTCGGCCATCATGCTCGGCAGAAGAAGATAGCCAAGGAGGTCCGATAACCTGATCGAGAAGCGTCGATCGGACCTTGCCGCGTCGAACCTTTGGTCACTCGCCAGCACCCGCTCGATCTGGCTGATCGCCTGCCTCACGGGCTCCATCAGAGCCTCAGCCCTGGGCGTCGGCTGCATACCGGCCGCCGTCCGAACCAAAAGCTCGTCCCTAAACACTCCGCGCAGCCTCGTCAGAGCGCTGCTCATCGCAGGCTGTGACAGGCCAATGGTACGGGCAGCCCGTGTGACATGCCGTTCGCGCAGCAACACGTCGAAAACGACGAGGAGATTGAGGTCTACGCCACGAAGGTTAGTCACGTGCAATCCCTTACAGCACACAGCGGTTTACCGGGTGCGATAATTCATATCGTAGATGTCGATATACAAACAATCGATTGGATCAATTTAGCGCCCGCGCCAATACCTACGCTTAGGGAATGCGAAAGGAGCGGGCACATGGAACGGACCGAAGTCTTGAAGCGCGAGGTGAAGGCGCTGGTGTTCGACCAGTACGGTACCATCGTCGACATGCAGAGGGGGTTGACCGAAATTGCGATCCCCTTCCTGAAGAAGAAAGGTTGGGACGGAAATCCGCACCAGTTCGTGACCTGGTGGCGGCGCACGCACTTCGAGAATTCGATGATCGACGCGCTCTGCGACCGGGGCCATACGCCCTATCGTCAGATCGGGCATCGCGCCGTGTCCTACGTCATGGACCGTTGCGGCTTCAGCTACACGCAGGGCGAAGTGCGCTGGCTGGTTTCCGAGATCGAGAAGCTGAAGCCGTTTCCGGATGTCATCGCAGCGCTCGAACGGCTCCGGGCCGCTGGCTACAAGCTCGTCATCCTATCGAACGGCGATCCTGACATGCTGAAAGCCGCAGGGCCGCACATCGGCTTCCCGTTCGATCAGGTCATTTCGGTCGCTGAGGCTGGATACTTCAAGCCGCACTGGAAGACCTACGCTAAGGCTGAAGAGCTGACAGGGCTCGACCGCTCGAGCTGCCTGTTTGTTGCCAATCACGCCTTCGATTGCATCGGCGCCAAGTCATATGGTATGCGCACAGCCTTCATCGACCGCCGCAAGCGCCCGTTCGGCGAGACGCCTCATGAGGCGGATCTCATCGTGGTGAACTTCGCTGAGTTAGCTCAATCGCTTTGCTGAGGCACCGACGCGCCCGCTGCATGGTATCCGCGTCCGTGAAGGCTTGGGTCTCAGGCCCCCTCTTCCGCCGCCGTTGTTCCGTTGCGTTCGAACTGATCGTCGAGGATCGTCGGTCACGCTTCAAATAGCGATCGATTCTGAGTTGTCTGGGCCGAGGTGCCTGCTGGTACGGCATATCTTCGAGACATGGGCGCAATCGTGCAGCAGGTCACCACGGCCTTCCGCGAGGCTGTCCGGCGCGGCTGGTGATGCGCTATGGCGTCGAATGCCGAACTCCAGTGCCCGATGCTCGTAGATCTGCGATCTCGACGGCTCTCCGAAGTCCACCCAGAGAATCGAAGTCTATGATAAGATTGAGGCCGCTCAGGAAAATCGGCACGTGAGAAGTGAGCGGGACGCTACGCAGAGAAAAGAGACATCCCTCCCCAGACGTCGTCCGCTCCGAGATTATCGAACGGCAACTCCACATCCAACAGCAGCCACCGCGTAGGCTCCACGCCAAAGCGGCAACACCACTGAAAATCGGTGTGTATGGCGCGATAAACTGATACCGATCGTGGACGGCCCGACGACAAGCGCCAAAAGCAGCCAAGCGCGACGCGAAATGATCATGTCGGCGAAGTGACAAACTCGAACTTCGCGATCAGGACTGCTTGCGGTCGCCAGCGACCTCTTGTGGATTGATGAGGATGAAGGCTGCGAGAGCTCCAGCCGTAAGGAACGCTACAAAGCCGAATGCCAGCCCCCAGCCCAGTGAAGACATGCCGCCGGAAAGATCGAGTGTCCAACCGATCATCAACGGACCGATAAATCCACCAGCGTAACCAAGCATGGAATGCACCGCCAAGGTCGCGCCTCGGCGTGAGGGCTCCGCGGTCCCAGCGGTGCCGGCTGTAAGCGAAGACGAATCCAGCCAGATAACTGTCCCGTAGATGAGCACTAAGATAGCTGCGAACTCATAGGATCCGGTGCCGATGAAGCCGATCGTGGCACCGAGCATGATCGAGCCGATCATGGCTGCTTGAACAAGCCGTCGCCGCCCGAACCGAATGGCCGCTTCATTACCCAGTATACTCGCCACCGTCCCGAGCAATCCCAATGTCGTTGCCAGGACGGCCGGCGACAATGCGGCCTGCGTTGCTTCGGTTTTTGCGGCCACGTAGGCGAGAAATGCAACGCCCCAGCCCCTCAGTGCGCTCATCTCGAGTGTGTGGACGGCGTAGGCCGTCGCATATGCCATGGCGGATCGGTTGCGAAAGACCGGCCGGAAATCATAGAGACCGGCTCCATCTTTCGGCTTGGCCACCACTTCCAACTTTCGGAGCACAACAGCAGCGATGATGATCCAGGCCGCCAGAGCGCTGAGCGAGGCCGTGATGAACGCGGATTGCCACCCGAAAAGCTGCGCCAACCAATCGCCTGTTGCAAACGAGAGCGCGCCCGAAATGCCGATACTGGCGGCATGCCCCGCTGTCGCACGTGACATCATTTTCGCATCGACGCGGTCCGCCAGAAGCTTCAGACCAGTCATGTAGGTGCCGGCCCAACCGATGCCTGTCAGTGCTCGACATGCGAGCGCGGTCCAAAAACCCTCGGCCAGCAGGCCGAAGAGCAAGTGCCCGAGGATGGTGAGTCCCACCCCGAACAGATAGACGGCTTCGGATCGACGCGATCGGTTAGCGTGACGAGAACCGGTGCTGCGAGCATGTAGGCGCCGTAGAAAGCGGCAGTGATCCAGCCGGCGGCGCTATTGCTCAGCGCCCATTGCGGCGCGAGCTGCGGAAGCAGCGCCGGCCAGAAAAAGGCTCCGATTTGCACGAGCGTCTGGGCGATACAAACGAGCAGCACGAGATGCCATGCCGAGGACGATCGGGTCGGGATTCGATCGTTCATGACGCGCGCTCAGGCGATGCCGATTGATGGGATTGGGCCGACACGGCCAACAAGCACGTCGTTGCCAAGAGACAAATGAGAGACGAGAACACCAACGCCAATGCGCCGTGGCGATCGATTAGCACTTCGAAGGCCAGCGGTGCGCCTGCCTGAAGAATTCGCGCCGGGGCGCCAATGAGACCGAGACGATAGCCATAGTTCTCCGGACCGAACACCACGAGGGGGACAGTACCTCGCACGATCGTCAGAATACCATTGCCGGCACCGTGCAGCAGCGTGAACGGCGTGGCAAACCAGCCACCGAGGGTCAGAAGCAGCCCTGCGCCGATCGGATGCGTCACGGTCGAAAGACGGGCCGAGACGAGCGGATGGTAGCGGCTGAGAAACCCCGCTTCGAGGACACGCGCAGCCACTTGTGCCGGTCCGACCAGCGCCGCAGCAGCGATAGCCTCGGCCGGAGCCGCCCCGGCAGCTTCCAGCACGCGCGGCAGGTGCGCGGCCATGGCCGTCGAGACGACCCATCCGGCAGCGAAGGCGGAGCCAAGCAGCCACATGGCGCGATCCATCGGCACATGCGGCTTTACAGCTTCTGCCGCCTTCGCGGCGGCCGTCCGCAGCTTCGGAAGGATCAGCAAATTAAGTGGTAATCCAAATAGTAGATGCGCGGCAGCCCACATGAGACAGGTGCCGCGCCAGCCCAGGCTCGCGTCGCCCCAGGCCGTCAGCGGCCAACCAACGGTGCTGGCAAACCCTGCAATCAGCGTAATCCCAGTGATCGAGGAACGGGCCGATGGGCCGTACATCCGACCGAGCGCCGCGAAGGCCGCATCGTAAAGCCCGAGCCCCATGCCGACGCCGATGACGAGCCAGCCCAACCACAACACGGCAAGAGAAGGGGCAACTGCCAGCAGTCCAAGGCCTGCCGCGAAGATCAAGTTGGAGACCGCCAACACCTCACGACCGCCGAACACATCGATTGTCCGGCCGACGCGAGGGCCGAGGAGTGCCGAGATGAGGAGCGAGGCAGAAAAGGCAGCAAAGACGCCGGTGGTTGAGGTATCCAGATCACGTGCCATGGCCGGAGCCAGGATGGCGATCAGATAGTAGCTGGAGGCCCAGGCCAGCGTTTGGCTGCTCCCGAGCCCTGCGACGACGGGCCATCGCCTGGCTTCAGCGTCGGCCACAGCAGGCCGAGGACCGCTTCGGCTGCGATGCGTTTGCAGTATTGCAACCGCAGCCGGCCTGTCCGACCGCTTTGGCTGTCTCGTCGCGGCAGCACGCATCCACCTCGGCCGGGCCACCGCAGCAATCAGCAGAGCCCTCGATCGGGGATCGTAAGCACACACCCGTCTCTGGCAAGACGAGCTCGACGCGGTCAGCCGCTGCTTGGTCCCCCGCGATGTCGGCAACAATCGAGCGGACCTGCTCATAGCCGGTCAGCGCCAGGAATGTCGGCGCCCGTCCGTAGGACTTCATACCAGCGATGTAGAAGCCGGTCTCCGGCTGCGTGAGCTCACGCGCGCCGTGTGGGCGAACCGTGCCGCAGCTATGTTCGTTTGGATCGATCAACGGGGCAAGAACGGTAGGGCAATCGAGCGGCAGATCGAGAGATAATCGGAGTTCCCGCAGAAACCCGAGTTCCGGCCGAAAGCCGGTTGCAACAATCAATTCATCTACGATGACGTGCCGACCGCCGCAGGCCGGGCCGGACGCGATCCGCAAGCGACCTTCCTTATCGGTCAGATGCGTGACCCGGAACGCGGCTTCCGCCTGTAAATGCCCATCGGCGACCAATCGGGCAAAGGTCGATCCAAGTTCGCCACGCGCCGAGAGCTTGTCGTTGGCGCCGCCGCCGAAGGCCTTTTCCGGACAATTCCCGCGCAGCAGCCAGATGATAATCGTCCCAGGCGCTTCTTCTTTCAGAGCAACAAGGTCGATCACCGTTCCAATGGCCGAATGTCCGGCGCCTAGCACGGCAACCGTCTTGCCTGCATAACGCGCCCGGTCTGCACCGCGAACGTCTGGCATGCCGTAGGCGATACGACGCGCTTGTTCGGCCTCTCCGATCGCAGCCAATCCGTTGGCGCCAGCCGGATTGGGGGATGCCCAAGTGCCGGACGCATCGATCACGGCATCTGCCTCGATCGTCTCGGGACCTTTGCCGTTCTGAAAGCGGATCTCGAACGGCGCACCCTCGCGACCTTTGGTTTTGACTTTGTCGAAGCCAACTTTGCCGATCGCCGTCACGCGTGATGAAGTTTTGATATGCTCCCTGAGCACCGTTCGCGTCGCGAGAGGGGCGATGTAGTGCTCGATGAGATCGCTGCCTGTCGGATACGATTCAGGGTCGGGCGCGTTCCAGCCTGTTGCAACGAGCAGCCGCTCAGCAGCTTTGTCGATGTTGTACGCCCACGGCGAGAACATGCGCACGTGGCTCCATTGACGGACCGCGTACCCTGCCTCTGGCCCCGCTTCCAGCACGACAGGCCTCAGGTTGCGTTCAATCGCGTGAGCGGCAGCCGCGAGACCGACCGGCCCGGCCCCGATGATCGCCACGGTCTTTCTGCTCTCACTCATGGCTCTGTCCTTCCGGAATGATCGAACATAAAGGCAAATGCCTCACGTGGCATTCGCCTTCTGCTTCGGCGGCGGGCAAACGCCCTCCGCGCAGCACTCATCGACCAGGAAGCCGACCAGCGCGTTCATAACGTCGTAATTTGCGCGGCAAATGAGCGTCGTCGACTGGCGCTCCTGATGCACCAACCCAACGATGAGCATCGTCTTCAGGTGATGCGAGAGCGTCGAAGGCGCGATGTCGAGCTTGGCTTGCAGCCTGCCAACGGCAAGTCCGTTGGCGCCTGCTTTGACCAGGGCACGGTAGATCTTGAGCCGAGTCGGATTGCCGAGGGCTTCAAGGCGAGCAGCTGCATCGTCGAGTTTCATGGAGCCCTTGTAGCAAAGCGGTTGACCGGTGGCCATGATATTTCTAGAAGCATCGAATAAAAGATCACCGGAGCATGAGCGATGTCGACCTTCGAGCGCCATCTGACCGTCTGGGTTGCCCTTTGCATCGTTGTCGGCATTGCGCTCGGCTGGCTTATCCCGAGCGTTTTCCAGGCGATCGGCGCGGCCGAGATCGCAAAGGTCAACCTGCCGGTTGCATTGCTGATCTGGCTGATGATCATTCCCATGCTGGTCAAAATCGACTTTGCCGCGTTGGGTAAGGTCAAGGAGCACTGGCGCGGCATCGGCGTGACGCTGTTCATCAACTGCGCGGTGAAGCCTTTTTCGATGGCTCTGCTGGGCTGGCTCTTCATCGGATGGCTGTTCCGGCCGTATTTACCGGCCGATCAGCTCAACAGCTACATCGCCGGCCTTATCTTGCTCGCGGCCGCGCCGTGCACTGCGATGGTTTTCGTCTGGAGCAATCTCTCGGACGGCGAACCGCATTTCACGCTGAGCCAAGTGGCGCTCAACGATGTGATCATGGTGTTTGCCTTCGCGCCGATCGTCGCGTTGTTGCTCGGCCTGTCCGCCATAACCGTGCCATGGCAGACGCTGCTGCTCTCGGTCATCCTCTACATCGTGGTGCCCGTCATCATTGCTCAGGCGGTGCGTAGGTCTGCTCTGGCGCATGGCGGCGAGGCCAGCTTGAAAGCGCTACTTGCCAAGCTGGGGCCCGTCTCCCTCGTCGCGCTTCTCGCAACGCTTGTGCTGTTGTTCGGCTTCCAAGGTGAGCAGATCCTTGCGCAACCCTTGATCATCGCCATGCTGGCGGTGCCGATCCTCATCCAGGTCTATTTCAATTCCGGACTGGCCTATCTGCTCAATCGCTGGACGGGCGAAGCACATTGCGTCGCTGCGCCGTCAGCTCTCATCGGCGCAAGCAACTTCTTCGAGCTTGCCGTTGCGGCTGCGATTAGCCTCTTCGGGTTCAACTCGGGCGCCGCACTCGCGACGGTAGTGGGGGTGCTTATCGAGGTGCCAGTGATGCTGTCGATCGTCAAGATCGTGAATGTGAGCAAGGAATGGTACGAGGCAGGCGCTCGCATCAGGCGCAGCGCCTAAGCCTTGGCGGGCTGATCAGGCATGGCGCGAGCCGAAGTGACGATTGGCAACATCAGCGTGACCACCCAGCATGCCACAAGCATCGCCGCAGACCCGGCAAGGCACGCGATCATGCCGCCGGTCTGATAGAGCGCGCCCGATAGAAGAATGCCCATCAACCGGCCGAGGGCGTTGGCCGCGTAGTAGAAGCCGACATCCTCGGCGGCTTCTCGGAGCCCGCATAGGCAAGGATCAGATACGAGTGAAGCGATGAGTTCACCGCAAAGGGCAGCCCGAAGATCGCAAGACCAACGACGAGGAGTACGTCCGGTCGCGCGACGTTTCCGCTCACGAGCAGGATTGCGAGCGCGACCGGGATGGCGGTCAGAACGAGAGCCCAGACGCGCGCTGCCGGAACCTCGGCCCTCAGCCCATCCACGCTGCGCGACACGAGCCGCGGCGCAACGGCCTGTACGGCTCCAGAAGCGCCAGCCATTGGCATAGAAAAACACCGGTAACCCGACGACAAACCAGATGTCGCGCGCACCGAAGAGGAACACGCGTGCGGCCGCCAGCAGGTTGACGGCGCGAGACTTTGCGAACAGCTCTTTTACGGATTTCGAGGACTTCGCCTTGCCGAGCTGGCGCGGCAGTAAGATGACACCGAGAGCGAAGATCAACCCGATCAGCGCCGTCATCAGCCACAATGCCGGCCTAAAGCCGAGCCAATCAAGCAGCAGGCCGCCGACGAAGAAACCAGCGCCTTCATGGCGTTCTTGGAGCCTGTGAACCAAGCAACCCACTCAAAAGCCGGCCTGAGCCTTCCGCCGATGTCACCTTGATGGCGGACTTGGACGCCGTCTTCGTGAAATCTTTCGCGAAGCCCGAGAGGCCTTGCGCTGTCACGCCTCAGACCACCGAACCTATTGCCGTCCATGCCGGATCGAGGGCTGAGAGCATCACCAGCCCGAGAACCTGCAACGCTTGCCCGACCGCAAGCATCGCCGTAATGCCAAACCGAACGGCCAACCATCCTCCAGCGATATTGGCGACGATGCCGGCAAACTCATAGAGCAGGAACAGAAACGACAGCGTGAAAGGCGAATAGCCGAGCTTGAAGAAGTGCAGCAGCACGAGCATCCGCAGCGCCCCGTCGACCAAGGTGAAGCCCCAGTACGACGCCGTGACCACGAGATAGTTGCGGACCGCGTGCTGCATCTTACCGCTCCGCAGCGATGACGATGTTGGCGAGGTCCACCAGTCGGCAAACGTATCCCATCTCGTTATCGTACCACGTGTAGACTTTCAGCATCGTGCCGTCTGTCACCATCGTGTGCACGGCATCGACGATCGCGCTGCGCGTGTCGTTGCGGTAGTCGGCCGACACAAGTGGCCGCGTCTCGTAACCAAGGATTCCGGCAAGGGGGCCACGCGCCGCTGCTTCGAACAGTTCGTTCACCTCGGCCTGCGTCGTTGGCCGGTTCAGTTCGAAGACGCAATCCGTGAGGCTGGCGTTGAGAACGGGAACACGCACTGCGTGGCCGTTCAGCTTCCCCTTCAACTCCGGATAGATCAGCGCAATTGCAGTCGCGCTGCCGGTCGTCGTCGGAATCATAGACAGCAGCGTCGAGCGCGCACGCCGTAGA
This sequence comes from Hyphomicrobiaceae bacterium, assembly GCA_050250755.1. Lineage (GTDB taxonomy): Bacteria > Pseudomonadota > Alphaproteobacteria > Rhizobiales > Hyphomicrobiaceae. The sequence continues at coordinate 182,832 of JBFWOB010000003.1, forward strand.
TCCTTGTGCGGGAAATCGACCACCACGTTGGTGTTGCTCGAATCGTGGATCGTGGTGATCTGTCCGTGCCGGATTCCGAGTGTCTCGTGCACCACCTTTACGATCGGCGCGAGACAGTTGGTGGTGCACGACGCTGCCGTCAGCAACCTGTGTTGCTTGGGATCGTAGAGCTGATCGTTGACGCCGACGACGACGTTGAGGGCGCGCTCGTCTTTGACGGGCGCTGCCACGATCACGCGTTTCACGCCGCGCGCAAAGTAGACTTCGAGCTCTTCTGGCTTCAGGAACTTGCCCGTGCATTCGAGGACGATATCGCAGCCGAGATCGCCCCAAGGCACATCGCCGGGCGACGCAGCTTCCGAGAAACCGATGCACGTATCATCAATTCTGATGGCGGACCTGCCATCGATTTCGAACTTGGCGTGCCATCGACCGTGCACGCTGTCGAACTCGAGGAGATGCGACGTCGTCGCGGCACCGCCCTTGACCTCGTTGATGTGGACGACATCAAGCCGGTTCGAAGACCGGGGATCATTTGTAGCACGGCGGACCGCGCCCATCGCAGCGCGCAAGGCGAGGCGGCCCATGCGCCCCATTCCGTTGATGCCGACTTTCATTGTTCCCTCGGCGCTATCGGGCCATGCGTGCGCTATCACCAAGCTCGTCAAGACGTGCTTTCAGCGCCATTTTGTCGAGCGTTGCGAACGGAAGGCTCGTGAAGGCCTCCAGCCGACGCCTAACCATTCCGTAAAGCTCATTGAGCAACGTCACTCGTTCGACGCCCGAGCCCATAAATTTGGCCGGATCGGGAAACGGCCAGGACGCCGTCAACGGACGCGTGCCGAGATCGGGGCATGCCTCTCCCTCCGGCACATCGCAGAGCGTGATAACGAAGTCCATGCGCGGTGCGTTGGCCCCGGTGAATTCGAGCCACGACTTCGAGCGCAACTTGCTAATGTCGTGTCCCATCACTCGAAGGCGATCGAGGACCTCCGGCACGGGCGTTGCCGCCGGCTCGGTTCCCGCCGAATAAGCATGGAACCGTCCGCCGCCAACCTTCTCCAGAATGGCTTCGGCCAGGATCGAGCGGGCGGAATTGCGCGTGCAGATGAACAAAACATTGAATGCCGGCTGCATGCTTTTGCTCTCATCGCCTTTGTCATCAGGAAGTAGTCTTGCGAGATCCCCGCAAAGCTCCGGGCGGCCGCCGCAACAGGTCTCGGCCAGGAAGCTGAAGAGCGCGCGCCCGGCGAACCGGACGGCGTAGATCACGTGCCGGCCCTGGCGTGTCGACTGGACGAGGCCGGCCTGCTCGAGCGCCGAGAGATGGAACGACAGTGTCGATGGCGGTTGATCGAGGTTGCGTGCCAGCTCACCCGCTGCCATGCCCGACGCACCATGGCTCGCCAGCATCCGCATACGGGCCCCGCTTCCTTCAATCGTGCGATCTCGGCAAGCTTGGCATCGGGCAGCAGCTCGGCACGCGCTTCCATGCCCAGCTGACCAGCGATGGCCCTAGCCGTGCGCGCATTGTCGCCCGTCAGCATCAGCGCTGCGATACCCTTCGACGTCAGTTGTTTGACAGCGTCGACTGCGTCGGCGCGCGGTTCGTCACGCAGGGCAATCAGGCCCTCGATGGTCTTGCCGGACATCAGGACGACGACGGTTTTGCCTTCACTTTCGAGCACAGTAATCCGATCAGCCATCGCTGGCGCGATTGTCGCTTGCTCCGCTGCATGGCGTGGCGAACCGACGGATGCAAAGCCGCTCTTCAATCTGGCGGTCACGGCCTTGCCTGGAATCGCCTGACTGCCGCCGAAGACGGCGGGAAGTTCGAGCTTGCGGGCCTTCGCAACCCCGACAATCGCCTGCCCGAGCGGATGACTGGTGTTGCCCTCGACAGCAGCAGCACGCGCGAGGATGGTGTTGTCATCGCCGGTAACAGCAACGACACTCGTGACCTGCGGCCGGCCTTGCGGGCAAAGCGCACGATGTCATAAACGGTGAGGAAGTAGGACGCGCAGTCGAGTTCCGCGATGAGCGCCAGTTCATGATTGATGGCGGCCTGCACCTTATCGGGAACACCCTCGGGGTAGCGTTCACGCGCGCCCATGCGGGTACCATCTTGCCAACAACACTGATGCCATCGGCATCAAACCATGGCCGGAAAGCAAGACGATTCCGGTGATTTGCGTTATGCTCATGGCAAAAAGAAGCCGCCATGAAGCGGCTGCCATTCCCTCAAGCGATGTCCACTCTCACCGGGATTGCCCGCACGTTTGGCCAAGACGAGCTCATCGTCTCAAAAACCGACCTCAAGGGCCACACCACCAATGTCAACGATGTATGCCTGCGGCTGGCTGGCTACACTGAAAACCAGGTTATAGGCGCGCCCCATTGCCTGATCCGCCATCCGCATATGCCCCACGGTGTGTTCCGCCTTCTCTGCAACCGGCTATCCGGAGGCAATAGGCGAGAGACAAACTGGGGCAGAGAATATCTGTGAACTAACCCGATATCGCGTTATGCAGGTTATCCGATATTTTTGGACGGGAATGGCTGAAACTAGCCGTGATTGGTTGAGGCAAGGAGATAGAACCCTCCTCGCGCGGGGAGACGCACATCCGCCAAAATGGCGATAGCAACGAGGGTTGCAGCAATAATGCCAACGCTCCAGTAGATAGTGAATTGGATTTTGGTCGCCCCGACACCATAGTCGCTGATAGCGTCACTGACGGGATCGTAATCGCCGCGAGCGTGTAGCCCGATGAGCAAGGCCAACTGAACAAGATAAGCCAGTGCGGCCAAATGGTAGACGATACGCATCCGGAATTCTTCCCGGGTCAAGGCTCAAGTACTTCAGACATAAGTTTTAATCCTGTCAGAAAGAAGCCGGTGTGTCGGTCGCTGTTCCGCCAAGTGCGGTTCCAGCTTCGTTGCTGATGTCGGGATTGTTCAGGTGCTGAAGCAGGACAGACGGGCCCTGCGCCGTAACGGATGCGTTCATCGCATCTTCTCCTCTTGAGAATCCCCGCTCGTGCTTAGGATTTTCGCACAATCGCGGTGGACTCCGAGGCAACGGTCTACGGGCAACAATAGCCGATGTTCTGCTGATATCCTGCGTATCCGCCGGTTTGTGGATAAAGCGGGATTGCAAGCGGATTATGTTTCAATTCTTGAAACAAGCATGAAGCTGCCCTATAGTGGCGTTGCAATTGATGTAGTGGTCAATGCACTGGAAAAGCCGCTCTGCTGGGGGCGGTTTTTCATTATGCGGGGACGCCGCGTGCGGAGGCGGCCGCTAGCTGATTACCGCATAGTAGATATCTCCTGTTTTCTTGACAAAACCGTGCTTGATTTGAAAGCGCAGCTGGGAGCTGATGGAGGTGCTGACAAAGGCCTTCTGGCCGTCCTCCGCTGATTTTTCGATGAGTTGGCGCGTATTGTCTCGCTCAGGACATTAGATGGACATCCGTTCGGTGCGATGAAGGCGCGCGGAGGGCAATGCACTTTCTCTGCAAGACGCTGCCCACTGACCCCACTTCAATGCACCGCTACCCCCACGCTGAGCCGCTCACGACGGGCGCCAAACCGTCGTTTCGTTGAGGGCCAGTTTCTAAGAAGCCGGCACCAGCGACCGGTTTCGTCACCAGCGGTATCGAAGGCTCCCGAGGACTGCACGCCCTTTGTCGCGGTAACAGTAGTCGGCTTGGCAGATGTCCTTCTCGGTGTCGAATATGTTCGAGACATTGAGCTGCAGCCGCGCGCCCCTGAAGCGTTGATCGAGTGACGCCAGATCGTAATGGGCCGCAGCGTCGAATAGCGTCCTATCCTCGTTCTTGAACGTATTCTCGTCGTTCCCGAAGCTCGAACCGATGTAGCGCACGCCAGCACCGAGACCGAAGCCGGTCAGCGTGCCGTATTTGAACGAGTAGCCCGCCCATAGCGACGCTGTATGCTGTGGAATGCTCGATAGCGTATTTCCATTGATGGCAGGGTCGCCGCCATCGACGATTTCCATGTCGATGTAGGAGTAGGAGGCGAGAAAGTTCCACCCGCCGAAAGTTGCCGCAGCCTCAATCTCACCGCCGCGCGAGTTCAGGATACCCGTCTGCACGAGGCGAGATAGCTGCACCCCGTCACGCTCGAATGTCTGAGCCACAAGCCCGTTCTGCTGCTCGATATCGAATAGCGAGCCGGCGATCAAAATGTTCATGCCACGCGGGATATACTTGAAACCTATTTCTTTTGATTTTGCCGTTGAGGGATCGAAGGCGGCTTGTGTGTCCGCGTCGGGGGGCGACGTCCCAGCGGTCGGACTGAAGGATGTGGCGTACGCGATATACGGTGTCAGGCCGGAGCTGAAGCCGTAGCCGAGCGCCACGCGGCCGGACCAATTCTGATCGCTCTTCTCTTGCGTCGCGATCGTGCCGGCAAGATCGTTCCATGTCGTCTTCGTTTCGAGCCAGTCGTGGCGCGCACCGAGCGTCAGAATCCAGCGCTCAAGCTTGATTTGATCCTGGACATAGACGCCGGTCGAAAACAAATCCTGCGAAGTGCGGCCAATAAGGGCCGGATTCGTTATCCGCGACGCCCCGTAGTTGAAGTTCACGAGCGGCGGCACCCGACTGCCGATCACGATGTCTTGGGGGTTGCCGTCCATGTCGTAAATAATGTCGTCGGTCTCGAAGCCTTCAGCTTCCTTGTAGGTCAGATAGCTCAGATCGACGCCTGCCAGGACGGTGTGCCGGAACGGTCCAGTCGCGAACTTAATCTCCGCATTATTGTCCATCACGGCCGTATGCATCTTGTCGGCAAGCGTGCCCGTCGCACGAGGATAGATGCCGTTGACGGGCAGGCCTGTTGGATCCAGAGGACCGACCGAGGGCAGTGCATTGCCGTCATTGTCCGTGGGGATCGCGATATCGATATATTCGAGTTTGCTATTCAAACCCGCATACCGCGCCTTCTGTCGCAAGGTGAGCCCGCCGGTAACGCGATGCTCCACCTCATAGCCGACGCGCCACTGCTCCTGCTTGAAGTCGTTGAATCTGGGATCGCCCGAGACAATGTTCGTGCGCCGGACGTGATCGCCGTTGTAATCGTTCCAGTACGCCATGTTGCCACCGGCGTTGCTCTTCATGTACTCGCCGAAAACCGTAACCTTGGTGGAATCGGTGGGTTTGAAGGTGAGCGCCGGCGCAATGTAGAAGCGATCGTCCTCGACGCCGAGCTGCTGCGTTTCGCTGTCTCGCACGACTCCCGTCAGACGGTAGAGCGTGCTGCTGCCCGGCGCGATCGGTCCGGAGAAATCGAAGTTGCCCTGGAAACGATCGTGGTTTCCGATCAGAAATTCGACCTCGCGGAACGGCATCTCGGTCGGCCGCTTGGTGTACATGTCGAGAATGCCGCCGGCAGAGCTCGCTCCGTAGATCATCGCCGACGGTCCTCGGAGGACCGTAAGACTGTCGAGACCATAGATCTCATTTCGAAAAACGCCGAAGGGACTGCTCATCTGCCTCAGGCCGTCGCGGAACAGCGAATCGCCGCTCGAGCAATCGAAGCCTCGGATGTTCACACAATCGAAGCGCGGATCGAAACCCGCGCCATTCACGCGCGTTCCGGGAACGTAGCTCATGACATCTTCGAGGCTATACGGCTTGCGGTCTTCCAGTTGCTGGCGTGTCACAGTGGTGAGGGACTGCGGAATCTCGGTGATCGGCGTTGCAGTTTTGGTTGCAGCGGATATTTCGCTGGCAACATAGCCGTTCACGCTGCCGAGACGGGTGCTCGAGCCGTCGCTCGGAGGCACCTCCGCCACGGGCGCAGCGGGCGCCGGAGCCGGAGCCGGAGCAGCGACGGCAGGCCTTGGAGATGGTTGGGCCTTCGATCTGGCGGCCTTCGTGGACGACTTCGCCTTCGCCGGAGCCGCCTTCCGCTCGGGAGCCTTCGTGGTCTCCACGACAATTGGCGGAAGCTGGGTGCCGCCTTGGCTTGGAGCGCCGGTTTGAGCTTGCTGGGCGATGGCCGCGCTCGACACACTCAGCGACAGTAGCGCCGCGATGGATGACCAAAGGCGGGCCACACCTGCCATTTGTGCTGTCCCTCGAAATGATTCGACACGGGACTACGGGTAAACACGCCCGAAAGATTACTCAACGCGTATAGAAATACCGAAGCAGCTTTGCAGCTGCAAATGTGACGCGATGGCAACGTTTTGCAGCGACCGGGCTTCGCGGGGCGCAACCTGGCCGTTGGCTCCCGCGAGCGGGAACGGGACCGTGAAACTGGACTACCGCAGTCAAAAAGGGCTAAGCCTGCGCGGGTCACGGCCACGAGCCGCCATCTCGCGACAGGAGCCCGATGCGCGCCGTATTCACAGTTTTACACCGCTGGACCGGCCTCTTTATCGGCGTGTTCCTGATTGTCTCCGGCATCACCGGAGCCATCATCTCGTGGGATCACGAACTCGATGAGTGGCTAAACCCGCACCTCTTCAAGGCACGCAAGGAGGGCTCACCCAAGGATCCGCACGAGTTGGCGCGTTTTGTTGAGGCGAGCGACCAGAAAGGACGCGTGACATTCTATTCGCTCGGCTTCGAGCCGGGGCATACGACGAGTTTTTTCGTCGAACCGCGCGTCGATCCCGCGACCGGCGAGCTTTTCTCCCTCGACTACAACCAAGTCTACGTAGAGCCCTCGACGGGCGAGATCGTGGGCAAGCGCTATTGGGGCGCGATCTCGCTATCAAGCGAGAACATTCTGTCCTTCCTCTATAAGCTCCACTACTCGATGCACATCCCCGACTTCGCTAACTACGATCGGTGGGGCTACGTGTTTATGGGCATCATCGCCATCGTCTGGACACTCGACTGCTTCGTCGGCTTCTACCTCACTCTACCGGCGCGTGGGCGTTCGGCGGGCGGGGCCTCCGGTGCTGGTGCGCGGCGAACCTGGTGGGAGCGCTGGAGGCCGGCGTGGTCGATCAAGCGTGGTGCGAGTAGCTATCGGTTCAATCTCGATCTTCATCGCGCCACCGGCCTCTGGCTCTGGGTTTTACTGTTCATTCTGGCTTTCACGGCGATCTCGATGAACCTCTCCCAGGAGGTTGTGCGACCGCTCGTGCGCACCGTCTCGACGCTGACACCCGATGCTTTCGACGACGTTCCCGCAACGCCGATGAACCAGCAGATCGAACCGAAGCTCTCGTTCGCGCACGCCATTGAGATCGCAGTCACGGAAGCGAGAAAGCGCGGTTGGTCCGACCCGCCGGGATCGGCACTCTATGGATTGAACCACGGGGTTTATGCCATCTCGTTCTATCGCCCGGAGAACGACCATGGCGAGTACGGCATGGGTCACAAGATGTTATTCGTGGACGGCCAGGACGGGAGTGTGAAGGGCGGACGCGCGCCGTGGCAAGGCACGCCGGCTGACGTCTTCATGCAGCTCCAGTTCCCGCTGCATTCGGGTCGCATCGCCGGCATCCCGGGGCGGATCGCAATCTCGATACTCGGCTTGGTCGTCGCTCTGCTGTCGATCACTGGCATTGTTGTGTGGGCAAAAAAACGTTCCGCGCGCCTTTCCGTACAGCGGCAGCCCGTAGTTGTTACTTCTGTAGAATGACGGCCCCCCCTTGCGAGGGCTGAAGTCACTACGTTCGACGGATCCGCGGTTTGGTTTATCCCGTTCTCGTATGAAAATGCCAAATCAGATTCCGCCGAGTGAGAGATGGCGGGCGGCTGCCCTCCGGCGCTGACTCAAGTTCTGCAAGCGGCCTTTTTGAAAGCACCGATGTTTGCCCGTCCCTGCCGCAAGATGCCGAGGCGAGCGTGTCAAGAGCTGCCAGCGTCACGGCAACCCGTCGCAGGGCATAATGAAGAAGGAACCCACCGGTAAACAGTGCTCTCGCGCTGGTCATGCGCAGAACAATCTGGTGAGAACGTTGCCTTAGGTACCAATCATTCTCCGCTTTCGTACCAGGCAAGATCACTTCCGCAAAAGCGATCCCCGCATCGTAACACGCGCCGTTTCAGGTCCACATGCGCGGACATGAAAATGGAATGCCTCCGTTTTCCTGCTTTGGATATCGTCCGGCCGAACCCGCACGCATGCCGGGATGGAGCAGAAATCCGCAGGCGTCCCTGCGCCGGGCAACGGCTATCAGGCCGCCTGAGGTCCGGGATCATCGCCACCCGGAGGGCTTTTCGTTTTGCTTTTGCGGCCAAAAGCCACGTTCACCACCGTTGAATCGAGCCGTGAACCGGCACCGAGCGGAGACTCGACAGCGATAATGCAAACCTTGTGCAAGTGATACGGCCCGTCTCGCCAAGCAAGGCACTGCCCCGGCGACAGGCCGATCAGGGCAGCCCCCAGCATTGTCAGGATCGATACCCGACCGTTTGCTTCATCTCCTGTCTCCGGAAACACCAGTATCGCCCTTTTCGGCGCGGCATCGTCGAGGCTGTACACCACGCTCGATCCCATCCGCACGACTTCAGGTGGTACCTCCTGGGCCGGCAACACCAAGGCCCTCTGCATCTCTGATCGCAACAGCGATACGATCGCAGACACAGAATGTTCAGCCACCGCAATCAGGCCGGCCAGTCGATCGTAATCGGATTTGCTAACGACGATAGGTGCCAGCATCACAGGCGCATCCCAAGTCATCAATCCCAGGCCACGGCCAACGACACGTTGCCCCTGCCAGAAGCGAGGTTCACCGATGCACCCTAACAGGCGGTTGAACCCCGGAACAGGTGCCGACGCTTGAAGAATGCGATTACTCTACCACCATGGGACAGCGCGAGAAGGAGCAATGCGCGACCGGGCTCGCTGTTCTCCTATGTGGCTCTCGAACAGCGCGTGCAGCCGAAGTACCCGCCGCATGCTGGCAGCTACCACCACTCCGCGGTCGCGATTCGAACGCCCCCATTCCATGCGTTGGAAGCCGCGCCCTGCAGGCGCTTGAGGTTCTTGGTGCTCTGCTGTCGATCCATTTGGAAAATACTCTTAAAATCACTTTTTATTCTCGATGTCTGAACTGGTTCTACCAAGAATATCGGCATCTCGAGCTGCGGCCGGATGCGGTGAAACTGCTTGAGATGTATAACTAACGGAGGAGCTAAACTATATATAAAATGGGGGCACCGGCGACGATATCTCGATACACTAACCGCCACGACCTTTGGCGAAAGAGAAGGGTAGCTGTCTATGGCACTGCACCATGCCAGCCCAGCGGAGATTGTCGATCTCTCCCCGATGGGGGATGAGCTGCGGAACAACCACACTGCTGCCATCGTCAAGACGGATGAGTTCGAAGCCGTACGCTTGGTTGTTCGAGCAGGGGCGCTGCTGAAGCAGCATCAGGTTCCAGAAAGCATCACGCTCCATTGTCTCGAAGGCCGCGTCGAACTCGGACTTGGTGATTCCAGCGTCGAGTTGAAGGCCAATGAGTGGCTCTACCTCGAGGGAGGTGTGCCCCACTCCGTTTACGGGTTGGAAGATTCCTCGATTCTCCTGACTATCATCCTGGCAAAGTCGAAGGAGAAGCCGCGTATGGCGGCCGGATAGTCGTCGAATTGCGATCTTCCTGAGCGCGCATGCGCTAACGCCCTGAGCGCCACCGAGCCTTCAGCTCCCTGCCCTGACGCTGAAGCGGCTTCTGGTCATCAACTGCTCCGCGACGGCGGTGATGCCCCGAAGCTAGGGCAGCATCTTCCGCGAACGGGTCGGACTCTGCTCGTGAGCCACGATCAGGTCCGCAACCTGGTCTTCGCGCGCCGCGCAATCGCGAACATCGAGCTGCCATACGTTCATCCCGGAGGTGCACCACAGGTCCTCAACCAGCGTCGATTGGTGACGAAGCTGGGACCAGACGGAGACGATGATCACTGCCTCACGTTCGAAACCTATGTCTTCCAGATCGTCGCCGGCACTACCGGGCAATCCGCTACGATGACTGAATAAATCTCTTATAGTCACCTGCTGAGTCGGGTATGCCCCATGCAAAGCGAAAGCCGGATCGAGTTCGCTGATGCGGGCGTCCCAAGAGACGATGCCTTAGCTCTCCAGCGCTGCGACAATGGCTGATGAAACCGGCTTCGATAGCGACGCGATCTGAAATACCGGTCTGCGTCCATCAGGTCCGGCTTGCTCGTATCACGGAGTCCGAAACCATTCGGATAGACGACCTCGTCCTTGTGCACGACGGCGATAGCCAAGCCAAGCACCCTGGCATCGTCGATTACTTTCTGCGCCAGTACTTCAAGCTTGGCCAGTGCGGCGACCACGCGTTCAGCGCGACGGGTTTGGCAACGCCGCTTCTCCGGACCTGAGCACCACAGAAAACAAAATTAAAAACTCAAAATCCGGTACCTGCAGCGTTTCTGCAGGGCCAGGGCGGCAATAATCACGGTAATGGCAGTGATAGGCTGGACGACCGTGTTCCCCAAGGGTTCATGTCAAGACGTGACGCACCCGCCCTGACGTCAACCGGGACCCAAGAGCGCAAAGGCAATTGGCACCAAAACGCTCGATCTAACCGAAACACTCGCCCATCCGGTTGTCACATGAATAATCCTAATCCTGATCCATTCTCTTTGCTCGGCGGGAAGCCGACGTCACCCGTAATGCAGACCGACCTCCCCGGGTCGACCGCCCGTCCCATCTCCGGTGTGCGGATCAAATGCTGAGTTCGGTGCGCCATGTCGCAACATGTGATGATCCTTACCTGCGGCGCATTGCTGATAACGGCCTTCATTGCCGGCTGGAGCGTCGGCGGATTCTTGTCCTCGAGTGACCCCGTCGAACGCACGATCGACTATCTGCTCATGGGTGCATCATTGTTCTTGATGGTTGCTCTCTGTCAGTTCGTCGCATGGGAACCGCTTCCATAGCGTCATTCGCTCGGCGTGCAAGAGCAGGTGGTAACCGGGACAGCGGCTTTTTCTTCACTGATCCAAGCGCGTTCCTTCCCGTAAACAGAACCCACGAGTCGGAGAAAAACCAGTCAGATATCGTGGCCAGACGATGCACTGTCGATCACGATACCGGCAGCCATCGCATCTGCCTGGGCTGCCCGGCTTGCAATGCGATCGGGAGAAGCCGGCGCGAGCCTAGCCAGCGCAGCGACATCGTCGAGTGGGCCAAGCAGGCCGAGGACCATGGTATGGTTCTGTTTCTCTATGCTCCGAACGAGCTAGGCAAGCTAACTCCACCGGGCGCCGCTTGCGCCGTTACTCGGCGGGAATGGGGCTGAAGCCGCTGTCGTCGATCGGGCGTTGGCGATCTTCCTTTCGTTCAGCCGCCTTGGCCAAAACGTTTTGCCGGTTTACCGATTTGCGCTCCGCGTCGATCCGACGGATCAGAAGCTGGGCGCGCTCAATGGACCCGAGCAACGCAAGAATCGTACCGCGCTCGCCGGCGCCGGCGTTGGGGCCAAGGGCTAGGGTTGCAGCACGCAACTCCTCCACGTCCGGTAACGTAACATGGCCGGCCGGCATCCTCGGGTCGGGAATGCCATAATCCGGCAAGATTGCCCGCAGTGAGGCGTCGAGCTTATCGAGTGCAGTGTTTACGATGTCCTGCGCGTGCCTAGTAAACGTCTCGCGCTTTACGCGCCGTGCCACCTGATGCAGCGACTCCGTGAGCGCGGCAGTAAAGTCCGCTTCCTCGATCAGGCTCGCGATGAGGTCGAGTTGCTCGTAGGGCAGATCTTCCTTCATGAGCGAGGCTGTATAGGCCCGAATATCGCGGCTGAGCACATCGGTGGCCAGATAGTGCTCACCCGGATCGGAAGGCGCCTTCTTGTCGCCGCGAGCGATGTTGAGGAACATGGCACCAGCCTGAAGATGACGGGCGGTTTCCTGCTGCACAGCGGGGATAGCCTTGGCGAAATCACCGGCGAGCTTGCGATCGAGGAATTTCGGTGTGGAGAAATCCTCGACATCCTCCGCTTCCGAGCGGCCGACGCGCGATAGCACGCGCTCGAATACGCCGACGAAAGGAAACAGTAGGGCTGTATTGAAAATGTTAAACACCGTTGAGTAAACACCGACAGCCACCGGGACCAGAGGGAAGGTCTCCTTGCCATCCACGAGCATCGGAACGCTTGGGTCGCCGCCGAACCACTGCATGCCCCATCGCAAAACCTCGATCGAGACGAAGAAGAGGGGCACGGTCACGCACACACCGATGATATTGAAGGAAATGTGGGCATAAGCCGCGCGCTTGGCGTTCTTCGACAGGTTGAGCGAAGCCATCCAGGAGGTGATCGTCGTGCCGAGATCGGCACCCAGCGAGAATGCGACAGCCGTCGTCCAGTCCAGCACACCTGCCGCACCGAGGCCCATGACGATACCGATCGTTGCAGAGGACGAGTGGATCATCGCAGTGACGCCGGCCGCGATGAACACGCACTTCAGCAGATTGAAGTAGGAGTCGGCCCGCAGCGTCTGTAGGAGTTCCATCACCTCAGGCATGTTGCGCAGGGGACGCAGGCCACCAGTCATCAGATTCAGGCCATAAAAAATCAGCGCGAACCCCATAAGCGCAAGTGCAACATTGCGCACCTTCTCGTTCTTCGCGAAACAATAGATCAGCGCGAAGAGGCCCCCAAAGATCAGGCCCAGCGGTCCGAGCGGGAGCGCGATCAGGCCATTTCCAAGGGTGGTACCAATATTGGCACCCATGATGACGCTGATGGCAGGTCTCAATGCGACGACACCAGCGTTGACGAGGCCAACCACCATCACCGTCATCGCCGTCGAAGACTGGATGACCCCCGTGATGAGCGTTCCGGCGATCACCCCCTTGATCGGCGTTCCTGCAGCTCGCGCGAGAAACTCGCGCATTCGGTTGACCGATAGGGCTTGGATGCCGTTCGCCATGAATTCCAGGCCGAGCATGAAGATGCCCAAGCCGCCGATCACGGGCACGAGAATGTCTTTGAAGATATCGATTTGCATGACAGCACTCGCTTCTGGAGACGGGCGTCGGGAGGCTAGTGATTGATGGTGCCGAATGCCTTGGCCCAGTAAGCTTCGATCTGCCCGACGAGCGCCGGCGAGACAGCGACGTAGCCGAGTGCGATGGCATTTTCCGCGTTCTGCTTGAAGGCAAGGCGAAACAGATCGACGACACGATTGATTCGCAGCCGTCCGCGATCCTTCGGCACGATTACATAGGTCACCGTGGCGATCGGATAGGATCCGGCACCCGCAAGGTTGGTCGTCTCGGCGTAAAAATCGCGCGAACCATCCCAGTTGACCGAGTCCAGCCCTGTGCGGAACACTGAAGGATCAGGTTTAACAAACGTGCCGGCCTCATTGCGAAGTGCTACGAACGGAAGCCCGGCCCGTACGACTTGGCCATACTCGATGTACGCTATGCTGTTCTTCGTGGCGGCCGCAAGAGTCGCCAGCCCTCCGGTTCCCTTTGCGCTGCGCCCGAGCGACCAGGAAATGAGAGGACCCGCTCCGTGTTTCTCCCGCCATTCGAGACTTGTCCTCGAAAGGTAGCTGGTAAACGCCAACGTCGAGCCCGAACCATCCTGACGATGCAACACCTCGATACGGGCGTCCGGAAGCTGGAGGCCTGGATTGAGCGCCTTGATCGCCGGGTCAGACCAGTTCTTCACTTTGCCTAGGTAGATATCGGCAATCAGCCGACCGGTTAACCGAAGCTGCCCTGCCCCAATCTTTTCGATGTTTGCGACCACCACGATACCGCCCATGACGATCGGGAATTGGACCCAGCCGCGCTTCGCCAGTGATTCCGGCGGCAGCGGCGCGTCGGTGGCTGCGAAGTCTATTTCCGGCTGATCCAGTCGCATGACGCCAGCGAGCGATCCGACGAGTTCGTAATCGACCCGCCAATCCGGTGACGTAAAATCACCGCCATCCGTTCGCTCTGCCTCATAGGCCCGCGACCACTTATTGATGATGGGCGCCGCAAAGGTGGAGCCAGCACCCCGGATGGGCTCGGCGTGAGCCAACGAGCCGAAAGTCAAGGCAACCAGACCGAGACCGGTGAGAAGAACGGCGACGGCCCGCTGCGTACGCGCGATGGGCGAAGCAAATACGCCAACCATGAACGACCTCGCTTTGAAGGACATGCAGTCGACCGCCCCTGATGCGCAGAACTCGAAAGGGTGGCGATCATGCCGCACGTCCACCACGGTGGACGTCCCAATAAAGCGCACGATCAACACACCAAACCAATGCCAGTCGATTGGTTCGTATCCCGATGGTTTAACGAACGGATGACAATCGGATCCAAACTCAGGGCTCATGCGCATCGCATTTTCCCCGAGCCCAAGGCAGCGTGCATCAAACCCAAGACGATGCCGTCATCGTCGTGAAACGTTGGTGTGTGCCAACATATGCGGCTGTTGGACGAGACGAACCGTCCCTACTGGCCGCGCAGTGGTTTGCGAGCAAAGCACGCCAGAGACCGCGCCATCAGAACGCATTCCCACCGGGAAGGAGACAAGATGTGCGATCAGGGCAAGACTCTAGACCTCCACGACAAAGTCGCGATCGTGACTGGATCCACGAGTGGAATAGGTCTCGGCATTGCACGTCGGCTTGCCGCCAGCGGTGCGGACATCGTCATTAATGGCTTAGGTGATGCTGCCGCGATCGAGAAAACACGCTCGATCATTGAGGCCGAGTTCGGCGTGCGCTGCATTTACTCACCCGCCAACATGCTGTCAGGCGCCGAGATCAGCGGGATGGTAAACCTTGCGATTAAAAGCCTCAGCAGCTGCGATATCCTTGTCAACAATGCAGGCATTCAGCATGTCGCGCCGATCGACGAGTTTCCTGACGAGAGGTGGGAATCGATCGTGCAGATCAACCTGATCGCAGCGTTCCACGCGATCAAGGCGGCACTCCCGTCCATGAAGGCGCGCGGTTACGGACGCATCATCAACATCGCCTCGGCGCACGCGCTAGTCGCCTCTCCATACAAATCGGCCTACGTCGCGGCCAAGCACGGTATCGTTGGGCTCACTAAGACGGTCGCTCTCGAAGTCGCGACCTCCGGCATCACCGCGAATGCCATCTGTCCAGGTTACGTCTGGACCCCGCTCGTCGAGGCGCAGATCCCCGACACGATGGCCGCTCGCGGCATGACGAAAGGGGCAGGTCATCAACGATGTCCTTCTTGACGCCCAACCGACGAAGGAGTTCGTGACAATCGATCAAGTGGCGGAGTTCGTGGCGTATCTGTGCAGCGGTGCCGCGTCGTCCATCACCGGCGCCGCTCTGCCTATCGATGGCGGGTGGACGGCGCATTGACGTGTGGCGCACTGGACTCGCATTCGATCGGGTCACGAAACATGAAAGCAGAGGATATTCGCCGCGCCTAAGGCAGGCCGCTGCCGAACACGGCCTATGCGCGCGCTACGCGAGGAGAGAACCATGGATGTGTTCATTGGATCGCGGAAGCGCAGAAGCGAGAGGCCAGACATCAAGGAGTTGCTATCTCCCTATCAATCGGTGGCTCTAGTCCTTCAGGGCGGCGGCGCGCTCGGTGCCTATCAGGCGGGCGTGTTCCAGGCACTCTCTGAAGTCGGTATAGAAGCTAATTGGCTGTCCGGTGTATCGATCGGTGCAATCAATGCTTCGATCATTGCCGGCAATAAGCCGGGCAATCAGCTCGACCGGTTGAGGGATTTTTGGGAGACGGTGTCGAGCCGCAAGGTCTGGCATTTCACGCCGGAAGGGGATCTCTTTCGCAGGATGCGCAATCACGCAAGCTCGATGCTGACGATGACATCCGGCCTGCCGGGATTTTTCAAGCCGCGCGAATTCAATCCGTGGCTCCAACTTCCCGGAGCGTCAGGTGCAACCAGCTTCTATGACACGGCCGAACTCGAGAAAACACTTAACCGACTCATTGATTGGGACGTACTCAATGACCGGCAGCGCCGACTGAGCGTTGGTGCGGTCAATGTGCGGACAGGCAATTTCCGCTACTTCGATAGCGAGGTTGAGGTTATCGGGCCTCAGCACATCATGGCCTCAGGCGCGCTGCCACCTGCCTTTCCAGCGATTCACATCGAGAATGAATACTATTGGGATGGCGGCATCGTGTCGAACACACCGCTGCAGTATCTTCTGGAGCAAGAGGACGTGCACGACACGCTTGTCTTCCAGATTGATCTCTTCAGCGCACGCGGAGTTCTTCCGCGGGACATGGGAGATGTGCTCGCGCGCCATAAAGACATCATGTTTTCGAGCCGCACACGCAACAACACCGACACGTTCCGCCGGATACACAATCTGCGACTGCGGCTCCATCAGGCCCTGCTTCGCGTTCCGCCGGGTTTTCTTACGGACGACGATCGGACATTCCTGGCGTCCATGGAGGACGTGCCTCAAATCAATATTGTGCACTTGATCTATCAGCAGAAGATTTATGAAAGCGATGCCAAGGATTACGAGTTTTCGGGCACCTCAATGCGGGAACACTGGGATTCCGGTTGTCAGGATACCCGCAAGACGCTGAACCATCGCAGTTGGCTTGAAAAACCGCCCGAGTCGGTCGGCATGACTGTCCATGACGTGCATCGCGACGATCCGAGCTGACGATCGCAGCTCGGCAGGCTGCAGGGCCGGCTTTTCGTTGATCAGAGCAGCGCTACCAGGTTTTTTGAGCGAAGCACCGGCAACGAGGCGGGCGCAAAGACGCAAAACACACGTCATCACAGATTAACACAGCCTTGCTCTTCTGCACCGACCGCCCCCATATCGGGCCGGATGCGGAAATGGATACTGGTATCGCCAACGGGCACGATTGAGAGGAAGAGCATGAAACGCGACCGCGATGTTGAGAAGCATTGCGCACTCCCGGAATTCGTAGCGGAGCTGCGCCGTCTCGCCGATACGCTCGAGGCGGGTGCCCCGTTTGAAATCGAGATCGATGGCGAACTCGTTCAAGTGCCGACAGAAGCTTTGGCATCCATCGAGCACGAGCGGGAGGGCGACAACGAGGAAATCGAGTTCCAGCTCACTTGGAACTCTGGGGATGCTGAGGACGAAGAAGAGGTTGAGACCGAAAGCGACGCCGACACAGAGCGCAATCTCGCCCCTGACGCGTCGTGAACAGCACCTGTGTTTCGCTGGCCATCCAGCGGGGGAGCCCGCATCTTAAAGCCCACATGCCGGCCCCCTCTCCAGCATGCCCTGTGAATCATATTCGCGCCCCATGGGGCGCGCCGTGATTCAATAAAAACGGAAATGCTCTGATGCTAACTCACCAGGCCTTTGCAGAGATTACTACCCACCGGTGGTCGAACGCTTACGATGAAGCTGCTCCGACCTTATAATCAATTGGGATATTGTAAACATTATTCCGACAAGCGACTTGCAGAAATAACCATAATTAAGATATATTGAGCCGAGTATCGGAATAAAATAATTATTGGCATAGCTCAGCCGCAGCAGCGTGCAGTCAATTTCTGGCAACTGCTCTCCAGGAATACCGCCGTGCTCATCAATCGATGAGCTGCCCATTGGCATCGAAGAATGGAAAGGGTCCCGGCCACGCGCCGACAACGGCCATATGCGAAACCAGTTGGTCGTCCTTCCAGCGATGGACCATGTATCCGGGCGGCTCGAGGCTAAAAGCACTTGGCCCGTTCGTTGTAAGGTCCAGCGCAACCTGGTGAGCTGTACTTGGACAGATCATCGCCGTACGTCCGCCAACCTGAGCGTATACCATGCGGTGCACATGTCCGCAGAGAATGGCCTTGACCTGCGGATGACGTGCGACGATTTCGGAGAATGCATCGCGGCCAATGAGCCCGAGCCGATCCATGTGCGCGATCCCCGTCAGGAACGGAGGATGATGCATCAATACAAGCGTCGGAATGCCGGAGTCGAGCGCGAGGGTGTGCTCCAGCCACCCAAGTCGATCGGCGCAGAGTTCGCCGCCACCTTGCCCGGCAACGACCGTATCCAGTCCCACGATCCGCAACGATCCGCGCCGAACAGAGAACTGCACGAAGCCAGTCGGCTGCAGGTGCACGTGCTCAGGAAACGCGCGCCGCATGGCATCACGCGCATCATGGTTTCCCGGGATGGCAAGCATCTCGATATCGAGAGGCGCGAGAATCTCTCGCAGGTGCGCATACTCCGCGTCGTCGCCGAAGTCGACCAGATCGCCTGTGTGAACGATCAGGTCGGGTTTCGGATCCTGTGCCATGATGTGGCGTACACAGGCGCGCAGCATGGCAGCGGTATCGACCTTCCGATAGGCAAGACGATCGGGTATCTTGATGTGCGTGTCCGTTATTTGAGCGATCAGCATCCCTTCACCGGCGGCATCATGATCAGCGCGGACGCATCAACGCAAAGGCCGACGGGCTCTCCGCGCGAGAATTCTCGCCGGTCGTTGGTATCGAGGACGATTGGGTCTTCAGCACCGACGTCCACAAGCAGGCGCGTCCGGTCACCTCGAAATACCGCCGCGGCTACGGTGCCGCGCAGATGGACATCAGCGTCCGCGAGCCGCACATCCTCGGGACGAAAACGAATGTTGACCGTGTCAGGCGGGACCGCACAGGGGATGGCACCCGCCTTGGTGACGAATGCGCCGTCACGCACCGCGCCGCTCAACGCATTCATCGTCCCAATGAATTCGGCGACGAACGGCGAGACGGGCCGCTGGTAGATGTCACGCGGACGGCCGATCTGCGCGACGCGCCCTTCGCTCATGACCACGATGCGATCGCCGAGCGCCATCGCCTCGGCCTGATCATGGGTGACATAGACAGTGGTGATGCCCAGCTCACGGAGAAGCTCGTCGATTTCGAGACGGAGCTCTTCGCGCAGCTTCGCATCGAGTGCGGTCAACGGCTCATCGAGTAGAAGGGCGCGCGGCTCGACTGCGAGCGCACGCGCGAGGGCAACCCGCTGGCGCTGGCCGCCTGACAACTGGTCGACATGCCGGTCAGCCAGTTTGGTTATACGCATCAGCTGCAGCATTTCTCGGACGCGCGCCGAGGTGTCCGCCTTCGATCGCCGACGGATGCGTAGACCATAGCCGATATTCTCGGCAACGCTCATATTCGGGAACAGGGCGTACGACTGAAAGACCATGCCGATATTGCGCTTATCGATCGGCTCAGGGGTGACGTCGATATCATCGAAAAGAACGCGGCCACCGGCGTCCGGCTGCTCCAGTCCTGCGATCATCCGCAGCGTGGTCGTCTTGCCGCAGCCCGACGGCCCAAGGAAGACAATGGTTTCGCCTGCGCTGATTGCGAGATCGAAAGCCTCGAGCGCACGAGTACCATCGGCGAATGTCTTGCGGCAAGAAACGAGGGAGATCGATACGGGCGCTGCGCGGGCCGCCATCACTCATCATCCTTGTCTTGGATCAGGCTCTGCCGCCGGGGACGCGTCGCGTGCTGCATGGCGAGCAGGAGCGGCACGATCATAATGAAGAAGATGAGGGTGTAGGCGCTACCGACCTCGAAGCGCAAAGACGCATAAGCGTCGGCAAGGCCTACGGGCAGCGTCTTGTTGAGTGGCGTGTGCAATAGCCACGTCATGTTGAACTCTCCGATCGAGAGTGTCAGCACCATCAGCGATCCCGCTACGATGCCACCGCGGCAGTTAGGCAGCACGATATCGAAAAAACGACGCCCAAAGCCCGCGCCAAGAGATGCAGCCCCCTCTTCCAGCGTTTTGAGGTCAATAGCCAACATCACGGCAAGGACCGAGCGCACCATAAACGGAAGCGTGAAAAGCACGTGGCCGACCAGAATAAACATCCAAGACGCGCGGAAGCCGCGAATGCCGCCATAAGTGACAATGAGCGCAAGCGCGGTTGCAAGACCCGGAATGGCGATAGGCATCACCAGGAGCTCCTCGGCGAACCGCGTAAGGCGCGATTGTCGCCGCGCCAGAACGTAAGCGGCCGGTATGCCAAGGACGAGTGTCGCGACAAGGCAGGCAAGGGCTAAGCCAATCGACAGAAACATCGTGTCGCGATAGCCGTTCCAGACTTCGAGCACCCATCGCGTCGTGACGCCGCTTGCGATGCCGACTTGATAGTTCTTCGTCAGACCGGCGACAATCGACATGCAAACGGGCACGATAAGGAAGGCGCAGACAACGAGCGCAAAGGCGAGCTGAGCGTAAAAGAAGCCGGTGCGGCGTCCCATCGCGATCTCTTTCAACCAGCGGCAGCAACGCTGGCTCCGGCAGCAGAGCGGGCTAGCGCCAGCGCGAACCATGTAACCGTCCCAAGCACGAACGACAGAGCCGCGGCTATGGCGATGTTCGCCTGCAGCGTGAATTCGGTGTAGATCACCATGGGCAGGACATTGATCCGCGTGGCCAGTGTGAACGCCGTGCCGAATGCGCCCATGGCCGTCGCGAAACAGATGCCGCCTGCCGATATCAACGCAGGCTTCAATCCCGGGATGATCACGTCGCGCACCACCTGCCAAGGCGTTGCGCCAAGTGAGCGGGCAGCTTCCTCGAGACGCGGGTCCAGTTTTTCGGCCGTAGCCATGATGGTCAGGATGGTGCGGGGAATTGAGAAATAGACGTACCCCATAAGCAAACCGGCCATCGAATAGGCGAATACGATCCTCTCATCGAAAAGGGCCTTGGTCGCCGCCCCGATCAGTCCTTGCCGACCAGCCAGGACGATGACCATGAAACCCACGACGACGCCCGGAAAGGCCAGAGGAAGCGTCAACATCGCCACCAGCAGGGAGCGACCCGGAAACGCGTTACGCTGCAGGAAGACACCCGCGATGCCGCTGATCGTAACTGTGATCACGGTCGTCGCCGCTGACACAAGCAGCGTCGATAGTAGCGAGGCAAAATATCCAGGCTGGGTCAGTATTGCAGCATAGGCTGCATAGCCGCTCGCACCGCTGCCGCCGACAAGCAGTAGCCGTCCCAATGGCAGCAGGAAGAATGCGGAAAAGAAAATACCTGCCGGCAGCAGGAGGGCAATAAGCCTGAGAGAGTCGCTGGGCATGCGGAATCCAATGTACGGGGCGGCAGTTGCCGCCCCGCTCTTTGTCGGATCAGTTTACTTCGGTCTTGTAGCGCTCGATGATGGCCTTCTGCGCACCCCCGAGCTTGCCGAGATCGACTGCCCTGGCGCGCGCGTAATCGGCGTCGGGCAGAAATCTGGTCTTGGCCTCAGCCGAGAGCTTGTCGGAGAAAACCGGGCGCAGATAGGCATTGCCCCACATTACCTGGCTGGCGTCGGAGAGTACGAAGTCAAGCACCTTCTTGCCGTTATCGGCGTGCGGACCACTCTTGACCAAGCCCATCACGTACGGAACGACCAGCGTGCCTTCCTTCGGGATGACGAAACGAACCGGCGCCTTGTCCGTATACTGGCCGCGGTAGGCATTGAAGTCATAATCGAGCAGGATCGGGATCTCGCCCGAGATAACGCGGGCATAGGACGTCTGCTTCGGCACGATCGGCTCGTTCTTGGCGAGGCTCTTGAAGAACGCGATCGCCGGATCGAGATTCTCGTAAGTGCCACCAAGCGCAAGGTTCACGGCCATCACGCCGATCTGGCCGACTGCAGCAGAGGTTGGGTCGAGATAGCCGACGAGGCCCTTGTATTCCGGTTTCAGAAGATCAACCCAGCTCTGGGGGGCCGGCGTCCTGCCGAGCGCATCGGTGTTGACGAACAGGCCGAGTGTTCCCGTATGGATCGTGAACCAATGGCCGTTTGCGTCCTTCAGATCGGCCGGAATCTTGTCCCAACCCGCCGGCTTGTACGGCGTCAGGACCCCTGCATTGACCGCCGAGCCGGCAGCGATGCCGCCAAGGTAGGTGACATCCGCGACTGGACTAGCCTTCTCCGCAATGAGGGCTGCGATCGATTGACCCGAGTTCTTATTGTCGGGAGGCACCTCGATGCCGAGCGTCGACTTGATAGCCTTGAGCTGAGAGCCCCAGTCCGCCCATTCCGGCGGACAGTTGTAGCAGATGGCGCGTTCCTGTGCAGCGGCCCGTTGCGCAAACGTGGTCAACCCGACGCCGAGCGTTGTGAATGCCAAAACGGTCAAAGCGAGGCGTCTCATGATCATCGTTCCCCTTGTCAAATGGAGTTCGCGCGCGGTGATACACATGCCGCCCGCCGCGGCCTGCCTAAGGTCATTGCGCTGCAGTTATGTGACGCCATCGCAGAAGCCGTCCCCCAGCATCTGCCGCGCGAGTGCGTGGTGGTGCCCGACCCCACGTCGTGCGCATGCTGTGGCGGCTCCTGCCTTATGAAGCTGGGCGATGCCCTCACCGAAACGCTCGAGGTGGCGCCGCGCACCTGGAAGGTGATTCAGCATGTGCGGGAGAAGCTCGAACCCAATCCCGTACGCGAGCGCTTGCAAAGCCTCTGGTGCCTGCAACATGTGACGCACGAGGAATTGGTTGCGCTCGTCGGTGAAATTGGTCGCCGCGGCCGTTTCCGAGCCATAGGCATAGAAGACATCAGAGGTGGCCGCTGCCCCCTGCATTGACCCTGCCAGCGGCGACCTCACCAGCACACTCGGCATCACCGATCCCGGTGCACTTCAAGAAGCCGAATATGCACTTGTCCAAAAAGCAGCGCTCGAGGCCCTGAAATATGCGGACGGCGCGCCAGACCTGGATAAAGCTGCGCTCGAGGAAATCCACCACATCCTCTTCAAGGACGTCTACGATTGGGCGTGCGGGGTGCGCAAAATCGCGCTGGCCAAAGGCAAGGCCCATCCAGATATCGCCAAGTTTCCGGTGACTCCGGCTCCGGCGCTGTCCTTGGACAATTCGAAGGAAGTGTCGATGCGGTCGGTGCGGGGCTGTCTTATACGACATTATGGACATGGATGATCGGCGGCCATCACGCAGCGTTAGGATATATTCGCCCCATCATTAATCCGATGACTCCCTAATTGAAGGCGCACGCGTTTCTCGGACATTGATTGAGATCAATACGTACATACGATCTGGTCCAAAATCTTCCGGCGCTTGATGCAGAATGCGGCCCAAATATCAGATATAGTCTCAACATCTCGCCGACACAGACGACGAACATTTCGTTCATGCTGGCGCGGCTCCATGAGCTGTCGACTTCGGGGCGGCCAGAGCGGTTCGTTCTCGAGCTGACAGAAGAATCATTCGCCGCCGTCGGCCCATTTCAGACGCATGTGCTACCTTCCCTACGCAACGCCGAAATTGCGATTTCAATCGACGATTTCGGAACGGGATACTCATCATTGGCGAAACTTGCCGAGCTCACAGTCGATGAATTGAAACTCGACCGCTCCCTGGTGTCGTCTATTCACGAGCGACCGCATAATCAGGTCATCCTGCGAGCCGTTGAGTCTCTCGCATCAGCGTTGAAAAATAAGCCTCCGGTGAAGGCCATTACCGAATGGTCGTAGCAGGATGCCTTTGGATTATGCACTGCACCAAAAAGTGAGAGGGATCTGCCAAGTATCCATCAAAAACGACTCCGTTGCGGATAGAAGAAGGAGATGAGCGTCAGCAGCTTTCGCTTTTGAATATCCTGGCTGTACGATGGTAACGGAGAGCTGAGGCCGAAAACTCCGCCAATTATTGAGAAAACCGAGAAAAACATTCATACCCCGTGTTCAAACCTAGTTCCGCCGGAGGCGTAAACGTCACTCTCTCTGCGCCGCAGATGCAACAGCAGTTCATCCAGCCTCTCGCCCCAGCGAACGGATTTCTGCGATTGCCCGCAAACCTCGTAGAGATCGCCGACACGGGCCTCTGGTGTGCTGTCCGACGAATACTTGCAATGGAACAGGTCGATGTGCAGCGTGCGGCCACTTTGGCGAATGGCCACAACATCAGCAACTTCCCCTGCGCCGTCATCGTCGAAGATAATGTCATAGGGTGCAGCTGAGGCTTTGAGCTTCTCAACGACGAAACGTTGGATCGAATCTACCGCCCTGCTTGTTCCTTGAGATTCCTTGCGAATGTTCACCCCTTCCCAGTCCTGGGGGGCGACTTTAGCTAGATCGAAAGGCGGGAGTTTCCTCATCGCGCCTGAGCATGAAGAGATCAGCCGCGATCATCATATCTCTATCGCCGAAGTAGATATGTGGCGGATCTTCACGGAAGAACTCGACTAAGCGCTTTTCTTTCTTCCCGATGCGCACACTCACTTCAGCGCCGGAGACCTGCTCAAAAATAGCAACCGAGTCCTCAATGCGTATTTGAAAGTCCGCGCTCTTATCCTCACCGGAGACGCGGAAAGCGATCGGAGAACCGGGCTCGAACTTGGAGATGCCAATCTCGCAATTGAAGAACGATATGCCGGTTTCTCCGATCTTGATTTCTATCCGATCTTCGCTCTGCTCAAGGAAGCGCTCCGGCCATGCGATGGCCAGCGGCACCTTGTCTTCCGGCAATGACGACAATCTCTTGGGCCGTACCACGTTGCGGAGGATGATCTCCCGGGTTATGGAGTCGTTGAGCAACTTGCGCCCTATCTCTTCGCACCAGTCCACCCACTCTGAGAAGCTATTCGTTGTGGCGTACGACCAGATTTTGCCCTTGGTCGAACAGCCTAGCGTAGCTTTCGTGGGCCACGGCTCCAATGGCTTGCCGTCTTCATCCAGATCTGTGACGTCGATGAATCCCTGACCAAAAAGATTTGTCAGGGTCCTTTGTTTGTTGCCTGGCAATGTTTCAAGCTGATCCGCAATGTCAGAGCCCATAAACATCGAATACCGCACCGGCTTACGCTGCGTTTCGCTGAGCCCAAGATTCATGAGAACGAGCCGCCGAAAACCATGCCGGGAGCGGAACACACCGTCACCAGAAATGCGCTCTACATCTTCTCCTGCCAGCACCTTCGCAACGTCGGTGAAAAGATCCTTGAGGTCGGAGCCCGTCACATACAAGAGGTTCTGTTCTGGGTTCCAATGTGTCATGACGACATTGTATTCGGTATTCTTGGGTGATTTGACGCTGGTCCAGCGCAGGCGTTCTTCATCGCGAGTGACATACACGAGAATCCAGTCCTCGTGATTGATAAACGGGCCATCGACAATAGTTGAGTAGGGGGTATGGCTTCCATAATATTGTCGGGTTGCCACTCAGTGCATTTCGTCTTGTAAGCAACGACGCTCAGCCTCGGCTCCATTGTTTCCAAGGGGAAGTCTTCGGCAATGATGTCGTCAAACCCGGTATATACGTCTTCACGCCGGCGTTCCGGTTCGGTGTAGGTATACCCAATCGCACTGAGCAGATGGTCCCAATCGGCATCCTCCGCATAAAGGGCCTTCAATCGGTCATTCACATCATCAGTGGCCACATTGGCGATGACCGTGGCATCGCCAAGATCTTTTCTGACGCGAGTAAAACGTCCTATGAATTGTAGGGTTCGATAGCCATCACGGCATCAATGCGACGCACAGCGGCAATGGCCATCGGCTGGATATAAGCGAGATCCTTGCCCACGCAGACATCCGCCAGCTCATAGAACTTGCGCCGCGCGTGAGCCCAGCAGCCCGCCTCAACGATGCCGCCACCTTCATACAGCTTCCCATACCCGCCATAGGCGTCGGCCTGAAGGATGCCTCGATAGGCGGCCAGATGGGCCTGCGGGTGCTCGCCTTTGCGATCCGGGGAATAGTAGAACACAGCCGCCGGAGGCGCCGGGCCACCAGATGGCTGGTCATCGCGCACATAGGTCCACAAGCGCCCCGTGGTGGTTTTGCCCTTTGCCAAGATCGGCACGGTGGTGTCGTCGCCGTGCAGCCGTTCAGCCGCCAAGACGTGTGCCTCAAGCCGCCCGAACAGCGGGTGAAGAACCGAACAACAGGTGCCTACATGGTCGGCCAACGTCGAAAGGCTCAAATCAACACCTTCCCGTGCATACCGCTCGGCTTGCCGGTTCAGCGGTTGATGCTGGCCGAATTTCTCGAACAGGATGGTGGCCAGAAGGTTGGGGTCGGCCCAGCCGCGTGGCGTCACATGGAAGGGTGCTGGCGGTTGGCCGATATGCTGGCAATCCCGGCAAGAGAACTTCTCCCGCACATGCTGGATGACCTTCCATGTCCGGGGGACCATTTCCAGCGTTTCGGTCACGTCTTCGCCAAGCTTCACGAGGTGAGTGCCACCACAGCATTCGCAGGATGTGGGACTAGGAACAACCACGCGCTCGCGGGGCAAGTGCTCAGGAAAAGGCTTCCGCGAGGGCTTCTTGCGTTCAAAAGCTACAACCTTGGTGGTTTCTGGGACAACATCCTGTTCGGCCGCAAGGTCGTCTTCCGTGGCCGTGGCTTCCAGCTCCTCAAGCTGCAATTCCAGTTGATCTTGCGGGAGATAAGAGCGTTCCGAGCGAGCTCCAAAGCGTTCACGCTGAAGCTTGGCGATAGTGAGCTTCAAATGCTGGATCGTGGCATCCTTGCGTTCATTTTCCTCCTTTGCTTTGGTCAGTTCTTCGACCGCGCGGTCAAGGTTTTCTTCGTGTCCATAGGCAATCTCCAAGGTGTATTCCAGCACGTTGCGGTAATAAGCGATCGCTTTTTCGATCTCACTCAGTTTCACTATAGGCTGGATCGGCTCTGCAGTCGCAGAACCTTTAATCTCTTCATTTAATGCAGCTAGCCATTTCGGTTCCATGGACATATTAAAGCATAAAATGAAGATGAAATCTTCCTTTTTGGCATAAATATGATTATAAAACAATAACTTAACCTACATATTGCGGGCGGAAAGTGTATTGAGGATTTCTCCAATCGATGCCGTCCAACATGTATCCCAATTGTGATGATGAAATTGAAATGGCGCCGTCAACGGGTGATGGCCAAATAAATCGTCCGCGTTCCAGTTTTTTGACGTAAAGCGACATCCCAAGGCCGTCATGCCAGATGATTTTGACCATATCGCCGCGTTTTCCGCGAAACACGAAAATATCGCCGGCATGAGGGTTGCGGTTGAGCGCCTGCTGCACTTGGAGCGCCAAGCCGCTCATGCCGCGGCGCATGTCGGTTCGCCCCAATGCCAGCCACACACGCGCTTGGGTTGGTAGGGGTATCATCTGCTGAACGCCGCCTTCATCACCGCCGCAGCGAGATCGGGCGGCGTATCCAGCGGTATGCGGATACTGCCATCCTCACCGAGCACAACTTCAATGGATTTCTGCTGCGGTGGCGCACCGGTCGGCGGTTCGGTTCTCGTTTCAGAAGTGATGAGAACCTGTGCTAGGCCTGTCGGTGTGGAGAGATCTTTGCGCCACCTGTAGAGCAGGCTTCTACGGGCCGCTGGGACCGTCGTTACGAATGTCCGCTTTCATGACTGCAGCAGCCATGTCAGCGGCACGGCGAGCCGACGATTGTGACACACTGCAGACCTCAGCTATTCGCTTCCAGTCGCTTGAGAACTGTCCGCTAAACATCGCAATCCGTCGACTTCGCGCCTCGTTCGTCGCATGCTGGAGCGGGTATTAGGGCGACCTCGGCGAGAACGATCAGTGAAGGACAAGCGAAGGATCAAGATCGAGCCCTGTAGCATCGGCGACCTGACGGATCGCCGCGCATTCTATCTGGAGTTTGCGCCGCTGCCTGAGCACGCACGTTTCGTCGAACGACTGTATGTGATGAAAGACTGCGGGATCATGACTGCGGATCGGCGCTCCTTCGCGTCGCCGCTCACCGAGATCGCCTTTCTATTCATCGAGGTGCCGAACACCTCGGCGTATGCGCCAAGGATCGTCGTCAATGTGCCGAGTTTCGGGCATCGAAAGAAGAAGCAGCCATTTCACGGATGGATCTTCGGCATCAAGTGTCATTTGTCAGAGCGTCAGACGTCCGCAGCCGACCGTCCCTGTCTCATGCAGTGTCGAGGGCGTCTCCAGACACTACCATTTAGCCCGACGCCCATCGTTACAACCGTCGAAGTCCTCAATCAGTTGTGCGGCGATCTCACCAATGAGTTGATCGCGCAAACCGCACTCGTTCAGTCCCGTGGCGAGCGCACGGTTACCGAGCTTGCTTCACGTCAGATGATGTCCACACGGACGCTACATCGCCGCTTTACGGAGGCAACCGGCCTTTCGCCGAAGCGCCACCTCACGCTAGAGCGCTTTCGGCGGGCCGTTCGCGATGTCCCAGCGCCGGGCACCCGATTGTCGGAACTTTCCGACGCACTCGGCTTCGCGGATCAGGCGCACATGACGCGCGAGTTTCAGCGGCACGCTGGCCTCTCTCCAGGGACTTTTCAGCAGGCCTAGTGTGGCACTCGCGGAGAAACTGTCCGATTTGTTCAAGACGACACCTCGGCATCACGACTAATGCTCGCTGTGCTGGCGCGGCAGGATGTCGAGCGCTCCTCGGATTAACGACCGTCTGAGGTCGTGAGTGATCATCCCGCCGTCGGCAGCACGGTCAGCCGATGCGCGGAGGCTCAGCCAAATGATCATCGATGCTTGGATGCAGCATCCGAATGCGCAGTGGATCGCCAATCCTATGTTCGACTCACTGCGCCGCTGGAAGCCCGGCACATGGTCGGACACGAGCCAGCCGATCGAAGCGACACTCACCAAGATGGATCTGGCCGGCGTTACACGCGGCCTGCTGTGCGCTTGGCATGGCCCGGCGGGTCCGATGATCGGCAACGACGAGGTCGCCGATCTCTGCCGCAGGCATCCCGACCGCTTCGTCGGTATCGCGTCCGTCGATCTCTACCGCCCAATGGATGCGGTGCGTGAATTGCGCCGCCGCGTGCAGCAGGACGGCTTCAAGGGTCTGCACGTCCTGCCGTGGGTCTGGGGGCTACCGCCCGACGATCGTCGCTACTATCCGCTGTTTGCGGAGTGCTGTGAGCTGGATATTCCGTTCTGCACGCAGGTGGGGCACGCCGGCCCGCTGAGAGAATCGGAGCCAGGACGACCCATCCCGTACCTCGATCGCGTGGCGCTCGAGTTTCCAGAGCTTCGCATCGTCGGAGGCCATATCGGCGTGCCTTGGCTCGGCGAAATGATGTCGCTCGTCATAAAGTATCCGAACGTCTTCATCGACACTTCTGGCTACAAGGTCAGCCGCTATCCGCGCGAGCTTGTCGATTACATGGGCGACAATCCAAGACACCGCGTTCTGTTCGGTTCGAACCATCCGTTCTGGCCGGCGGGCGACTGCATCGCGGGCCTCGAGACCCTCGGGCTCGACAGTTCCGCCAGCACAGCCTTCCTCGCCGGCAACGCACAGCGTGTTTTCAAGCTCTGACGGCTCAGCCGACAACCAATACCGAACTGGAGACTGCCAATGCCCTGGACGATCGAGAGCAAGGGCGACCACGTCGCCGTCGTGACCATGAACACGAACAACGTCAACGCGCAGAACCCGGCGTTCTTTACAGATCTCCACGCGGCGTTCGATCGGCTTGAAACGGAGTTCAGCGACTGTGCCGTCGTCTTGACGGGAACCGGCAAGGTTTTCTCGGCGGGGCTGGATCTCGATCATCACTTCGCAATGTTTGCTCGCCAAGACATCGATGAGATCGACCGGTGGTTTGCCGCCTATCGCGCTACGAACCTTCGCATCTTCACGTACCCGCATCCCACGGTTGCCGCGATCAACGGCCACGCCTATGCGGGCGGCTTTATTACCGCCATCGATTGCGACTATCGGATCGCGGCACAGGGTGTGCTGCAATTTGCGTTGAACGAAGTCCCAATAGGCATTCCGATGCCGGCGGTTTATTGCGGAATCCTCAAATATACCATCGGCACGAAGGCCGCTGCAGAGTTCACTCTGTTCGGGCAGGTCTGTGACCTCGCGACCGCGCACCGGGAGGGCGTCGTCCAGAAGACCGGCGATCAGATGGGCCGCACTGGTGCCGCCGGACTGCTACACAGCCTACGCGTACTCGAAGCGTGCGCTACAGGTGACAACCATGGCTGCAATCGACGCGGCAGCACGCCTCGATCTGGATTTCCTGCCGCGTGGCATGTCGGACCCGATGAGTCTCCGTGCCAACGCGCGGCGGTACCGGGAAATGAAAGGTCGGGACTTATCTTGGACGATGCCTGTTCAGTCGCGAGATCAAAGGAGATTACAGCATGGAAGCGTTGGCACGCGACCTATGGGATGCGCGCCGCCTTGGGCACGCGATCGAAACTACCCGGGATGATCTTCCCAAGACCTCCGACGACGCATATCGCATCCAGCAAGAGATATGCAAGTTGAGCGGATTTGCCCGCCGCGGCTATAAGATCGGATCCACAAGCATTCAAGCTCAACGACTGCTGGCGACCAGAGAGCCGGGATGGGGATACTTCTCGCTCCCTACGTGGAGGAAAATCCAGCCTCCTTTCGCGTGTTTCCCGCTCACAAGCCGGCCGTCGAAGGAGAATTTGCATTCCGTATGGGGCGCTCACTGCCGGCGAGGGCCGAGCCCTACACGACGGAGGACATCGTGGGTGGTGTCGAGGCGGTGGCCGGTGCCATCGAGATTGTCGGCACCCGCTTCTCCGGTGGCCTGACAGGCAAAGGGCGGTTACTTACGACAGCTGATGGCGGCGTCAACATAGCACTGGTTACCGGGCGCTGGACTCCATTCGAGCGCCAAGACTTGCGGGCGCACGCTGTCACGATGGTTATCAACGGCATGAAAAGCGGTTCAGGAACGGGAAGTCGCGCCCTCGGCGATCCGTTAAACGTATTGCTGTGGCTGGTGAACGACCTTTCCAAGCGACAACTGAGCCTGCAAGCAAGAGAGATCGTGTCCACCGGTACATGTACCGGTCTGGATGCAGTTCAACCCGGCGACACTGTTCGTGCCATCTTCGGAAGCCTCGGCGATGTCTCCATTGACTTGTGAGCACACAATTTCGCTGGCCCCATGCGGCATCGCGGGAATAACGCATCGGAGTGTTCAGCGAAATCGCGGCAGCAGTGAGTTTTTCGGGCTTGGTTCCGCTCACAGTTCCAGAGCCGACGCGAGAAAGCAGCATCGACAGCGCTCCGAGATGCTCACTAATGGCATGATGCGCGGTTTCCCCTAATCGGCGAGCAGAGATGAACCCACGACAGACGCCCCGTTTGTCGTTTCCCCCTGCTCGTCCGAAGGCATACATCAGCCATCCGACGACAAGGGCCAGCAGGGGACACCGGTATGCCAGGAAGGCCATTTCGCGACGCTCCGTCTGCAACGCTTCAGGACGACGGCTTGCGGCCGACCACCATCGAGTCCGGCCCGACCAGATGCTCGACCTGGACGTCAGTGAAACCGGCTTCGCGCATCCAGCTGGCGCAGTCGGCGCCCGTGTAATCGAATCCGCCCTCCGTCTCGATCAGCATGTTGAGGCTCATCAGCAGGCCGAACACATTTTCCCGCCGATCGTCGTCAATGATAGCATCGTAGGAAATCACCGCGCCGCCTGGAGGAACGGCCTCGTAGGCCTTGCGCAACAACATCCTCTTCTGTTTCAGGTCCCAGTCGTGAAGGATGTGGCCCATAATGACTACGTCGGCCTTTGGCATCGGGTCCTCGAAGAAGTTGCCGCTGACGAAGCGGATGCGCCCCGGGAGCTTGTTGGCGGCCACGAAGTCCTCGAATATCGGACCGACGACCGGTAGGTCGAAGCCGATGCCCTGAAGATGGCCATGCGCGCGGCAAACGGTGACGGGAAGCATGCCTTGCGCAGCGCCAACATCGACGAATGATCGATGCCTGGACCAATCGAATTTCGCGGCAATGGCTTGTGCGGCCGATGCGCTGAGACCGGTCATGGCCGCGAGGAAGCCGCGCAAGACTTTTGGGTCGGCGTACATGCGCGCGAAGAAGTCCCCGCCCGTTTTGGCCTCATTCTGCAGTTTGCCCGTCTTGAGCGCCTCCGTCAGAGAGGACCAGAAACCATACAGGCGGACACTCGACATCTCGAGGATGCCGCCGATGTAGCTCGGCTTGGCGCGATCGAGAAAGAAGTCGGCGTCAGGCGTATTTGCGTAGACACCATCTCGACGCTCGAGCACCTTCAGTGCCGTCAGCGCGTCGAGAAAGTCGCAAGACGCGCGCGGGCTCAGGCCGAGTTCCTTTTCGAGCGCCGATAAGCTCGCCGGTCCTCGTGCGAGGACGGTGAAGACGCCGAGCTCGACGGCACTCAGGAAAGTCTTCGACGCCCAGTATCCGGTGCCCAGCTTCATGAAATATTCTGGAGTCACGGTCGCCATTGTACCAGTCCTCTCAGCTGACACGGCGGCATAGCCGGCATGTCATAGCGGTTCGCACGAAGTGGCCAGCTCGGCAGCACCTGCCCCAGGATTGCGCGCTCGTGGTACAGCACCGCCTTTTGCCGGTGTTTCCAACCAGGTGCCCTGTCATCGCTTCCAGCCCGCCCGCGCGAGACCCAAACGACGCCGATGAGAGCGGTGACCGCTCGCCTGACCAGGTACGGATCACCCTACAGGGGCCTGACCGCTGCCTATCCGCCCGACTTCGCTTTGACGTCTCGAACCGTTCCGGCCCTTAGGTGAACGCCTAGTCCGCGAAAACGCTCCCGAATGGAGTCGCCGCGTGAGATTCACGTTGAACCAGTGATTTGTCAAAGTGCACGGGGGCTCGGTCGCGACGGGGGCGCGAGCAGGTCCGCTTCGGGTCTTGGGTGCGTGTAAACGCGACTGTGGTGTCCATCTCGCGCGAAGACCGATGCAGAGTAGCTGAGATCGGCTGTTTCGAGCCAATTTTTCGTCGGATGGCGTCTGCGGACGCGTATGGGGCA
>JBFWOB010000004.1:0-207389 GCA_050250755.1 Hyphomicrobiaceae bacterium
TGGCCACGCGGCTCTCGGCCAGCGTGCTGAGCCTGCCGATGCACCCCTATCTCGAGCCCGCCGACCAGGACCGCGTCGTCGACGAACTGCGCACCGCACTGCGCGAGATTTGAGGAGAGGGGGAGCGCGTGATCGGGAGGGGCGTGGAAATAGAGCTGCAAACGGTGGCGTCGGAGCTAGACGTTGCTTGTCCATCCGTCGCGCCGACGGCATCGCTTATGTTTGTGACGATCGCCGATGTGGGGCGTTTAAGTGGCCCGTCTGTTCATGTTTTGAATCTCGCCAAACACCTGAGCCGTTGCAGCTCGACGGTGACCCTGATTTGTCCGAAGCCGAGCGGCGAGCTGCACATCGATCACGGCCCCGATGTAACGCGAATTTCGCCGAGGTTCAGCCTGTCGCGACGTTTGCCGAGCGTCGCTCTGCTCCCCGTGCTGGCTTATCTCATGCTCCGCGCACTGCGCCCGCAGTCCGTCTACTTACGTGCCGGAGCTGGAACGTGGCCGCTCGCTCTGTTGGCAAAATACGTTCTGCGCGCCAGACTGGTGGTTGAGTGCAACGGCTGGCTTTCCAACGACCTGAAGGCACTGGGCTATCCGCGGCTGATCTGTGGCGTGGCTGAATGGATGCAATGCAAGGAGGCTCTGCTGGCCGATTCCATTCGTGTCGTCGCCGGAGGCTTGGTTGATCTGCTGGTGGCCAAAGGTATTCCCAGTGCGCGCCTTGCCGTGATCGGAAACGGCACGGATGTGACGGTGTTTCGACCGCTCGACATGATGGAATGCCGATGCGCGCATAAGTTACCAGACAACGGTCGACTTCTGGCGGTCGTTGGCAATCTTTGGCCTGCTTTGGACCTCCCAACCGTCTTTGAGGCGATGCGCGAGTTGCGCGACAATGGCGTGTCGATGGAATTGCTCGTTATCGGAGATGGTGGCAGCCGAGGCGAATTCGCGAAGCGTGCTTTCGAAATTCTCGGCCCGCAACCGCCCGTGCGCTGGCTGGGGAGCCGCGCTCCGAAAGTTGTCAATGAGTTGCTCAACGCCGCAGACGTTGTCCTCGCGCCGTTCGCCTTCAGCAATGAAGTAACGGGCCTTGCCCCTTTGAAGATAAGAGACTACGCAGCAGCCGGGCGTCCATGCGTCGCGACCGCAATCTCAGGCATCACCGCGCTCGGCAACGAGCCGTGGATGTTCCTGGCATCCCCCAAAGATGCGGCCGGTTTCGCTGACGGCATTGCCAAGGCTCTCGCCTCCGAGCCGAAGTCAACTCAAGCCATGGCCCGTGCCTACGCCGAGCGCCATTTCGACTGGATGGTCATTGCGAGAGAGGTTGGCCGCCTTTTCGGGAATTCGAGCGTTCAACGGGTGAATCGCTGATGTGTGGGCTCTTCGGCTCGATTGGATTTCCGCCCGAGAAATCACGTATCGATATTGTGGCGCATCGCGGGCCTGATGGGAGTGGCTGGGAAGTACATGGCAGCCCTGCAGGACCTGTCTCACTCGGTCATCGAAGGCTTTCAATCATCGATTTGTCAAAAGCCGGCCACCAGCCAGCTGCCGATCCGGCTGGACGGTACAGAATTGTCTACAATGGGGAAATCTATAACTACATCGAGATCCGACAAGTCTTGCAGCAAATGGGCGAGCGGTTCTCGACAGCTTCCGATACGGAAGTTCTGCTTCGAGCCTATGTGGTGTGGGGAGAACGGGCACTCGATCGTCTGCGCGGAATGTTCGCTTTTGTTATATGGGATAGACGCGAAAAGCGATTATTTGCCGCTCGCGACAGGTTTGGTATCAAGCCCCTCTATTTTGCGCAATCATCCCAAGGTATTGCGTTTGCGTCGGAGATAAAACAGCTTCTTGGCCTTCCACCAGTTAGCGGTCGCATGAATGTGGCTCGTGTGCACGACTTTCTTGCGTCGGGAATATCTGACCATACTTCCGAAACAATGTTCGATGGCGTCCAACAGTTGCGCGCTGGCGAGTATGCTGTGATCGATGCCGGCGGCGGCGCAGCGCTGCGTGCAGATGTGAGACGATGGTATTCGGTGGAAGTTGCAGAACTTCGGATGAGTGAGGCCGAGGCCGGGGAGCAGTTGCGCCAAGGCTTATCCGAAGCCATCGCGATGCATTTGCGATCGGATGTTCCTGTCGGCACGTGCCTTTCCGGAGGGCTTGACTCCTCCGCCATAGTTTGTCTGATGGCGGATCAACTCAACTCGCATCGCGACGGTCCGCAGGTGAACACGGTTTCGGCATGTTTCGCCGAAAAGAGTGTTGACGAGAAGCCGTTCATGGACGCGGTCGTAGAGCACGCACGAGCCCTGCCACGCTTTGTTTTTCCAAAGGCGGATGATGTCTTGGATCGAGCGGCGCAGATCACCTGGCATCAGGACGAGCCATTCGGTTCGACGTCGATATTTGCGCAATGGTGCGTTTTCGAGGAGGCTCGCCGCGCAGGCGTAAAAGTGATGCTGGATGGCCAAGGCGCCGACGAGCCACTCGCGGGCTATCATCATAGCTTTCGGCACTATATTGCTTGGCTGGCTCGCCGTGGCGACATTCCGATGATCGCTCGGACAATGGCGGAGCGAAAAAAGTTCCACGGTGTTTCGCTTGCTCAGCAGTTTCCCGAATATATCTCGGTCTTCCTGCCCAAGCGAGTATTGGACTGGGCGTACCGGCAGTGGATCGGAGGCGGCCGCGACGCGTGGCTCGGATCGAGTATCATTAGAGAGAAAGGGAATCTCAAGGGCGCGCACCAGCTTGCATCTGAGCTTCTAGATCTGCCAGAGATTGTCGATATCAGAAGCTTATGTTTGGCTCAAACTCACGCGTCCAATTTGCAAATGCTTCTACACTGGGAGGACCGCAATTCGATGGCCCACTCAATCGAAGCCCGAGTACCATTTCTCGATCACCCTCTCGTCGAGTTTATGTTAGGCCTCGGTAATGATCACAAGATCGTGGGGGGCGATACAAAGCGGGTTCTGCGGGTCGCAATGGCCGGCATCCTGCCCGACAAGGTTCTCCAACGACGTGATAAGCTTGGCTTTGCGACTCCTGAGCAGATATGGTTTCGTGGTCCGTTGCGGGGAGCAATTGAAGACAGAATCGAATCCACAATCTGGCGTTATCCGGATCTGATGAACGCGCGAAGTGTTCGCACCCTTGTAAAGGATATGCTTAATGGTGATCGCCCGCTCGATTTTATGCTGTGGCGCATCGTCAACCTCGGAATTTGGGGGGAGCGGTTCTGCATCACCGTTTGAGCATCAGATCCGGTGTCTAAAATCGCAAGTGCTTCTCGCAGAGATGATCGCTCGGAAACAGTGTCCCCCAAAGTTGAGGCAGCCGGAATATGCTTGAGTTATGGGCGATGCGCAATCTTTGCAACTCGATGTTCCCGAATTTGTCGAGATATTGAGCGTCTTGGCTCTGCCTGAAAGAACGTGTCGTTTCGCATCGCCTGCTCGACGGTTGCGATGTCACCGTTGATGTCGTGTGCTGAAAGTGGCCGCGCTCATCAACGACAAGGTCTCGTGACCGTATTCCGTTCGTATTGGCGGATCAGAGATGTCAACGCTTAGGGGACGGTATTCATCGGTTACCCGTTGCGCAGTCGCAAGGGAACTCGTCTACGATGTCTGAATGCTTTCTTAGAGGAGCGATAGATGTTGTTCGGATGCGCGGTTCTTTTCGTATAGCAACTGGCCTTCGCCATGGCTTGATACGTTTTTCGGTGGACGGCGTTCTTTGGAGGTTTGCGTTACTGTCCCGCGCGAAATAGAAGAATGGACGTCTTTGCCAGGTTAGACTGGGAAAGCTTTGGTGTTCTCTGGCGGGTATAATGACCATAGTATTGGTTGTCTTCTTTGCGCTTGTCACGTTCGTTGTCTTGCCAAGCGCAGTTTACTGCGGTGCAGCCGCACTTATGCGGCCGCGAATGGGAGAACGCCTCCCGCTCCTTCTGCTGACTGCACCGCTGGCGCCACTTGTGCTCGCTGCGTTTCTCATGTGTGTTTATTCTTTACCCCTCGCTCCCCCGCCTCCACAGATAATTTGGATGGTGCTCATTGCGATGGGTATCGCTCTGTACTTCGGCAGAACTCATCTGTGGGAGTTGGGCAACGAACTTCGGTCAATCACTCTGGAGCCGACGCGCGGCAACATCCTCATATATATTGTTCTCAGTGGCGCTGCTGGTTTGGTGGCGCTCCAGATTGCGACGATGCCGATGATGGAGAACGATGCACTCGAATACATGGCGGTTGCCCGTCATATTTACGAATCGAGATCACTTGCCGTATACCCCGTCCTGCATAGTTCTGCTGAAGGCCTCTTTGCCCCGTCGTCTCACCCACCTGCCTATCACATGTACATTGTGTGGGGATATGTGTGGCTTGGCACTTTTAATTTTGCGCCAGCACGTCTGCTAGCGTTCTATAACTTGGCGGGCATGTTCGCGTTATTGTCGTGCGCGCTCTGGAACCATTCTCAGCGCGTGAAATGCATGGCGTTCTTGTTGCTTCTGAGCGTTCCACTCTATGTCAGTATGCTCGTAGGCTATCACATTGATCCACTGCGCCTAGTCGCCTTTTCGGCATCCGCTATTGCGGTCGCCCAGATCATTGATCGACCGAATTACTCTCAAGCCGTGCTATCCGGGGTGATCCTCGGACTCGCAGCCTTCGCTCACTCGATAGGGGTCCTTGCTTGGGTGTTTGGTGGAATATCTTGGCTCATGTTGGGACCCGCCGATCGGTTTCGCAACTTAAAAATCCCACTCATAATTTGCGCTGTAGCGGTTGTAGTCGGCGGAGCACAATTTGCCAAAAACATGGCTATCTATGGTGTGCCTCTGCAGGATAGCGCGCCAGTCTGGGAAATGCCAGAGCTCGAGTTCACCAAAGATCTAAAATATCGACGTGATCTAATAGAGCCATTTGATCGCTTGATACTGGGCGTTTTTCGTGGCCTCGCTGAATTCCCACTCTTTGGGTTATCGTTTTGGCTAATGCTCCCAGCATTCTACCTTATATGGAAAGAGCGGCGCCTAGCCACCACATTTCAGTTGGTGGCGATGTTGTGGATTAGTTTATACTTTGCAGTTGCGGGAAGTACTGCCCTGATGGGCTCGGACCTGGTCATCAAAAATGCCCGCTATGTCATGACTTTAAGTCCCTTGGCCGTAGCACTTGCGGCGCCGTTAGTGGCGAGTTTGCAGCCCGTAACATTTTTGCAGAATGTTGGATATGCAATTTTTTTGGTAGTGCTGCCGAGTTGGGTATTATTCCAATCTGTTATTAGGACGGCAAATTATGGGGCTCGTCTGGACCTAGCTTTGTCGGGCGAGCGCGCTCCTATCTATCGGGCAAACAACCGTTTTGTTGGAGCTCCCCTGTATCGGTATATCGAACAGAACTTACGGCCAGGAGAGAAGACGCTCGTTTTTCGCCAGTCGGATTTCACTCTTTACGGTACCGGCCCGTGGCTCGATAATTTCGATACCGCGCTGATCCCATTTTATAAGCTAAGTTCTGTCGAGGACGCGTATGGGTGGCTCCAAGCGCATTCTGTTCGTTATGCGCTTGTCCCTGATTACACATTTCCTACATTTTACCGCACCGTTGCGGGGCGACTTCTGGGTGACAATCGATTTGTGGAGCACGTGGGTACTCACCGTGGCTATCGACTGTTTCGTCTGCGCGACGCACAGGCTCCAGACGGTTGTGCCAGCCTCCCACGGGGAGCCGTACCGCTTCTACCTTGGCGCAAAGTGAGGTCTAGTGCGGGCATATTGGGCGAAGTTGCGGGGTTGCCGTTTCTCGGCTCAACCGATTACCGCCCATTGGGGAGATGGGCTGGAGGCGATCGGGAGCAGTTCGATGGAGTGAGGCTTCATGTAAGTGCCCCTTACCAAAGCGGCATTAGCATTCAAACGGGCGAAGGTCCCATCGGCTTTGCCCCATACGAAAAATGGGCGCGTATTAGCAAAAAAGGGGGAGGGATCGGTCTCGAGTTTGACGCCGTCGGACAAGGCATGATCGGTGTGGATGTCATCGAATACAATGCACATCGGATTCCCAATGTGACGAGGCTTTGGGATGGCATCGTATCCGAGCGGCCGGTACATGTAGCACTTCAATTCGCGCCTCAGCACTCTACGGTTGCCCTACGCTTGGCAGTTCACAAGATCGGGCGCGCGCCTCTTCACGCCGACCTGCGCAATGTAAATATCTGCCGTTACCCGTCGGAAGAGCGAGAGGATCAGCACCCTCAAACAATGGATGTTGTCAGGACTTGGTCGGCAGATCAGTTTAGCGTCGATTGTCAGACCGGAGGTACCGGGGAGTGCAGCACGTCATCAAAAGGTTTGTTCGTGCGCCAATGGGTCGATAACGACGTGCAAATCATCGGTGAGCACGTACGATTAACGACATCCGGCTTCCGCGCGGGCTGGCGCTGGCGCGTGCGGTCTTGGCTTGAGACCGTCAGGCTGTTTAATGAAGCCCATCCCGATGCAACAATCGTTCAATTAGTGGAGCCGCTTTTAGGTCGGTTCCTTCGTCCGCACTCGTCTGCGCCGCTTGTCCGTTACGCATTATACTTTGATGGCCAAGGAGATGGAAAGTACGGCGCCTATGTGCAGTATTCGACGTCACGAGGTTCACTTGACTGGCGATATGTTGGTTCGTTTTTCTTGGCTTCATCTCGGCAAGCAGTGCGCTTGGAATTTGAACTACCCTCCGATGCTCGCGAACCCGCGCTGATGCTGCAAGGCGACGCGTTCAAAGCGTCCTTTGGTGAGTTTAACTTGCTTCGAGCTGCGGCGGCTGATTGATGGACTCAAGGGAGTGAACAAACTCTTCGCCGCACCTAATTCAATGCGCTTGCAACAGCCATAGACCTGCTATTACACCCTTTTGTCCGGGCTCATCCGAGGAGACTTAGGAAGCAATGTGTGGAATCTTCGGCATAGTCACTGCCCAAAGTAGCAGTATGACACGTGAGCAGTGGCAAAGCTGCATCAGAAGCTTATTTGTGCTTTCCGAGTCGCGAGGGAAAGAGGCGGCTGGTATCGCGCTTGCAACTCGTTCGCGCATTGTCGTGCACAAGGATTCCGTCCCTGCTGCGATCATGCTCCAGGCGCCAGATTTTGTGGCTGCTCTCAACCGCGGCAGCAGCGACTTCTTCTTAAGCGAGCGTTCTTCTCCATCCAACGGCCAGTGCGGATCTAGCGATGGCGCCCGGGGAAGCGAAACACTCGCCGCCATTGGGCATTGTCGCCTTGTCACGAACGGGCTGCAAGGTATCGATGCCAATAATCAACCCGTTTGGCGCGATAACACGATCGTCGTTCATAACGGGATTGTCGTCAATGTCGATGAATTGTGGAATCGTGAAAACGGTATTCAGGCGAAAACCGACGTAGATTCAGAAGTAATTGCAGCGCTCATCGAGAAGTATCGCGCGAACGGTTCGGGGGCCGTCAACGTTGCAAACGCGGTGCGATGCACATTCGCTGATATTAAGGGCGAAACATCGGTCGCTATGCTCTTTCGCGATTTAAACGTGATGGTGCTCGCCACCAACACCGGATCTCTATTCATGGTGCGCTCGCAGGACAATAAGGCGATGTTCTTCGCGTCGGAGGCCTTTATCTGCCAGCAGCTCACAAATGGTCCTAAGGGGTTGAAAGCGTTTTATCACCAGCCATGGACGCAGATCAAAGCGGGCAAGGGCATATTGGTCGATCTCGAATCGTTGACGCAATACGGCTTGGAGCTTCAAGCAGAGACAGCGATGAACGAGCTGTCACTCCCAAATATCGCACCTATGCTTGGTGGCCAGCGGGTGGTCGAGGACAAAGCGAAACGTTATGAGGACTACCGCCGAAGCCTTAAGCGTTGCACGAAGTGCCTTCTACCAAGCACCATGCCATATATCCACTTCGACGATCAGGGTGTCTGTAATTATTGTCACAACTTTAAGCCGTGGACACGAAAGCCGATCAGTGATCTCGAGCAGATACTTGGCGCCCGTCGCTCGCAGTCCGGCTCGGCTGACTGTGTGATCGCGTTCTCCGGAGGACGAGACAGCTCGTATGGGCTGCATCTGTTAAAGACAAAGTACAATATCAATCCGCTAGCCTACACTTATGATTGGGGCATGGTGACGGATTTGGCACGCCGCAACCAAGCGCGTATGTGCGGAAAGCTTGGTGTGGAGCACCTTTGGGTGTCTGCAGATATCAGGCACAAGCGTGCAAATATTCGTCGCAACGTGCAAGCTTGGCTCAGAAAGCCCGATCTAGGCCTTATCCCGCTTTTCATGGCCGGTGACAAGCAGTATTTCTGGCATGCTAATCGGACAATGAGGGACACGGGCATCCCCCTCATGGTGCTGTGCGCCAACCATTACGAGAAGACCGACTTCAAAGCCGGTTTCCTGGGTGTGGCATCGCATGATGCAACCATCCACAAGCCTGCCTCGCTGTCCCCGACGGCAAAGCTGGCGATGGCCGCTCGCTACGGCGCCCGTTTCTTGTCGAACCCTCGCTACATCAATCGGTCGTTGCCGGACACCATCGGTGCTTTCATCTCCTACTATTTGATCGAGCAGAATTATGTCTCGTTTTTCGACTACGAGGATTGGGATGAGGAGAAGATTAATAAGGTTCTGATTGGGGAGTACGATTGGGAAATCGCGGAGGATACTGACAGCACATGGCGG
This sequence comes from Hyphomicrobiaceae bacterium, assembly GCA_050250755.1. Classification (GTDB taxonomy): domain Bacteria; phylum Pseudomonadota; class Alphaproteobacteria; order Rhizobiales; family Hyphomicrobiaceae. Next base: position 8,742 of record JBFWOB010000004.1, read on the forward strand.
ATTGGGGATGGCACGGCGCCGTTCTACAATTTCATCTATCACTCGGTAGCCGGTTTTACCGAGGCCGACACTTTCCGTTCTAATCAAATCCGTCAAGGGGTGCTTGATCGAGGCAAAGCGATGACTCTTGTTGAGCGCGAGAATCAGCCACGATGGGATTCGATCCGAGAATATTTGCAGCTTATCAATGTTGATTTTGATGAAGCGATTCGCATTATCGACCGAATACCGAAACTTTATGTACCAAAATCTGAAGGTGGCATCAGTATGTGAAATTTTCTGCCTAAATAATGAGTTTTTCTATGCCGCCGTTTTTCCTTCGCACGAAATCGCTTTGAGCTGCTTCGATGAGCGTTAGTTTGAGGCGCGGGAGGGATGGTTCATAACTGATTGCCAAGTGGTAACGAGCGTGTAGCAGCGAGGCTTGGCAGGGTTTGCTTTAACGCCGACGAACTTGGCAATAGTTCGGTTTGGCGGGCATGTCGTGGTTGGGGGAATAAAATGTATAAAAGCAAGTCTGTCTCTGTCATTGTTCCTTGCTATAAGGAGGAGCACCAGATAGCGAAGGTGCTAATTTCGATGCCTGATTATGTAGATAAGATCATCGTTGTGGACGATTGTAGTCCGGATGACACATCGGGCGTCGTAAAGCAGTGCCAGGAAAAGGATTTGCGTATAGTCCTTTTACGCCACGAGACGAATCAAGGAGTTGGTGGTTCAATTGCGTCCGGCTACAAGTGGGCCCGTGATAACAATATGGATATGGCGGTGGTCATGGCTGGCGACGGTCAGATGGACCCAGCCGATCTGCCGAATCTTTTGGATCCGATCGTGGAGGATGGCGTTAACTATGCCAAGGGCAACAGACTAATTTGGCGAGGCTCCTATAAGATTATTCCCGCGCAACGATTCTTTGGGAATTCCGTATTGTCGTTTCTGACCAAGATAGCATCGGGATATTGGCACGTTGCGGACTCGCAGACAGGTTATACCGTAGCTGATAAGGCAGTGCTACATGCCATCAACTGGGACCGCATGTACAAGCGCTATGGCCAACCTAACGATTTGCTAATCAAACTCAATATTCTTGATTTTCGGGTGCGTGATGTTCCAGTTCGTCCAGTCTACGGGGTTGGTGAGATTTCCGGCATTAAGATTCGCAGGGTAATATTCACCATTTCAAACGTCCTATTCCGAGGATTCCTGTTGCGTATGTGGGAAAAATACATCGTGCGCGACTTTCATCCGCTAGTGTTTTTTTACTTGCTTGGAAGCTTTCTTATGATTGTCGGCACGTTTCTGCTCGGCCGTACCCTTATTCTTTGGTATCAGGATGGAGTTGCGCCGCCGATGTCGGCATTATCGATGATGATCGGATATTCGACAGGATTGCAGCTGCTATTCTTTGCCATGTGGTTTGATATGGAGCGAAACCGTCATCTCCGCTGAAGTCGGGCTGGTTGCTCGGTTGCGTTGGCGAGGCGGAGGAGAAGAACTGAAAACATGATGGCACGAGCCACCATACTGGCGCTCAGGGCTGCTAGGGCAAGCCGCCATTCCAAACCAATCGCCATCAGCGAGGCTACCAATGCGTTTAGACCAAGAAACGTTGCGTGCAAAGGCACTGCCTTTCGTTGTGCTCTGAGGCCTGCGACGAGAGAAACAAGCGGGCCGCTTACAGTTAGGGCAGCGAAGTAAGCGGCAAGATATGGAATTGCAGCAAGGATAGCCGCCCACCGAGTTCCCACAAGCACGCCGCTACCGAGGATGGTCGCCAAAGCTCCGAGAGAGTAAACGGTAGTTGAGCCGAGAGTGAGGACCAACATTGAGGAACGTAAGATTTGAGGTTTGTCACTCGAATAGGCGAATTCGCGTTGGATTAAAGGTGTGCTGGCACCCGTTAATATATTTGAGCTCATCTCTAATATTCTCATTGCCAGGATGAGTTGGCCGGCGAGATTAGCGGAGTATACAATGGGCAGCATTAGAGCCGGGCAACTCAATGCCACAACCGAAAGCAGGCTCGTTGGCAGATCCCAAATTGGCATTGCTAGCCAGTTTCTTGCTAAAAGACTAAGTTCTCCCAGTGTCGGCACTTCTCCCGCCAAACGAAGAGCCTGCCGACGGGCTGCAGCCAAGACTGCTGTAGACGCTATTACGCCTCCGATGTCGGCTACGATGAGGCACACGATAGGATTGACACCGACCACGAGCAATCCGAGCTGAAGTCCTCCCTGGCTGATTGCCTGAGTCCAATTAGCGTACGCCAACGCATTGTAATTCGCCTCTCGGGCGCCAAGGTTGCTCAAAATGCGGAGCAGCGCTCGCGCGGCTATCGAGAGTGACATGGCGGGCACTAGGGCGACCGCCTGTTGGACGGCCGGCGATACACCGACACTGTTGACCGCCGCCAGTAAATTCCATATGAGAAATGCGACGGCTGCAATGCCGCAGGCGATTATTGCCGCCAACCATGCTAGATGTAATGCTTCTCGCGGCGTCTCGGCAAAGATAATCGCGTGTTCATAACGCCCGCAGGCTAGCACTCCGCCAACGCTGATCACAGCGAAATAAATGCCAAACGTCGCGAAAGGTTCCGGTCCACATATAGCGGAGAAAATACTCAGCGCCGCAACGGAAATGAAGCGGGAGCCCAAAAGGCTGGCCGTTAGCTGAGTGAATGGTCGAAGAAGAGTTCTCAATTCAAATGTCATGCCCGTACTTGCTTTAATAGTGCTTCGCGAAGGGGCTCGGGCACGAACATCGAAAGCCAAGCTACTGCTTCGTAGTGAACACGGAACCAAACCCGGAATAGTTCAACCTTCATGGGAGCCGGATAGAGCACCGGTTCGGCCATTGGCCAGTACGTTCTCAGTAGCATTAAAATGCGCGCCAGATGTAGAGCGTCACTTACAAGCACCACAGCGCGCGCGCTCGGGGCCAGTTCGCGCGCAGCCGCAATGTTGGTCTCAGTGTCGAAGGAATGTCGTTCGCTTATAATGTCTCGGCGGTTCACCCCCAAAGCAGCGAGCCGTAGCGCCATAACCTCTGATCCGAAATAACCTCGCCCGGGTCGTGCGCCACCGACGGCGAGGACGGGTCTCCGACCGAACTGCCTCCAAGCCTCTGATACGGCTGTAACCCGCGCCTCGCGTTCAAGTTGATCGGATGTATAGAAGACAACAATCGGTGCTTCGGGAGGTAAATTCTCCGGTATTTGTATGCATTTGTGCGCCCCAACCCAAATTGCCGCAGTTGCAACGGAGTCGAAAAGAATGAGCATAGCCGCGAAATGCAGCTTCTGACGGTGGCGCCATCGCTGTCGTAACGGTTTGACACTTACCATTGTGCTATGTGCAAAAGGTTCATCTGCTAACTCGATTCGCGTGCTCCGAGGCAATGGTGCGGCCCTTTTTCTGCAGAGCCTGTTGTCGCTCGAAGTTTGGTGTTCCTACTACGACTACATGCTAGTAGGTCAGAGTTGCCCTTCACAATAGGACATGCGCCTTTGTCCGCACCCAATAGCATCGATCGCTCCTTCGGCCGCGACATCGTCTGGAATATGGCAAGCTTGGGCTTCCTTGCAGCCGCCGGTCTGATGCTGAATTTTGTCGTCGCGAGCGCTTATGGACCAGAGGTTCTCGGACTTTTCAATATTGTAATGGCTATTTACATCTTTCTTTCGCAGATTGGTGTGTTTGGAATTCATTTCTCGATTCTGAAATACGTATCTGAGTATAACCTTGTCGATGGCCAAAGAGTCCGTGCTGCAGTTACAGGAGCGGTAGTGCTCGCGACGTGCGTGAGCACGTTCGTGGTGTTTACCGCAGTTCTGTGTACTCCGCTTGTTGAGGCCGCTTATCCCTTTGATGGAATTAAAACGGCTTGGTTAGCGGTGTTGCCGGGACTTTGGTGTTTTTCCCTCAATAAGGTCCTGTTGGCAGTGGTCAATGGGATGGAGCGAATGCGGAGCTTCGCAATTTTACAAGCATTGCGGTACGTCTTTGTGCTCCTTGCGCTGATGGCGTTTCTTGCGTTGCGTCTTGAGGCAGCATGGATAACTGTTGTCATGAGTGTTGGCGAGCTTTTGCTGCTGCCGGTTCTATTCATTTATGTGACCCGAGTCGTAGGCCGTTGGGATTGGTGGAATGGCCTGAGTTGGTGCAAAACACACCTTAGCTTCGGGGCACGCGTGTTCTTGAGCGGTACTATCGGTGAACTTAATGGACGAGTTGATGTGCTGTTCATCGGAAGTATTCTCGACAGCAAGCGCGCCGGAATTTATAGTATTGCCCTGCTTCTCGCGGAAGGATACGCGCAGGCAATTGTTGTGATGCGTGCCAATCTCAACCCGCTGATTACGCGCCAATTGAGTGGGGGGGCGGCTGATGAACTCGCTCAATTTGGGCGGAGAGTGTGCGCTTGGTTCGCACTGTTTATGCTGGTGTTAGGAAGCCTCTTGGTAGCCGGCTTCGCGGCGGTTGTGAACTTTATTCTTCCAAGCGGCACGTTTGGGGAAGCCATCGTCCCGCTCGCCATTCTCGTGGCTGGTCTTGTCGTAGCTTCGCCGTACCTTCCATTTGGTATGGTGCTCACGCAAGCAGGACGGCCTTTTGAGCAAACCGTTCTTGCCGTAATTATTCTAGGGATAAACGTCTTGGCCAATTTGCTGTTTGTGCCGTTTCTGGGTATAAATGGGGCGGCTGTTGGAACGGCGATTTCCTATGTTTCCACTGCGCTTCTCTTGGTAATGATTCTTCGTTTCTGCTTCGGAGTCAGGCTGTGGTTTTGAAGTCCCTTGTGATCTCAAATGCGATGTGTGGATGCACACTTCGGCGGCGTTGTTGTGGAAATTGCTACCTCTTAGCCGATCCAAGGTGCAGCGGAGAGGGCGGTGTTGATATCCGCAACCAATGAGCGCTCGATGTATCTAGTTAGCTGGACTCAAGTTGTTGCGGAAGCGATGAGCGGTTATACGAAAGAGGCCTTGACGTATGCATCGCTCTCTATGGATAAGTTTTGTGGCTGCGGGCGCTCTAATTGCGGCGGTTTTGGGCTGGGTTGCCAGCGCTGGTGAGCCACGTCCCATTGATCTATTGCCCCTATATAATGAACTCCGGACGTCGTTTGATCCTCGTCGCCCTGGCCGTGGCATTGCCGATTATCCGGGCAACATGATCGCTGATGTGCCCAAGGCCTATGCTATGATTCTAAAGGCAGAATTGTTATTCAAAGGTGATCAGGTAGGGCCGAGCCTAATTGAACCGGCTGGCTCGTTCTTAATTTCTCATGCAGACGAGCGGCACGATGGTTTTCCCGGTTGGGGAGTGCCAATTGCGTGGGACGCATATGGGGACGGCTCGATCAACCCAGCTCATACCAAGTATGCGATCTCTACCGCGATTGTGGTTGATGCGCTGCTTGACTGGATCGATGTCGATCCGAAGTCGCCGCGCGAAAAGATCCTCGCCTTGGTGCGTGCCTCGTTGGAACGCTATCTGGATGCACGTGTGTTATCGCCTTCGGGTCTTTTGCCCTACTCTCTAGAGATGGTGGATCGTCCTTACGATACATTTAATCCTGCCGCATATTTGGCGGGCATTATGCAACGCTATAGTCATATCGAACCCGAATCTGAAATGAGGAATAAATTACGTGAAATCGCCGATATGACGATCGGGACTCATCTCGCTCACAAGCAAGTTCGCCCTGATGGCAATTGGTATTGGCATTATTCAATCAACGAAAAAGTACCAAATGACCTTGCTCATGCAACCTATATTATACATGGGCTTAAGCTTTATGCTAAATATAATGGAAAGCTAACGGGCTCTCTGGATCTTGCTGCGATAGAGCGTCACTTGGTCGACTTTGTCGATCCCTCCAGCAACCGCATCCTCGCTTGGCCGCGATTTCGAATCGACACCAATTCGACAGCGCGATCTTACGATCTAGGTATGGGGCTGTTCGCCGTATGCCAACTGACGGAAGGGCAATTGAGGGAGCGGTATACTGCAGCTCTGCCAGCTTATAGATCTTCCTCAGGACGATATTTGAAGTATCCGCCTAAGCTTGACCGAAGCGACCTCTCTGTTCGCGAGTATGAAGCGTACTTGCTGCTAGGGATGTCGAGTTGTCTTCGCGGAATACAGCCATGAGCAGGCGTATTATGGTGGGCATTGGTGTGTTACTGATAGCCATCGTGTTCGGAGTGACGTTATTGCTAAATGCGCGAATGCAGATGCGCACTCGGATACCCGCAACTTCGGAAACGACGGTCGCCGCCAACCAACACTCTGACGGGATTGCGGCAGCTGATGCCTCGCGGTCAAAAGTAAATTGGTACACCCCCCGAATTTCTGCCAAGCGGCGCGACGAGCTTTTAGCTACATTACCTGCATTTGATCCGGGCGCGGAGATCGAAGTACCACTAACTGAGATTAGCACGCCGCATCATCCCATTCGAGTTATGATGCGTCCACGTGATCTTAGCAGCAAGCTTATAATCGGAGAAAGCCGCACAATCGAATTTCCTCGTCAAGGTACGCCGCTTAAGGTAGTAGAAATTGATGATAAGAAAGTGGCCGTTTTCTTTCGGGAAATGTTTTCAAATCGTTTGTTTGTCTACATGGTTCGGGAAACTATTGACCGTGAGATAGAGTTGCGGCCTGTGGGTGATGCACAACCTATTTTTCGTGCTGCAACCACGCATCAGGGGCGTCTTATTGTTGTACTGTACGACAATGAGCGACGAGTGAATGAAGTGGTTCTCGTGAACGTTGATGGAGACGAGACGAAGGAATCTATTCGGACGGTCCTACCTTCTCTGGAACATCCTGCCGGCCAGACATACGAAATGATTTCGCGCCTGCAGTTCGCGCGTGCGGGCAATAGAAGTTGGATAGTCGCAGGAAATTTGTTCGCTGAAATTCTCATGGACGGGCGAGGTGTGATTAATTCGGCCCGTCTGCCGGGATGTCTCCAAGCCCAAGATGTTGTAACATCTAGTCGTGGGCTGACTGTTTTGTGTCTCTCCCGCGCGCAGGGAGATGGTCAGCCCTATTCGACCGGAGGCTATATTGTAGCTTGCGGAGTGCCATCATATCTTGTTTTGCGCTGGACGGAGGAAGGTGGCTTCCAGGAGGAGCCTGTGCTCGCTATCGCGGGAGTGCCATATCTTACCGCTGCTGGCTCGGTTGGTTACGCCGTCACGCACTTGGAACTCAGCTATATTTTGCGTCGCGATCTCGTGCAAAATCATGCCGCTGGCATTATGGATCTTGGCATAAATAACTTGGAGGGGCGGGTTGCTTGGTCGCAGATTGACTTTTTAAATGGCTTACTTGATCTCGTTGGGCTTGCTATTGCGGATGAGCAAGCTGCGAGCATATTTGGACCTCTCGCCCAAGCAGCCAAACGACGCCTTGACCTCGAGGTCTATTTACTGGATCGGCTGCTTGTTTCTCCGCTTGGCGCTCGTACTAAGGCATTTACGGTGCGACGCCAACCGGCAATATTTGCTGTCCAGACTAGCCGAATCCTACTTCTTTTAGAGCGCTACCGACGCGAAGTGACTCTAGGATCCGAGTTACGGGGTATCGACTCTTTGCGAAATAGCGTGCTGCGGCTCGATGGACACATCGAGGAGATCGCGGTTGCCAGCCCGACGTCGATGGAGCCAAAATCTAGTCACCGTTATCTTCGGTGGCCAAAAGGTAGTGCTTTTATATTCGACGGCCTCAATGTTCCCTACAATCACCAGAATGAATGGGCCCATGCTGTATTTGAAACGATTGATTCACAAGAACCAGCGCGCGCTTTGCATATGTCGGGGATTTCTGTAGCAGGTGAAATCATCCAGCAATTTTTGCATGCGGTAGCCCCTGGCGGCACGATGCCCAATTCCGGACAATGGCCCTATTGGTGGGGTGCCGCTCGCGCTGGCTGGAAGGCGGATATGGGCTTATCAATTAACAAGCCTGATTTTAACGGTGACACGCTTCCAGCATGGATTTCATTTCGTTCGATTGATGCAATGTCGGTGCTTGCGGCGAAGGATTTTCTCCCAGAGGCAGCTGCTTTGAGCTTGCGGCTCAGCATTGCGGATTTGATTGCACGCGGCCTCGTTTATCCGTTCGTATCTGCATCTTTCGTTAAGGATGGAAGGGTCCCAATCGTTCAGAGAACGCCGGCTCTTTCTTATTCTCGTTTGAGTTACCCAGGAGATTTGCGAAACAGTGTGTGGGGAATGTTTTCGCTTGTGCTTTCTGATAAGAGGGAATCGCAACAAACTCAATGCGATTAGCTGATCGAAGGGGAATGTTGATCGCTTGTTAACTGGGCGGTGCATTTGGGATAGTGTGCCGCGCTCGTGTCTTTCCTTGAGCAGGGCGGCGACTGCTTGAGAGCCTGGGCGTTGTGCCAGACTGATGATCACTTCAATCCGCTGATTAGCGGTTTCAGTTATGAGCCTTTGCCTGGAATAAGCGCAGGCTTCCTTGCGCTTCGGCATCGAAGAGAGGACAGCGCAGCGCTGGAACGATCTGGACAGAGCCAATTCACGAAGGCAAGAGCAGTGGCTGCGCTCGCTTCGCGGTTCGGAGCGAGTCACTCCGCGGGCCGTCCAGCTTCGCCGAGGGTGCGGTGAGTGCAGGATCCGTTCTCGCGCCACGTGTTTGTTTCGTAAGCGTTGCGCTGTCTCCACCTTCCGTCTTTCGGGTTGATTTGTGATCCTTGTTCGCGATGCGCTCGGATCGTGATGATTTAAGTGATGTGACTAGTGATGAAACGAAGCCCGTGCCGTCGCGGCGGGGCGACGTGCTCGTTGGCCCCGCGCGGCGGCGTCGATGGCCTTTGGCCGAGAAGCTCGAGATCGTGAAAGAGAGCCGCGAAGAGGGTGCGATCGTCAGCCATGTGGCGCAACGTCATGGGATCTCACCCCAGCAGCTCTTCGGCTGGCGCCGCGCGATCCGGGAGCAGGTGCTCGGCACGTGTGGCCCAGAATGCGAAATTGCAGCGAATGACTTGGACTTCGTGCCCATCTCAATCGCGAAGGCTGCACTAGCCCCGACCGCAGTCTCCTCGTCCGAGAAGGTGACCGATGTCACACGGCCGTCGTCGATCAAGATCGAGCTGCCGGCAACGAGGATCCGGCTGACGGGATCGGTCGATGCGAGGTCTCTGGCCACCGTACTCAAGGCGCTCAAGGTGCTCGGATGATCGTCGCGCCGAGCGGAGTTCGCGTGCTGGTAGCAACGAAACCGGTCGACTTCCGCAGGGGCATTGACGGTCTCGCCGCGCTTGTCCAGGAGCAATTGCGGCTCGATCCTTACACCGGGACAGTCTTTGTCTTCCGCGCCAAGCGCAGCGATCGGATCAAGCTTCTGGTGTGGGACGGCAGCGGCCTAGTGCTGGTCTACAAGCGCCTCGAAGGCGGCCAGTTCCGCTGGCCGAAGATCGACGATGGTGTCATGCGCCTGTCTCCTGCGCAACTCTCGGCGCTCTTGGAGGGCCTCGATTGGTCTCGTGTGCACGCTCGGCGTGTCGTTCGACCCACAGCGGCCCAGTAATCCACATCCGCGGTCGCATGCGGCATCGCCGAAGGCCCTGCAAATCGGCGAATCTCCGGAACATGACGCTGTCGCCCGACGACTTGCCCAACGATGCTGAGACGCTGAGGGCGATGATCCTGGCGGCGCGAGCTGACAATGCGCGGCTTGAAGCCGAACGCCTGCGTCTTCAGCATGAAGAGCAGGTGCTGGCCGGCGAGGTCGACCGTCTCACAGTCCAAACCGAGCGCCTCGACCACATCATTGCTGTTCTGCGCCGCTCCCAGTTTGGCCGCCGCTCGGAGAAGATCAGCGACGATCAGATCGAGCTGGCACTGGAGGATGTCGAGACGACATTTGGTGCCGAGGATGCGGCTGCCGAGAAGATCGAGCCGATCGTCCAGCGGGAAGGCACCAAGGCTCGTCGGGCCAATCGTGGCCACCTGCCGAAGTACTTCTCGGAGCGGCTCGACCGGGTGCCGGCCAAGCTGCGCGTCATCGTCACGCGGCGGTCGAGATATGGCTGTCGCAGCTGCGCCGAGGGCGTCGTGCAGGCGCCGGCTTCCGCCTGCTTGATCGAGGGCGGCTTGCCGACTGAGGCGCTCGTCGCCGACATTGTTGTCGCGAAATACGCTTGGCACCAACCGCTTTACCGGCAGGCACAGATGCTTGCCGCCGAGGGGATCGAGATCAACCGCTCGACGCTTGCCCACTGGGTGGGCTTCGCCGCGTTCGAGCTGGCCCCTTTACGATCGGCTGGTCGCCCTTCTGACGACCTCGACGAAGCTCTTCGCTGATGAGACACGCTGTCCCGTGCTCGCCCCCGGTCGGGGTCGGACCAAAACGGGCTATCTGTGGGCGATCGCCCGAGACGACCGGCCATGGGGCGGCTGCGACCCACCAGCGGTCGCCTATCGCTATGCACCGGGACGCGGGGCCGAGCGAGCAAGCAAGAGCGCTTCTGGCGGGCTTCTCAGGTGTGCTGCAGGTCGATGGCTATGTTGGCTACGACAAGGAGACGGATGCCGGGCGCCCTGGCGGTCCAGTCGTGATCGCCTATTGTTGGAGCCACTTTCGGCGCCGCTTCTACGACATTGTGAAAGGTGGCAACGCACCGATCGCCAGCGAGGCACTCACACGCATCGGCGAGCTCTACGCCATCGAGGCCGAGATCCGTGGTCCCCCGGCGGATGAGCGGCGTGTCGTGTGGCAGGTCCGCATCCGGCCACGCGTTGAAGTGCTCAATGACTGGCTCACCGAACAACTGCGCCGCGTGCCGGGTCGGTCACCCATTGCTGAAGCCATGCGCTACGGGATCAGCCACTGGGAAGGGCTCGTCCGCTTCCTCGACGACGGCAAGATCGAGATTGACTCGAACACGGTCGAGCGCTCCATCCGCCCGATCGCACTCAACAGGAAGAACGCGCTGTTCGCCGGCAGCGACGAGGGCGGCGCCAACTGGGCGACCATCGCCTCGCTCATCGAGACCTGCAAACTCAACGACGTGAATCCTCATGCCTGGCTGACCGACACCGTGACCAAACTCGTCAAACGCTGGCCCGCCTCTCGCATCGATGAACTGATGCCCTGGGCCTACGCAAAGGCCAATGCCTGAAGCGTCAAGGTGGGGACGGAGAGGCGCTTACTTTGTTTCCCCGCAAGCATGGCGATCTCGCGAAGATCCTGAAGGGGATATTCGGGCTCACGGCATGCACCGCGTTGCTTTTGTGGGAGCCGAGATTATTCATGATCCCGCGCGTTCCGGCCGGAATGTGTGAATCGAGTTACGCCAGTCGATGCCGTCGAGCATGTAGGCAAGTTGCGCCGCTGATATCGCCACGCTGCCGTTCGCTTCCGACGGCCATACGAAGCGGCGATGTTCCAGCCGCTTGGCATAGAGCGACAGACTAAGGCCGTCGTGCCAGAGGATCTTGATCAGGTCCTCCTAGCTCCTCGGAACACGAAGAGGTCGCCGGCGAACGGACCGCGGCCGAGCGTCTCCTGCACCTGCAAGGAAAGTCCGTTCATGCCGCGCCGCATGTCGGTCTTGCCGACTGCAAGCCACACACGCACGCCCGACGGGATCGTTGCTTCCTCAGGACGTCGAGCACGCGCTTGAGCGCACGGCCATCGAAACCTGATCCGACGCGCGCCCGGCAGTTATCGCCAATCTCGATCTCGATGGTATCGGCTTGAACTGACTCCGCTGGCGCCACCTTGTCTTCGGGTTCCGATGTGATCGTCACGGGCAGCAATACAGGAGCAGATATCTTGCCAACCTCGCGAAAACGACGACGCCAGCTGAACACTTGGTTCGCATTGACATCGTACTGGCGCGCCACGACTGACACGGACACTCCCGACGCGAGCGTTGCCGCCACGATCTCGCGCTTCAGCGCTTCCGGCCAGCGCTTGTTCTGGCGCTTCGCCTTTGTGTTCACATCCTGCATCGTGGCACATCCCCGTCCGCCTCAGTCAACGTCCAGTGAAAGACTCAGGGATCTTGCTCAACACGACAAGGCGATGCTCACCAAAGGGAGACGCTCCGCGAACGAGCACCCCCAGAAGTCGGCTCACCGCTACACTCGATGGGGCAGCGGCTACTCAAGACGTTACGGATCAAATCGGCACATCGGGCGATTGCAGCCAAAGTCGACGTCGATCAATCGACGCCAATCATCCGGGTAACATTCCTCCATGAGGCAATATGGTATACCCGCTGCCCAATGCGAAAATCGCGCTGTCGTTGATCGCCGGATGGATCAAGGATTACAATGAAATCCATCCTCATTCGGGGCTCAGAATGCGCTCGCCGTGCGAGTTCAGAAGAGCCCAATCATGACGCGGGGGGGCCGGAAACAGGGGCAACTCCACACATCCTCGCTCGCACCGCCACAGTGACGCGGGGCACGCTGATCATTGTCGAGAGGTTTTGCCATTGATGTTGGTTCCCTTGCCCAGCAGCCATCTCGTCGCTTTCTATGTCAATGATTATATTTAAAGCTTCGACCGACCTAAAGCACGCAACGTGATATTCCGGCCGCAACGCATGATGGGATATAGGGCGTGAGAAGCCAAACGCGATCGGAAAATCAATGCATTTATTCTGTTGAATATGTCCGATCGGGTGGAGGCGAGCGCCAGCACATGGAGCGCCTCGTCTCCAAAATAAGTGTTGCCGTTAGCGACAAGCAGCATTCCATCGTTAAGCTCAATACCTCTTGCCCGCCACTCCGCTACCAAAGTGGGATGCTGCCTCGCATCAAGTAGCGTGAGTCCACCAAAGGCCGATTGCGCCTTGGTGTAGACAACATAACGAGTGCAGAAAGGACACTCGCCGTCGTAGAGTAAATAGTTCTGGGGACCATTTACCTCATCGCGCGATTTTCCGTCAACGGTAAGTCTGAAAGTTGTCGGGCCCATAATAGATTTCCTCAATGCCGAGCTGCCGATCCCGCACCTTGATGAGAACGTAGTAGAATCGGGCGTCACCACTATTTTTCACATAGAATCGATTGTTCTCCCACGTGCCAGCAAGCGGCTCCGGCTCTGTCAGGAGTGGGGCCTCTCTCACGTTTGTGCGGGCCAGAATTTCAAACTCCGGTGATTTGAAGCCTTCGTGTTCGATGGTGATCATGTATTGTCTACGGCTTGCATCCCAATTAAGGCGAGTCACCAAGGCTCGCCATCCATGTTCGTCCTCGACGGCGCGGAGACCCATGTGTAGGTCTACAAAGTCGAGCTTCTGCGGGAAAGGCGTTACTGCCATAAGGCCGGAGCGATAGACAACGCGATGAGCGTGGACCGGGCGCAGGTCGAAACCCCCACCTTCTTTAAGGACGAACAACCCCTTTTCTCTACGTGCGGATGCACTTTTCTCGATCGCACGGAGGTGGGTGAGCTTGGAGATGCGAAAAATCTGATCTTCTAAGTGTCCCTCTCGGTACCAGAGTTTAACTGGGTCATGGTCGCCGGCGCTCTCATAAACATCGATCCGACCGGTGTAGATTGGCCAGTACCGATGATTATCATAGGGTTTCATGGCCCTTGTTTCGCTGTAGAAGGCCATGGAACTAAACGGGTAATTGAGGTGCTTTTCACCAAGCCGCCAATGGAGGTTTGCGAAGTAGTATCCGAAAAGCATTGCTCCAAAAGAGAGGACGAATGCTATTGTTGGGAGTGGTGGTCCTACTAGAGATAAAATCTCGCCCTCTCGCTCTAGGCGTTGAGTAAACAATAAGCGAAATGGATTCGCATGCCTCGGGAACCAACCTTTAGTTTCCGTCGGTCGTGCGACGGAGCGCTCTTTTTTCGCTTTCCAGCTTCGCCAGAAGTGCTCGTAGTCGATCGAGAGAAAGCAAAGCGGAATCCAGAATGGATGCCAGAAGCGAAATACGTGAGCAAGCGCCAGTATTTCGATCAGAAAGAATATGCCACCGAAGATGAGGCGGAAGATAGGATAGGCAACGAGAAAGCAGGCTAGGATGGTGGTGCTTTGCGTAAACAGCTGCAGCATCCCGGCAGTTTTCCAGATGAAGGGGTCACTGCCAATCCAATTAGCTAGAAAGGGTGGATCGGCTCGATACTGGAACCACGTTATACCCAGCGAGTTTCGTATGTTGTCTGATAGTGCCCAGTAGAATCCTGTCTCGCGGAATTTTTGATAAAACGCCCCGAACATGAAAAGCGCGGTTGCTAATTCGGCAAAGATGACGGGCCACCAGTAGACGTTGCCGCGATCCAGTGCCGAATGCCCCCGCTTCTGGCGCAGCCAAGCATCTACTGATAGGACATCTGCCGATCTGGCGAACATGAAGGCAAGCGCGGCTAGGCACTGCACGTTGTAAGCGTGTGACCAATAGGGCCCAAAGGAGGTCTGTAAGGAAACACAGTATATCACAGCTATTGTTGCAACAATCTGACTTAGCGGCACGAAAAGTCCAATTGCCATCAGTATGATTGCGAATCTTGCTATCTCAAAGGTGAGCCAATAAGTCCAAGCTGGGGGAATACCGCCATAAATCCAATCGGCAAGCTTGACCAATCCCTTAGGGGACCAACCGGAACCGATCATGCCGACGATCCAACTCTCCCAGTTATAAGCAGGGAGCAGGAAGTTGTTGTTGTGATTTATCGTCAGCCAAAGTGCTGCAGCGATTGCAATTCTGGCCAATGCGCAATTGTATTTGCCCCCGGGACGGAACAGCCAGCGGTCCAGAATAGTGTTGCTGGACCCAACAATAAAGGCGAACGCGTCATAAGCAGATCGACGCGATCTCAATTGGTCAACCGACATCTTGAGTTCCCGAGTATGAGCTTGGGTTGAACGCCTTCGGTATACTGGCATGCGAGGCCTTCAAGGAGTATACCCTCTCTCTCTACGGTAATATATTTAGTGTCAACAGGTCACTTTGCGGCGGCGGCAAGTCCCGATACTGCATCAGTTTGTCGACATCCACGATGGGCTCCCACCTGCTGTGTCGACTGCCGACAACGAATTCGGTTGGAGTTTGGCACTCGCGAAACTAAGCGCCTTGGTTGAGGCATCTTAGGCTGCACCTCGCTGTTCTCGGCGTTCGTTCACGACCGTGCCACCGCGTTCGATATTGAGCCACAGCGTGCACCATCGCGACGGAATCTCACAGTCGACGCAAGGTCCGCCACCGGATAGTCACGGTAGCGAGCATCGTCTCACATGAAACAGTGACAATGATGTTCCCATGAGCACCCAACCGCCATTTGTCCTCGTTGATGCCGAGTATGCGGTGAAAAGGCGCGGCGGCTGTGTAGCCGATTAGTTCATCGGTTGCGGCGATGCTACGTTAGCAACCGAGATTCGGCACCTCTGGGCAACAGCAGTGTCAGATTGCCTTACGAAAGGTGATCTCGATATTGTGTGGTGCGCATTCCTGCCGAGGACTTCGAGAGAGCGGATGCGACGCTTGCTTCAGCCGGGAGGCGAAAGCACCGGCACAGGCGATGCCGGCGCGGCAACTCAGTTCTGTCACGGGCTCCGCGATCTGGAAGCCTTCCGGACAGGCCATGATGTCAGGCGCGCAAAAGCCCCATTACCCTGGGCGCATGGCCGTTCTTGTCATGGTGGGCTCGGCGATCGTTGCGAACGAGGCGCTTCGACCTACGATCCACTCTGCCGAATTTGACCTTGTGGGAATCCTCGCGACCCTCGACCAGTGTGATGATGACGTTGCCGTCGTCATCTTTGGACATCATCACCGCTTTAACGTCATCGCTATCCAAGAGCTGCGCGCCGAGTTGCTCCAAGCAGCTATCCAATGTTCGTTTGCTAAACATATCTGGCTCCAATCCATCCTTGCGGGTCCCCCGAAAGCCCATGCGGGGTTTTTTCGGGGCTCCCGCCTCACTTGTCAGCGCATCTTTGATTCGCAACCTGTCGTTACGCTGCTTGAGCGATATCCGGTAAGACTTCGATCTCGGAGCGGCGCAAAAGGCCGAGCCATTGGCATTGGCCCGTCTCCTCGTGGATGAACTCGGCCATATAGCTCTCGCCCTTATCGGAGATCTCGACCAGTGCTCCCTCCATGCCTTCCTGCAAGACAAGACCGGGCGGCTTTTCCGAAAGCGCATTGCGCCGGGCACATTCAATTTCACTCAATGGAACCTTGAGACAAACCTTCATGTTCGACCTTATGTTTCACAAAACTGGCTGACGATATGTCATCCGTGTGGCCCAACTCTGACGCGCCATGCAGCAGCACCGGATGCAGATGAAAACGGGCAGAACAAACGCGCCCAAACAAACACGGCTAGTCGAATGAACTTGGGGATGTCTTTCTTGCCATATCGAAAAAGGCGAACTGCGCGTTTGCCATCGGGGCGGTGTGAGTCGGCGATACGGCTCGTTCATGCGACATGCCGAGGAGCGGTTTCAGGGCTGACCTCAGGTCGGAAAGCATGAATGGCTTGCGGAGGTAGCCAAGCGGTCGGGTCGCGAGCGCACGGCGATATGTGTCGCTATCATTCGATCCGGTCATAAACAGGGAGGTAATACCAAACCTCTCCCTGATTTCGTGCGCGGCCTCGATCCCGTCGCGAGGACCATCCAGTTGGATGTCCATGAGCACCACGTCGGGTCGGGTGCGCTCTGTCTCCGCGATTGCTGTCCGAGCACGGCTTGCCCACCCGACGATCTCGTGTCCGAGCTCGGACAGCATGTCCTCCATCTCGAGCTGGAGCAGAACTTCATTCTCGACGACAAGAACCCGCAGCCTGGATTGACCGACGTTCATTGTAGCGCTCCCGAACGCTTGTGCGCATGGTTGAGGTAGTCCCCCAGGGGTTGAATGCGGTCTGATAACGAACTATGCGACAGACTGGTTCCGTTCGATATCGAACGGAACTTGCGGACGCCGGGTGCATGCCTGCCTGCGAATCGGTTGCGCGTTCAATGCGGAGAAGAGAAGGCGCCGGTGGCCAGCTCCTTCAGCTCATTGCGGAAGTTCGGATAAGATAGTTCCGTCTCGGTTAGGACAGGCAGGTCCTTCGGCAGGAACTGCCGGATCTGGCGTAACGTCGGCGCAAACGCCGAGCCATTGGTCGCCATATACATGCAGTCGATGTTCGCACGCTTGATCGTCAGGAGCTGTGAGCTGACATCGCGCGAGCCGTCGGGCTGGGACGTTTTGATGATGTCCGGTGGCCTTTGCCGATGTCCAACTGGGACATCTGCGTGGCAGGTGGCGCACCGGTGTCTGTTCATCATCGTTGTTGTAGAGTCGGCGCTTCCGGATCACGACCGTGTCGGGGTGCCCGCCGATTGACACGACGAAACTCAGGACGGAGTTTGGGGGAAGGGGTTCCAGGAAGCGGGTGCGTGACGCCCGCCAGGGGGAGGCAGGTTGGTATGCGATTTCCATCGGGATCGGGGCGTCAGAGCGCTTTGATCGGTGCAGTCAGATGACGGTTATCAACAACCATCACAAGTTTATCTTTGTCCATATTCCAAAATCAGCCGGCACCACGGTGACACAAGTTTTGTCGCAATACACGACTTGGCGTGATCTGGAGTTGGGCGGAACAGGATTCGGCGAAAATATTGCGCGACCGTACTCGCGCCGATTTGGCCTCGGAAAGCATGCGCGACTTGCTCGGCTGCAATCAATTCTCGGAGCGGAATGTGCTTCTTACGTTACCTTTGCTTTCGTCCGAAATCCTTATGATCGAGCATACAGCATCTACAAGTTTCTGAAGCGCTGGCGGGCGTGGCCCAATTCCGACGTCATGGACGATTTCTCGACCTTTGAGCAGTTCGCCGTGTCAGATCTATTCCAGGCATCGCCGGGACCGGACAATATGTTCAGACCTCAGGCGTTCTGGATTTCGGCGGCCGACGGATTCCCGAACATCTCTTTCGTGGGACGGGTCGAGCAAGTGGAGGAAGATCTCAAGCGAATTCTCGGCGCGTGCGGGATTGGCGCAGATATCAAAGACTTGAGCCGCGTCAACGCCAGTAGCCAAAAGGATGAGTGGAAGTTTCAATACAACGGCCCACAAGCCGATGCTGTTCGGCACAGGTTCGCTCGCGACTTCGATATGTTTGGATATTCCGAACACTGCTAACGTCGATCGGCAGATGCGATGTGCTGTGCATGGGCGGTGTCAATGGTCTTGGGCACCGCGGCAGGGCCGACTAGAACTGAAGAGTGCGAACGAACTCCTAGTCTGTAAAGGGCGCCGCAAATGCCATTGTAGCACATGGCGCCATCGTGAATGCGATCAGCAGTCGCATAGGATCAGTTCGCGGCTGGTGCTCCCAGACCCGCGGTGTCAAGCGTGAGCGTGACGTGGGAGGGGATGTTCAAAGCACTCTTCTGCTCCCATAGCCAGAAATCGGACGACCGATCGAAGCCGCAGCGCTGGTAGACATCACGACAAATCAGGTTCTTGTCTGTTTCCCGCACAGTTGCTGAGATGGGGCGTTTAAGCGTCCTGAACAAGACGTTCGCCAGATTCGATACAACCGCGATCTCGACGTCCATACCTACTACGCGGCAGCTCATTACAAACTGGTCTATTGAGGGGCCATTCACGACCAGGACGCCGACCAATCCGTATTCTGCGAAACGATCTCGTACGGAAAAGGCATAAAATACAATGCCGCGCATGAGTGCTGCTGTGCATTCCTGTAGCGTCCATCGCTTCCCATTCGTGTTAAACTGATTTGCTTTGTTAATCAGCTCGAACACGCGCTGGAAGCGAAGATCCGCAGCGTTGGTGATGGCAAACATATCCACGGTTATATTGAGTGAATTTAAATAATCCTCGCGCGACATCGCCTGCTTCGTCTTCTCGCGCACAATCTTTGCCTGGATACTCTTTCCACGAAGTGCGGCCTCCGCGGTGACTGTCGTGACTTGCATTTCAGCGGCCCACAGCAAAATCCGTCTCCAGACGTAGGGGTTCGGACCTATCGTCCGGATGCCGGGAAAAGCGGAGGCTACGGCATCTCGTTCAACTGGATTATCGTCGACGAACAGCGCGTTCTGTGGCAATAAGTTTGCGTCTCGGAGGATCTCTTGAATGTTGTGCGGCTTGTCGTTCCAGTTGATTTTTCGAATAGTGAAGTCAGATAGCTGCAGCCGTTTGTTTCCGATAATTTTGGGCCACAGTTCTTCGATTCGCGATTCGGTATTTTTGCTGACGATTGCTAGTACTATGCCGCGGCGCTTCAAGTATCCGATGGCCTCCAGCATACCAAGGGGCCAGCCCTCTGTCTCGGGGATGGCGCCATCTGGGAGTTCTGCCGCGACCCCGCGCCATATCGTGTCATCGATATCGAAGATGACGATTTTGACGGCATCGATCTGATGCACGGTGCGGTACATTGCCAGTAATTCAGCGCATCCCGCCCTGATCATCTCGTGATTTCGTTGGGGGTAATACTGCGTTGGTCGCAACACGGGGGCCAAACGGTTTTGGTCCCATTCGTAGCCGCCATCGGTTAGCGCTGTTCCATGGTTTAATGGCCTGACGATGTCGTCCGATACCCATCGGGTACCAAATGTGCGCGCTAGACCCTCGATGTCGAAGAGGTAAGCGTTGGCATAGGTGGCTATCTCTTGCGCGAGTGCTTCGTTTATTTTCTCGACGAAGTACACCATATTTCGCAAGTCATAGCGCGGCAGGAGCCGGCCAAGCGGATTTCGCTGCGGTACTCGAAGATTGAAGACGAATGTGAGAATGCCAAACTGCTCGTTCCAGCGCATCGCGGCACGAAGAGCATTGCGCATACGTTCTAGAGATTCTGCGTAAAGCCGCTCATATGCTGCGGCGTCAGTATATTCGAGCCGAAAATAGGTTCCTTCAGGGATGACGCTGCGCAGAGCAATTTGAACCAACTGGAAATCGTATTTCTCTGGCGTCACTGGCGGCGCGAGCGGAAGTTCGGCGGCGTTATTCGTGAGGTGAAAGTCGACCACGCATCCGGAGTACTCCTTTTCAATCACGGCAGGCCAGCCTTCCAGTTGGCAAGATCCGACTGCCAGAATGCGAGAAAGAGAGGTTGGCGCTACGACAAGATCCGATGGAGATAAGTAGCTGATTGTATCGATATTGCTCAAAACGGCCCCCATCGCTCGCGCTGTTCGCTTTGACGTAATTTATGGCGTGCAACCGCTGCGGCGGATAGCCGAAATCACGGCAAGCCATTCGTATCGATGGTGTTCATCCTCTTAAGTGCCGCGACCTCGGCGCGGGTTTCGCGGAGGGCGGCCCATAGCAACGGGATAAGCTGATCGGGGCGAAGCCACTGGCGGCTTTCAGGATCGGTTTTGTTCTCGAGACCCCAGACGCCGAAGTCGAGTTCTTGTGCATCCAGCGCGGCCTTCACGTCTTGCGCGAGGAAGCCCGCGTGAATGCGCTGTCCTGCGCGGGGAACGGTACGGGTCTCGCCCTGTGGTGCCGCGGCGTCGTAATCGTAGTCCTCGCCCGCATCAGGCGGCACGACGGTGTGCTGCCAGTCGCCGATTACGTCGTAGCCACCGACGTTCCATCGAAAGAAGACCGGCTCGATGGTGTCGACTGCGGCGACTGCCTTGGCGGGATCGAGCCGATCGATCACCTCCTTGTCGCGCGCGTCCGAAGTTTGAATGGTGCCGTTGGCTGCCCAGACCTCAGAGAAGCGCTTACCGGAGGTGCCGAGCGAGATCGTGTTGTCGGCGCGCGGCACGATCGAGTTCCTGAAGTCGGCCGCCGTTGCTGTCAGCCGCAATTGATCGACGTTGCCGTTCACGCGGAAGATAATGTCGTGCGTGTTGCCGCCAGAGTTAGCGATGTCCCAAACGAAGCGACTGAATGTGGGGTCCGTGTTGCTGTCGTACTCGAGGTACTGGATGACGCGCGGGAAGGTCAGAACCGAGCTGTAGGTGATGCCTCCCGCCGGGCCGCCCATGTGAACGCCACGCCAAGCCGCACCGCCTCCGCCATCTGTAGAGAAGCCGCCCACATCCTCGAATGCGAAACGGAAGCTCGTCGTTGCGCTGCGCGCTTTGTTGAAGAGCACTGCGGGGCTGCTGTTCGGGTTCGCCGCAGTGAACGAGATCTGGCCGGTCGACTTGAGTGTCAGGACGGTCGCGAAGCTTGCACCATCGGCGGATACCTTGAATGCAAGATCATCGTTCCCGGCCAGGCCGACCTCGGCGCGGCCCGACCAGTTACTTTGCAGCACCACGGAGGCAGTCTTGGCAGTCGCCGCCTTATTCAGAACAGTGCGCTGGTTGCCCGTTCCCGGCGTTACGTCGTCATGGCTCAACAGTACCGTGTCGGACTTGACGGCGAGGCGGTTACTGCTGTTGGCCGCCGTGTTGATGCCGATGAGCGGTGTGGGATTAATACTCGTGATGCCACTGGCGCCGATCCATGCCGCGCCATTCCAGGCGACGAGGGTATTCTCATCGGCGAGCCAGGCGTGCCAACCCTCGCTGGCCGCATAGAATGCCCATGTGCCATCCTGGAAGGCTGCGATTTCGAGGTCGTGGCCCATCCAAGCACCGGTCGCGCCGGAGGCCACGATATAGCGGTCGCCGTCGGTCGGATCGGCTGGCGGGACGGTTGCGTCGCGATCGATAATGCTGAGTTGAACGAGCGCGTCGAGCTTGCGGATCGCCTCGTTGTGCGTGACGTGTTTCTGGGCCTGGGCGGCCATGATGTAAGGCAGATCGAGGTTCGGTGTCGCATCCATGCGGGTCGGTCTCGCGTGTGAAAGGCGGCGTTGCATGGAATATGGGGCACGCCAATGGGGCGGGGATAACTTTAGCATTTGGCAAGATGCGATTTATTCGAGGCTTCCGTTCTATCGCGGCGAGGTGGGATCGATTCAAGTTGAAGAAAGAAGCGATTGAATTCTGGTTTTCAGGCCGGCGTCGCCGAAGCGTGACATCATGGTTTTTTGGGCGATGTGATCGGCGGGAGGAGGGGGATTCACGAGGCGGAAGATCAACTCGTCCGTTGAGCCAAAGACCTCCCCAGCGCGCACAGTGCGGAGCACTTCTGCAGCGGCGCCGGTGGTCCAGGCGAGCGTGCGGCAACCGGCGACAAGCGCGCGCATGGTGCCCGTGCCCAATAGATCACATTGCCAATCGTGATCTGCGCCAGAAAATCCAAAACCGCGCGGCTCGATGAAGATGGTGCTCCGACTGTAGAGTGATCTCAGCCGGCCGGGCGGTAAGTTGATAATGAACTCAGCCGAGACGCCCAGTTCTGTGGCAGTCGCTTTCAGCTCCCTGATCTCCTGAACGGCATGGCGGGCCGTATGTACGGATCCGCACGCGACAAGTTTCCACTCGCTGCGGAATGACTTTTCTGTTCTGGATATTGCGTCGATGACATTGAAGAGAGGTGATTTCCGATCCGGCTCGCCGAACGTGGTGACTGAGAGAAGCCAGGGCATGCGCGCCCCAGGCATCGAGATGGTAGCGTTCGGGATTGTTGGTGCTACGACGTCGATCTGGCGTGGGAAAGGAAGTGAATGGGATGCGAGCGTTGTCTGCAGTGCCTGTCGCGCGATCATGGAGGGGACCAGGACCCGCTCGAAGCGATCGAACCGCGCGGCGATCGCATCTCGGGCGCTTTGATCGAGATTGCCGACGATCGACGACGTGGTCACAACAAGAAATGCCCGACCTGTGGTCGGGATCTCGGGAGGGAGCGCGCCATTTCCAGAAACAAAAAGCATTTTGGATTTTCGCTCTGCAAAATCGCCCGGCGAAATCATTCCCCCGAATTGAAAGGGACATTCGAGCCAGGCTTCAATATTGCGTAAGCGCGTCGTGCTGCTGGCCGAAGAGGAGGCAACGAACGCGCCTTCTGCAGAGGCGCTAGCGCCGAGCGTCAGCAGATAGCGGAGGTCCGGCCCGATGGGCGGTGTGTCAGGTAGAATGGCCGCAGCGGCGGCTTGCGATCGAGCGACCGGAGAGGGCAAGCTCTTAGGGGTTGGCAAAAGTTCGTGCGGCTGATCTTTTCTGAGGCGGCTCGAGAGAAAGGGACCCCAACTGCCAAGCAACGTCCATCGGTTCACCTCCGATGCAGACGTGCAGAGGTCGGCGATCTCGGGTGTTGAAACCGTGGCGCTTTCGATGTGAAAGCAGGTGGCATCGCGGGCGACGACGACGAGCTTGCGCAGGAGGCCGAGGCGCAAGCATAAATCGACGTCTTCACTGTAGGCGAGATCGTATTGCGAGGGGAAGCCGCCGACGGCGAGAAAGTCGTCGTGCTTCATCAGCAGGCAGGCGGCGGAAACGTAGTCGACGACATCAACGCGCGGCAGTTTCGTAATGTCGAAATTTGGATTGCGCTTGCCACGCTGTATCGTCAAGCCACTCGATGAGACAAAGCTGCCCGCTTCTTGCACCAATCCGTCTGGATAACGATACAGGGCTCCGACGGCGCCGACCTCCTCGATCGATTCGAATGCTCGCAGCAGCTCGCCGATGGTGCCAGGGGCGACGAACGCGTCGCTATTGAGAAAGAGCAGATACTGACCGCGCGCCGCGTCGACCGCAATATTGTTACCCTCACCAAATCCGGTGTTCCGAGGAAGATCAATAAACCGAAACGGCAACTTCGAATGTTTCAGCAGGTCCTTGTCAGATGGGCAGCTTCCATTGTCGACAATCAATATCTCATAGGGTTCTTCGGTATTCGCGGCCATCACGGCGCCGGCGGCGAGAAGCGTCAAGTGGGCGCTATTGTAATTGAGGACGATGACTGAGAGCAGCGGCGCGGCTTCGTCGAGCAGAGAAACATTTACGGGATCCTCCGACGCGGGAATGGAACCAAAAAAGAGTGGCGTTGATGCTTCGAGCCGACCCTCCGCGAAGCGACGGGCCATGTCGTGGATTTCGGCGAGTGATACAGGAGGTGCCGAAGGCGTGCTGGGCCGGTCATCTGCGGCATTCAAATCTTGTGCGATCGCAATGGATTCCCCAGTTCGTGGAAGGCGTAGCGTGAATTCAGCGGTATGCGTCGGCCGGATGCCGCGTCTGTTTCCTGCCAGCGGTAGGGTCGGTAGATGACTGCGCGACCGAATGGTCTCGATTGCGTCCTCGAATCCAGCCTTCGATCGCAGCAGATCGACCAACACGGCAACATCCACATATTCTGACGCGCCGCAGGCCTGGACGATGTCGATCAACTCATCGAGCGTGGGAAGGTGCGCCACCTGGGCGCTTCCGTTTTGCACGGCCGTCGCGAGATGTTGCAATCTGCTCACGTCCTCGGAGTAGGAGTTGCGCTCGCAGACGAAGAGCAGATGTTCCGCGACATCTGCAAGCGGTGCGCCCAAGACAAGGGCGGATCGGTAATAGCCTTCTGCCGCAACGGTATTGCCCATGCCCTTGAGGCAGTGAGCAGCCTGAACGAGATACCCGGCGTGAAGAGGCAGAATGTCGAGAGCAGAACGGTAATCGGCAAAGCCTTCGGACCAACGATGAGCGTCGCGATGCAGGTCGCCGGAGGAGACGAGCCGGCGAAACTCAGGATGCTGCAATCCATTTGCGATGATGTACCGTGCGGCCTCCTGTCGGTTCGGATTGAGGAGTGCGGCTTCGATCGAGCGGAGCTTACCCGCCAGGCCGAACGACAACCGAGGCAGTCTGCCTTTGCTGGGTGGTCTGGAAT
Source organism: Hyphomicrobiaceae bacterium (assembly GCA_050250755.1). Taxonomy (GTDB): domain Bacteria; phylum Pseudomonadota; class Alphaproteobacteria; order Rhizobiales; family Hyphomicrobiaceae. The sequence goes on from JBFWOB010000004.1 coordinate 33,443, forward strand.
TCATCCAAAGGCTCGGGGTGTACCGTTCTTGAGGGGCCGTCGTCTGGCCGAGCCGACCGCACGGCGCGAACGTCGATGGGGACAGTGCGGCCTGACATCGAATTTCTTCGATGAGACGCGATCTTGCGATTTTTGGATTGCATAGGACTTGAGGGAAACCGATAGTGGACCTGGGTGGTCAGACGTTCAGGCTAGCTCCTCAGCATGCTCTGTCAAGTCGAGTTCGCTCAGCGCACCATCGCTGTTCGCGGGCCATCGTACAACCTTCCTCCCGCAGGGGCGATTGCAGGACTTCGCGCGTGGCCGATCGGTATCTATTTCCCTTACAGATAACCTATGTGTTATCTGATAAACATGCTTGTCGATGCGGATGCGCGCTGTTGGTCGAAAGACGCTTGTGCTGCAACCGGCGGAGCGGCGTTTAATGGCCGCTGAGGGATCAGGACGTGGAGCGTTCGACGCCGACCTGGAACTCGAAGGTATTCAGCATTCCTCAGAATGTATGCCGAAGCCAGGAGAGCTTGACCGACTGCGGGAGACACTTGCGGCGCGGGACGAGGAGATCCGTACTTTGCGCGCGCAACTGGCGGATCGACAGGACGCCTTCGAGCGACTGACGATGCGGTTTTTTGAGCAGATGCGCGAGCGTGATCGCGATGTGCAGGAGTTTTCGCGACGTGCCTGCGATGAAGCGGGAAAGAGTGCGGAAAACGCGAGACACTTGCTCAGTACGCTGTTGGGTAAGCTGCAGAGTGTCGCGCTCGCGCCGGCTGGCGTGCTGGATGTGGCCGCCGGGGCAGGAACTAAAGATAGGGAACCGGGAGCGTCCGACGATCGGTCCGCGCTTGGCTTCGGGGGGGATGATCGGAACGCCGACGCCGGAAGACCGTGGTTACCACGCGAACTGCAAGATTTTTGGATCACGCAGGACCTACGCAACTATATTCTCGATCGCTTCGGCGAGGAGGAAATCGGGAAAGTCGAATATCTGATAGCGTTGGTGACCTATTTCGAGAAAACCAAGCAAAGTGTGGAGGCGACTGCTCTCGGCCAGGAGTTGATAGAACGAATAGAGTGCCGCGTTGCCGAGATGCCGGCCGTTGAACGGCCGGACGTTTCGATCATCATTCCTGTTTATAACAATCTCGCTTATACGTTGACCTCCATCCTTTCTATTTTGCAGAACCCCAGCCGTTATACTTATGAGATCCTCGTCGGTGATGATGGATCGACCGACGCGACGGAGACGGTCGTCTCCAACTTGGGCCGTTCAGTACGCAATATTCGCCATGCGCGAAACAAGGGCTTTCTCGGGAATTGTAATGCAACGGCTGAATCGGCGAAGGGGCGGGTGTTCGTATTCCTCAACAACGACACGGTGACGCTGCCGCGTTGGCTCGACAATCTTGTCGGCGCGTTGGACGCTCCGGATGTTGGCTTGTCTGGGTCGAAGTTGCTGAACGGGAACGGCAGCCTTCAGGAAGCCGGAGGGATCTTCTGGAAGGATGGCTCGGCGTGGAACTACGGCCGCGATCAAGACCCACGCGCACCTGAGTTCAATTACGTGAAGGACGTCGATTACTGCTCGGGAGCGTCGATCGCGCTCTCCGCAGAGCTGTGGAAAGAACTCGAGGGTTTCGATCGCATATTCTCGCCGGCGTACTGCGAGGACGCAGACTTGGCGTTTCGCGTTCGTGCTGCCGGTTTACGCTGCGTATATCATCCGCAATCGGAGGTGATCCATCACGAGGGCCGGTCACACGGCACCGATACGACATCCGGGATCAAGGCTTACCAGGCGCTCAATCAGCAAAAGGTACTGGCGCGTTGGGGGCACGTGTTGGAGCGCGAGCATTTCGAGAATGGGAAGAGCGTGTTCGTTGCGCGAGATCGGACGCGGGACAAGCCGCATATTCTCGTCATCGATCATTATGTGCCGCAATGGGACCGAGACGCGGGTTCGCGGGCGATGTTTCATCTGATGCGCTTCTTCCAGGAACGCGGTTTTCAGGTGATTTTCTGGTCGGACAATCTTTTTTACGATGCGCCCTACATTCAGAAGTTGCAGGCGCTCGGCATGGAGATCATCTACTCGGCTCAATACGAAGATCGCCTGCAGAGCTGGCTGTCGGAGCATAGGGCGTGGGTGGACTATATCGTGTGCAGCCGGCCACACATAACTGAACGCTATCTCGAGCAGATTCGAAGCGCGACTGACCGGCCCATCTTCTACTATGGGCACGATCTCCATTGGAAGCGTTTGACGCGACAGTACGAGGTCTCGCGCAACATGAAGCTCCTCTCGGAGATTGCGACCACGAAGAAACTCGAGGAGAGCATTTTTAATCGCGTCGACTGCATCCTCTACCTGTCAAAAGAGGAATGCGATGAGGTCAAAGCCACTTTGCAGATCGACAAACCGGTCGTCGAGGTGCCGGCGTGGTGTTTTGATGACCGGCAGTTGAATATGGCGACGGACGGACGAGCGGGTTATCCGCAACGTGATCCTTATCAACTGCTCTTTGTCGGTGGCTTCTCGCACTCGCCCAATGTCGATGCGGTGATCTGGTTTGCCGAGGCGATCATGCCGAAAGTGCTGCGGAAGGATAGGCATTTTCGGCTCAATATTGTCGGGTCGAATGTGCCGGATGCTATCAAGCGCCTGGAGTCATCGAGCATCTCGGTTCTCGGTGCATTGAGTGACGAGAAGCTGAGTGAGCTCTATCGAACTTGCGGGATGGCGGTCGTTCCCCTCCGGTATGGGGCCGGTGTAAAAGGCAAGGTGATCGAGGCGTTTGCCAAAGGCGTTCCGGTTGTGACCACACCGAGCGGTGTGCAGGGCATACCCAATGCCGACGCGCTGGCATTCGTGGGTGCAACTGATCACGAATTCGCGGCTGCAATCCTGCGGATCGTGTCAGAGCCGGCGCTGGCCGATCGAAAGGTGAGGGCGGCGTCGGACTTCGTGCGTCATCGTTATTCGGATGCCGCGCTTGCCCGCGCGCTGTTGCCCATTATTCCGGATCTGGACAAGACAACGCGGCGCGTCCGGCAGACGGTGAGAGCAGATCGAGATCTTATCGGTGGTGTCGCGCTGTAGCCGCAAGATTGACTGTAGATCTCCAAGAGAGCGAAGGGCACGCCCGCAATCTCCGATATGCTCTCCCTGCGTGTGGTGTGGCCGCGGCGTTCACGATCGGGCGGGGATGCCTGTGGATATGTTGCATGGCAGTTGCGTGCGCCCCTGTCTCGGGACAAGGTCAGCCGGTTCCGCGTAGAGGGGGATGCTCGGATGGGATCTCGGGTGGTAGACGGACGTGCACATGCCGCGGCTCTGTTGCGAACTTTGGCAGATGCAGCCGACGACCCGGATGTTTCGATCGAGAGGCTGGCGTCGCTTGCGGCGTTGATTGGGCGGCATCTTCTCGATGCTGCCGTTGGAGAACCGCGGCGCGTTGGACGCGGTAACCTACGGGTGATCGACGGCCGGCGCGGGTAGGCGTGGCCGACGCGAGTTCCGACCGCAGATTATAACGTGACGATCGCACTAAAGGTGCCGGCTGGCGTATTTGCTCGCTTCCATGAATGGGATCGAGGGTCACGATTTAGCGCGTGAAACGTCTGTCCGCACCCTGAAAGCTAGCGCGAGCCTTGAAGCTTGCTTAGGGACGCTGATGCGATCCGTCACAGCTTTGCCGGCAAAACAGGACCGCCAGGGTTGTTGAACTTGGCGCCGCCATAACCCACCATCCCCTGATGCACGCGCGGGGCGGGCGATTGCTCGCCTTGTCGGGTTATATCGTATCGGATATTTCGGTGGGGAGGCCTGCCGAGCCGAAGCGCAGGCACCAGATCGTATCACCGAAGAGGAAACGCACCATGCAAGACCGCCCGACAACACTGGTGGACTACAAGACGTATATCGACGGCAAGTGGACCGATGCTGCGTCGGGAAAGACATTCTTGACGAGCGATCCCTATACCGGTGAGCCGTGGGCGCGCATTCCCGAATGCGATGAGGCTGACGTCAAAGTCGCTGTCGAGGCGGCCTCGCGCGCGTTCGAGAGCGGCCCCTGGCCGCAAATGACGGCGACCGCACGCGGCAAGGCGATGCGCAGGATTGCGACGCTGATCGAAAAGCATGCCGAGCATCTGGCGCAGATCGAAGTGCGCGACAACGGCAAGCTGATCTCCGAGATGGCCGCGCAGACGAAGTATCTGCCGGAGTGGTTTTATTATTACGGCGGCTTGGCCGATAAGATCACGGGGTCGGTTGTGCCCGTCGATCGGCCGGACCATTTCAACTACATCCTGCGTGAGCCCGTGGGCGTGTGCGCCTTCATCACGCCGTGGAACTCGCCACTGATGCTTGCCGGTTGGAAGATGGCGCCGGCACTGGCGGCCGGCTGCACGATCGTCATCAAGCCGTCCGAATATACCACTGCCTCCATGCTGGAATTCATGAAGCTGGTGATCGAAGAGGCGGACATCCCGCCCGGCGTCATCAACGTCGTGACCGGCTACGGTGCAGTCGTCGGCGAGCCACTTGTCACGCATCCGAAGGTGGCCAAAGTCGCTTTCACGGGTGGTACGGCAACGGGTGCCCGCGTCAATGAGCTGGCGGCGCGCAGCTTCAAGAAAGTGTCCTTGGAACTCGGTGGCAAGTCTCCGAACATCGTGTTCGACGATTGCATTCTGGACGATGCCGTGAGCGGCGCCATCTCCGGTATCTTCGCTGCGACGGGCCAAACGTGCATCGCGGGCTCGCGGCTGCTCGTGCAGGAGACCATCCACGATCAGTTCGTCGAGAAGCTCGTTGCGATGGCCAAGCAGGCCAAGCTCGGCGACCCGAGCCTCTATGAGACGCAGGTCGGCCCTGTCACGACACCTCCGCAGTATGCGAAGATCCTCGGGTACATCGATATTGCCAAAGGCGAGGGCGCAAATTGTGTGCTCGGCGGCGGGCCCGCTTCCAAGGAAGAGGGCGGTGGCAAGTACTTCGTCAAGCCGACCATCTTCACGGGCGTCGACAACAAGATGCGTATCGCCCAGGAGGAGGTGTTCGGTCCGGTTCTCTCGGTGATCAAGTTCAAGGATGAAGAAGATGCCGTCCGCATTGCGAACGACATCGCCTACGGCCTCGGATCGGGCGTGTGGACGCAATCGGTGAAGCGGGCACACACGATGGCACGACGGATCAAGGCGGGCACGGTTTGGGTGAATACCTACCGGGCGGTGAGCTTCATGATGCCGTTCGGTGGCTACAAGGCATCCGGACTTGGACGCGAGAACGGTGCCGAGGCAATCGACGCCTATCTGCAGTCGAAGAGCGTTTGGATCAACAACGGCCCTGGCGGCGGAAATCCGTTCGTCATGAAGACGGCAGGCTGAGGCGCGAAAAATGCCGGAAACCGCGGATGTCCCGCGGTTTCCGTCAGCGCGTTATTAGGCCAGATCGAAACGGTCGGCGTTCATTACTTTGGTCCAGGCCGCCACGAAGTCCTTCACGAATTTCTCTTTCGAGTCGGAGCACGCATAGACTTCGGCGAACGCCCGGAGCTGAGAGTGTGAGCCGAAAATCAGGTCAACGGAGGTGGCGGTCCACTTGGGCGCCTTCGTTTTCCGGTCGTGGCCTTCGTACTGGTTGTCGCCGGTCGCGGACCATTCTGTGCTCATGTCGAGAAGGTTGACGAAGTAGTCGTTCGTCAGCGCCCCGATCCTGTTCGTGAACACGCCGTGCTTGGAATCTCCGAAGTTGGCACCGAGAACGCGCAGACCGCCAACAAGGACTGTCATCTCCGGTCCGGTGAGGCTCAATAATGCTGCTCGGTCAACAAACGCCTCGACCGGTGGCATGAACTGCAGCTTCCCGCTGTTGATGTAGTTGCGGAAGCCGTCGGCACGCGGTTCGAGAGGCGCAAATGACTCAACGTCGGTTTCATCCTGTGAGGCGTCGGCACGGCCCGGCGTGAAGGGGACTTTCACGTCGACACCGGCATCCTTCGCAGCCTTTTCGACCGCAGCAGTGCCGCCGAGAACGATCAGGTCGGCCAGCGAAACCTTTTTGCCAAAGCTTCTTTGAATGTCCTCGAGCTTTGCAAGGACGGTCTTGAGCTGTGCCGGTTGGTTGACCGCCCAATCCTTCTGCGGGGCCAGGCGAATGCGCGCCCCGTTCGCGCCGCCGCGCTTGTCGGAACCGCGGAACGTCGAGGCCGACGCCCACGCCGTCGAGACGAGTTGCGGCACCGTCAGGCCGGACTCGAGGATTTTCGCCTTTAGCAATGCGGCGTCCGCATCGCTGATTGGGGCGTCGTTGGTCGGGATCGGATCCTGCCAGACCAGCACCTCGTTCGGCACGAGCGGGCCGAGGTAACGGACGCGTGGACCCATGTCGCGGTGCGTGAGCTTGAACCACGCACGGGCGAACGCATCCGCGAACTGATCCGGGTTCTCGTAGAAGCGGCGCGAGATCTTTTCGTAGGCAGGATCCATACGCAGCGACAGGTCCGTCGTCAGCATGGTGGGGAGGTGCTTCTTCGACGTGTCGAAGGCATCCGGGATGTCGGCCGTCGCACTCTTCGCCTTCCATTGCTTTGCGCCGGCTGGGCTTTGGGTCAGCTCCCACTCGTTCTCGAACAGGTTCTTGAAGAACAGGTTGCTCCACTGGGTCGGAGTCTGTGTCCAGGTGACCTCGGGGCCGCCAGTGATGGCATCGCAGCCGACGCCGGTCTTGTGTGTGCTCTTCCAGCCGAGACCTTGGTCCTCCAGCGCTGCGCTCTCGGGCTCCGGACCGATCAGCGACGGATCACCAGCGCCGTGGGTCTTGCCGAAGCTGTGGCCGCCAGCGATCAGCGCGACGGTCTCCTCGTCGTTCATCGCCATGCGGAAGAACGTTTCGCGGATGTCCTTGGCGGCGGCGATGGGGTCCGGGTTTCCGTTCGGGCCTTCGGGGTTAACGTAGATGAGGCCCATTTGTACCGCGCCAAGCGGCTCGTCAAGCTGACGCTCGCCGCTGTAGCGTTCGTCGCCGAGCCACGTGCCCTCAGGCCCCCAGTAGAGCTCTTCGGGCTCCCACACGTCTGCCCGGCCCCCCGCGAAGCCGAACGTCTTGAAGCCCATCGATTCGAGCGCGACGTTGCCCGCAAGGATCAACAGATCGGCCCAGGAGATTTTGCGGCCGTATTTTTGCTTGATGGGCCACAGCAACCGGCGTGCCTTGTCGAGATTGGCATTGTCCGGCCAGGAATTCAGTGGCGCGAAGCGCTGTTGACCCGCACCCGCGCCGCCACGGCCATCGGTGATGCGATAGGTACCCGCGCTGTGCCACGCCATGCGGATCATCAGTCCGCCGTAGTGGCCGAAGTCTGCCGGCCACCACTCTTGCGAGTCGGTCATCAGGGCATGCAGGTCCTTGATCACGGCGTCGAGATCGAGGGTCTTGAACTCGGCGGCGTAGTCGAACGCTTGGCCCATCGGATCTGAAAGCGTTGAATTTCGGTGCAGCATCTGCAGGTCGAGGTGATCGGGCCACCAGTCCTTGTTCGACCTGCCGCCGGTAGATTTTTTGGGTGCTCCGCCAGTAACGGGGCACTTGCTGTCACTTGCCATGCTCTCTCCGATCATGTGTCTCGTTCGTCTTTCCTTGGTCCGCCACCAAAGATTGATCGATCCTGACGTTTGATTTACGGGATGATGGCGCCGTGACATACCCGCGTCGTCACTGCGCCGCATCGGCCCCGTTTCGGCGTCCCGAGCGGGTCGCAAAACGAGCCTCGAGGCGAGGGGGCTTATTCCGTCCCGCTTCCGTCTCCTCCCGCGAGGCTGATCGTAACCGGACGCCAACCGGCGGCGCAAGCTGTGCGCATGCCCTGTTTCGAGGCGGCTTTTGGTTACTAACGGCTGCGGGCAAGTCCGTGGGGCCGTCGTTGATCGGACACGCCTGCAAAGCGCGTCTGTGGGATTGCTGTCGCACGAACGCCACGGTGCGGATCCATCCGCTCTGATTGTGACTATGAGAGTAGGGCGTTGAAGCGCATCCAGAAGTATCGCAGGTCGAATCTCGTTATCCCAGTCCGTCCAGGGCGACGTCCTTGGCTTCGTTGATCTTGGCGGCAAGGTAAGTAGAGCCGCCACGATCCGGGTGCATTTTCAGCATCAGGTCGCGATGTGCCCGACGGATTTCGTCGGCCGTTGCCTCCGGCTTCAGGCCGAGAATCTCCAAAGCTTCCTCACGCGTCATGCGGCCATCGGCGCCCTTTGGCGCCTCTGCTTCGGCGCGGGCCATATCATCGCGCCACGTGGGGTGAACGCGGTCGAGATAGGCCTCGATGAGCTGGGCAGATTGCGGATCGACGAAGCGACAGTCCTGCCAAAGATGAGCCAACTCCACCGGCCGTAGGTTTTCAAGGCTGCGACCGCGAAAGAAGCCCTTCAGAACGCGTCCGCGCATCCTGCCCGTGGTGTGATCGAGCTGCATCTCGAGATGGTCGGTTCGCACGGTCGACGTGCGTTCTTCGTCATCGGATGCCGTGCCGCGACCGGCACCTCGCATCGGTAAGATGCCTTGGTCGGAAAGCAACCAGAGGCCCAGCATGCCGAGTGGAAAGGCGAGAGAGAGAACGCCCCGAACGAGCAGGAGTGCCGCTCCTGCAAGCGCCAGCGACCCCATGATGGTACGGGAGCGGCGTGCAAGCAGGCTGGGGTTGGCCCGCGAGAAGGCTGTCAATGCGAGCAAGCCGAGTGCGAGTGTGGCCAAACCGAGAAGAAGCGCCTGCATGCTATTTGCGGGTCATATCGGCTAGTAACTGACGAGCGGTCGCGCCACCGCGTCCGTCAGCCAGTCGCTGCAGCGCCTGCCGTCCGCCTGCTGCATAGACGGCGACCGCCTGCAACAACTCGCGGAGCTGATCGGCGGCCCCTTGATCGAATCGGCAGTAGGCTCCTCGGGTGAGCGCCGCGATCTCCCGGAAAGCGCTGGCGGCGGCACGGTCATGACCTTCCTGAAAGAGAAATACCGGTACGCCGATGAGCGCCAGCTCGCCGGCGCGCCCGCACAGATCGTCAATCTGCTCCTCCATGCAGTCGCCGACATAGACGAGGGCGCTGACACGCTGACGCTCGCTCTCGGTACGGACGTGGGACAGGACCTTGCGAATCTGCGTGAAGCCGCCACGGCATTGCACGGTCGTCATCAACCTAGCCAGAGCCGCCGGATCGGTGACCCAGCGGGAGGCGCGGCATTCGCCATTGCCACGAAAGAACACCAACTGTACGTCGAGACCGCCGATCTCGCGCACGATCTCGAACATATGCGACTGCAATGCGAGGGCCATATCCCAGGTGGGCTGGCGGCTCATTGTGGCATCCATGGCGAATACCAGCCGGCCGCGGCCGGTTGTGGTCGGCGGTTCCATCTCCTTCACGCGGCGGAGAAATTCATCGACGTCGGTGGACGTCGATCGCGCTGCAACGGGTGCGTTCGCGTGGCGTGAAGCCAAGGAAGAATGGTCCGTGTTACGGTGGGCATTCCCCGGGGCGCTCCCGAGGTTCGTTGCGCGTTCGTCTCTCATTTTGTTCGCCATGCGGGTCTCCCTCACGGATCGTCCCGCGATACTGTCTTGCTCATCACGCTAACATGGCGCCGACGTGTCTCGATCGCAACGGCTGTGCAATGGCGCCTCGGAGGTTTCGCTCATGACCAAAGGCTTTCCGAACCCGGCTCCTCTGATCACCGCCGAAGCGCTGGCTGCTGAGCTTGGGTCGCCCGACCTCAGGGTCTTCGATTGCACGACGTTTCTAGCGCCGACGCCTGACAATGATGGTCTTGTCGTCGCCAGCGGACGGGCCGGATACGAAGAAGCGCATATCCCGGGCGCGGCGTTTCTGGACCTCGCGAAAGATCTTTCGGATACGGCCAGTCCTTGGCGGTTCGCCTTGCTTGGACCCGAGGCTTTCGCCGTCGCTGCCGGTAAGCTCGGCATCGGAGAGGGGACACGAGTGGTGCTTTACGATCGTACATATGGTGCCTGGGCCGCGCGGGTCTGGTGGATGCTCAAAGGGTATGGGTTCGATGCCGCGCGTGTTCTCGATGGCGGCCTGACGACGTGGGTGAAGGAAGGGTATCCGGTGGAGATGCCCATCAATACCTTTCCCGAGGCCCGTTTCGCGTCGCGGCTGCGACCGGGTCATTTCGTGGACAAGGACGAGGTTCGGGCCGCAATCGGAACGGCGACGGGTATCGTGAACGCACTGCTGCCGGAGCAGCATACGGGTGAGGGCGGCGTCCACTATGGTCGTCCAGGACGCATTCCGGGGAGTTGCAACATTTCCTCGAGGGGCATCGTCGATTCGAAGAGCCAGGCTTTCCTGCCCGCCGAGGAACTGCGCCGTCGGTTTGAGGATGCGGGCCTTCTCGATGGGCGGCGGGTGATCGCTTATTGCGGAGGCGGTATTGCTGCGTCGCTCACAGCCCTCGCGTTGACGGCGCTCGGTGCCGCGGATGTGGGAGTCTACATGAACTCGATGCAGGAGTGGACGAAGGATCCAAGTCTGCCCATGGAGCGGGGATGATGAAGATTATGAGAAATTTTTGCTAAGCTTGGCCGGAACCAAACACATCTGTGAGCTGTTCATACTATTTGATACAACTCTTGATCGAATCTGAGTATTCAGCTTTCCCGCATGTTCAGGGGTTGCCGCCTATTCTTGGCGGTGAACGCGGGGCAACAGGAGATCATCAGATGCAGCAAAATGTTGGTCTCGCCGAGCGTCGAGCGGGAGGACGCAAGGATGTTTGCTTGGAGGGACGTCTCCGGTTGAGGGATGGCACTTATTTGCCGTGCACGGTGCGAAGCATCTCCGCTATGGGAGCGGGCATCGAGCTGGTGAACGAGACATTCGTTCCGCTCGCCTTCCGCCTTCAGATCCTAACTGACCTTTTCGACGTCGAGTGTGAGCTTCGCAATCGCCAAGGCAATTTCATCGGTGTCGAGTTCACCTCGTCCCGTGCGGAGGCGATGGCGCGTTACGGCTAGGCCGTCCTCTCAATCCTGTGCCCGTCATCCTCTTTCCTTTTGATGCCGTGCCATGTCACGCTGACCTTTTCGCACAGCCCACGGTGCGGATCGAGGAAAGGCGAAGACAGGCATGCTCAGGATTGGGGTCGACATTGGCGGCACGTTCACCGACTTTTCTCTATGGGACGGTGACACCGGGCGCCTCTCGATTCACAAACGACTGACGACATCGGACGATCCTTCGCGCGCTGTTATCGAAGGGACCGTTGCCCTGGCCGAAGAAGCCGGCATCACGCTCGCGGACGTTGGCGAGATCGTCCACGGTACGACGCTCGTCACGAACGCCGTCATCGAGCGGAAGGGTGCGATCACGGGCTTGCTCGGCACCGCCGGCTTCACCGACATCATGGATATGGGGTTCGAGCGGCGTTACGACCTCTTCGATCTACGGATCACCTATCCGCCACCTTTGACCCCCCGCAGCCTACGCATCGAGATTGCCGAGCGTGTGATGTTCGACGGCAAGGTCGAGACACAGCTCGACGAGGCTGCCGTGACGGCGGCTGCACGGCGTTTTCGCGAGCTAGGGGTGAGCGCGGTCGCGGTGTGCTTCCTCAATTCGTATGCCAATCCGGACCATGAGCGACGCGCCGCCGAAATACTCGCGAGAGAGGCGCCGGAGATTTACGTCTCGTGCTCGGCCGATGTTTTCCAGAGCATGCGCGAATTCGAGCGATGGACGACGACCACGGTCAATGCCTTCACCGGGCCGATGTTCGACACCTACGTCGGCCGGCTCGAAGAGGGGCTTGCGGGGCGCGGGTTTCAGGGCCGGCTTTATATCATGGCGTCGTCGGGCGGAATGCTGACGACGACGACGGCGCGGCGCTATCCCGTCCGGGCTTTGGAATCGGGACCTGCGGCGGGCGCCCTGATGAGCGCAGCGCATGGCAAAGCGCTCCGCCTCGCCAATCTCCTTTCGTTCGACATGGGCGGCACGACGGCGAAAGGGGCTCTCGTCCGAGGTGGCGAGCCGATCAAGAAGTACGAGATGGAGGTGGCGCGGGCTTATGAGTTCCGCAAAGGCAGCGGCATGCCGGTGCGAATCCCCGTGATCGACATGATCGAGATCGGCGCGGGTGGCGGCTCTATCGCCGATGTCGATGAGCGGGGGCTCTTGAAGGTGGGGCCGCACAGTGCCGGCGCCCAACCTGGGCCGGCCTGTTACGGACAGGGCGGCACGCGGCCAACACTCACCGATGCGAACCTGATGCTGGGCTATCTCGATCCGCGGTTCTTTCTCGGTGGTCAGATGCAACTCGACTCGGTCGCGGCCGAAAGGTCCATTGCGGATGGTGTTGCACGGCAACTCGGCGTCGAGACGCTGCGCGCGGCGTTCGGCATTCACGACATCATCTGCGAGGATGTGGCGCGCGCTTTCCGCATTCATGCGACCGAGCGGGCGTTTGACTACCGCTCATCGAGCATGGTCGCGTTCGGTGGATCCGGACCGCTGCATGCCTTGAGAATCGCGCGGAAACTCAAGATCCCGCGCGTGATCTTCCCGGTTGCGGCCGGCGTCATGTCGGCGCTGGGCCTGCTCGAGTCGCCGCTCGCCTTCGAGGTGGCACGGTCGCGACGCGTTCACGTGGCCGATCTCGATGCGCCGGCTTTTGGCGCCCAGTTCGCCGAACTCGAGGCGGACGCTTGCCAGGTTCTGTTGGACGCGGGCGTCAAGCGAGCCGATATCCGTATCGTCCGCCGCCTCGACATGCGCTACCAGGGGCAGGGACATGAGATCGAAGTCTCATTGCCGGAGGCTGGTGACGCGTCGACATTGTTCGCCGGTGTAGACGAGCTGTTCGGTGAGGCCTACCAGCGGATCTATACGCTTCGCCTGGACGAGCCGACCGAGATTGTAAACTGGAAGGTCGAGGCTGTCGGTCCGGCGACCGGGCTCGGCGAGCGGTATAAGCTCACCGGTATCGTGGTGCCCCCGTCCGCGCGGAAGGGAACGCGCCGTGCCTATGATCCGAGCGTTGGCGCCCTGACGGACTGGCCCGTGTACGATCGCTATGCCTTACAACCCGGCACAACTATCGACGGCCCGGCTCTCATCGAGGAGCGGGAGTCGACCGCGGTCGTCGGCGCCGGCGATCGCGTAACCGTCGATGACCGCATGAATCTCGTTGCCGAGCTCGATCTCGCGAACGGCACTTGAGGCCGGAATTTCCAAGGGAACCGCATCCCATGAACGACCTCTCTACCAAACCAATCGACGCCGTCAGCCTCGGCATCATGTGGGATCGTCTCGTCGCGCTTACGGATGAGATTGTTTCGACGCTGGTGCGCTCCTCGTTCTCGACCATCGTCTATGAGAGCTACGATCTCACGTGCTGCGTGCTCGATGCAGAGACCAACACCATCGCGCAGGGCACGTTCGGCATTCCGGCTTTCATCGGCTCCGCTCCGGTGACTGCGCGCCACATGCTGAAGCGGTTTCCGCCCGAGACGCTGAAGGATGGCGACATCATCGTCACGAACGATCCTTGGCTCGGCACCGGGCATCTTTTCGACATCACCGTCATGCGACCTGTGTTCCGCAGGGGCCGGATCGTCGCCTATGCGGTCTCGATCACGCATCTGCCAGACATCGGCGGTGCTGGCTTCGGGTCGTCGTCGACGGAGGTCTATCAGGAGGGGTTGCGACTGCCGATCCTGAAGCTCTATGAGGCTGGGCGCCTCAATGAACTGGTGGTGGAGATCATCCGCACCAACGTCCGCGTCCCCGAACAGACTATGGGCGACATCATGGCCAACGTCGCGTGCAGCGAGGTGGGCGCACGTGAGATCAACGCTTTCATGGACGAGTATGGGCTCGAAGGTTTGAGCTCGCTCTCGGCTGCGATTCGCGGTCAATCCGAAGCCCGCATGCGGGCGAAGCTCGCCGGGATGAAGGACGGCATCTATCGCAACCGCATCAAGGTGGAGGGTTTCGCGGAGGATGTCGAACTGGCCGTCGAATTGACCAAAACGGGCGAAACCATCACGGCCGATTTCACCGGAACGAGCGGCATGGTCCGGGCCGGGGTCAACGTGCCGTTCTGCTACACGAACGCGATGGTGCTGCACGCCATCAAATCCCTGACGCTTCCGTCCATACCCAATAATCAAGGCTCAGCGGCACCGATCACGACCAAAGCGCCGGCTGGGTGCATCCTTAATGCGCAACCGCCTTTCCCGACTGGCGGGCGGCACGCGATGGGCCATTTCATCACGCCGCTCATTTATGGGGCGCTCGCGGATTCGTCACCGGGCGAAGTACAGGCCGACAGCGGCATGATGAACCTCGTGACATTCCAGGGCACGCGGCGCGACGGACGACCGTTCACGGCGCTCTATTTCGCGTCGGGTGGCTATGGTGCGCTCAAGGGTCTCGACGGCTGGTCGACGCTGCCACACCCCTCGAATATGGCGGTCGTCCCCGTCGAGGTGTGGGAGGTGCTTACCCATACGACGATCGTCGACAAGCGACTTGTCGCCGACTCCGGCGGTGCGGGGCAATGGCGAGGCGGGCTGGGTCAGGAGGTTCGGGTGCGAAATGACACCGGCCACATCCTGGTCACGCTGGGTATGGGCAACCGTACCGTGCATCCGGCAAAGGGGTTTTTCGGCGGTGGCGATGGGACGCTCCGTCGCCATGCGGTGGATGAAAAGCCGGTGCACGCGAAGGGACGTGTCGAGATGCAACCGGGCCAAGTGATGCAGGTGGTCGAGGCCGGTGGCGCCGGCTACGGGGATCCTCGATCGCGCGACCGCGCTGCTGTCGCCTCCGACGTCGAGAATGGCTTCGTCACCTCCGGTGCGGCCGAGGCGATTTACGGTTGGCGTGGATAACAGGCGGGAAGGGTGCGTACTGTCAGCAGATGCGGTCGAGCAGCGTTCAGCCGAAGGCTGGCAACGCGCTTGCGATGACGGGGGCATGACGCTATATACGCCCTCGTTGCGACCCACTGGTCGCGACAGATTCCGGCAGTGGGGAATCGTCTAATGGTAGGACTGCAGACTCTGACTCTGCCTGTCTAGGTTCGAATCCTAGTTCCCCAGCCAACACTGGTTTTTCCCAGACACATCAGGCACTTCGTCTGATTTTGCCCAATTCGCGCCGCAAGTGATCCACACGGGTGATCCAAAAGCGTGACGAAACACGCCTATCTGATGAAGAGTCGGCACGGCGTCTGCTACATGCGGCCCTTTGCTCTGGAAGCGAACGTGCCGGGTGGTGCTGCGAAGCAGGTCAATCGCCGCTCTTGGTAGCGGTTTCGTCCAGCCTGCGGATGCCGAGATCAGAGTACCAGAACCTGCCTCGGACGAGCTGCTCCGACGATGATCTTGCATCGAGGTTCAGCCGCACTTGCTGCATCGGACATTCAGTTGTGGGGACCTCGAATGCGAGTTCGAATTCTTCCCAGTGAGAAATGGGGCTCAGATCCATCGGTGTCTCGGCGAGCATGCGTGTTTGTTTGCCCAGGCAGTACACCCGCCATCTCAGTCCTCTGCGGCCTTCAATCTTTCCTTTTCGTCGTCCGTACAACACATAACGACCCGGCGGAATGAGAACCGATTCGGTAACACCGCCGAACTGGACGCGGCCGAGCGAGAACTCGACACTGAGCGCCCGTTTTCCGGCCTCATCAGGATGAGGCAGAAACTCGACCGCGGTTCCGGCACCCGCCGAAATATTCCAATCGAAGGGAAAGCCCGAAGGTGGGTCCTCAAATCTACCGTTGAATAACAAACCCGCACTGGCGAGGCGTTCGGAAGGAAGGAATTGGAGCCAAGCATAATAAGAGAGTTCATAGAAGCCGCGGGCCATGAGGAAGCGCAAATAACCCTTCAGCTCCTCTTCTCGGGGAGGATGCGCGCCGTCCTTAAGCGTGAGCAGGAGCGTCAAGGGCGTTCGCGCGTCCGTGATGGTGTTGTGCGCGGTTGCAAAGAAAAACTCGCGCCACGGCGGATCGGTTTCGAGAAGGCTCTGAACGTAGCTGGCTGCCTCGGGTTTTTCCGCGAGACTGACAAGCATTGGGATCACCAAAGGGCGCGCTCTCGAAATGGTTCGGAGCAGCGTATCCGCCTGGGCGACTGCTTCAGCGTAATTGGCTTTTTCGATATTGCGTCTGAGCAGCCAATAGATCGCCTCGCTTGCGCGAGGCGAAAGCCGCGCCGCCATGGAGTAGTAGGGCAAAGCCGCTTCGGTCTCTGCCGGAGTCTGCATTTCTACGATTTTTGCCAAGAGTGTCAGAGAACGGTAATCAAGAGGCTCGTTGCGTATTGCCGCTTCTATCATCTGGCGAGCTTGCGTGAGCATCTCTTGTTTGGTTTCGCTGGAAAGCGGAGCAGCAGCTTGCTCTGCTTGCGATGTCGGATTCGGCGGCGCACCGGAGGCGAGCTCTGCCGGCGCCGTGAACCGCAAGACCCGTGCTGCACTCCCTTCCGGTGTTCCCGGTGTTTCATCTTTCTGTTCGGACAATTCAATTGTGCGAACGAGTTGCTCGGCCACATTTCGAAGCGCGATCGGGTTTCCGGGATCTAGTTTTAGCGCCAGTTTGGGCGAGGTCTCAGCCAGATAGGCCCCAAAGGAATAGATCACGACAAGGCAGAGAAGCACGCTTCCTGCCAAAGCTGCAACAGAGCGCCATAGGGCGTTGAGGCGCATTTAAAAGCCCTCAGTTAAGTAAGCGCGTTGCCGTAATGCTGAGTTGGTATTCAACGACGGCTCCATTTATGAGCGACGGCCCAGCAGTCGAAACAAGAACGGATGCCAAGCGGGTCTGCGGGTCGCATGGGCAGGAGCCAGGAGAAGTGGCCGGCTGGAGGCAATCCTGCGCCATCTGGCTCGCCGCGTCATTGCTTTCGCCCGAGACTGTCGTTCCAATCGCGCGGAGAGCAACATCTTGTCGTATGCTTGTCGTCGGTCTCTGGTCTTCACGTCATCCCAGGCTGCGGCGACACGTGTCGCGAAGACGGCACGTTCACTCCCTCCCGCCAAATCCGGATGGAGCCAGCGGAGAAGCAGCGCCATATTCCGCCTTAACTCGGAATTCGATGCCTCCGGCGAACTGCCGAGAATGCGATAGCTATCGGCTTCTGGAGCGAGAAGTATCTGCTCGATATAGAAGGCTGCTGCTCGCTGTATGAGATCAGGCGGGTGGCCGGTCGCCAGCGTCACTTCCCTTTCAAGTTCTCTTTCGCCGGCGGCAATTGCGAGCACGAGCTGGGTTCCTCGAGCAAGCGAACTGGATCTCGCGTGCCGCACACGCGACGGGACCTTCAGGAGATCGATCGCATGGCGAAGAGCCTCGTGCGGATCCATCAGGTCCTCGCTAGTTTCTCGGGCGGCGAAGATTGCTCCGCGTTGTCATCCTCGATGCCGCGGCCGTACTGATAGCTATCATTGCCGTAGCCATAGCCGTAACCGTAGCCGTAGCCCGCACTCTGGACATCGTGTTTCGTGAGGATGGTTCCGATCAACGGTGCACGAGCAAGTTCCATGCGCTTCAATGCTGCCCGCAGCGCGTTCGCCTTAACCTGGCCTGCCCCCACGACAAAGACGGTGGCCGACGCGGCGTTTGACAGGAGCTGTGCGTCGGCAAGACCCATCACGGGCGGGCCGTCGACAACAATCAGATCGAACACCTCGAGGCCTACCGACAGAAGCGAATGTAGCCGCGGACTAGAGAGCAGATCGGCGGCATTCGGAGGCAACGGGCCGGTCGGCATGAATGCCAAATTGGGAAGGTCCGTTGCCTGCATCGCGTCTGGCGGCGTGCATGCGCCCGTCAGATAATTACTAAGACCAAGGCTATTGGTGAGGCCGAGCTTTGTGTGGAGCGAAGGATTGCGCAGGTCGGCGTCGACCAGAAGCACCTTCAAGCCCATCGCTGCGAAGTGGCGACCAACTGCGACCGCCGTAATAGATTTACCTTCCGACGGGCCCGAACTGGCCAGAAGGAGCGTCTTGGGTAAACCCCGATCGGTGGTGAACTGCAGCGACGTACAGAACGACCGATACGCTTCCGACAAGATCGATCGCGGATCCGAAAGCTCGTCATTGAGATTGTTGCCGTCAACCTTTGGAATGATGCCGAGTGTGGCCAACCCCGTCATCTGTTCGAGGTCTTCGATCGATCGGACCGTGTCGTCGAGCATCTCAAGAAGGTACGCTGCCCCGAATCCAGCACCGAAACCCAATGCCAGCCAAATCAGCAATGCGCGAGTGAGATTGGGTGATGTTGGCGCTCCTGGACTGCGGGCGCGATCGACAATGAAGACGTTGTTTGTGCCAACGCCTCCCGCGACCTCGACTTCCTTCAGGCGCTGGAGAATCCCATTGTAGAGGGCGCGATTGGAGTCCACCTCGCGTTTCAGAATATTGTACTGCACGAGGTTTTTCTGGAGAGCGAGGACCTCGGTTCGAAGCGTCTCGATCTGCTCGCGCGTGTCCTTTTCCTGCTCCAAAGAAGACTCGTAGGCGCCTTTCAGAGACGCTTTGATGGTCTTGATCTCGACGGCGAGCTGCCTGTCGATCTCCTTCATCTTTTTGTCGATCTCGACCATTGCCGGATAGGAGGGCTTATAAGTCTCGAGTTTCTCCTGATACTCGGTCTCCAGTGCACTTCGTGAAGCTCGGAGCATTTGGATCACAGAGTTCGATAGGAACTGCGGGAGTTCCAGGCCTTTCGATCCATCGACCTGGCGCCAGATCTGCTCGTTCCTAATGCGCTCCGCGGAGAGGTTGCTGAGTGCCGCATTTGCGGCTGCCAGATTGCTTTCTGCAATCGTTGATTTCTCGCTGAGGATAATGATCTGCTTATCCTCGGAGAATTTAATCAGGTCTTGCTCCGACTCCTGCAGCCGGACCAATAGTTGCTTCGATTGATCATCGAGGAACGTCTTGGCATAGGCGTTCGATTGAAACCTCTTGTCGATGGTCTGATCGATGTAAGCTTCAGCATAGGCATTTGCGATACGTGCGGCCCGCGCGGGCGACGGATCCGTATAGGCTATATCTACCAGTCGCGATCCAGGCACCGGCCTCACAGTCACGTTTCCAGCGATGATCCCGACAGCCCATTGCTCTCGCACTGCTGCGCTAGCTTGAGCCGGATCAGAGCGATGAGAGCTGCCGATCAGAGAGCGAAGTGCGGTCCATGGCGAGAAGTCGCGCGGCTTGAAGAGCTCGAGATCGTCGCCGATCTTCAGCGCGGAGGCGACCCGCTGGGCCATCGAGCGGCTCTTCAATATCTCGAACTGAGTGCGTAAGCTTTCAGCGTCTCCAACATCCGCCGGCGCGACCGCACCGTTGTCAACAACCTTTGCCGCCTGACGATCAATCTGAATCCGAACACTGCTCGTATAAAGCGGCGTCTCCATGAGCGTTCGCGTCAATCCTAGCCCCAGACAGGCCATTGCAATCGCCAAGATCAGCCACCTTCGCTTCAAGACGATGCGAAGGTAGTAGAGCAGCGTGGTGCGCAGATCTCCGCCGTCGTCGGATCCGGAACCGTAAGGGCGGCTGTCGGAATAAGGGGCAGGCCGCAAAGGAACGGCGCGTGTATTACCGTCAATCGTCCCTGCGATCGATCCGCGCGGGACGGGCACGTTTGTGGCGCCGTCGTCCATGCTGTCATTCATGCTTTCAACTCGCGTCGACCTGCGGGAGGAGTTGCGGGGTGATCAAAGAAGCGCGAATACGCCCGCCAGCGGGATCGCTTTGATGACGTTCTGGAACGTCTCTTTGAAGGTATTTGTGGCGACAACGACGACATCGCCGGACTCGATCGGCGGATCAGCGGTCTTGCCGCTACGGATATCTGAAATGTCAAACCGCGCGGCCGCCCGTTTCCCATTAAGAGTCCGGAAAATGACGACGTTGGTGTCTGAGACGACGTCAAGGCCTTCTGCCATGGCAATGGTTTGCAGAAGCGTTGCTCGGCCGCGATAGGGAAAGACTCCCGGCTTTTTGACTGCGCCCTCAACCGTTATACGTTGGCTATTGTATTCTTTGACGAACACGCGAACTTGTGGGCGCTGCAGATATTTCGTCCCCAGCCGCTTGACAAGATCGCGCTCGATTTCTTGTGCCGTGCGTCCTGCCGCGTTGATGTCGCCGATCAGAGCGAGATTGATGGTGCCCGTATCGGCGACCTGAACGCTTGTGGAAAGCTCGGGAACCTTGAAGACAGAGATCTCCAGCACATCTTGCGGACCGATCTTGTAGGCAAGCGAGCCTGGTGTCCCAGGAGCGGTCAATTGGCTTGCAGCGCTTTTCGCAGAGGCAACGTTCTTCACCGCATGCGTCTTGGGCAACTCGCCTGCGCTCGCCGTGGGAGTTTGCTCACCCGATAATGCCGACCGGAACGTTTCGTCACTCGGCGAGCCGGCGCAGCCTCCGACCAAGGTTGCGTACAGCGCTAGGCAAGCCAAATTTGCCGACTTCTTTCCCATTGTTTGTCCCCCATCGCGACTTCGCGAGCGCCTGATCAGGCTGCGTAGCGATGTCTGCTTCCCCACTCCGCGGCACTGAGATTGAGAGGGGATCGCGGTCATCGATGATGGCGCGGGGTCGTCCTGCGACCAGCTCAAACGCCTCATCGTTCCCCACTCGTTTCGCCGCCGCCTCGGCCCCTGCAGAAAGATTGGGACGACGCCTCGAGACATCATGTGCGTCTGACGCCAATATATGAACGAGCCCTTCGTCGAGCATTCTTTCTGCCCAATATCTGGCGCCTCTTCCGAATTCCCCCGTGAGAGAGCCCGCTGTAATCTGCATCCACACTCCATGCTGGACGAGGCGGCCCATGACCTCGTAATTGCCCTTGATCCACGATAGGCGCTCGGGATGCGTAATAATCGGGACATAGCCCGCAACCAAAAGCTCAAACAGAGTGTCCTCGAGCCTCGCAGGGAGCACATGGTGCGGCGGCTCGATCAGCAGATAGCGAGAGTCCGCGAGCGACAGAATTGTTCCGGAGCGCAGACCAGCAACAAGGCCCGGCGCGAGATGAACATCTGCTCCAGTGGTCAGCAGCAGCGGCAAGCCAGCTTCCGTGATGCTGGATTGGAGCAGATCCACTGCTTGGCGAATCTGGGGGCCTTCATTGTGATAAAGCCCAGGTAGAATGTGGGGCGTGCAGGCAACCACCTCGACGCCTTCCGCAACAAACGCCTCCGCCATTGCCATCGCTGTCGCAACATCTGACGCGCCGTCGTCGATGCCGGGCAACAGGTGAGAATGTAGATCGAGCATACGATGCTACCCACGAACGGGCTCATGGCCCTGCTCGGCAGGGGCATTGAGCCATTACAACGGCGACAATGAGAGCAGCAGGCTCACATGCCCCACTCTTCCGAGCGGAATGTTTCGCAACATTCCGTACAATTCGCAAGAAGCGATGGGCGTATCTTTGATATTTATTCTCATATTCCATTGGCTCAAAAACAGCATTTTGGTCGCCGCGGCGACGGGCGATAAGAATAGTAAGAGCATGAGAATAACCTTCATTATCCTCCTATGCGTGCCAACGAAATCTGTGTTGTGTTTTGAGAACATTGCACATCGAAATTGGCTCCAGGCGGCGGCGTGTGCATTGTTTTTGGGTATCGCCATATTTGCGATCCAATTGGCGATTATATTTGCATTTCGTTATCGCAGAGTGGGGGAAATCTAATGTATATCCGTACCGTTGCGGCTGTTGCCGCAGTCTTCATGGGAGTTGCCACCGTCGAAGCCGCCACCTTGGATGAGGTGCAGGGCCGCATACTGGTGAGTCGCGGGGGAGGCTTCAGGCCCATCTCTGGGCCGGTGAATCTCCAGCCTGGGATGCAGGTCATGGCCAATCCGAGCAGCTCGGCCAGCATCGTCTACAGCAATGGTTGCCGAGATTCGGTTGAGCCAGGCACCGTCGTGACGGTAAAGCCGGAAGGCGCATGCACGCTGGGCGATGACACTTCGCCGTACGCTCTTGGCGCCATTGCTGTCGGTGGTGGTGCGGCTCTCGCCATCGGCCTTTCAAGAAGGGACAGAGATAACAAGCCCGCAAGCCCGTAATGCGAGATCTTGCTCCGAGCGTGCGACCGCGACTGTTGTTCGTCGGTGGGCTGGTCGTTGCTGCCTTGTTGTTGGGCGGAGGTACGCGCTCGGGGCACCTCTCGGATGCCGTTTTGCAGGTCATCTCGGTGCCCGTTTTGATTTGGGCAATCATGACATTGGCGATTGGCAATTCGAGCTATCTCGCTTGGGGTGCGATTAGTATCGCAGCGCTGAGCATCATCCTTCCCATTGCGCAACTCATCCCGGTTCCGTCGCTCCATTCGGGCGGGCCGGCTGCGCAGTTTGTTTCCGAGATTAGTAGACTGATGGGTGTCGGGGAGATGGCGTATCCGCTTTCGATTTCACCGCGCGCCACACTGCTTGCTGCTCTGGCTGGGCTCCCCGCGCTTGCGGTATTTCTGGGGGCGATGCGTTTATCTTTTCAAGAGCGCCAACGATTGACATTAATCGTTTTGCTTGCCGGCGGAATATCGGTTTTTCTGGGCTTGCTACAAGTAGCTGAAGGACCGGATAGTCAGTGGCGGTTTTTCTCCCGCACCAATCCAACTGAAGCTGTGGGTTTTTTTGCTAATCGCAATCATTTTTCGGCCTTTCTTTATGTGTTGTTGCTTTTAGCGGCTTCGTGGGCCGTCATCGCGTCACGCGAATTCATTGAATCCTCCCCAAAGCGTCGTATGGATGCAGCTTTGATCGTGCGCCTTATTGTGAGTTTGACGGCTATTGTCGTCTTCGTAGCTGCTCAGACCTACACGCGCTCACGCGCGGGCATCGGTCTGGGTATGCTGGCCCTTGCCGCGATACTTGTGCTTTCCGCGAGGGGGCGCAAATCCAATGGTCCGATGGCATCACGATTGATCTTTGGGGCTGTCGTTATTGGCATCTTCCTGACTGCGCAATTTGCACTCTACAGGATCCTCGAGCGCTTCGAAGTCGATCCACTTTCAGACGCACGCGTTGTTTTTGCGTCAAATACATTCGAGGCAGCGCGGGCGCATCTGCCGTTCGGATCGGGTTTTGGGACGTTTGCGCCGATCTACGGGCTTTTTGAGAAGTCGTCAGACGCTCTCATCGATACGTTCGCTAACCGGGCTCATAATGACGTCTTGGAGGTTTGGCTCGAGGCTGGGGTGCCGGGCGCGCTGATCTTTGCTGGTTTTGCCCTGTGGTTCCTGTTCGCACTACGCCGAGTATGGATGACGCATCGAGCAGGGCACGCGCTCGACGCGATGCTTGCGCGAGCAGCAAGCATTGCCATAGTCCTTTTGCTGCTGCATTCACTGGTCGATTATCCGCTGCGAACGGCTGCGCTGCAGTGTCTCTTCGCGATGTCGTGCGCTCTCCTCATTCCGCCATCCGAAACTGGCTCAGGATACGAGATCGCCGAAGGCCAAGTTGCGAGAGCTGTGAGCACGCCTCTCGCCAATCTCGCGCATATGCAGGAAACAAAATCCGGCCCGAGAGTTGTCGCATCATGGCCAGAGCGACACCTCGAGAAAGTATCAGCGATATCCAGCACCAAACCCAAACCCGATACCACGCCGCCAACTCGTGGGACGCGATGGGGATGCGGGATTGAATGGCCCGTGGAGTGGCAACAGATCACACCTGCTCCTGCGCATGACCGGAACTCGACTCCTGCATCCAGTGTTGCGACTTCGAATGAAAAGCCCGGACGACTTGAGGATGAGTTTCCGAAAAGCACCGCGTCGCGTTGGCGAGCCGGGCAAGACGAGTGAAGTCCGAGGCCTAAATCAGTAAATGCGGGGGACTCAGATGCGTTCGATCGTGATGCTGCTTGCCGATTTGCTTCTGGTCATCTTGGCCACCGTCCTGGCTTTGATGATGCGATACGATTTTACCCTCACACTCGATCGCGTGGTCGCGGTTCTCCCTTATCTTGGGTGCACGTTAGCGTTTGCGCCTCTTGCCATTGTCGCTTTGGGGCAGCACCGCGCCATATGGCGGTTGAGTGGGTCGCGAGATTATCGGCGTGCGTTGATCGTGGCATTGGTCACCGTGGCTGGCGCGACGGCATTGGGTTTCATCACTCATCGATTGGAAGGCGTGGCACGCTCGCTTCCGCTATTGCAGTTTGGCTGCATAGCCGCATTGATGATTGGTACGAGGATAACGGCGCGGAAGGTCCGAGAAATAAGAGCATCACGAAAGAGCTTTCTGGGGCCGCTCGAGCCGCCGACGAATGGTCCACGAATCACAGTTTTGATCGTCGGGTTGAATAAACTCGCGGAACTCTACATTGAGGCTGCGTCCGAGCTGTCCAAGAGCAGTATCGAGATTGTCGGCATACTTGGGCGCAACGCCCGTCAAGTCGGAAGGCAAGCGAGATCGCTGCGTATTCTTGGTCTACCGGACGACATCGTTTCGGTATTCAGAGGTCTTGAGGTCGAGGGTGTTGCTGTCGATCGCATCGTTGTTGCGACTCCGCTGGAAAAGCTGTCTCCCAGAGCTCGCGGTGCGTTGCTTGAATTCGATCGTGATCCCACGATCGAGGTGCAAGTGTTGGCTGACAATATTGGGCTGGGCGATCGGGCAGTCGGTTCCTCGCGGCAGAATGATTTCAACAATCTCGAATTCGAGGCAGAGGAGATCGGCCTTATTCGCGGCAATCGTTACTTCGGTTTGAAGCGCGCAATCGATATGGTCAGTTCTCTCGCGCTTATCCTACTTACCGCGCCTATTGTTGCGCTCACAGCACTGTTGGTCGCGATCGATGTGGGCTTTCCGGTCGTCTTTTGCCAAAGACGGCCAGGGAAATGGGGCCGGCCATTCAAGGTTTATAAATTCCGTACGATGGCTGACGCCTATGATAGCGAGGGGCGCCGTGTTTCTGACGCGGACCGTTGCTCCTTTATCGGGAAATTCCTGAGACGCACGCGCTTGGATGAACTGCCGCAGCTATATAATGTTCTAATCGGCGACATGTCATTTGTAGGCCCGCGGCCTTTGCTTCCAATCGATCAAAGCTCGGACTACAAAGCCCGTTTGCTCGTCCGCCCCGGGATCACCGGTTACGCGCAAGTGCAGGGCGGGCGCGTTATCGAACCTGCCGATAAGGCCGCGATGGATGTCTGGTACGTCCAGAATACGTCGCTTGGCCTGGATCTACGTATTATGGCGCACACGATACCGATGATGCTGTTCGGCGAACGCGTCAATCGATCGGCGATCGAAAAGGCCTGGGATGATCTCGCGGAGACAGGACTATGTTCTACGTGGGAGCGCCCCGATGCAGAGGCTGAACCTATTGTAGCTTTGCGTAGCCATCCTCGGGGGCGGGCGTAACACCGAAGCGGTGCTGGCGGGATCGACCCTGTTCTAGTTCGAGATGAAAGAAACTGTTCGCCGAGTATTTTGCGAACAGAGGCAAACAGAAGAATAGTTGGGGACGCGAGTCACCCGAAGTGCGGTAGCTTGGAAAAGTGCTTGAGGCTCATGCGGACTAGAAATCGCGAGATCAATAACGCAATTAAGACGGCGCCCGCCTTAAATGGAAAAGATTGGCGCGGGTAGTTAGCTGTGAAAGTTATTATCTCGAATTTTCCCGTGCCTGATAGCTTCGTCGATAACGTGGCTTACACCCTTAAGAAGATGGGTTTTAGCGTTGTCGTGCCGAAGTCTGTCGTTGGTTATTCCCGGTTGCAGGCGCTCAATGTTATGCGGAGCAGCTTGGAGCGCGCGTTCCCAGGGCACTGGACCGCAAGCGAAAGGTGGGCCGTTGCTGCCGCGAAAGAGGCGGGAGGGGGAGATCTTTTGCTTTGGCTAACCAAAGGCCTCCGTCAAGAGGTACTTGAGCACCTGCGCTCTCTAGGTGTGAGGCGTTTGGTAGCTTGGTGGGGCGATGCGCCGGCCAACATGCGTGGCATGGGACTTTTGACAGGCGGTTGGGACAAGATTTTTATTAAAGATGCTGCCACCGTCGCCAAATTTGTTGCTGTTGGGCTGCCCGCCGAGCTGCTTCACGAAGCCTGCAATCCGGACTGGCATAGGCGCCTTTACACAAGAATATCCAACGAGATCACGATTGCTGGGAACTATTACGGCTACCGCCAATATTTGGCCGAATGCCTGCTTAAGGCGGGCGAGCCTCTTGCACTCTACGGCCCTCCAATTCCTCGCTGGGGCAATCCTGATCTCAAGGGTGCGCATCGTGGCAAGTATATCGTGCGCGATGAGAAGAGCCGGGTTTTTGGCGAGGCACTCGCATGCCTCAATTCGACTGCTCTTTCCGAAGGCGATTCCCTTAACTGTCGCGCCTTCGAAATCGCCGGCGCGTGCGGGCTTCAATTGATTGAAGACAAGCCGGCTGTCGCGCACTGCTTTGAGCCAGGCCGAGAAGTTCTGACATATCGGTCGGTGGACGAGATCCGCGAACATCTGGCGCGGGCGCGTTGTGAGCCGGACTGGGCCAATCAAGTGCGGGAAGCAGGTTATAGGCGCGCGCATGGCGAGCACACTTATGAGCACAGGTTACGCCACATTTTAAGCAGCGTTGGATTGCCGATTTCTGAGGCGCAGCGACACAGGACAGCCAAATCGTGACCATACGGAATTATCCCACCTCCAAACCTTCCATCGGTCCTCTCGAACTTGAATATGTGACAGACGCGGTGCGGTCTGGCTGGATCTCTTCGCTAGGCCCGTATGTCACTCGCTTCGAGGAGGAATTCGCGGCGTTCTGTGGCGTTGAGCACGCTGTTTCCGTTTCGAATGGAACGGTTGCTTTGCATCTCGTGTTGGCGGCGCTGCGGATCGGTCCGGGTGATGAAGTCATCGTGCCCGATCTTTCATTCATTGCGACGGCTAACGCAGTTCTTATGGCAGGTGCGACGCCTGTTTTTGCGGATATCGAGGAGGCGACGCTGTGCCTTGATCCATCTGCCGTCGAGCAATTAATCACGCCACGCACAAAGGTGATCTTGCCCGTCCATCTGTATGGTCACCCGGCGAACATGCCGGCGATCATGTCGATCGCCGAACGGCACGAACTGACGGTCATCGAGGACGCGGCGGAGGCTCACGGGGCGGAGATCGGTGGGCGCAGAGTGGGCGGGTTGGGGCACTGCGCGACATTCAGTTTTTACGGAAACAAAAACCTGACGACGGGCGAAGGTGGCATGATTACCACGAATGATGGTGGTCTCGCCGAGCGCTGTCGCCTGCTTCGCGATCATGCCATGAATCCCGAGCGCCGTTACTGGCACGATGAGCAGGGTTACAACTACCGCATTACGAACCTTCAAGCGGCGGTTGGCTGCGCGCAATTGGAGCGTTCGAATGAGCTTCTTAGCGGGAGAGCCGCACTCCACACGCTCTATGAGGCGGCATTGGCCGGAGCCCCTGCAGTCACGTTAAACCGGACAGCAAATTGGGCATGCAATGCGTATTGGATGATTTGCGCCGAGGTCGACGGGCTGAACGATGCGAGCCGCGAAAGGCTGATGCGCGACCTCAAAGCCCGCGGTGTGGATACGCGATCTTATTTCTATCCCATGTCTGACATGCCGTATTTGCCCAATGCGAATACGCCGATCGCCCATAAAGTTGCGAAGATCGGCTTAAACCTACCCACCTATCTAGGATTGGAAGCAAGCGACATCGACTACATCTGTGCGCAGCTCCAGCAAGTGCTGTCGGAAATCGACCTAGATGCTCAGGCGACTTAAAATACTTCTCTTATGCCTTGTCGAGGACGCCATTCGCGGCTTGAGTGGCCCCCTTGGTGTGCGCTTGCGACGGAGTTATTATTCACGGCGCTTTCAACAGTGTGGGGCGCGCCTTACCGTTGATGCCGGCGTTCATATCGTGGCCCCGGACCGGATTTCGGTCGGTGACGACGTTTGGATTGATCGCGACGTAATTCTTATTGCCGGCCCGCCTGATCGGATGGCCAACGTGGAGCGGCGGGCAATTCCGAGGCGGCCTGTAGCGGCGGGCGATATCGTGTTGGGTAAGAACGCTCACGTCGGAATCGGCACGATTATCCAAGGTCACGGGGGTGTTGTGATTGGTGACTATTTTACGTCGTCCCCTCAAGTCAAAATATATTCGTTCTCCAACGACTATCGGAAAAGTGAAGCCGGCACGATACGAACCGATGCGATGCGGCATTCGTATATTCTGACCCCCGTTTTTATCGACAACAACGTTTGGGTCGGTATGAACGCAACGATAATCGGACATTCTATTGGCGCGGATACGTTCGTGCGACCGATGTCTGTGGTCAGTGCGGATATCGGTCCGAATTCAGTCGTATGCGGTAATCCAGCGACGAGGCTTGGCGCCCGTTTTCGACGTTGTGACATTCAAGAGGCGGTAAGCGGTGACTGAGGTCGGTGTCCAGATTCTCGCGATCGCCGTTGCGTGGACTGTGATGGTCGTTCTGGTGGCGCGCCTTACAGTTCGGGCGCCGGCGGGCAGCGTCGGTTTACCGATGGCGTTCTTGTTCTCGATGACATTCCTGTATTGCGGGTTTGTCGCCTATGCTGTCCCTGGATACTCGCATATGCGCGCGGGCGGCAGCCTTTATCTGCAGAGCTACAATTTTAGCGAGGAAACGGTGCTGCTCGGGGCCCTTGCGTCCGTGATCGGCATTGCTGGATTTCTAGTCGGATGCTGGGCTGCTAATGGACGCAGCCGCAAATATCGAACCGCCGAGCCTGCGGCGCGGCCAATGATATCCGACCAATATCGTAAGTTCTTGCTCTGGAGTCTCGGTATTTTTGGGTTGGCTGGCTTTGCGTTGAATGGCATGGATTTGCCAATCCCTATGATCCAGGCGGTTCTCCAGGTGGCGAGGAACGCGGCTATTGTAACGATCTGCCTTGGTGCAACCTTCGCCGCTATTGTAGACCGCTCCAATTATAGCCTGTGGATTGTGTTGGCCGCCATGATTCCGGCGGCTTATCTTATCATTTGGGGCTTCATCTCATACGGCTTCATTGCCTTCACCTGCTTTGCCGGTTACTGGCTGGCCGTTTTGATGTCGCGATCGCTTAGCAGTTTGCGGATCGGACTTGCGAGTGCGGCAATCACCTATGCTCTGTTATCTTTGTTTGTTGCGTGGATGTCCTTCCGAACGGAGTTGCGCGAGGTTCTATGGGGGCATGCCGGGAGTGCCGATCGCATCGGTGCCATCGTCGACGCATTCAGCAAAACGGAGCTTTTACAACCTGGAAACTTTGAGAGCCTCGACTGGATCAATGGACGTCTGAATCAGTACGTATTTGTCGGCAAAATGATCGAATGGCATGATCTGTTTCCCGATTTGCGCCTCAACGGCGAAACGATCATTTTGGCATTTCTGGCCTGGGTTCCTCGCTTTCTCTGGCCGGACAAACCTGAGATGGGCGGAAGCAGTTTTGTGGCTGAACATACAGGCATGCACTTCTCCGAGAGCGCGACGTTCGGTTCGGGCCCCGTGTTCGAGTTCTATGCAAATGCTGGATACGTCGGAGTGTTTCTCGGTTTCGTGGTTCTCGGAATTTTAGTGCGATGGATTGACCGATCCGCTGCACGTGCGCTTCGGACGGGAGAATTTATGGACTTCGCGCGGTATTTTACGGTGGGTTTGGCCTTTATCGCGCCGTTGACGACTGTTTTCTTCTTGGTCAACACGGCGCTGATATCGTGGCTCATGATGACTGGATTAAAGGCCATGTTCGATCAGAGACGCAGCACCGTCACGCCTATTGTGCGTCGGGTGCGGCCATGAGGTTGCTAGTTATCGAGCCAGGACTGCGTCTTTGGGGGTCCGAGCGTGCCTTCATGGAGACCATTCCAGCGCTTACCGAGGCCTATGAGAGAGTTGTTGTCTTGCTGCCAAGAGAATCCGAGCTGGCCCACGCGATACAGAAGCACCGCGTGGTGGTCGAGTCGGCTCCGATTGGAAATCTGCATCACGCAGGTTTTTTTGCGCGGCTTAGGGCTGCGGCCTGCGTCCTTCAAGCTTGCCGACGTCATAAGATTGATCGGATCTATCTCAATCAGGCGGGGCTTTGCAGAATTGTTCATACCGTCGCGCGGTTGCTGGCGTTGCCGAGTGTTATCCATGTACGGCTCGCCGACGATATCGAGCGGTGCCGACGGTTGCGCGCGACTCGACGCGCGCCGGTCGCGCTCGTTTTGATCAGCAGGGATATGCACAATCGCTACGGCAAGCATCACCCGTCCGATCCGCATAAGAAGGTATTGACTGCCTACGACCCATTCGAGATGGGGGCATCCGATGCTCTTGATATCCCCACAATGAGAGAGGTGGCCTGCGTTGGCAGACTTGCGCGTCTGAAGTGCCAGCTGGAGCTTGTCGAAGCTGTTGCGTTGGCTCGCGCGCGAGGGGTTAAAGTCAGCGTGGACCTGATCGGCGCAGCCGCGGAAGGGGACCCCTATACAAATCGTATCCTTCAGAGCGTCCAAGAATTTGGACTCAGCGATCAGGTTCGGCTGCTAGGCTATCGCACCGATGCGGCTATGCTCATGGCGAGCTACCGATTTATCGCTGTGCCGTCGCAATACGAGACGCTTGGCCGCGTTGTTCTCGAAGCTTGGAGCGCCGGTTCCGTACCCATCTGTTCGGCCGATAGTGGCGGCGCAGCGGAAATCGTAAGGGCATCAGGTGGTGGTGTGCTTTACGACGGGAACTCACCCGAGGACATAGCCTCAGCGCTCAGATCGGCAGTCGGAATGGCCGAGGATGCGAGGCGTCGGCTTGTCGAGAACGGGCGCACCTGGATGAGAACCAATCTGTCGATCATATCTTACCGAGATCATCTGAGCGGAGTGCTGTTCCCGGCGGGCGGCAGCAACCAATGGTCTGTAACTGATGCGAGGCATTTCTAATGACGCGTCCTTCTTCACTACTCTCGCTTCGCCGGTCGATAGTGGCAGCCTTGCCTTTGCCGATTGCTTCGGCGGCGCGTGACGTCAAACGCTCAATAAAGAATCTAAGAGCGCCAGAAAGAGTCTTCAAAAATATTTATTCGAATAACGCTTGGGACGGCACGGAATCTGTTTCCGGGCCCGGCTCGACCATGGCCGCAACGGCCAACATTCGGGCGGCTCTACCGGCATTGCTCGCGGAGCTCGGCGTCAAGACTCTGCTCGACGTGCCCTGCGGTGATGCGCACTGGATATCAACGTGTCTTCCGAAGGATGTTCGCTATATCGGCGGAGACATTGTGCCTGCGATTGTCGAGAGCAATCAGCGGAGACATGCGGATCTGGGGGAATTTATGGTTCTCGACCTGGTGAAGGATGATCTACCGGAAGTCGACATGATTGTGGTTCGAGATTGTTTTATTCATTTTCCCAATCATCTCATCTTAGAAGCATTAAGAAATATCAAACGCGCGCGAGTATCCTACATTCTGACAACAAGCTTTATCGATGTGGGGGAGAACATCGACATAGAAATCGGTGGATTTCGGCCAATCGATCTGACACTTCCCCCATTTGCACTGCGTAAGCCTCTGTGCCTCATCGCGGAGTCAGAACAACGATCGAAGAATGTTGCGCTTTGGCGGAGTATTGATTTGTGATCTCCGCTAGAGCGCCTGTAGATTCGATTGATGTCCTGGATATCCATACCATCTCCGTTTGGTCATTACATTGAAGACAACAGCAATCCTCGTATCGCCGGCTCCCATCGATGGCTATCCGCCTGTGCAGAATCAAGCCCGCATGCTTGCCGACGCCGGTTTCAGTGTTCATTTGCTGACGACGCCGCTTCCATGGGCGAAGGATTTCGTCGGCTTCGAACATCGAAATGTAGCTATCAAGGTTTTGCCGGCACATGCGTGTCGGGCGATCGCCGCTATCCGTCGTGCTACGGAATTCACTATCGCATTAACGGCATTGCGGCACAGGTGCACAAATGAGCGAACGGTTGAGATCGCTTACGATCCTCTTGGAATGCTATACAGCGATATAGCGCCACGTAAGCCGAGACTGAGGATCGCGCACTTTCACGAATGCCTGCAGCGGTTCGAGAGCGTTTGGCTCGAACGCCGACTGGCAAAGTCGATTGGTCGGTATCAAATGGTTGTCGTCGCGGATCAGATGCGAGCCTCGCTATTGCGTGATCAGCTTAAGATGCCAAACGATCCTACTGTCGTTTCCAATTTTCCTTTGATGGAGTCGTATTTAGGCCGTGAAGACGTTGGGCGAGGCGAGAATGGCGAATTCGATGTTGTCTATTGTGGATCGATTGGACTTCAACAAAGGCTCGATTTTATTATCGAATCGATGGTGGAGTGGCCGGACAACGCTGTTTTCAGTATTATAGGCAGCGATCAATCGGTTATCGCAAAGCAATTACGGGAACTCACGATAGAAAAAGGCGTTCAAAGGAAGGTCCGCTTTGAGGGATGGATTCCGTATGCGCTCATGCAGCGTCGCTTGGAGCGATCCGATTTGGGAATTTTGCTTCTTGATTCCTCTTATGAGCAATTCCGCACCGCGTTGGGGGCGAGTAATAAGCGCTATCTATATATGCAGGCCGGCCTGCCGCAAATCGGGGACGAGAATCCCGGCGTGAAAGAGTTTTTGGAAGGCCATGAGATTGGACGATGCGTGATGTCTAACTCGGCGTCTGATCTCGCGAAGCTTGTTGCGGAATATGCGGCCGATGAGGATGGCCGCCGGGAAGCAGGTCGGCGTGCCCGACGACTACATCGGTCAGCATACAACTACGAGGTCGCGTTCAGGCCAGTACTAAATTGGGTTTCTACCCAAATGGCGCAATAAGACAAGAGTGTCGCCCAGTCGTTGCAATCGGATCATGAGCTCATCTGTGCGTCTCCTTTACCTTACCCCTGGTTGCTTCGACAAAGGGGGAATCAGCCGTTACTCGCGCTACCAAATCCAGGCTCTGCGCGAGTTATGTGGTTCCAATCACATGCGCGTCTTGTCCCTTCTGGGGCCGGATGACAACTCCTTGGAGGAGGGGTTCGCGGTCAATTGGCACGGTAGCGGGCGTCCTGGTCGACTGACGAGCACCGACAAAGCAGCGTTTGCCACTCGAACGCTTATGCTAGCGGCGAGTTGGCGTCCCGACGTAATCCAGGCGGCTCACGTTAACTTCGGATCTTTGCTCACCACAGCGGGAATGCTTGCCAGCGCCGAGACCGTGATGAATGTCTATGGCCTCGAGATCTGGAGCGGGCTCAGCGTTTCGCGTCGGGCACATATGGCGAAGGTGAGTCGCGTCATTGCGGATTGCCATTTCACGGCCAACTATGTGCTTGATGAAGGCCTGCATGCTGAAGCCCCCGCGGTCGTCTGGGATCCTATCGACCTTGATCGGTTCACCCCCGGATCAAGGGACCCAGACATTATTGCAAAGTACAAGCTTCCGGATCCCGAGCGTAACGTCGTCATCATGAGTCTTGGCCGGCTTGCTAAAGAGGCCGCCCATAAAGGCTTCGATCGGCTCATTTTGAACGTGGCACGAATTGCGCCTCAGCTGCCGAATTTGCGTCTCGTCATTGCAGGTAGAGGAGACGACCGGCCACGGCTCGAGAAGCTCTGCTCGAGCTATGGCATTGCCGACCGCGTAACGTTTGCCGGCAGCATTACCGAGCAGGATCTCGCGGCCGTTTATCGATGCGCGCATATATTCTCGCTTGTCAGTGACCGTGGACATGGACGCGGGGAGGGCCTGCCGCTGACGCCGCTCGAAGCCATGGCGTGCGGTGTACCGATCGTCGTCGGAAACGAGGATGGCTCACAGGAGGCCGTCGTCGACGGGCGCAATGGCTTCGTTGTCTCGCCGCGATCGGCTGACGCGCACGGGGCTATCCTGGCAAAGCTAGTTGCCGATGCTGATCTGCGTCGGAAGCTTGGAATTCAGGCCCGCGCGGTGGCAATTGAGCAATTTAGTTTTCGGGGCTTCGCCGAAAAGCACCGTGCACTTCTTCGCTCAATCGTCCCAGGGAAAGTCGATAGCATTGCGGATGCGGCTTAATGAGGATCCTTTTTTTTGCGCCCAATTACATGCCCGCAACCCGCTATGGCGGGCCCATTGCATCGAGCCACGGTTTGGCTAAGGCGCTGGTTGAGCTTGGGCACGAGGTGCAGGTGTTCACGACGAACGTCGATGGTCCAGGTGTTCTCGATGTTCCACTCGCTACTCCCGTGACTCTCGATGGGGTGAAAGTGCGCTATTTCCCAATCAACTCGCCGAAGAGGATCTATTTCAGCCCTGCGATGGGGCAAGCGATCAAGGCGGAAATCGCGACTTTCGATGTGGCCCATGTCAACGGCGTCTATCTGTGGCCGGGGCCACATTTGGCGACGGCCGCCGAGAAACACGGTGTGCCGGTCGTCCTCTCGCCGCGCGGCATGTTGGTGCCGGAGTTGATTTCGGGGAAGTCGGCACTTGTCAAACGCGCGTGGATCGCTGTGAAGGAGCGAGCGCATCTCGGTCGCGTGGCTGCCATCCACGTGACATCGGAGGAGGAGCGTGACGGCATCCGCAGGTTGGGCCTCGATCTCGCGCCACTCGTTGTTGTCGGCAATGGTGTTAATGCACCAACGCCAATTCCGAATGCTGATGACATCGAAAAACTCTGGAAAGGCGTCGCGCATGGCAGACGTGTTTTGTTTCTCGGCCGCATCGATTGGACAAAGGGACTTGAGCTCGCCATCGATGCGGTTTGCAGGCATCCTGAGGCGCAACTTCTGATCGCTGGGCCTGACCAAATCGGGCTCCGGCGCGAATTGGAACCGCGCCTGAAGCGTCCTGATGGCACATTTGTCGGACGTTTTCTCGGCGCAGTTCAAGGTGCAGACAAATGGGCATTGCTGGCGGGCGCCGACGTACTTCTTGTGCCCTCGATCAAAGAGAGTTTTGGAATATCTGCAGCCGAGGCGCTGTGCGTTGGCACGCCCGTTATTTGTACGGCAGGGGTCGGTGTGGCGAGCATCGTTAAGCGCTGTGACCCTGGAGCGGTCGTGCCTCGTTCGACCGAGGCCCTCGCTGGTGCCCTGGCCGCTGTACTTGGTGACGACGGGCGACGGCAGCGCGCAGGGGCGCTCGGCCGACAGATCATGGCAAGTGAGTACAGTTGGCGCGCAATTGCGCAACGTATGGAAGCGATATACGCCGATGCAACGGGTTATTGCCGGGAGAGTCTTGCCTCGTGAGCGCATCCGGCTCAGTGGCCACGCATTTCCGTCGCGTAACGACTTCGACGTATTTTCGCGCCATCGGGATGTTGTCGAGCGGGCAGGCGTTGGCCGCCCTGATTCCACTCGCTGCGGCGCCGATCCTGGGCCGGCTTTATATGCCCAGAGACTATGGCGCGCTTGCCGCCTATATGGCGCTCTCCGCGTTGTTCGGGCCAATCTCAACATTACAATTGCAGCACGGCATCATCGTTGAGCGGAGTGAACGGCGCTCGATTGAACTCGTGATGGTTTCGATCATGTGTGCAGGTGCCACGGCACTCGTTGCCGCGGTCGTGTCCTTCGTCATCTTCTTTGGGACGGCGGGGGTTGCAGAATTTGCGGACACACGCGCGTGGATACTATTACTGCCGGCCAGCGTTCTAAGTTCGGGCACGACCACTGCGATTGCTTTCCTGGCCAACAGGCGCGCATCATATGGCGCGCTCGCACGCATTCCTATCTTGACGGCGGCTACCACCGTCGTTTCGTCGATCGCTTTGGGATTATCGGGGGCCGGTGCCAATGGGCTTTTCATTAGCTATTTTCTAGGTCAGGCAATCACTATTGCTGCTTATCTTAGTCATTTTAGGTCACTGTGCCCGCAGCCGCCGCAAACAAACCCGCGTCGTCTGCTGACTTTGGGTTGGAGGCACCGCGATTTCGCCCGCTATACTCTGCCTTCGCAATTTCTCAGCGTTGTCAGCCTCGACATGCCAGCTTACGTTCTGACCGCCGCGGCAAACGCTAGTCTGCTCGGTTCGCTTCAGCGAGCGCGATCTCTGGTGGCAATGCCACTGACTCTCATCGGTAATTCCGCGGCCCAAGTATTTCGGCAGCGTGCATCCGAGGATTACTGGCGGACGGGATCTTGTCGCAGGCTCTATGTTCGCACGGGGCTCGGGCTGTTTCTCGTTGGCCTGCCGCCCCTTGTGATTCTCATTTTATTTGGGCCTGAGCTATTCCGTCTCGTGCTTGGGCCTGACTGGGTCGAAGCCGGAAATATCGCGCGCATTCTAGCGCCAATGTTGCTGCTGCGGCTTGTCTGTTCACCATTGTCGGCGGTATTTTCGGTCGTTGGAAAGCAGCGGGAGAATCTAATTCTTTCTGTGCTTTCACTCGCACTGATTATCTTCGCCACGTGGTCACCCATCGCATGGGGTGGCGATCAGTACAATATTATTCCCTGCTTCGCTGCTGCGTATAGCGCTACATATCTTTGCTTTCTCGTGCAAGGCTGGAGATATTCTTCGATATGATGCCAGAATTTCCAATGCTTCGGCGGCTTGCTCGCGCTCCGTACGCAGCATTGTCTCGTGTTCTGAAATTGCACCCGGCGTTGGCGTTCATCGAAGAAACCAAAGGCCACGCGGTTCCCATAACTTATGATATCTGGTTCCGTCAGCAAATTCTCGGTGTGAACAGGGGGCCTTATTGGCCGGTACACCCGAGTAGCGTGGTTGTCGGCTGGCGCAATATTCTTGCAGGCGTTGACGTGTCTCCGGGTTATATGCCGGGATGCTATATTCAAGGACTAGGACGGATAGAGATCGGCGACTATACGAGAGTGTCCGCCAATGTTGGTATAATGAGCAGCAATCATGATGTTTACGACTTGGCATCGCATGATCATGGGGTCGTCAAGATTGGGCGGTACTGCTGGCTGTCGATGGGAGTTCTCGTAATGCCGGGCGTTACGCTGGGGGATTTCACTATCGTCGGTGCTGGCTCTGTCGTCACGAAATCCTTCCCGGAAGGGGGATGTGTGATTGCTGGTAATCCGGCGCGCGTGATCAAGCAGTTGGATCGATCCCGGTTTGTTGAGCGCAGAAATGATCGCGAGTATCACGGCTACATACGAAAGGAAGAGTTTCCGACCTTTCGCGACGCGATGTTGAATGTTTAGCTCAAAACATTAGCTCGTTAGGCAGTAGGTAGACATCGGATCGGCGCCTGTTTCCGGAGAATCGCTGTTGACGTCATTGCTTATGATTGCGTTGGAGTTCGCGCCGGTACAGACAACCGGCGCCTTCAGGTCGATCGATCTGGCGCGATACCTCCCAGAGCACGGTATAGATCCGACGGTTCTGACGATTGAACCGGACTACGCCGCGCAGACATTCGGCGCCAAGCGGAACGACGCTCTTCTGTCGGGACTGCCGAGCACCGTCAGGGTTCAGCATCTTCAACCGGCAGTAGCTTTGGATCCTCGGAGCGAAACTCCGCTCGCGAGATGGCTGCGGATGTTTGGAAATCTTGACGATACTTTTTTCAAGCGGTTCGAGCGCTCTCTTCGCGAGCAGGTTTCAATCGGTGCGAACGGCAGTTCATTTGATGCTGTTTATGCTTCGCTACCGCCCTTCGGAGCAGGTCGGCTTGCGGAGCTTGCGTCGCGTCTGCTGGGCAAGCCCCTCATTCTCGATATGCGCGATGCCTGGTCGGCCTTCGAGCAGGGACCATCGATGAGTTATGCCCATCATGTGGCGAAGGTCAGGGGCGAGGCCAGAGCACTGGCCAGCGCGACTGCGGTCATTACGGTCACGGATCGGCTGGCCGATCTATTCCGGTTCAGCCACCCATCTGTTCCGTCAAACCGCTTTCACGTGGTCCCAAACGGTTTCGACGGTCCTCTATTCGAATCGGAGAAGATTCCGCCACAACAAATAAGGGATGAATTTCATATCGCTTACGTTGGCACCTATTACTATCAACCGCGACAGCGAAGGACTCTGCGGCGACCGCATACTCTTTTGCAGTACAGTCCCGGACAAGAAGATTGGAGCTACCGGTCGCCACTCTACTTTTTCAAGGCTTGGCGCGAATTGGCAAAGCGAGATCCGGACACGGCGCGCCGTATTCGTTTTCATCATATTGGCAATGTGCCTTCGTGGCTGGAACCGATGCTCTCCGCGCATGGCCTGGCGTCGCAATCAAAGTTGTGGGGCTCTTTGCCCAAGCACGAGGTCGCGCCGGTTCTTGATGGGATGGACGCCCAGCTCGCGACTTCGATGAAGCGGATTGCAGGGGGCGATTATTGCTTGGCGTCCAAGACGTTTGATTACGTGAAAGCACGCAAACCCATTCTCGGATTTGTGACGGAAGGCTCGCAGAAAGACTTTCTCGTTCAGAGCGGCGGCGCCATCATTTGTGACCCGGATGACGCTGCAGCCTCGGCGGAGACGATGCGGCGTCTCGTTCTTGGGGAATTACCATCACTGGAATTGAATGTCGATTTTCTCAATCGATTTCATCGACGGAACGCTGCGCGTCAAACTGCTATGATTATCGATTCAGTCACACGTGGCGGGCGGGAAATGTCGCGGATGGGCGCGTCGGCCAGAAAAACGGAGCAATCGGCTGTCGGTTGAGGGGCGGTCAGTTAGAAAAGGTATGGGACAGGACAGCGTCCAGGTTCGTCTCGATAAATTCGACAACTCGTCCTGGCAGAGAGGGCGTCCGCTGTTTGTGGAATTGGCTTGGCTCATGGTCGGCTCTCCGCTGGTTTCAAGTTGCCTGCCCGGTTCATGGTATCGCCGTTATGTGCTGCGCTTTTTTGGCGCGCATATTGGGCGCGAAGTCGTCATCAAGCCGCGCGTCCGTGTAAAGTTTCCCTGGCGCCTCGAGATTGGCGATCACAGTTGGATCGGTGAGGGAGTATGGATCGACAATCTTGCTCAGGTAACGATCGGCGCTCACTGCTGCCTATCGCAGGAAGCGTATCTGTGCACTGGCAGCCATGATTGGTCGAAGCCGACGTTCGACCTCGTCACTCGCCCTATCGCCATTGGAGACGGCGCCTGGATTGCGGCAAGGGCTACAGTTGGCCCGGGCGTCGTCCTCGAGGAAGGTGCGATTTTGGCATTGTCCAGCGCGGCAACCTCAAGGCTCGCCGCCTGGGGCGTCTACCAGGGCATACCCGCTGTGCTGATCCGAAAGCGCTGTATTGAGAGCGGCGACCATCGCTGAATGATTGAAGCTCTCAAAATCGCAGTGGCAACGGCCCCTATCGTTATCCGTACCGGCACTGCGCGTTCCGCTCTGTTTGCCGTCGTGCTGCTGTGTACGCTTGTCTGTCAGTCTGCGCAATCGGCTCCGGGCGCGGAGTTCGAAATCGTTGAGTGGCTGGGGCGAGATTGGGTAAATGAAAGGGTTAAATTTCCGATAGACGCGGCTCAGACCTCAGCCGCAAAGGACGCCGCGATGGTGACCGGGGATGGGGCGGTCGTGCCGTTCGAAATTGTCGACACGCCCAAAGGATCCGCAGTCGAGTTTATTGCCAACCTGCCGGCGGGCGCGAAAACGACTTATCGTCTGAAGCCCGCTCTTGCGCCAGCGGGATCCGACTTGTTCGTCGAGGAAAAGGCTGACGCCATTCGCATGACCAATGACCACGGGGGGGTCGCTCTTCGAACCAAGCTCGCGGATGACGAGGGTCCAATTCTTGCTTTCCGCACTTTGGGCGGTACGTGGAGTGGCGGATCGCGTGTCCTGCCCCACGCCATCGCGGGGTCGGTTGTTGATTATGAGGCAAAGATTGAGCGCCGCGGGCCTGTAGCGGTTGTGGTGTTCTGCCGGGCCGTTTTTGCTAGTGGCCTCGTCTGGAAGCTGCGCCTGACCATGCAGGCCGGGGATCCTTCGATCGTTCTGGACGAGCAGTGGAGCGCTTGGGAGCACCCGACGATCGAGATCGAGCCAGGCGACGCATCGCATCTCGATCAGCTGTACTTTCGCAAGGGAGTGGGTAGTCAACTCGGTCAGATTGCAGTTGCGCCGATTGCACCCGAGAAAGGTGACGTTAGCTTCGAACTCGAGCCTTGGCTGCAGTGGTGGATGCGAGAGCGTCGAGGCACCTGGGTCACATTGCACGGGGATAGCACGAGCGACGCGGTCAGTATTGCTGCGCTTCGGGCCGATCTCTGGATCGAACCTGCAGACATTTTATCCAAGCGTAAGCTTGAACCGCTGCAGATTATCCGCCGCGACGGCCGACCGGTCGTATCTCTCCCGGGCACAGGGAGCCGCCGACAGATACTTATCGCTACCATGCCTCGCGAGATCGCAGTCGATCGCGGGATCATTGGCAAGCGGCTTGCCACGCCCGCTCAGCGACTCGTCATCAAGCACGGAAATCTGCCACTCGACCGCGTGAAGGATATGCGCCTTGAGTGGCCGCACGCGCGCGACAAGACGCACTCAAGATTGCTTTTGACGAATGAGGATGTGCAGCGGTTAAGGTCCGGCCCGCCACCCGTGGCAGATCGGTTGGCCCGCCTGCGCGCCGGGGCACTCAACGAATTCTTGCTAGCTGATCATCTCGATGCCGCATTGAGATCGAATGACCCAGGGCTACGAGCCAAGCTGTCCGCAGCAGCCGTGCCGGCGATGCAGGCCGCCGTCAATGCGTTTGTCGAGCAGAACGATTACGTTTCGTTCGGCACGGCACCGCAAGGCCAGCGCTATATATTATACGCAGTGCATCTCGCTGACTTCGCACTGTCGGATCCCGCCACTGATGACGCGACGCGTCGGCGGCTCTTTGCCCAGGCCGCGTTTCTTAGTTATCTCGTGCATCGCCCCGATTACTGGTCGCCGGCCCGCCGCCTTGCCGCCAATCCCAATATGACGTCGATCGTCGCCGGCTACCAGGGCCTGCTCGCCTGCCTGTTGCACGATCATCCGCAATCGGGGGAGTGGCTTGATGCGGCCCTGAAGGAGCTGTTCAACGATCAGCTTCTCACATGGTCTGACGAGAACGGTGGCTGGTTGGAAGCGCCACACTACGCGATGCTGAGCTACGATCACATGCTCGCGGTGTTTGCCTGCACTCGTAATCTGGGGCGCGGTGATTATCTCTTTCATCCGCGTATGCGCAAAGTCATCGAGTGGTTGGCCAAGATCACAACACCGCCCGATGCACGCATTGATGGTCGGCGCCATCTGCCGCCGATCGGTAATACCTATATGCTCGAACCGACGGGGCAATTCGGAACTATCGCCAGTCTTTGGCGCACGCGTGATCCGGCCTTCTCAGCAGAGATGCAATGGATGCATCTGCGGTCGGGTTCGCCCATTTTTTCCGGCGTGGGCGGCTATTCGCCAGCTATGGGGCCTTATCAGATGGCCCTTAAGGATTCGACATTGCCGGCTCAAAAACCTGATTATGCTTCTGAGCTTTTTCCTAGGACGGGGGCTGTTCTCCGCAATCACTTCGGGACTGAGCGCGAGACGCAGATGCATATTATCGCCGGAAGCAATCACGCACATTACGACTACGACTCTGGCTCAATCACGATCTGGGGGAAAGGTCGGCTCATATCGGATGATTTCGGCTACTATGGTCGTGCCCCGATGAGTGATCACTCCATGGTCGAGTCGAAGCATCGCGCCGGCATTATGCGGATTGAACGCTTTGCGACGTTTGAGGCTGCTGATTTTCTTCAGGGACGCAGTGGCGCTTGGACCCGGCAGGTTGCTTTTCTCAAATCGCGCGAGCCGACTGGCCCCAGCTATTTCGTGCTCAGGGACGAGCTTGATCGGGGCGCGACGGGAACTTGGAGGCTCTATTTCGCTGCGGATCGCATCGAGATCCACGGCGACCGTGCCGTCGCGATTGGAAGGGAGGACGTAGATACCGACGTTTTCTTTCTGACCGGACGACCGCACAATCTCTCGACGGAGGTTGTGACGCGCATAAGCGCTGCAAGTGGGTTCAACAAGCCGCATGCGACGACGCAGACGGCGCTTATCGCAAGTCTTGCTGGCAAAGATAATGCAATCGCAGTTTTGATTTACCCGCGGCTCAAGGGTACGCCGTCACCTAATCTGCAGGTCGAGCAGAACGGGCGTGTGGTGCGAGTGGAAGCTGAGCACTCGGTCCGAACAGTGTTGGTTTCGCTGCAAGCGAGGCGTTATGTCTCCGACGGGATTAAGCTAGAAGGTACACTCGCCGCGGTGACAGAGGAGGCTGACGTGCGCTTTCTGGCACTTGGCGACAAGGGTCGCGTCTCTGCCTTCGGACAAGAGTTGACGGCAGCGCCGGCAGCCCGCCGGTTGGTTGCCCGATGATGAGTCGTTTTTCTGAATTTTATCGACGGCATTCGTTTCTGTGGTGATCACCGCGCACGCGGATTGCCGATGAGTGGTGCAATGAACATATTTTGAATCTTATTGTCGTGTCATTCCGTCGACACTTCTCCGAGGCGAGGGAGTTTGATGGCGAGGATGTGCTGGTTGCCCAAATGGGTGCGCTATGGTTGTGGTCTGCCACTGTTGGCATGCGTCGGTTTGGCGCTTCCGTTATTTTCATGCCTGGCGGGCGTGGCAACATCGGTCGAATCGAAGCTGGTTGTCGGTATTGCGCGTAAACTCGAGACAAGAGTCGCTGCTTCCTTCCCCAATTCGAACAATGCCATTGATGGCATTATTGTGCTTGGGGGCGCGCCTACTCGAATCCAA
Source organism: Hyphomicrobiaceae bacterium (assembly GCA_050250755.1). Taxonomy (GTDB): domain Bacteria; phylum Pseudomonadota; class Alphaproteobacteria; order Rhizobiales; family Hyphomicrobiaceae. Next base: position 76,208 of record JBFWOB010000004.1, read on the forward strand.
GCAGCACTTGCACTCGCAGAGCGGTTTGAGGGAGCAACTCTCATTTTGAGCGGCCCGAGTGAGAATGAAGCTGCAATCGCCATGATAAACGAGACGAAGGTTGGCCGCCTCCTCATCGATTATCGACCAATGAACACTTATGAGAATGCTCTTTATAGCGGAGATTTCGTCAAGTCGCGGATGGGAGAGCGGTGGGTAATGGTTACTTCGGCAATTCACATGCCGAGAGCGCTTGGTGTTTTCCAGGCAGCGGGTGTTCCAGTAATCCCATGGCCTGTTTACGACACACCGAAACGGCCAAAAGAGCGATCAGCTTCGGTCTGGCATGAGATTGGCGGCTTGGCTGGCTACTGGATACTGGGCCGCACGCGTCACCTCTTTCCGCGCCACATTGCAGAAGCCGAGCATCCAACGGATTTACAAAGTAAGCCAACCACGTGTTGCACGGCGTCTCCGAGCCGGAACGCGGATAGATCGAGTTGATGGGGCAGGCCGAAGCGCGGCGATATTCACAAGCGGGATCTTCCCGTGATCCACCGCAGCAGTCGGATCATGTACGTGGCATCCCGCTCTGGCTGGCAGGTACGTTCCCATAGTTTCGTTTAGGAGACCATGCGGCTCCTCTGGGCAGCATGGTTCGCGATTACTCATTCAGGAGGCCCGTTAGCATGTCCCGCAAAGTCGCGCTCATCACTGGGATTACCGGGCAAGATGGCGCCTATCTCGCAGAGCTTTTGTTGGCCAAGGGCTACGAGGTGCATGGTATCAAGCGACGTTCATCGTCATTTAACACTGGGCGCGTCGATCACCTTTATCGCGATCCGCACGAGGAGGACGTCGATTTCCGTATGCATTTCGGCGATATGACAGACTCCACCAATCTCATTCGATTGGTTCAACAAGTCCAGCCGACTGAGATTTATAATCTGGCAGCGCAAAGTCATGTGGCTGTGTCATTCGAGAGTCCGGAATACACAGCCAATGCCGATGCGGTGGGCGTGCTGAGGCTTCTTGAGGCCATCCGCATCCTTGGGTTCGAGAAATCGACGCGCTTCTACCAAGCCTCTACATCGGAGCTCTATGGGCTTGTGCAGGAGGTGCCTCAACGCGAGACGACGCCGTTCTATCCGAGGAGCCCCTATGCCGTCGCCAAGCTTTATGGTTATTGGATTACGGTGAATTACCGTGAAGCCTATGGTATGCACGCTTCAAATGGTATTCTCTTCAATCATGAGAGTCCGATCCGTGGCGAGACATTCGTCACTCGAAAAATTACGCGAGGCGTAGCGCGCATGCACGCAAATCTCGAGCCATGCCTCTATCTCGGCAATCTCGATGCGAAGCGTGACTGGGGGCACGCTCGAGATTATGTCGAGGGGATGTGGTTGATGCTTCAGCAAGATGAGCCCCAAGACTATGTTCTCGCTACGGGCGAGACGAGATCCGTTCGCGAATTTGTCGAGAATGCCTTTCAGTACGTCGGACGGCGAGTGGAGTGGCGCGGGACGGGTGTCGATGAAATCGGTGTCGATGCCAAATCCGGCAAAACTCTTGTCAGAGTGGATCCGCGCTATTTTCGACCGACTGAGGTCGATCTGCTTATCGGTGACCCTTCGAAAGCGAAACAGGTGCTAGGCTGGACGCCGAAGACGTCGTTCGAGCAACTTGTCACGCAGATGATGGAGGTCGATTTGGCAGATGCCCGCCGATACACTCGGGGCGAACGCTGACATGTTTTCACTGTCGGGGAAGAAGGTCTTCGTTGCAGGCCATCGCGGCATGGTGGGAAGCGCCATCATGCGGCGGCTGATAAGCGAGGATTGCGAGGTATTGACAGCGTCGCGCGTGGACCTCGATCTCAGAGATCAAACGGCAACACGAGCGTGGTTTCAGCATCATCGACCGCAAGTTGTTTTTATGGCAGCCGCGAGGGTTGGCGGTATCGAGGCGAACAACACGCTGAGGGCCGAGTTCCTCTACGATAACCTCATCATGGCGGCCAACGTTATCCAGGCGGCCCACGAAGTCCGGGTTGAGAAGCTCTTGTTTCTCGGCTCGACCTGCATCTATCCGAGGCTTGCGCCCCAGCCGCTGCGGGAAGATGTGCTTCTTTCGGGTCCGCTCGAGCCGACGAATGAGCCATATGCAATCGCCAAGATTGCCGGGGTCAAGTTAGCCGAGGCCTATCGGGATCAATATGGAAGTGACTTCATTTCTGTGATGCCAACTAATCTTTACGGGCCAGGTGATAATTACCATTCGGAGCACAGTCACGTCGTGGCGGCGCTCATTCGGCGTTTTCACGAGGCGACGATTTCTGGGGCTCGCGAGGTTGTCGTGTGGGGCACGGGCACGCCCCGGCGGGAGTTTCTCTACGTTGGCGATCTTGCCGACGCATGTGTCTACTTGATGAAGCATTATTCGGGGCGGGAGATTGTTAATATCGGTACGGGCGAAGATATTGCGATTTCAGAGTTCGCCCACCTTGTCGCACGTGTCGTGGGCTACAGGGGCCATATTTCTTACGACGACAGTCGGCCCGACGGTACGCCACGGAAGCTGGTCGATATTTCGCGGTTGGCTGCGCTTGGCTGGAAAGCATCTACCTCTTTGGAGGACGGCCTGAAGCTTGCCTACCAGGACTTTGTTTCAGGCGGCGGCCGGGTCTGAGTTTTAACGGTAGCCGCCTTCCATGGGTATGAAATCGACGCCGACTGGCGGTATATGATAGCGGCCCAGTTTTGACCAGTATCGCTGCTGGTGCCATCAAGTTTCGCAGAAGCGTGTCCCAGGCATTTACTGAAATCGCCTTAGTGAAATTCTCCTCGAATGCAGCGCGTGCCCGAATTCCCATCCGATTGCACTCTTCGGGATCATGGGCAAGTTTCAGAATGGCGTCGGCAAGTGTCAGCCCGTCCTCTGCCTGAACCGTTGTTCCGCAGGCATAGCGACGCAGAAGACGTGCCACCTCACCATCGGTTGCTCCAATAAAGATACCGGGGCGCGACGCAGCCATGATGCCATATATCTTGCTCGGGACGACGAAACCCTCGAGTTCCGGCCTCAACGAAACCAGATGGACGTCGGGTACGGCGAGCGTTTCAGCCAGCCGCTCAACAGGCTGATAGGGGAAGAAGCGGACGTTCTGAAGCCCCGCCTCTTGGATCTTTGTTTCGAGCGAGCGCCGTAAGGCACCGTTGCCAACGAATACGAACATGATCCGCTGCGCGATAGGATCGTCGCGGTGTTCGTGGATCTCCCGGATCGCGTCCACAAGCGTCTTGATTTCGTGCGCGCGGCCGAGATTACCTGAGTATCCTACTACGAACTTCCCAGCGAGATCCCACTCCGAACGGAGCGGGCTCGTTTTGATGGGATGAACGACGTCTGGATCCGACCAGTTCGGGATAATATGAATATTTTCTGCACAGATTCTCCTGGATCGAAGATAGAGAGCCATTCTATCGCCGATGACCACATTATGATCCGCGCGCCGTAGGCTCCAGTTTCTTAGCCAAAGCGTCGACGCGAGCGCTAGCTTTCCGCCGGTTCCACCAAAATCAGCGCTGGAAGCGACTTCTGGAAAGAGGTCCTGGAGCCAATTGATGCATTTTGTGCCGCGTATGCGGCCGATCGCGGTGCCTAAGACTGAAAGGATTGGAGGGTCGGTTTTCGTAATTAACACGTCTCCACGCCGGAGCCGCGAGAGCAGATGCCAAACCGTGCTGGCGTAAAATGACGCGTAGTCGAAAGCACGCCCGAATGTTGAGGAGCGCCCGAACCGCGTCGACGGAATGCGGTGAATGGTGACGCCGTCAATTATTTCCTCGGCGGGAAGATTTGCAGCCGGATCCTCATAAAGCTGACGACTCGTCGTGATGTGAACATCAAATCCGTTCGCGGCCAAGCCAAAGGCGATACCGGATAAAATTTGGCTTGTTGCTGAGATATCGGGATAAAAGAAACGGTTCACGAAGTGAATACGGGATCCATCCACGGTCTACCATCCCCCAAGTGATTGATCCCAGGCACGACCCGATAGGTTGGAAACCTAAAGCAGGTGAGAAGCATTACTGCCCGTCTACAGCCCCAGCGCGGGGGAACGCGCCGGCAGTGGCGAGATCAAGGCACCACACTAAACCAAATACAGAATGGAACAGCTCAACGAGTGAGTTCTATTCGCACCGAGAAATACGCACCTTTCGGCGAAATACCGAGCGCTCGCGGCGGCGTTGATATGATCGGAACGGCAATGTTCGATGTGATGAAAACGTCGATTGGTAGCGGGGGAAAAGGAAGAATAGACCGATGCGGGATATTTGGCGGATGAGATAAGTGGCTGCAAATTCGTGACAAGTTGGGGCATTTCGGCGGTTGCCCGGAAAGCGTCGTATTCGCACGTGAACGTCGACCGGTGTGAGAAGAAGGAGAAGGGGGATGTTCGATGCGCTGTTGTGGTGGACAGGACTTATTGTTTGGAGCGTTGCTGGAATAAGCGGAATCGCCGCCGCCATTACGTTTTTGGCAACGTTGGCGTATGCTTATCTCGGGTATAAGGACGTTGCTGATTATAAGGCTGTTCTTCTTGCCGCCGACCTCGTCGAGGTGACCGACCCGAACGATAAAATGGAAGCCCGCCTGTGCCAGTTGGCGGAGCATTACAGAAAGCGCGCTTGTCGTGCCGAGCAGTCGCTGGGTGTGCTCCGGGCTGGCGTGGATGCTCGCGTCGGAGCCCGGTTGGATCAAGAAAGTATGTCGTTTCAGTCCGCGTCTCTCCGCAGGGCAATCAAATCTGCGGATCGTGTTCTACCCTCTCGCGCCGCCCACGACGGGAAGTCGTGAGGATTTGGAGGCGCCGCTGGGCGCGTCACTCAGCGTCTATTTTATGGGTTTGCATGAGCGCAGGGATTGTCGCATCGGCGAGCATATTCGCCAGCGTAGATCCAGCCATCTCGAGCGGATCCCAAGGTGGCCACGAAATCGTCACCGTTAAAACTAGGATCGTGCCCCCGGAGAGGGTTCAAGGGTTTCTGTGTGCTGTGCGGAGGAGCGATGTCTGCGAGAAGGCGAGGATGGACAGCCATCAACACGCACCCCCACAAGGAACGGTTCGCGCTCGATAATCTTCGCAGACAGAATTTTGAGGCATATTGCCCTATGCTGCGGACCAGCGTTCGCCACGCGCGGCGAACCAGTCTCGTCTTGAGACCCATGTTTCCTGGCTACGTCTTTGCGGCCATGAATACAGAACAGCAAGGGTGGCGCTCTCTTCTCTCGACATTCGGCGTCAGGACGGTTGTCCGGGCCGGTGACAGCTTGAGCTTGTTACCTGAGGCATTTGTCGACGCACTGCGCGCGCGGGAGATCGAAGGCGCGATCACGCAACCTGAATCGCCTTATAGGGTTGACCAAAAGGTGAAGCTTACGCATGGCCCTTTCGACGGCATCGTCGCGAAGATTATTGCGTTGGATGAGCGTGATCGTCTGATCGTACTGGTGGATCTCTTGAACAGACCCGTTAAGGTCAAAGTGGATGCCCGCCATGTAGCTGAGCTTCGATAGACGATCACGTGTTTCTCATACTATTGACTGGCCGAGGCGTTGTTTATGGGCTCGAGGGAGTTTCGGCCAGTAGAGCGATTAAGGCCGCGCCTCGAAAATCATATTGAATGGGCCTTGTGTTGCCTCTCGGATTCGAGAGAAGCCGCCACTTGACACGACGTCCACGATCTTCGCCCGACCCGCTTGGGCACCGAGACCTTCACCGACCTCCTGGTCGAGCGAGGTCGGTACGCAAATCATTGTGGAAGCATTGTAGTAAAGGCGGCCGACAGGATTCATGTTGTCTTCGGGGCGGTCCTGGGCAACCGGTTCGACGATCATCCAAGTACCGTCCGGCTTGAGCATCTTACGCATCTGCGCGGCGCATCCGCGAGGATCGCCCATGTCGTGCAGGCAATCGAACATGGTAATGAGATCGAAGTTGCGCTCGTCGATCTGCTTGGCCGTTGATGTCTGAAAGCGCACGTTTTTTATATTCCCATGCTCGCTGGCGTGCCGTCGTGCTTCTTCAATCGAGGGCTCATGGAAGTCGAAGCCAACGAACGTACTTTCGGGATAGGCCTTCGCCATGAGAAGGGTTGAGAACCCAATGCCACAACCGACGTCGGCGACGTTGGCACCAGCCTTGAGCTTGGCCTCGACGCCGTCGAGAGCTGGTATCCAGCCCTGCACAATGGAGTTCACATAGGTCGGCCGGAAGAACGATCCGACAGAGCAGAAAAGGCAACCGGCACTCTCGCCCCATCGGACACCCTCGCCGGTTTTGAACGCCTGTTCGACTTTGGCTTCGCTTTCGATCATGGCCGCGGTGAGATCGAACGCGCCAGCAAGATAGAGTGGGCTGTCTTTGATGGCGAACACCATGGCCTGCTCCGGCGAGAGGCCGAACCGCTGGTTTGTGGCATCGTAGTCGAGGAACCCGTTGGCAGCCTGGGCCAATGCCCATTCGCGCACGTATCGTTCGGCGAGGCCGCCGGCGCGCTCGGCCAGCTGCGGCGCGGTCGCTGGCCCACCGCTGTGTAAGGCATCGAATAGCCCGAGCCGGAGGCCAATCCGAACGGTCGGCACGCTGAAGGCGCCACCGAGGTCGCTGAGCATCTTGCCGACGAATGCGTGGAGTTTGTCCTGATTAACGTCTGACATCGCACCCTCCTACATAGGCGCTGCTTGGAATGCTCCGACGTCCGCGCGCCTATTTGCGGGCGACGGAGGGGAGGCCGATTGTCATTGGCGACTTCTTATTTATTCAATCGATCGGTCGACCGGATTTGAACCTGCGTCGACTCGTTGCGGCCAGTTGAATAGAAACCCAGAAAGGAACGAGAGCTCGGCGAACTGCGCAGCTTGATCGTCAGGCATCACGATGTACTTCGCCCAGCCCTCGCATGTGTGCGGCTAGGTCACGAAATGATTATCTATAATTCAATTGGTGAGACGATGCCAAGGGTAGAGCTAGTGAAAAGCTCGAGACTTTTGACTGCGATAAATTGATCGAGAGCCGACAGAGAAAGAGGATAGGATCACCCTTCGCAGGATGTACGAACTGCAATGAAATAGAGAAAATAGATTGGCTTGCCGTGATGTTCGTCCCTGACGAGCCAATCAGTCCATCGTTTCACCGGTGTCGGTATGGTGCGGACGCCACCGACGTGGGGATTACGCCATTGTCCAGGTGATCGCGTTGCCGAGAAGAGTGGCGAATGCTTTCGACTCCCATGGCCCTCTAAATGTCTCGGGTTGTCCGTTGCCGCTGGGTCGGCCCATTCGTGAACTCGGGTTGTGGCAGTGACCAAGCGCCAAATAGGTGACGGCGCCTGCGCCGACCGGGCGGGTGTAGCCGAGTACCCGGGTCTTGCCGTTCGATTGCAGAGAGGTGTCGGAGCCGTACAGCGTCTCGGTCACCGGCCAGTGTCCCTTCGCGCCGTAATCCGCGGTCAATAGGATAGCGGCCGAAGTCGGAGCCTGCAGCTCAATGAAGTAAGGCTCGTCTTCAATCTCGAACGATGCACCGAGTCCGCGTGTGAGAGGGTGTTCCTCATCGCGCACATCGACACGGAAGCGGCAGGCTGGTGGATGGGTCAGAAACATGCTGCCAAGCAGCGCGTGGTGCTCGGTCTTTATGGTGCGCCGCTGGGACAGGCCTTCGACGCGTTCGGCTCGTCCGCCGCTTGTGCCATGAAGCCCCAGCCAGTGTCCGCCGGCTTCAAGCCACGACTGCAAGGCGGCGCACTGCTTTGCGTCCGGATACGGACCGGCCACGTAGGTGATGAGCAGGCGGCTCACGGGGAGCCATTTCTCTAAGTCTGCAAAATCACTCGCAACGGATGCCGGGATTTGTCGCTCGCCGAGGGCCGTAAGGAGTTGGAGACGAGCATAATCGTGATCGTGACCCGCGCTGGAGCCGGGCGGAAAGCCGCCTGCAATGAGATGCGCGCGGTGAGGGGCGGTGTCGGCCATGGGTGCCTCGTTTCCGTTGATCTTCGCGATGCTAGCGGATGAGGCGTGGTCACGTCTATTGCTGGCCTGATTGTGCAACGGGGCCGCTGATCAGCGCGTCTTGGGTGAGCCGGCTGGTTTATTTTTCGCTTTTGGGAAATTCTTGGAGTGCCCGGTCGATTTTGGGGCGCTGGATCTTTTTATCGATACGTAAGCCTTGAAATGCCTGCGGAACTCGCGCCATATTCAGAGCTGACATGTTGTCTGCGTTCTTCGATGGTCGCCAAGGGAGGAGTAAAATGCCACCCGTTAGTCGACCGGCCCCACGCTAAGGCGGGGCCAAGGCTCGCAAAGGTCTGCCAGCTAAGAGGCGGGCGAGCCTCCGATAAGTCCGATGCACTGAAGAGGTCCGAGAGCCCAGCAAGCTTCTCGGAATGAGCGAGACGCGTCGCCAGGATGAGCGCGCGGCGTTTCGTGGCGTCGAAGAAGCCCGAAAGGTTACGGGAAAGGCGACCGAAAGGTCGTCCATGGGCATTGTTGTCCGCCGTTATCCCATCGCCGTTGCCCACATCCGTGCGTTGGGAGGTGTGATCAATGCGCGTACAGCAAGGAGTTCGGCAATGAGCGAACCGGATATTATCGAGCGCGATATCATCATGCCGGCCGAAGCGGGATCTCAGGTTCCGCGCGTTCGCACGATCGAGTTGGAAGATCTGAAGATTGCTCTCGCCAAAGGGTGGGACGATTTTCGTGCCATGCCGACGCATGCCTTTTTCGTCGGGCTTATCTATCCAGCCATCGGCCTTCTGCTGTTCCGCGCCATGCACAGCTTCGCGCTGATACCATTGCTATATCCGATCGCCGCCGGATTTGCGCTGATTGGGCCGTTGGCTGCGATCGGTCTTTACGAGCTCTCCCGCAGACGCGAACTCGGTCTCGATGCAACGGCCGGACATGCGCTGGATGTGCTGCATTCTCCGTCATTCGGTGCCATCTTGCGGCTCGGCTTGCTGCTGCTCGCGATCTTCGTGGCATGGGTCGCTACCGCTCAGATCATGTTTGTCGCGCATTTCGATGCTGCGGCGCCGCTTTCGTTGGGATCGTTCCTCGACAACATCCTTGCAACGTCGGCAGGACACCGGCTGATCCTGGCGGGCAATCTGATCGGTTTTCTATTTGCCGTTCTAGCTTTCGTCGTGAGCGTCGTCTCGTTTCCGCTGTTGCTGGACCGTCACGTCGACGCTTCGGTCGCGATCGCCACGTCCGTTGAGGTCGTTCGCAAGAATCCCCTCGTGATGACCGCTTGGGCGATTATCGTTGCCGGACTGCTGTTTCTTGCGGCGCTTCCGGTGCTTCTCGGCCTTGCGATCGTGGTGCCTGTGTTGGGCCACGCGACTTGGCATCTCTATCGCCGCGTGGTGATGCCTGTCGATGCGCCGCGGCCTGCTTATCACCCGCAGGATAGAGGCGTTCGTTACGCGGCTGATTTTCCGGCCAGCCTTTTCTCGCGCTCGCGGAGAAGGTAGCGCTGTGCTTGATGATTGCGGCGCCATGACGAAGGTTGGCGCCGTGTTACTTGCGCAGGTGCAACTTATCGGTACTCTCATTCCGTTCTCCAGCCTCCCAGGAGAGGTCGAGAATGAGGAAAGCATCGATACAGGATAGCAGGACGTTCAGAGCGATCGCGTTTGGACTCCTGCCGCTGTTACTAGGGCTCGGCGGCGCGCAATTGGCGCGATGGAATGATGCCGTCTGGCTCACCGATGCAGGTGTATTCTGGCCCGTTACGCTGTCTGTCATTTCGATAGCAATACTTATTAAACTGGCTTTCTCTCCATTCAAGGAGATGACGAGCAGCGTTGCCGCGTGGCTGACGCTGGCTGCCGCTTGGTTCTACGTTCCGATATGGATTACGGCTGTCGAGGTGCCTTACTCGGCGGCGGTTGTCGATAAGGAAGGGCGCATCTATCTGGCGAGCGCCGCTACGCGCGATCCGCAGAACAAGGTGTGGCTGCTCACGTATCAGACCGGCAATCGGATTGTGCGAAACGTCTCAGGAAAGCTGACGGTGAGCCAGCTTGGGCTCACGTATAACTTTGCGGACCGCTATATCAAGACGCGCCAGGACGGGGAGGATGTCGCGAAGCCACTGAGCGGTGTGGCAAGTGCTGCGCTGGCCAAGGCCGCAGGCGGAAACCGTGGTGCGCGGATTGCCGTCGCTACTGAGGGGCCGGCACAAGATCGCTTTCTCAGCGAGATCTGCCAAGCAGTCACCGGTGGACGTTCCGCGTGTCCGCTCAAGATGAGTTTGTCGCCTGAGCAGGATGCAACTGCGCCGGGCGAACTCTGGAGCAAGAGCTACACGGAAAAGGAGGCGATCGAGGAACGACACCTGCCAACGCTGCTGCAGCTTATGACTCAGTCAGAATCGCGGCTGGTTCAGCGGGACAAGGTATTCGGGCTCGTTCTGGACAACGCGGAGTCGATCGCGCCGCTGGCGCAGTTAGCGCAGAAATCGCATCTGCTCGATGACGACCAGTTCGATGAGGTGATCCGGCGTCTCAGCGCCTCGCCTGGCTGTGACGATGCTGTCATTGCAATTATCGCCAAAGTAAATCGATTGAGCGAGCATCAGCGCCTATCGCTCCGAGCGAAAGCTCTCGCACAAGCGAATTTGGCGACGATCGTCGAGAATGCGTCGCGGCTACAGCTTTCCGACGCGGAGCTTCGAGGCTTGGAAAACCGAATGCGTACAGAGCTCACGCAAAATCCGCTTGTCGCAGTGAACGCGATAAAGGTGTTCGGCAGCAGACTGGCTGTTGATGCCCAGCAGATCGCCGTCGAGAGCATTTTGGCGTCATCGGCTGCGCATGCACTCGCCGCCCTCGAGAACATGAACTTCTCGATGGACTTCAGACGAGTGCTGCTGGCAAAGATCATCGAAGATGCCACCCTCAAAGACTTCTCGCCATGGCCAAAGGAGCGACTTCTGGCCATGCTGACGCCGGCGGAATTGCGAGCGCTGATCACCATGGCAGTAAGACGCAGCGAAGCCGAGGAGCACTGGCTCGATTTCGCACTCACGTCGCTGCCCATCCGTGACATGACGCTTGAGGAACGCAAAAGCTTGCTGAATGGTCTTCTCTTCAAATCACCAAAGGCGGCGCTCGAGTTCGTCAGCAAGAACCGGGACTATCTGGAGCCTGGCGAGGTCGGCGAGATCACCCGCGATTACGCGCGGACGATCCGGCCGGATTTCTGCCTGCACCTGTCGCATCGCAACAAGAATTGGCGAACCAATTATTTCAGCGAGGCGCAACTCGAGATCTTTCGCCAATGCGCTGGTCCGCATTAGGGGCGCTGCCAAGTCAGCCCCTGCCGTGTCAGCCGGAGACGATCACCTTATTCTTGGCCATTGCGGCGATATCGGCCGCGCTGAAGCCAATTTCGCCCAGAACCTCCGCATTGTGCTGGCCAAGCGTCGGTGCGTGGCATCGCAACCCAAGCCGCTGGTCGTCGTGAAACGCGAACGGCATTGCCGGAAGCCGGACGGGCTTGCCCTCGCCGCCGCCGGCACGATTGACGAAGGTTTCGATCAGTCCGCTCGTTGCCATCAGATGGGCATCCTCGAACAGGTCGGATGGTTTACCGACTGGCGCCCACGAACACTTGGCGCGTTCCAGGCGCTCGGCAACCTCTGCCTTGGGTTGGGCCGCGATGACCTCTTTCAGGCGCGGGATCAGCCACTCACGCTCGGAAACGCGCATGAGGTTGGTCGCGAGCCGCGGATCGGCGGCGAGCTTCTGTAAGCCGAACTCCTCGACGAAACGCGCCCATTGCTGATCGCTTGTCACGCCGATGAAAAGCTCTCCGTCGGCGCAGGGAAACACCTCGTAGATGGCCCACGCGCCTCGCCGGGCGGGCATCGGCGGCATTTCCTGGCCCGTCGCAATGATGCCGGACATATGTGAGGCCATGAGGAACGCGGCGCTCTCGAACAGAGATGACGAAACGCGCTGGCCCTTGCCGGTATGGTCGCGCTCGCGCAGCGCGGCTTGCACCGCGATGACGCCAAATACAGCGCCGAGGATGTCGATGACCGACGCCCCCGCTCTGAGAGGGCGCCCCGGAGGGCCCGTCATGTAGGCGAGGCCGACGTGATACTGCACGACCTCGTCCAGTGCGGGACGGTGAGCGTAGGGGCCTGGCAGATAGCCCTTGAGTGCGAGGTAGATGAGGCGAGGATTGAGCTTCTCGAGCACATCCCAACCGCAGCCGAGACGCTCCATCGTGCCTGGGCCGTAATTCTCGAGCACAATGTCGGCCTGGGCAGCAAGCCGGTGGAATGCCGCCTGGCCGTCCTGCTGCTTCAGATCGAGGGCGATACCGCGCTTGTTGCGGTTGAAGGCGGAGAAGAACCCGGCGGCGAACCCGCCGAGGCCTCGCGTGTGGTCGCCTTTCGGGGCCGGCTCAACCTTGATCACATCCGCACCGAGATCGGCGAGAACGAGACCCGCGGTCGGCCCCATGACCGTGTGCGACAGCTCAAGAACGCGCACACCGGCCAGAGGCAGGCATTCCGACGACATCAGGCCGCCTTTCGACGGAAGACGTCGAGGCTGCCGGCGTGGATCAGTTCGGAGGGCAGTACATGGCCGACGATCTCTTCGGCCATGCGGCCAACTTCGATCAGCTTATCCAGGTCGACACCTGTTTCGACGCCCATTTCCTCGCACAGCAGCACCAATTCCTCGGTGCAGATGTTCCCAGCCGCACCCTTCTGGCCAGCAAACGGGCATCCACCCAGGCCGCCGACGGTGGAATCGAACTGCTCGACACCCATTTTCATGGCCGCATGCGCGTTAGCGACCGCCATACCGCGTGTATCGTGGAGGTGGAGGCCGATCCGGTGCGACGGCCAGCGGCTGCGCACGGCGCCAAGGACCTTCTCGAGGCGGGGCGGAATGGCCCAGCCCATGGTATCGGCAAGAGAAATCAGCTCGATCTTGGCACCAGCTTCCTCGGCAAGTCGGAACCCGTCCTCGACGCGCTCGACGACCTGCTCAGGGGCGACGTCGCCGGAGTAGTTGCATCCAAAGGCGGCCATTACGCCGATGCGCTTCACTGGCACACCGCGGCTGATGTGCAGGGCCGTCTGCTTGCGCATGGCCTCGTAATTCTCGGCCAGGGTGCGATTGAGGTTCTTCTTGCAGAAACCTTCGGTCGCAACCAGCGATATGGAGCCGGAAAGCGTCAGCTTGTCCTTGAAGTTGAGCGCGCGCTCCAAGCCGGACGCGTTGAACCAGAGTGCCGTGTACTCGACGTTCGGCTTCGCCTTGAAACCGGCGATGGTGTCCTCGGCATCCGCCCACTGGGGCACAACACGCGGGGATACGAACGAGCACGCCTGGATGTGTTGCAGGCCCGTCTCGGCCAGCGCCTCGATCAGGCGGATCTTGTCGGAGGTCGGGATCGGACCGGGTTCGATCTGGAACCCTTCGCGCGGGCCTTCCTCGTGGACGTGGACTTTTTTCGGCAAGTCGGACATGGAGCGCTCCCGGGGCGGGTCGGTTGTGGGTTGCAGGAAGAATGCGCTCGGCAGGGGCGGCTTGTCGAGATGGATGTTGCCGAGCGGCGTTGGCGCGCGGTAGAGGCGGGTGCGGTTCGCAGATGATCGCCAATGGCCGTAGTCTGTGCCAACGTGTGTCCCTGAAAAGATGCCTGGGAAAGCGCGGAGTGGCCGCGAAACGCCTTAGCCCGCGCCATGTAGTTCTTCGCGCCATACAACTCCGGGATCTCGAGCCGAGGATCTAAACCACATGCAGAAAATTACGCCCAAGACATCCCAGGCCGAAGTAATCGCGGAATTCGCTGCGGGATTGACGTGGGATGGTATCCCAGAGGCGGTGCGCGAGCGTGCAAAGCTCCAGATTCTGGATGCGCTCGGGACGGGGCTCGCGTCGCAGGCCTATCCGTTCGCTGGCGCGGCGCTAGAGGGGATTGAGGCCCTGGGCGGTACGGGAGCGTGCTCGGTCCTCGGCACGACCATGCGTCTCTCGGCGCGAGATGCGGCGCTGGCCAACGGCTACCTGATGCATGGCCTCGACTTCGATGACACACATCTCGGCAGCATCATACATGCAACCGTGGCGTGCCTGCCGACGGCGTTGGCCATCGGCGAGCAGATCGGGGCGAGCGGGAAGGAGATGCTGGTCGCCTATATGGCCGGCATGGAGACGGCGATCCGCGTGGGTATGGCCGCGGATGGGCGGTTTCACCATACCGGCTACCATGCGACAGCGATCGCATCCCACTTCAGCTCGGCGGTCGTCGCAGGCAAGCTGCTGGGGCTCGATGCGGATGCCCTGACGCGGGCCCAGGGTATTGCGGCAAGCACCGCATCGGGCGTGCAAGTGTTCCTCGAGGAAGGGGCTTGGACCAAGCGTCTGCATCCGGGCTGGGGTGCGACGGCCGGCATCACGGCGGCGGTGCTGGCGCAACATGCCTTCAAAGGCCCGCGCCGCCCGTACGAGGGGAAGTTCGGCCTGTTCGAGACGCACTTCCAGGCCGATGCGGGCGAGGTCGATCAGGATCAGCTCATCGCTGGGCTCGGCACGACATGGCTGCTCGCCGAGACGGCTATCAAGCCCTATCCTGTGTGCCACTTCATCCACGGCTGCGCGGATGCCGCGATCGAGCTTGCCGGGGAGCTTTCGGCGGCCGACATCGTGGCGGTAGAAGCGCTGCTGCCTGAGCCTACGCTGCACATCGTGGCCGAACCGCACAGTGCGAAAATCGTGCCCATGACCGACTACGAGACCAAATTCAGCGCCCAGTTCGTAATTGCGACCTGCCTCGCGCGCGGCAGGTTCGGTCTCGCGGAGTTGAAGGACAGCGCATTCGTCGATCGCGAATTGCTCGATCTTGCGGCGAAGGTGACTTGCAAGGCCGATCCCGACACGGCGTTTCCGACGTATTTCTCCGGAGGCGTCAGCGTGAAGCTGCGCGATGGCCGGGTGCTGTCGCGCTATGTGCCGATCAACAGCGGTGCCGGCGAGCGCGCGTTGGATGTGAATGGCGTCAGCGATAAATTCCGCTCCTGCGCGGCGATGACGACGGCTGCCGAAAAGGCAGAGCACGTGCGCGCCTTGGTGCTGGCGTTCGAGCAGCATTCGGCACGAGAGTTGGGTGACGCGCTGCGCGCGGGCTGAGCAGCGCGCGTCAGCGTCGGATAAGAATGAGGCGCCCCGGTATCCATCTGTGATCTGGGGACCTTTTCAGCGCCTGCCGATCAGCTCGATGATGGTCGGGAAATACTTCTCGCCGAGCCCCTCCGCGATCGCTGACGCGTAGTATTTTTCCACCAGACGCGGCAGGCGCGGCTCGACGCCCATGCTCTCCGCGAGCTCGATGGAATAGCCGAGATCCTTCAGCACATAGGTGGACGGAAACGCCTTCTCCGGAAATGTTCTCGGTACCATGGCCTTCATGCCGTGATTGCGCAGCACGAAACTGTCGCCCGAACCTTTCGAAACCGCTTTTGCGAGCGTTTCAGGAGAGACGCCCGCGCGCTCGGCGACGACCATCATTTCAGCAAGCGCTGCCACGTGCTCGAAGACCAGCGTGTTGTTGATCAATTTGACTACCTGACCACATCCGACATCGCCGCAGTGGGTGACATCGCTTCCCATGTACGCGAGCAATGGCTGGATACGTGCGAATAGTTCGGTGCTCGCGCCGACCATGATGCTGAGGGTGCCATCCTGCGCGGCCTGGCGCGTACGCGCGACCGGTGCATCGGCGAACAGTATGCCTTTCTCTGCGAGCTCCACGCTGATGCGTCGTGCGTCGGCGACGCTGGTTGTGCTCAGGTCGACAATCACCGTCCCGGGCCTGGCTGCGCCCGCGAGGCCACCAACGCCAAGACACACGTCTTCCACCTGCTTGCCGCCGGGCAGCGAGAGAAAAATAATCTCAGCGGCTGCGGCGACATCGGCAATCGAAGCGGATCTGAGTGCGCCCGCGGTCGCGACAGTGTCGATTGCGGTTGGCGTGACGTCATAGGCGTGGACGGGGGCGGCGTGCTTCTTGGCGACATTGCAGCACATCGGACCGCCCATCACACCGAGGCCGATAAAGCCAAGAGTGGGTGTCTTTTCGTCCATCGTTCGATCCTTCCCTGAGGCATGAAAGCTGAATGTGGCATCAACGTATCGGATGCGACCTGATGCGATTGACGGATATGCGGCGGGTTCCGGTCAATGCCTTTCGGTGCGTCGTACCGTGTGTCTGCGAAGAGGGGAGGACGCGTGGTCTAGTTTTCCTGATTGCAAAACAGTGAAACCATAAGTTATCTTTAATGGATCAGACGCCGCCACGGGTAACGGCGGCATCGTGCGCGCGTGGCAGTCGATAATGGTGCCCGTACGCTCGCGCGCAGAATTAGCGCGTGACATCATTTGGAATTGACATAATAATCGCGTTTAAATGCTGGAGTTCCGTCTCCAGGGCACGACTGCCACAGGCTGCTCTTGAAGTGGCGTAAAAGATGGCGCTGTCCATTCCAGCATCGACGAAGAAGCCAGAAAGGCTCAAGCAGGGAGGAGTATAGATGCTTCTGCTCAATTTTTGTTCGATGAGCACCGTTCTTCGGAACGGTGGATACGGACGTGCGACGTCTCATCGCCGAAGACAGATCGCTGCTCATTAGCGCGCTCGCATAGGCATCAGCGGCCCTGCAGTGCTGCGGTCCGGTATTTCCGAATTTCAACCCGCCTGCCGCATCTGCGCCCAGCATTGCCGCTGCCGGATGGAACGGAATTATGTTTCGGCTGCGAATTCATATTCGCGGGCCTGAGGCCGGTGTTGGCAAAGCCGGATCGCTTCTCATCAGAGGTTGCTCGTGCGCACGCCTCTCTCAGGAGCCAAATAAGAAAGAGGAATGTTATGTCCAAAGGGAGAATGCAGCGGGCCGCGTGGCTGGCGCTAGGTGCCGCGCTTGTGGTGAGTAGCGCCGCTCTGGCAGAAGACGAGCCCAAACATGGCGACATTCTCAAGTTCGTGGTGCCGGACGAGCCGCCAAGCTTTGATGGGCACAAGGAAACAACCTTTGCGCTGATCCATCCGATCGCTCCGTTCTACAGCGTGCTGATCCGCGTCGATCCAAACAATCCGGCCTCGCTCACCGACTTCGTCTGCGATTTGTGCGTCGAGATGCCGAAGCCTGAGGACGGTGGCAAGTCCTGGACGTTCAAGATCCGCCAGGACGTCAAATTTCACGACGGCACGCCGCTGACGGCTAAGGACGTTCTAGCAAGTTATCAGCGGATCATCTTCCCGCCGCCTGGCATTTCGAGTGGCCGAAAATCGCAATATGCGATGGTCGAGAGCGTCACATCTCCTGACGACGAGACAGTTGTCTTCAAGCTTAAGTATCCATCTGGGGCCTTCATTCCAGCGGTGGCAAGCCCGTACAACTTCATCTATTCCAAGGCTCGGTTGGACAAGGATCAGAAGTGGTACGAGAACAACGTCATGGGCTCGGGCCCCTTCATCTTCGAAGCGCGCGAGGCCGGCGCCCGTGTAACCGGCAAGCGCAATCCCAACTATTACCGCAAGGGCCTACCCTATCTTGACGGTTTCGAAGCGATCTTCGCCAAGAAGCAGTCGTTGCGCGTGCAGGCGATCCGTGGCGATCAGGCCGCTATCGAGTTCCGCGGCTTCCCGCCGAAAAGCCGTGACGATCTCGTGAAGGCGCTCGGCAAGGACATAACCGTCCAGGAAAGCGACTGGAATTGCGGCCTTACGCTAACGCCCAACCATGAGAAGAAACCCTTTGACGATCCACGCGTCCGGCGTGCCCTGACGCTTGCGCTCGACCGATGGGGTGGCTCGAAGGATTTGTCGAAGATCGCCATCATGAAGTCGGTCGGTGGCATCGTGTTTCCTGGCCACCCACTTGGCATGGACAAGGCTGAGCTCGAGAAAGTTGCTGGCTACTGGCCGGACATCGAGAAATCTCGAGCGGAGGCGCGGCGTCTCCTCAAAGAGGCCGGCGTTACCAACCTGAAGTTCACAATGCTGAACCGCAACGTCGATCAGCCCTACACCATCGCGGGCACCTGGATGATCGATCAATTCAAAAAGATTGGGATCGAGGCGTCACAGCGGTCCGAGCCGGGCGGTCAGTGGTTTGCCGGATTGCGCAATGGCGACTTCGAGGTGGGAATCACCGCGAACTGCCAGTCGATCGTCAATCCGCTGCTGGATGTCTCGACTTATCTGTCCTCGAAGCGCTCTTCGCAGCAGTATGGCCGGTTCGAAGATCCCGAACTCGATAAGATCTACGACAAGATGTCGGCGACCGCTGACGTTGCCGAGCAGAAGACGCTGATGACACAGTTTCAGAAGCGCGTTCTGGACGAGCAGGCACACAACTTCCAGGTCATGTGGTGGTACCGGATCGTGCCGTACCGCAGCTATGTGAAGGGTTGGAAGATCTCGCCGAGCCATTACCTGAATCAGGACCTGTCGGGCGTGTGGATCGACAAGGGATGAGCCGTTGACGAGAGGTACGCTGGGAGTGCCGCCGGCTCGATCAGGCGGCACTTTCTTCCGGCCGCTGCAGCGGCAGCCTGGGCTGCCGACCTTATCATCCAAACGCGCGGATCGGCGAAAGCCATGCTCCAATACGTTATGAAGCGCTTGCTGCTGATGATCCCGACGCTGTTCGGGGCCGCGCTGCTGGTGTTCTTTCTGATGCGCGCCATTCCGGGCGACATCTGCTACCTGCGCATGGCGGGAGGCGGAGGCACCGTCGATCTCGACGTGGTGAAGCAATGTCGCCTCGATCT
The DNA here is from genome assembly GCA_050250755.1 of Hyphomicrobiaceae bacterium. Classification (GTDB taxonomy): domain Bacteria; phylum Pseudomonadota; class Alphaproteobacteria; order Rhizobiales; family Hyphomicrobiaceae. Next base: position 95,059 of record JBFWOB010000004.1, read on the forward strand.
TGGTCTCGACCGCCCGTTATGGGCGCAGTTCTGGGATTTCATATCGGGCTTCGTCGTCGGCGATTTCGGCAAGTCGATGTGGACCGGCCAGCCGATCTTCAATGAAGTGGCGCTGAGGTTCCAGCTCTCGCTGCAAATTGCGATCATGGCGACGATCGTCGCAATCCTGATCGCCATTCCGCTGGGCACGCTTTCAGCCGTGAAGCAGGATACGTGGGTCGATTATGCGGTGCGCACTTTCTCCATCGCGGGCATCGCAATGCCGTCCTTTTGGCTCGGCATTCTCATCATTCTCGGCATTCTGATCGCGTCGAAGGCGTGGTTCGGGCAGTCGTGGATGCCGCCCATTACGTATCGTCCGATCTGGGTCGATCCCTGGCACAATCTGTCGATGCTGATCTGGCCCGCGCTGGCGACGGGCTATCGCTATTCGGCCGTGGCGACGCGCATGACGCGATCCGCCGTTCTTGAGGTGCTGCGCGAGGACTATGTCCGGACGGCCCGTGCCAAGGGTGTTTTTGAGACGCTCGTCATTCGCCGTCATGCGCTCAGAAATGCGCTGCTGCCGGTGATTACCGTGATCGGAATCGAGTTCGCGTTTCTGATGGGCGGTCTCGTTGTCACCGAGCAGGTGTTCAATCTCAATGGCATCGGCAAGCTGTTCGTCGAGTCGGTTTCCAACCACGATTACAACATGACCCAGTCGCTGGTGATGCTGGTCGTTGCAATCTTCGCTCTCACGAACTTCCTCGTCGACATTTTCTATGCGTGGCTCGATCCGCGCATTCGCTACGTGCGCTGAGGTGACCGAGATGACAACCGCAGAAGATATCTCCGTCGCTGCACGGGCGCCGGTTCGGGAATCCAAGCTCAGCGTCGTTCTCCGCTTCGCGCGCAAAAACATGCTGGGTACGGCGGGCGCTCTGATCGTCGCGATCATGATCCTGATGGCGATTTTCGCTCACGTCATCTCGAGCTATGATCCAACCGCCAACGATTTCGGCGTGATGCTCGAGGCGCCGAGTCATGAGCACATACTCGGCACCGATCAATTCGGCAGGGATCTTTTTGCACGGATCGTCTACGGGGCGCGCACTGCATTGCTCGTAGGTTTTCTATCGGCATTCGTCGGCGCGACGCTCGGCCTCGTGCTCGGTGTCACAAGCGCCTATTTCGGCGGTACATTCGATTTGCTGTTTCAGCGCGTGATGGACGTGCTGATGGCCTTTCCGCTGATTATTCTGGCGCTCGCAGTCGTGTCGATCGGTGACACGCTGCCTGTGGATGATACGTACAAGGTAATCCTGGCGATCACGATACCATTCATTCCGCGGTGCGCACGCGTGGTTCGATCGAGCGCACTGGCGATCCGGGAGATCCCGTATATCGATGCGGCGCGGGCGTGTGGGTTCAGCCATGCGCGCATCATTCTGCGTCACATGGTGCCGAACGTGCTGGCGCCTTACCTGATCATCTTCACGGCATTCGTCGGGCAGGCCATTCTGATCGAAGCGTCGCTATCGTACCTCGGGCTTGGGGTGCAGGAGCCGACGCCGGCGTGGGGTCTGATGCTCCGCGGGGGCGCGGAGGAATATGCGGAGAGCGCGCCCTGGGTCGCGATCTACCCGGGGCTTGCCATTACGCTTGCGGTGTTCGGCTTCAACCTGTTCGGGGATTCGGTGCGCGACGCGCTCGATCCGAAGCTCCGGCAACTGTGAGGTGGGGGGGCGGGTGCCGCTGTGATCAGGCGCTTCGAGCGGTATCAGCGAGTTGGCGGCGCGCCATCATGTGGGCGCGGGGAGAATTGACCGCGTCGACGCAAAGCAGGCGATCGTCGGCGAAATAGGCGAGGGAGAAACTGCCGCCTGCCGGATCGCCGGTCATTTCGGTTCGATCGTAACCTTGGCTGAGGCCGGCGATCTGCAGCTTGATGTCATACTGATCCGACCAGAACCAAGGGACGGGATCGTAGATGTCGGTAGAGCCGAGCATGCTGACGGCTGCGGCACGGCCCTGATCCGTCGCATTCTGCACGCTCTCGAGGCGAATGGTGCGGCCATAGCGACGGGAAGTGAAGCGTGTGCAATCTCCCGCGGCGAAGATATCGTCGGCTGCGCGACATTGCTGGTCGACGATAATGCCGTCGTTTGTCGGGAGCCCCGCTTCGCGCGCCAGTTCTTCATTTGCAACACTCCCGGCAGCGATCAGCGCGAGATCGGCCGGAACATAGGCGTCGCTGGTTTCTACGCCCTCGACACGGTTCTCCCCCACGATGCGTTTCACAGTGGATCCGAGGCGGATCGCAACGTCTTTGCCGGCATGCAGGGCGCGAAAAAAATCGGAGATTTCGGGACCGGCCACCCGCTGCAAGAGTCGCGGTTGGGCTTCAATGACGGTCGCTTCATTGCCCATCTGCCGTAGCATGGCCGCGACTTCGAGGCCGATATAGCCGCCTCCGATAATCGCGACACGAGAGGAGCCTTGCCGAACTCGCTGCATGTCCAGCACGTCGGCAATCGATCGCAGCGTATGCACGCCGGGGAGTGCCGCGCCGGCAAGAGGCAGGGTGCGCGGGCGGGAGCCGGTGGCGATCAAGAGCTTGTCGTAGGGAAGGCGGCGACCTGACCGCAACGTGATCCGCTTGTCCGAACGGTCGATGGCGTCGACGCGGTCGCCCGTCGTGAGCTGGATGCCGATGCTATCGTAGAAGCCGGGTCCGTTCAGCCAAAGGCGCGCGGCGTCCATCTCGCCGGAGAGAAACTTCTTGGAGAGAGGGGGACGTTGATAAGGCTCGTGCGGTTCATCGCCGATGAGAAGGAGGTCGCCGTCGTAGCCGAGGCGTCGCAGGGTCTCGGCGGACTTGGCACCGGCCTGTCCCGCGCCGACGATGATGATCGGTTCGGCCATCGGATGTCTTTGCCTCGCGCGCGATGGAAAATGGTCCGGTCGGGTGCCTTGCGGCCTTGTCTGCGGCCGTGCGCCGCCGGTCCCCCCACCCCTAACCCTCCCCGTGAGGGGGAGGGGAATGTGCCCATAGCTAACGGGGGCTTCCAATGGTGGATAGGTGGGCTCAGGTGCCCACCTTCCGGTTTTGGCGATTGTCGACGAGTTCTGTCACCACGGCGGGATCAGCCAGGGTCGAGATGTCACCGAGGTTCGAGAAGTCGTCTTCCGCGATCTTGCGCAGGATGCGTCGCATGATCTTGCCCGAACGGGTCTTCGGAAGCCCGGGCGAGAACTGGATCCAGTCCGGTGAGGCTGTCGCACCGATGTGCTTGCGCACCTCGGAGATCAGCTCCTTCTTGAGATCCTCGGTGCCCTTCTCGCCGGCGTTGAGCGTCACATAGCAGTAGATGCCCTGGCCCTTGAGATCGTGGGGGGCTCCGACGACGGCCGCCTCGGCAACCTTCGGGTGGGCGACGAGCGCGCTTTCCACTTCGGCCGTGCCGAGTCGATGGCCTGAGACGTTGATAACGTCGTCGACGCGGCCGGTGATCCAGTAATAACCGTCCTCATCGCGCCGACAGCCGTCGCCGCTGAAGTAGAGGTTCTTGTAGGCGGAGAAGTAGGTCTCCATGAACCGCTTGTGGTCGCCGTAGACCGTGCGCATCTGGCCGGGCCAGCTATCGGTCATCACGAGATTGCCGGCTGCCGCCCCTTCGAGGATGTTGCCGTTCTCATCCACGAGCGCCGGCTTGATGCCGAAGAACGGTAGCGTGGCAGAGCCGGGCTTGGTGGCAATCGCGCCCGGCAACGGCGAAATGAGGATGCCACCCGTCTCGGTTTGCCACCAAGTGTCGACGACCGGAGAACGCTCGTCGCCAACGACGCGGTGATACCATTCCCAGGCTTCCGGATTGATTGGCTCACCGACCGATCCCAGCAGGCGGATCGAGGCCCGGCTGGTGCGTTTGACGAAGTCGTCGCCGAGACCCATCAACGCGCGTATGGCGGTCGGGGCCGTGTAGAAGATGTTGACCTTCCACTTGTCGACGACGTGCCAGAACCGCGAAGGGGTTGGATAGTTCGGTACGCCCTCGAACATCAAGGTCGTGGCGCCGTTGGCGAGTGGGCCGTAAATGATGTAGCTGTGCCCTGTCACCCAGCCGACATCGGCCGTGCACCAGTAGATGTCGCCGTCGTGGTAATCGAAGACGTATTGATGCGTCAGCGCCACGAAGACGAGATAGCCGCCCGTCGTGTGCAGGACGCCCTTGGGTTTTCCAGTCGAGCCCGACGTATAGAGGATGAAGAGCGGGTCCTCCGCATTCATCGGCTCCGGCGGACAGTCGGCAGAGACCTTCGGAAGCTCGTCGTGGAGCCAGATGTCGCGGCCCGCGGTCATCGGCACCTGATTGCCGGTGTGACGCACCACGAGAACCTTCGCTGCCGGCTTCTTGCAGAGCTTCAGCGCGTCGTCGGTATTCTTCTTCATCGGGATCGGGCGGCCGCCGCGGACGCCCTCGTCGGACGTGATGACGAAATTCGAAGCGGCATCGTCAATGCGGTTTGCCAGACTCTCGGGAGAGAAGCCGCCGAAAACGACCGAATGGACAGCGCCAATGCGGGCGCAGGCCAACATGGCATACGTCGCTTGAGGGATCATCGGCAGGTAGATCGTGACGCGATCGCCCTTCTTGACGCCGTTCGCCTTGAGCACGTTAGCGAACTTGGATACGCGCTCGAGCAACTGCTTGTAGGTGATCTTCTCGTCGCGGGTCGGGTCGTCGCCCTCCCAGATGATCGCGACCTGATCGCCGCGCTTGGCAATATGGCGATCGACACAGTTGGCGCACGCGTTGAGGATGCCGTCCTCGTACCATTTGATCGATACGGCGCCCGGCGCAAAGGTCGTGTTCTTGACCTTGGAGTAGGGCTTAATCCAGTCCAGGCGGCGGCCCATCTCGCCCCAGAAGCCCTCCGGGTCCTCGATCGAGCGCTTGTACATGGCCTGGTACTTCTGGTTGTCGACCCAGGCACGCGCGGCCCACTCGGCGGGAACCGCATAGACCTTGTCGGACATCACAAATCCTCCCGAAAGCTGGCTTTTCATATTCAATAGCGGGCCGGGAGGGGCGCGCGCAATCGCCAGTTGCCCCAACCGGCAGGCGGGCGCCGATGCCCGTGCCCGGCAAAGCAGGTCGGAGAACAGCGGCAAACAGGCCATTAAGCGGAGGAAATGGCAACTTGAGGTGCCTTCGGGATGGTGGCGCTGCGTTGCGTGAACGGTATGGCTGCTAGGCGGCCATTGGCCGCAAGAGGTCCGAGCGCGGTCAGATACCACCGAAAGCGCCGAGGATCGCGCCCTGGATCAGCATCACGCCGAGCCAATGACCGCAGTCGATGATTGTTAGCATCGGCTTCCGCATCTGGAACTGGTGGTTAACCACGAGTGCTGAGGCAATAAAGCCGAGCCAGACGCAGAAGCCCGAGACCGCGCCGTTCAGAGTGCTGGCGGGTATGCCTCCGCGCGCAAGGTGGAGCAGAACCCCCGCGAGCATCCAGGCCATCACGAGCTGGGCTAAGAAAGCTATGACAAACGGCCGAGGCGAGGGGCCGGATGCTCTTTCGATCTCTTCCGGGCGAAGGCCGGCGGCCAACATCCACGGTTTCGACAGGATGCCATACCAGACCCCGCCAAAAATGAAGCTGGCAGCCGCGGCGAACAGAATCGCCCAGGCGTTGAGACCAGCGAAGAACGTCATGGGATGCGACCCCTTTGGTTCCGTATGATGGCTTTGTACTCCACGATCAGGCGCTACGCCGGAAAGATCGTTGGAGGCAGAGAATAAACGTAACAATGGCTGCGTGTGCCGGTGTGTTTGGCGGGGCTCAAGCGCGGCGGGCGCATAGCTCCAGTGCTGCGCCTGCAACTGGTGGATCCGGCGCCGTCGCTCTTCGAAATGTTTGGCTTCGTGGGTGTCGCGGTTAAAGTCTCGCTCATGGAGCTTATTGGACAAAGGCACATTATCGGCGTGATTCTCGCCGGAGGGCTTTCCCGCCGCATGGGTGGTGGGGACAAGGGTCTCGTATCTCTTGGCCGTACGACGATGCTTGGCGAGATCGTCCGGCGTGTCGGCCCCCAAGTCCGAAGCCTCATTCTCAACGCGAACGGTGATGCTGCGCGTTTCGCCGAGCTTGGCCTGCCTGTTGTCGGTGATGCGACGGACGATTATCCCGGACCTCTGGCCGGCGTTCTCACTGGTATGCGCTGGGCGACCGCGAATGCTTCAGGTGCGACGCATGTTTTATCGGTCTCGTGCGATGCGCCGTTTCTGCCAGCCGATCTGACGCGCCGGCTCGCCGCTGCATTGCCGGTGGGTGGCCATGGCATCGCGATGGCGCGCTCGAATGGCGAGGTGCATCCTGTGATCGGTGTGTGGTCGATTGATCTCGCCGACGATATCGAGGCTGCGCTTGACGGCGGGGCGCGCAAGGTGCGGGCGTGGGCCGATCGCCATGGTGCGGTGGCCGTCGACTTCCCGTTGCTGCCTGCGGGTCAGGAGACTATCGATCCGTTCTTCAATGCGAACACGCCCGCGGAACTCGCCGAGGCGCGACGTCTTCTCGATCTGGTAAGCTCATGACTCGCATTGTTGGTCGCAACGGTACGCCCGTCATCGCCATCGTTGGCTGGAAGAACTCCGGAAAAACGACGCTCACCGTTCGTTTGGTCGCAGAGCTGGTGTCACGCGGCCGAAAGGTTGCGACGGTGAAGCATGCCCACCATGCGCTGCAGATCGATGACGGCGAGACGGACAGCGCTAGGCATCGGCGGGCGGGGGCACGGCAGGTCGCGGTCATCTCTGGTGAGCGCACGGCATTGATCACGGAACTTGGTGGTGAGCCCGAGCCGAGCCTTAGCGAGGTCGTCAGCATGCTCGATCCGTGCGACGTGATCATCGTCGAGGGTTACAAGCGTTCCGCTATTGCAAAGATCGAGGCGCGTCGTGTGCAGGCGTTCGCGCGCGAGCCACTCGCGTCGAGTGATCCCAATGTCATCGCCATTGCGGCCGATCACGAGACGGAGGCAGCCGGCCGGCCGGTTTATCGTCTCGACGATATTGCCGGGCTTGCCGACTTGATCGAACGGGAGGTGATCGGGTGTCCCGCCGCATCGCCTCGTTCGACGCCGGACGCGGAGTAGGCGGCGTGCCATCGCGTCTCGCAAGCGTTGTCGCCGCTGCGGTTCTGCACCTCTTCTTTGTCATCGCACCGGTATGGGCGGCCGATCCCAAAGTTCCGCCAGGTCGCGATCCGGGGGGCATTGCAGTGGCGATCATCGGCGGTGGTCTCGATTATCGGCGGCAGGAGCTGGCATCGCGGATCGCGCGCGATGGGGAAGGGGAGTTGATCGGTTGGGATTTCGTCGATGAAAATCGCACGCCGTTCGCAGCGGCGGGCGGGTCCGATCCGGTGGTAGGTATCATTGTTGCCGAGAGTTCCGCGCGTCTCCTGGCCGTTCGCGTTGCGAATGGCGAGGAACGGCAGATCCCGCAGGCGTTTCGGTTCATCAGGGATACACCGGCACGTGTCGCGTTGCTGGTGACGGGCCCTGCTGCTCCCGTAGAGCGCGGCAATCTCGTCATGGCTGCGCGTCAGCTTACGCAGGTTCTGATCGTCGTCCCGGCGCGGCTGGTGGCACCGGAATCGCCTGGAGCACCCGCCACTGGAGATGCAAGTGGTCTTCTGGTCGTGGCGGCGGTGGGCTCTGTGGCGAAGGGAGATGTATCAGTCGAGGCAGACGCGGGGGCGGCTGTCGGTGGGGAAACGCATCCGGACGATGTCGCGGCCGCCCGGATCGCGGCGCTTGCCGTGAGGCTCATCAGCAAGGAGTCGTTGCTCGCGGGTAGCGCGCTGCGCGAACGTCTTATAGGGCTTGCGAAAGCCCGCCCGGACGGCTCGAAGCTGATCTCGGGAATCGACCATCTGCCGTGACGGAAAATCAGGCGAATTGCCCGGCAAATCATCTTGCTGCGCGGTGGGTCTTGCGGCTTCTTCGACGAGAAGGCGGTGCGCTGCTGAAAAAGCGATCAGCCGGCACGAGGAGAAGCCGAGATGGGCGACAGAGTCGAGGTCAGCCGCCTTGTCCGTGGTCCGCGCGCACCTTGGCTTCGTGGCCGGCGGCCGTCAGGTATCGTCGCCTGGGGGCTGCCCGAGATATCGCCGGCCGGTATCGGTCACAACAACGGCCCGCCGCTGGAGGAACCCGTCAACGATGCCTTCGTGCGCTATCGATGGCGGAAGGCGCATCGCGAGGCGTGGAAAAATCCACCGATGTCCATTCTGCGATTCCGCGTGGCCCGTGCCGAGGCTGCGGGAGTGACCTACGAAGAATATGTGAGCGAGCTTCTCGATACCGGACGGCATCTGCAAAAGGGCGATAAGAGAGATCCGTCACGATGATCCGTCATCAGCGCTTCGGTTCGCCGGCGGGTGCACCAACGGCTTCCGAGCAAAGGTCGAGCGTCTCGACGGATATGTCGCCTTTCCGCATGAAAACGACCGGCAGATCGTTCTGGGTGCCAAATGATTGCACACCTTGGGATGAGCGCGCGTAGCCGAGCGTTTCGAAGAACCCGGTGTAAGGCGGAAAAACGCGGACTGTGAAATTGTGAAATCCTGCGAGCGTGGCTCTTTCCTCGATTGCTTCGACAAGACGGCGGCCGACACCGAGGCGTCGAAAGAGTGGCGATACGCAGACCGATGCAATTCGGGCCGTCGATTTGCGCTCATCGAATGGCACCCATCCCGCCGTGCCGACGATGTGGCGATCGAACCAGGCCGCTACGAGATCGTGCGTCTGAAGCGTGAGCGTATACTCGGGCTCTTGGATATGCGTGATGATCGCGGCGCGCTGGCCCGACTCGAGCGGCGGCGCCGTCAGCCGGCGGAAGACGAATGTATGCAGATCGCGGACCTCGCCCCAGTGATCGAGATCCACACAGCGAATCTCGAGCCGCGGGGCTCCATCGTGGAAGTCCTGAAGATCAGACATGGTGTCGCCGCGGATGAATGGGAGCACAGGTGAGCAAATATTGCCCAAACGTATCCACTCAACGTGACGCTTGTCTGGCGCGCCGCTTGCGCGAGGCTTACGTAGACTCTCCGATTCATCCGGCACATTGGCGGTGTCAGGGACGCCGCGCCTGTTTCGCTGGAGACTGCACTTCGGCTTTACGCTCGCCCTGATCGGCGGGCGATGGCGTGTACTCGGCCTGTTTGCATGAGCAGCCCGTCACGTATTCCTTCCGGTACCGAAAGGCCGACTTGAGGCTCGTATAGGGGCGACGGTCGGTGACGGAAACGGCCTGATCCATCGAGCCGCCCGGGTTCTGGTGGAAGTAGAGGTCCACAGGCGCGGCGCATTTGGACTGGCAGGCCTCGATGTCGCGCGAGAAATGGCTTTCGAGCGTCGAGAAGCTGATCGGGAAGTAATAACCGTCGCACAGGCGAACGCAGACCGTCCGGTAGGTCGCAAACGGGAGGCTGCGGAACTCGTTGCCGCGGCTCGGCTGATCCGAATCCTCATCCTGCCATAGCGATGCGAACGGGTTGTTCGAGCCTCGTCGGCGGTTCGCTTCCTGCTGATATTGGGGGCCGCAATTGTTGCGGGCGAGCTCGCTGATCAAGTCGTCCTGATAATGGCGGTCTTGCTGACCGAGGCCTTGCAACTGCCGACGCTGAACATCCAACTCGGCAAGGCGGCGGCGGTCGTTTTCAAGCTGGCCGGACAGGTCAACGCAGCGACGTGTGCGACGCAAGGATTTGGAGAACAGAAAATAGTCATAACAGTCGGAGCGCTCGAGCTGCCTCTCGCTGGAGCGGACCGTGCGGTCGAGCTGCCGCATCTCGTTCTCGATCGTAGGGAGCTGATTCTGCCCCTGGCCCTGGCCATTGCCACGCTGATAATCGACGAGGCGCTGCTCGAGCTGAAGGCACACCGACCCGCGCTGTCCGGTGTACTGCTCGCGAGGGTAGGCGGGCTCACCGGGTGGACGCCAGGCGGGGGGCGGCTCACGACGGACTGGTGGCGGCCGGCGAGGTGGCTCGGGCTCACTCGCCCACGGCCACCAGCCCGTTTGAGCGTTGGCGCGGTCGGCCTGCAATACGGCAGGGGCAAGCGGAGCGGCGACGACCAGCGCGAACACCAGCCAGAGCCACGAGCGCCAGCTCGCTCTCGCTTTCAACATCTTGCCTCGCTCGCCCATCAGAAGCCGCACATCCTCTCGCGATTTCACCGGCACGCTAGACACTGCTCTTTGGCAGCATCATGGTCACGGCCAGCATTAGGTCAACGACCGGCGACATTGTGCCTGTGGAGGCGCGGTGGCAGGCTGGCAGCACGCGCGAACAAGGAGAACACGATGACGCCCGAAAAAGCGGAGATGGCTGCGAAGGAGCTCATTAAGGCACGCCGGGAGGGCAAGCCTCTCGCGGCTATCTCGGAAGGATGCCGGCCGACGACAGCCGAGGACGGCTATGCCGTGCAGAAGGCGTTCGTCGCCGCTTGGGGCGAGCCGGTCGGCGGATGGAAGTCGGGTGCCACACTCAAGGCGGTTCAAGACCGATTTGGGCTTACCGAGCCGTTTCTCGGTCCGATGTTTCGTTCGACCGTCACGCAGAGCCCTGCGACTCTCGACGCGCAGGCGCTCGACCTCCGGCCGGGCATAGAGGGCGGCAAGCGGGTGGTGCCGGTCGAGGTCGAATTCGCCTTCCGGCTCGGCCGCGAGATCGCACCTCGTGCTGGTGGGTACTCAGAGGCCGAGGTCCTTGACGCGGTTGAGGCGCTTGTTCCCGCGATAGAGATCATCATGACGCGGTTCGAAGCGCCACCTGCCGGCACGCCGGGACCGGCGCTGGCCGATTGCGGCCTGAACGGTGGCATCGTTCTCGGCGCCGATGTCGGCGATTGGCGCAACATCGATTATCCGGCGTTCGAGACGAAGCTGGTCGTGGATGGCAAGACGGTCGTCGAGGGGACTGGCGCGCTGGTTATGGGACACCCGTTCAAATCTCTCGTCTGGCTGGTGAACAGCCTTGGACGCCTCGGGCACACGATCGGGAAGGGCCAAGTGCTTACGACGGGGTCGATGACCGGCATCTACCAGGTGCCTCAGGGTTCCGAGGCCGTGGGTGATTTCGGGCGACTCGGGAAGGTGGTCGCGCGTATCGTCTGAGCACTTGACCATGGCGGCCGGGTAGGCGAATAAGGCGCGCATGACGCGGAGCACGCAAAAACCGGCCGCCAACATTCGTTGCGGCATTATTATCACGAGCTAGCTGAACGCTGGCGCGCGGCCCGCTTCTTTGCTCTTGTTCGACAGAGAACAGCCCTCGCCAGCCGGCCGAGAGGGCTTCATGGCGCTGCAACTCTACAATACGCTGACGCGCAACAAGGAACGGTTCGAGCCGATCGATCCGACCAATGTGCGGATGTACGTATGCGGCCCGACAGTCTACGACCTCGCGCATATCGGCAATGCGCGCCCCATCATCGTGTTCGACGTTCTGTTCCGGCTGCTGCGCCATATCTATGGGCCGGATCACGTCACCTATGCGCGGAACATCACGGACGTCGACGACAAGATCAACAATCGCGCCGTCGAGCGGTTTCCCGATATGGAACCGACCGCGGCGATTCGTCGACTAACCGAAGAAACGGCTGCGCAGTTTCACAAGGACATCGCAGCGCTGGGCGTGTTGCCGCCAACCGTGGAGCCGCGGGCGACGGAGCACATCGCGCAGATGCGGGAGCTCTGCGAGGCGCTCGTTGCCAACGGGCACGCCTACGTCTCGCACGATCATGTGCTGTTCGACGCATCATCCATGGCTGACTACGGGCGGCTTGCGAACCGCAGCCTCGAGGAGATGGAAGCCGGCGCGCGGGTCGACGTCGCGCCGTATAAGAAGGGGGCGATGGACTTCGTGCTTTGGAAGCCGTCGACGCCAGCGCAGCCCGGTTGGCCCAGTCCGTGCGGGATCGCGACGCCCGGGCGTCCAGGCTGGCACATCGAGTGCTCGGCGATGGCCGATCGCTGGCTCTGGGCTGAGCCGAAGCTGAAGGGGCTGCTCTCGGAGGCGGGGCTCGCGCATCCGCATGTCTTCGATATTCACGGCGGCGGCATCGATCTCGTCTTTCCGCATCATGAGAACGAGCTTGCGCAATCGCGCTGCGCGCATGGCACGCCGGTGATGGCGAACTACTGGATGCACAACGGCTTCCTGCAGGTCGAGGGCGAGAAGATGTCCAAGAGCCTGGGGAACTTCGTGACCATCAATGAGCTGTTGGAGACGGAGACGTTTGGGGGGCGGAGATGGCCGGGAGAGGTGCTGCGGCTCGCGATGCTGATGACGCATTATCGGCAACCCATCGATTTCTCCGTGCGCGGGCTCGAAGTCGCTCAGAAGACGCTCGATAATTGGTATCGCGCCGTTGGTGATGTCGATGCCGCAGAGACAAGTGATTTTGCCTCTGGGGTCGATCTCGCGCTGCGTGCCGACCTCAATACACCTGAGGCTATTAGTAAGCTGTTCGTCGCCTACGATGTGGCCCGCGATCACGAAGAACCCGAAGCCGCCAGCCGTTTTAAGAAGGCCGCCAATTTATTAGGTTTACTGGAAGGTACGGAAAGCGCCTGGAAAGAACGGCGTACCGCTGGCGTCGAGGTCGACACAGCGCGTGTTCAGGCGTCGATTGCTGCTCGTCTCGAAGCCCGCAAGCGCAAGGACTTCAAGGAGTCCGATCGCATCCGCGACGAACTGGCTGCGATGGGCATTCAGCTCAAGGATTCCAAGAACAAGGAAACCGGCGAGATCGAGACGACGTGGGAGGTGAAGCGCTGACGGCGCGGGCGTGGGCTGCTCGCGGGCTCCGCGCTTGGGATCGTCCCCCGACCCCTAACCCCTCTCCGCGAGGGGGAGGGGAATACGTGCGAGGCATAGCTTGGGCCTCGGAATAGATGGCCGCGGAACAAAGCTGCGCCGCAGGAGAAGGCGGATGGATGGGGATTTGGAGGTAACGCAATGAGCCAGAATCACCCGCTGCGTCCGTTTCTACCGGCGGATGTCATCAGGTTGCAGGACCTCGTCGCGCAGTCGATCGAGGAGTTGACGCAGGACGACTACGACGAGGATCAACGTCTCGCGTGGATGTCGCGTGTCGCCGATGCGCAAGCCTTTGCTCAGCGCCTGGCGAAGAATGTCACGCTGGTGGTCGAGCGCGATGGTGAAATTCTCGGTTTTGCGAGCCTCAAGGACAACAAGGAAGTGGATCTGCTGTACGTCCACCCGTACGCGGCGGGTGAGGGCGTCGGCGGAACGCTCCTCGATGCGCTGGAACGCCTCGCCACGGCGCGCGGCACGGAGGCTGTGACAGCCGACGTCAGCGATACAGCGTACGACTTCTTCGAAGGTCGAGGTTACACGCCCGTACAGCGCAACAATATACCGATCGATGAGGTGTGGCTCGCCAATACGACGATGACGAAGGCGTTGAAATCAAAGTCCGGTGAGGCGCCATGACGGACCAGTCGGGTGCTTCGGCGAGTGTCGGTCTTCAACTGCAGCGGGTCATGCCTGTGCTGGAGATCGCGAACATGACTCGGAGCCTTGCATTCTATCGCGATAAACTCGGGTTTGACGTGATGACCTGGGGGGAGCCACCCACCTTTGCGATCGTTCAGCGTGGGCACGTTACGGTAGCCTTGGCGCTCGTGGAGGAAGGGGAGGTGTGTGTCAGTCGGCGGATGTGGGCGGCTTACGTCTATGTGCGCGATGTCGATGCGCTTTATGCCGAGCTCAACGCCATCGGCGTCAGCATTCCTCATGCGCCCTCCGACCAGCCCTACAACTGCCGCGAGATGGTCGTCGACGATCCCGACGGGCACATCATTGCATTTGGCCAAGTGCTCAATCCTGATCCGCTCGGCCCTGGCTTGTCGCAGAGACTTGGTCGGGACGCGATGCAGGGAGGCGTCTCATGACAGAATGGCTCAGCGGCGGTTGCCAATGTGGCGCGGTGCGCTTTCGCGTTCATTCCCTGGGGCGGGCCTCGCTCTGCCATTGCCGGATGTGCCAGAAGGCATCCGGCAGCGTTGGCGGGTTATTCGTCGATGTGCATGGTCTCGAATGGACTCGCGGCTCGCTGGCCCATTTTCAAAGCTCCAATCGTGCGCGCCGTGGCTTCTGTCGTGACTGCGGCACGCCGCTGACGTTCGAGACGGACAAGGGCACCGACATTTCGATCGCCGCCTTCGACCAGCCGGGCGATATAACGCCCGTCATTCAGCTCGACCGTGAAAATCGGTTGCCCTGGTTCGATACGCTGCACGCATTGCCGGTGCCGGGTCCAGAGGAGCAGGCCGCCAAAGCGGAGCAGCACGCATCGATTATGTCGCGCCAGCATCCCGACCACGACACCGATCGATGGGGGTCTGGCGCGTGACGGCGGTTCCGACGCTCTTTCCCGAATACCGGCTGGATTGAAGCTCATCATCGCAATCCAGGTCGGCCATTAAACTTCTCGGTTATGGATCACCTATGGGCACGCGCGAACGACTTTATCTCTTCGATACGACACTGCGCGACGGGGCGCAGACGCAAGGCGTGGATTTCTCGGTGGCGGATAAACGTCGCATTGCGGAGGTGCTGGACGATCTTGGTATCGACTATGTGGAAGGGGGGTATCCGGGCGCCAACGACACCGATACGGAGTTCTTCGCCACACCGCCGAAACTCGATCGCGCAGCCTTCACGGCATTCGGCATGACGAAGCGGGCTGGGCGCTCGACGGCCAACGATCCGAGCTTCCAGGCTGTGATCCAGTCGAGCGCAACGGCGGTTTGTCTCGTTGCGAAGGCATGGGATTATCACGTGCGCGTCGCGCTCGGCATCACCAACGACGAGAATGTGGCCGGGGTGAAGGAGAGCGTCGAAGCGATCCGCGCAGCCGGCAAGGAAGCGATGATCGACTGCGAGCATTTCTTCGACGGCTACAAGGCGAACCCCGAGCATGCCCTCGCGGTGGCATGGACGGCGTACGATGCCGGGGCGCGCTGGGTGGTGCTCTGCGATACCAATGGCGGCACGCTTCCGCACGAGATCGAAGCGATCGTTGGCGAGGTGACGCGTGTAGTGCCGGGCTCGCATCTCGGCATTCACACACATAACGACACGGAACAGGCGGTGGCGAATACGCTGGCGGCGGTGCGCGCGGGCTGTCGCCAGATTCAAGGCTCGCTCAATGGGCTCGGCGAGCGGTGCGGCAATGCGAACCTTACGTCGCTCATTCCGACGCTTCTGCTGAAGCCCGATCTTGCCAATCGCTATGAAATTGGGGTTACGAAGGAAAACCTACAGAAGCTCACCGCGACGAGCCGGATGCTCGATGAAATTCTCAATCGGGCGCCCGCGCGTCAGGCGCCCTATGTCGGTGAGAGTGCGTTTGCGACGAAGGCCGGCATTCATGCTTCGGCGATCCTGAAGGAGCCGCAAACCTATGAGCATGTGCCACCGGAATCGGTTGGCAATCAGCGTCGCGTACTGGTGTCCAACCAAGCAGGTAAGTCGAACGTCGTCTCGGAGCTGGAGCGGCTGGGCATTCGTGTTCCGAAGAACGACGAGCGGATCGGACGATTGCTGGATGAAGTGAAGTCGCGCGAGGCGCTGGGCTACGCCTACGAGGGTGCTGATGCCTCGTTCGAGCTGCTGGCGCGACGCCTTCTCGGTGAGGTGCCGGAGTATTTCACGGTCGATAGTTTCCGCGTGATTGTCGAGAAGCGACGCAACGCGTTGGGCAAACTTATCACCGTGTCGGAAGCATCCGTGCGCGTGTTCATCAGCGGTGAGGATGAGCCGCTGTGGTCGGTCGCGGAAGGCAATGGTCCGGTCAATGCGCTCGATACGGCCTTGCGTAAGGACCTCGGGCGCTACCAGGATTTCATCCGCGACATTGAGCTCGTCGATTACAAAGTGCGCATTCTCACGGGCGGCACCGAGGCGGTGACGCGCGTGCTGGTCGACAGTCGCGACAAGGCGAGCGGGCGTCGGTGGTCGACCGTTGGTGTGTCTCCGAACATCGTCGATGCGAGCTTCGAGGCGCTGACGGACGCGGTGACGTGGAAGTTGTTGCAGGATGGCGCACCCGCGAGCCGCGACGCCGCAACTCTCTCATCGAATCGGGGCGATGCATGACAAAACGTCTCGCGGGCGTACTGGCGTTCGTTGCGCTGCTCGTGGGATCTGCGGCTTTTGCGGCGGATGACACGGGCTATCACGTCTACACGACTGACGGAAAGTTCGAGGACGTGCGCGACGATTTGAAGAACGCCATCATCAATAAGGGCTTTGTCATCGATCATGTCGGGCGGTTCAACGATATGCTCGAACGAACGGCAGAGGCGACCGGCGATGTGACGTCGCCGTATAAACATGCCGAATACTTGCAGTTTTGTCCGGTGAAACTCACGCATGACGCGGTCAATGCCACGCCGCTCGCGATTGCGAATTGTCCCATCTCGATTTTCGTCTTCGAGGCGCGCGCCGATGCGGGAACGATCCAGGTGGGCTATCGTCTGCCGCCCGCCACGCCGTCGCCTGCGCTGCGAGACATAAACGCGAAACTCGAGGCGCTGCTCGACTCCCTCGCGAAGGAGGCGACCGGAAAGTAATCGCGCGAAAAGGTCTTTATCCTTTCGCTCGGGCTTTCGCGAAATCGGGCTTCCGCTTTTCCAGGAACGCCGCGAACGCTTCACGCGCCTCGGCACTTTGCAGCAGCTCTGCAAAGAGTACGGCCTCGCGTTCCATTTGCCTGAGCGCGCGATCCTTCCTTCCGGATTTCATCAGTCGCTTCGCGGCGACGAGTGCGGCGCGCGGCTTTGCAGCAAGGCGGCCTGCGGCCTTGAGCGCTTCGGCCTCGAGCTCCGCCGCGGGGACGATGTGATTGACGAAGCCCGCGCGATAGCCCGCTTCAGCGTCGAATGGCTCGCCGAGGCACAGCAACTCGAACGCTCTTTGATGGCCCATGATCTGCGGCGCGAGCAAACTCGATGCGGCCTCCATCACCAAGCCGAGATCGAGAAATGGCGTTCGGAATGAGGCGACCGGGCTCGCGTAGACGAGATCGCAATGGAACAACATCGTCACGCCGACACCGATGGCGAGGCCGTCGACGGCGGCAATCAACGGCTTTTCGAGTGTGGGGAGCGATTGAATGAAACTCGACGCGCCGCCAGCCTTGCCAAGATCTGTCGCGCGTTTTGCGAGGTCCTGGATGTCGTTGCCCGCGCAGAACACGCCGTCGGTTCCGGTGATCACGTGAACGGCGACGCCGTCATCTGCCTCGGCGGTTTTCAATGCCTCGGTCACGGCATCGTACATGGCACGCGTCAACGCGTTCTTCTTCGTGGGGCGATTGAGGCGGATGATCTGCACCTCGCCCTCGCGTCGGATCAGGACTTCGTCTGACATTGGTGGCACTCCGTTTGGGCGAGGACATGTTGCGAGAGAGCGCCTGGACTGTCGAGGTCGAAGACGCCTGGAAAAGTCGCAGAGCGTTCACGCGTGCTGGGTATCCGCCATCATGGTTGCGGTTTGCGGATTTCGCCGGCGCGCCACCGGCGGACGTTACCCTTCGCCGCGAGGGCGCCTGTCTCGACCAGAGCATAAATGCGCTGTGCCACGAGCTGACCGCTCGTCTCGAGCCCGCGTACCTTCGCTGCGTCGATCACCATTGCGATGAAGACGGCGACCTTGCGCCATTCGGCGTCGGCGACTTCGAGCACCAGCGCATCGAGGCTTTCGTCGGAGCCGGAACGTGTGGTCGGCGGGCTCTCGGAATCGGTCATTGGGAACTCGCTGGGTTGCGGCTTGTCGCTGGAGCTACGTTATAGCTGTCCCGGCGCCATCTCCATGCCTATCGAGCACTTGCGGTCTAAAGTCCGGCAAGTCCATGGAGACCGGCATCGTGTCATCTCATGTTATTTGTCAATAATACCTTATAAGTATTTGTATTTTTTGATGATATTTTACTTTGTGTCCGAATTCTGTGGGAGCCTGCTGAAACTTCGCGGAGCGATCTCGGGCGATAGAATTCGAGGAAGAGAGGCGGTTGTCAGAGAAGGTTAACAGTGAGGTGGTGACATACCGCCACTTTTGCGCGCACGATATAGGTCTTCTGCTGGACCAGTTGGCAATCGCTCGAGGGAGAACCGCCCTATGCCCGACGCATCAACCCTCAAGGTATCGTCGCGGATCAAGAGCATCGAAACGCTCGCCGCTGATGCCGGATGGCGGAACTATCACTTCGTGAAGGTGGTGACCGAGGACGGAGTTACCGGCTGGAGCGAGTTCGACGAAGGCTTCGGCGCTCCCGGCGTCGCGACGGCGGTCAATCGCCTTGGCGCGCGGGTGGTTGGTCAGCCGGTCGGTGAGCATGAGCGCGTCTATGCGGAGCTTTATGCGCTGACGCGGCCTGCGGCGGGTGGCGTCGTCGCGCTGGCGCTTGGCGCGATTGAGAATGCGCTGCTCGATGCCAAGGCCAAGACACTGGGGGTGCCTTGTTACGAGCTGCTCGGTGGAAAGGTTCGTGATCGCATTCGTGTCTACTGGTCACACTGTTGTACTTGGCGGATCAATCATCCGACCTGGTACAAGCCGGCGATCACCGATCTCGATGGCGTAAAGGCCATGGGTCGCGAGGTCCGCGAGAAGAAATTCACGGCCTGCAAGACGAACATTTTCCTCTACGACCAGGATAGGAAGAACCCGAAGGGCTGGCGGCCAGGGTTCGGTTCACCCAACGAACCGGCGGTCAACGTCGAGCGCCACGTGATCCGAAATCTGCGCATGCACCTCGAAGCGCTGCGCGAGGGTGTCGGGCCGGACGTGGATATTCTCCTCGATCTCAATTTCAACGCCAAAACGGAAGGTTATCTGAAGATCCTGCGTGCGATCGCGGATCTCGATATGTTCTGGATCGAGATCGACAGCTACAATCCGGAAGCCTTGGGGCTGATCCGTCGTCAGAGTCCGCATCCCATCTCGTCATGCGAGACGCTCCTCGGCGTGCGCGAATTCCTGCCCTATTTCCGCGAGCAGGCGATGGACGTGGCGATTGTCGACACGCCGTGGAATGGCGTGTGGCAGTCGATGAAGATCGCCAATCTGGCCGAGGCGCACGAGGTTAACGTCGCGCCGCACAATTTCTACGGTCATTTGTGCACCATGATGAACGCACACTTTGCGGCTGCCGTGCCGAATCTGCGCATCATGGAGACGGACATCGATCGGATCGCGTGGGATCAAGAGATGTTCTCGCATGTTCCCGAGTATCAGGACGGTCATCTGATCATGCCGGCTCGTCCCGGCTGGGGGACCGAGCCCATCGAGGACGCCATCCGTGCGCATCCGCCTAAAGTCGGCGGTGGTCTGCTGACCTACGGCCAGAAGCAGAGTTGAGCGCACTGCATCAGCCGCATAGAAAACCAAGGAGGATACGGACATGGACTATGGTGTAGCGATCTTTTTTACCGACTATTCCATCGGGCCAGTCGACCTCGGTCGGGCGTTGGAGGAGCGAGGTTTCGAAAGTCTGTGGGCGCCGGAACACAGCCATATTCCTCTGACGCGCAAGTCGCCGTTCCCGCAAGGCGGTGATCTGCCCAAGAAGTATTACGATGTCATGGACCCGTTCGTGACGCTTTCGGCTGCCGCTGCCGCGACGTCGAAGCTGAAGGTCGCGACCGGCATTTGTCTCGTCGTGCAGCGCGATCCGATTCAAACAGCAAAATCCGTTGCAAGCCTCGACCAGATATCACAGGGCCGCTTTCTGTTCGGTGTCGGGGCGGGATGGAACGAGGACGAGATGGCGAACCATGGCACGACGGACTTCAAGGGCCGGTTCAAAGTGATGGACGAGCGCGTACGCGCCATGCGCGAGATCTGGACCAAGTCCAAGCCAGAGTTCGAGGGTGCGTATGTCAAGTTCGGTCCCATGATGACATGGCCGAAGCCCATCCAGAAGCCGCTGCCGGTGATTGTCGGCGGCATGTATCCTTATGGCGCGCGGCGTGCGATTGCCTTCGGCGACGGCTGGGTGCCGCATGCGAAGCGGCCCGAATATGGTGGTGTCGATGTGCTCGACCATCTCCCGAAATTCCGCGAGATGTGCAAGGAGGCGGGCCGCGATCCGAGCGAGCTGCCGATCACGACGTTCAACACAGGCCATGATCCCGACACGTTGAAGCGCTTTCGTGATGCCGGTATTTCGCGCATCGTTTTCTCGGCGCCGTCGGAGAACAAGGACAAGACCCTGGCGCTTCTCGATACACTCTCCGACAGCATCCGAAAGGCAGGCTGAGCCAATGAGCACGGTCGACATTCAACCGATCCATCCCGAATTCGGCGCACGCGTCACCGGCATCAACCTGCGCACGGATCTCGACGCGACTGCAGTGTCGACCATTCGCGATGCGGTCGACCGGTACGCGTTCCTGGTTTTTCCGGATCAGACATTCGACGACGCGGCGCAGCTTGCTCTCACGCGGCGTTTCGGTGAGCCCGAGCCGAGCCATGTTGCGAAAGGTGAGGGGCGCCTCGAATATTTCGGCACCATCGGCAATGTTCAGGCCGATGGCACAGTGCTGGGTAACACGCACAAGAAGACGATTTTCCTCACCGGCAATAACATGTGGCACTCGGATGCCTCGTTCAAGGAGACGCCCGCGTTCCTTTCGATCATGTGCGCCTACGAGACGCCGGCCGAGGGGGGTGCGACGCTCTTTGCCAGCACGCGAGCCGCGTACTCACGTCTGCCGGCCGCGCGGAAGGCGGAACTCGATCCGTTGATCGTCATCCACGACTATGTCTATTCGCGCTCGAAGGTGGCGCCGGATGCGGTCTCGCCGCAGCTTGCTGCGACACTGCCGCCGGTACGGCATCGGCTCGTCCGCCGCAATCCGGGGACAGGGGAGAAGAACCTTTTTATCGGTTCGCACGCCAAGGGCATCGAAGGTTGGAGCGAGGCCGACAGTCGCGCGTTGCTCGATGGCCTGGTTGAAGAAGCGGTTGGCGAGGCGCACATCTACGCTCACCGCTGGCAGCCGGGCGAGGTGGTATTCTGGGACAATCGCTGCCTCATCCACCGGGGCGAAGGCTATGATGCCGATAAGTATCGCCGGTACATGCGCCAGACCCGCGTGCAAGGTCTCAGCCCGACGCTCGCCGAAGCCGCGTAGGGAGCACTTGCGGAAGAGCATGGACGGCCAACCAACGTCGGCGCTGACCACGACCGATCGGACGATTTCGATAGGATGCTGGGCGGCGCTGCGGTGATATGCCGACGCGTCCTCTTCGAGCGATTATTCCCTGCCGCCGTGGCGTGCGAGACCAGGGGCAACCGGCGGCAATCACATGACTCTGAAGCATCCTGCCTGGCTGGCTGTTGGCGGACTGCTGGCTATGGCGGCCGGCATGGGCATTGGGCGGTTCGTCTACACGCCAATCCTGCCGGCGATGATCAGTGGGCTGGAGTGGAGCAAGCTCGACGCGGGGCTGGTCGCTTCGGCAAATTTCCTCGGCTATATGATCGGCGCGTTCGTCGTCGGCCGTCCGACCTTTGCCGTCAGTCCGCGGTCGTGGCTGGTGGCGGCACTTGTGGCCAGCACGGCGAGCACGGCCGGCATGGCGCTGTCGGGCAACATCGCGTTGCTGCTGGTGTTGCGGTTCATTGGCGGCGTCGCAAGCGCATTCGTCATTATCTGCTCATCCACGCTCGTGCTCGAGCGGCTGGCGGCGGTGGGTCGCGGTGAGCTTGCATCCATCCATTTTGCAGGCGTCGGCGTTGGGATCGTTGCGTCGGCGATTGCCGTTTCGACGCTCGGTGAGGCTGGCGTCGGCTGGCAGGGACTGTGGCTGGCATCGGGTCTTGTCTCGGCGGGGGCGACTGTGATCGCAATTGCGCTCATTCCTCCGTCACGCGGCGCCCAGGGGACGACAAACTCAATTGCGCCGCAAGCGGTCGATCCGGCTCTCACCAAGCTCGCGGTGGCCCACGGGCTATTCGGCTTTGGCTATGTCATCACCGCAACCTTCCTCCTGACGATCGTGCGCGAGACGGCGGCCATCCGACCGTTGGAGCCCTGGGTTTGGGTGATCGTCGGCATCGCGACAATACCTTCGGTGCCGCTCTGGCAATGGCTCGGGTGGCGCGTTGGTTTGCTCAGGGCGTACGCCGTCGCTTGTCTTGTCGAGGCGATCGGGGTCGCCTTCAGTGTCGAGTGGTCCAGCATTGCCGGTGTTGCCCTATCGGCCGCTCTGCTCGGCGGCACGTTCATGGGGCTGACCGCGTTGGGCCTGATGGCGGCGCGCGAGCTTTCGGGCAGTCGGCCGCAATGGGCGATCGGCATCACAACGGCAAGTTTCGCGCTCGGTCAGATGATCGGCCCGACGATCGCCGGTGTACTCGCGGAGATTTCGGGGAGCCTGCGTGCGGCCACATTGCTTGCCGCGGCGGCACTGATCGTCGCGGCGATTCTGACGTGCACGACAGCGATTGCCGACGCGCATGGTCCGGACGCCAGACGGGAACGCGCATGATACGGAACCGAAGTGCAGGCGGAGATGCGCGGGGAACAGGGATACGTCGGCGACATCGAGAGCGCGACGTGCGGTTCAGCCCCGCGTGTGCGGGGAACGGTGGCTGCACGAGTCCTGGGACCGCGAGACGGACGGTTCAGCCCCGCGTGTGCGGGGAATGGGATTCTGCCGCACGGATCATCGATCCAGAGAACGGTTCAGCCCCGCGTGTGCGGGGAACGGACTTCCAAGGAATCCCTTGATGCGCCGCGGTTATTCACTTGTCAAAGAACGTCACCAAACTGAGCGGTGATCAGAACGGCGCCATTTTGCATCCGTTGGCCGAGGCGGGAATAACTTTGTCGGCGATCCGCCGAAGGTTCGCGAAGGAGGCCTGAAAGCGAGCAGTTGTTCGGCTTGCCCTCTATCGGATTTTCGGGCGGTTTTCTTGTTGAAGGTATCGAAAGCGTTCGCGTCGCTTGCGCCCCTGTTTCTACAACTCAGACAAGCACGCTGGCCTGTTCCCACCGGAACAGCGGCAGTTTCTTCCCGATGACATATTGGCCCCATCGAAGGCGATCTTCGAGACGCCACAAGGCGGTAACGTCAAGGGAGACCTGCCATGATCGAAGCCCGCAAGGAGCCAGGGCTCCGCACATTGACCCACGAAGAAATCGACGCCGTCGTCGGTGCTCGCGTCAGAGCCATCGTCGTGCTCGGCGACTGCACGACCGATCCGCGCACTTACGGCGGACTCGGGGTGCCTGTGATCATCTTCAACCCCTGGATCACGCCGGGTACGCCCGAGCGCGCCGGCACAGGCACGTCATTCTGATTTCGCCACCCCCCAAACGCCGCACGTCATCGACCTCTCACCTCAACATGATCAACAAGGAACACGGCTATGATTAAGGATCTCAGCAACACCCCTGCCACTGCCGAACTACGTGAACTGAGCCTCGACGAAATCGAGGCGATAGCCGGGGCCGGCTTCATCTCCTGGCTGAAAGGTCTCTTCGGCGGCAACGATCCGAAGCCGGCGCGAGGCCCTTTCAACCGTCCCGATGACCATCTGAAGTAATTTCTCTCGGCGGGTGGCCTGCGCTGCAATCGTGGCGCGGGTCACTTGTCGTTTTCCGTGCCATCGGCAACGCGCGATTCACAGGTGATTCCGAGAACTGTTGACGCCGCTCCCCGACTTATACCAGCCTGGAGCCCCCGGGGATTTGCCCATGCACGTGTATTTGCGAGGCAGCTTTGAGCAGAAACTTCGGCTCTTTTCGGGGCTGATCCTGTTTGTCTTTGCGGCTACGCACTTCCTCAATCATGCGCTTGGCCTGGTAAGCCTGGAGGTGATGCATGACGCTCAGCGTCTGCGCACGACCTTCACGCGCTCGACCGCGGGTACGCTGGTTCTGGGCGCCGCCCTCTTCACGCACATCACCCTTGCTCTTCTGAAGCTTTCGCGTCGCAAAACCTGGCGTATGCCGCGATGGGAGGCTGTGCAGATCCTGCTCGGGCTCGCGATCCCGTTCTTTCTGTTTCCACACATCGTGAACACGCGGATCGCCCATCAGTATTTCAAGGTGGAGGACATCTATCTTTACGAACTGATGCGACTGTGGCCGGACAGCGCTGTCGTCCAGACGCTTCTTCTCCTGACTGTTTGGGGCCACGGATGTCTGGGCCTTCACTACTGGCTGCGCCTGTCCGACGGATATCGGCGTGCCGCTCCCATCCTGCTGGTCATCGCACTCGCCGTTCCGGCCTTGGCTTTTGCCGGCTTTGCCGTTGGCGGCCGCACGGTGGGCGACATCATGCAAGATCCGGCTGCATTCGCCGCTCTCAAAGCGCGCACCAATTGGCCCAGCGCCGAGGATGGTGCTGCGCTGGCCTGGTTGCGTGTCGGTGCTCGCATCGTCTTTTATGCGATGGTTGTTGGCGTGGTCGCGCTCGCACTATCGCGTCAGCTCTCGCGAAAGATGCTGCGCAAACGGGTCCGCGTTCACTTTGTGGATGGCCCCACCATCGAGGCGACGCCGGAAAAGACCCTGCTTGAGCTCAGTCGCGAAGCCGGCATTCCTCATGCTTCGGTTTGCGGTGGGCGCGGGCGTTGCTCGACGTGCAGGGTGAGAATTGAGAAAGGCCGGGATCGATTACCTGCACCCATGGGTGCAGAAGCGGTCACGCTCGCGTCGATCGGCGCGCCGACCAACATCAGGTTGGCCTGTCAGATACGGCCGATCGCGGATCTGTCGGTCGTCATTGTCAGTCGCCCGGCCGTACCAGGACCACCGCAAGAAGGCTTCGCAGATATTAGCGAAGTCGTAGCCGCGCACATTCGCGGCGTTGCCGGCGACCACCTCGTAGACGTGCTTTCCCATGATCCGGCGACTGTCGAGGACTGGCTGAGGAACCGCGGACAGAAAACCGGGCCGTTACAAGATCTCGCAGCGACGGGGTTTGAATTGCAAGGAGCGCGGATCGAATATCTGGCCGATCTGCCGAAGGCGGCGATCATCTACAAGCGAAGCGGCCATCTCGTCACACTCTTTCAGTCCCCGATCGACGATACGGCGCCGCTCGCAATGCGCGGCCGGCACAATGGCTATTTCGTGCGTACGTTGAGCACAGGACAGTTTACCTGCGTGTTTGTTTCTGACCTGCCGCAGCAAGAGCTCGATCTGTTGGAGGAGGCCCTGCGGCCGGAGGAGGCTGAGTTGAAGATCGACTCTCAGGCCGCCATCCAATGAACCAGGCTCTCTCGTCACATTTGCGATACGCGACCCACGTGAGGTCCCTATGAGCCAGCTTTTTCGCAAAGAAGCGGTGGCGCACGCGACGCGACGTCTCGACGGGCAGGTCGTCTTGGCCACACCGTTGTCCGTCCGCACGCTGGGCTTGCTTCTGGCTGCGATCGTTTTTGGGGCCACCATCTTCGCGGCCCTTGGCACCTACTCACGCAAAGCGAATGTCGCCGGTTATCTCATTCCTGATCAAGGCATGATCCGGGCGGCCGCTCCCGCATCGGCGACGTTGCAGAGCCTCATCGTCAAGGAAGGCGATGTCATCTCGGCCGGGGATCGCATCGCCGTGCTCAGCATGTCCACCGAAATATCGACGGGCAATGTGGGCGATGTCATTTCTCTCGGGTTGACGTCGGAGACCGCGGCTGCGCGCACAAAGGCTGAATCGCGACTCGCGCAACTCGAGGTCGAGCGCGAGCAGGCCAAGATCCGCCTCTCGAAGAGCGAAGCCGAACACAAACAGATCACCATCCAGGTCGGACTTCAGGGGCAGCGCCTCCAGATCGCCCGTGCCGAATACGAGCGCGGCGTCGAGATCGCCAGCAAGGGGTTTCTGGCGCGGCGGGAAGTCGATTCCCGTCGTCTGGCACTTCTCTCGGCCGAACAGGAACTCGCCGCGCATCATCGTCAACTCGCGAGCGTCGAAAGTGCGATCGCCGACATCAAGGCGCGGCTTGCCTCGATACCGCTCGAGATCGATGCCGCGCGCTCGGAGGCGTCCACCGCGCAAGCCAGTCTCCAGCAACGCCGCGCAGAGGCGGAAGCGCGGCGTCTTCAATTCGTCCTGGCCCCAGTCAGCGGGCGCATCGCCGCACTCCCGGTGACCGCCGGTCAGCCTATCGCCACGGGTGGAACGATCGCCGTGATCGTTCCCGTCGGAGGCAAGCTCGAAGCAGAATTGCTGGCGCCGTCCCGTGCGATTGGATTCGTGCAGCCGGGGCAGGATGTTGCGATCAGCCTCCAGGCTTTTCCTTATCAGCGTTTCGGCACCATCCACGGCACGATACGCACGGTTTCCAGTACCGTGATCAGCCCCGCCGAGGTTGGCTTCCAAGGCTTGCGGGTCGAGGAGCCGGTGTTTCGCATCCGGGTGTCGCTCGCGAACGAAACCATGATGGCCTATGGGCAGGCCATTCCGTTGCAGCCGGGCATGCTTGCCTCGGCCGAGATTGTGTTCGACCGGCGCAGCCTTCTGCGCTGGCTGCTTGATCCGATCTACGCCGTGGGGCGACGGTCATGAAAATTCTGGACGAACTGCATATCGGTGGCCGTCGTCTTCCCGTCATCACGGCGTCGGAGGCGGCCGAGTGCGGGCTGGCGTGTATTGCCATGATCTCTCGCTACCATGGCCACGACGTCGACCTGAACGGGCTGCGCCAGCGTTACGCGCTTTCTCTCGCGGGTGCGTCGCTGAAGAGCCTGATGGAGATCACCGATCAGTTAGGCTTCTCGACGCGTGCGCTTCGGGTGGAGATGAGCGCGCTCGACAAGGTTCGCCTGCCGGCCATCCTGCATTGGGATCTCAACCATTTCGTCGTGTTGAAGAGCGTCGGCCGGCGCAAGTTCGTCGTGCACGATCCGGCCGTAGGCGTGCGGACATTGAACCCGACGGAGTTCTCGAACCACTTTACCGGTGTGGTGCTCGAGCTTGCCCGAGCCGAGACGTTCGAGCCGGTTTCGGCGCGCCTGCCGATGAAGCTGTCGATGCTCTGGTCGAGGATGACGGGCTGGTGGCCTGCGCTTGCCCAGGTGCTCGTTCTGTCGGTCGCGCTGCAGATCGTGACGTTCGTCGCGCCACTGCAGATGCAGCTCGTCGTGGACGAAGCGCTCGCCGGTGTGGATCGCGATCTTCTGACGGTCATTGCGCTGGGGTTCGGCGCGCTCGTCATCATTCAAGCGGCCATCGAAGCCCTGCGATCATGGGCGCTGCGCGTTTTCGGCCATCTCTTGAGCTTCCAGATCTCCGGCAACCTGGTGCGTCATTTGCTGCGGCTGCCGAGTGATTACTTCGAGAAACGGCATGCGGGCGACATCATCTCGCGGCTGGGATCGACGAAGCCCATTCAGGATGCCATCACGCAAGGTGTCGTCGGCACCGTCATCGATGGCGCCATGGCGTGCATCGCTGCAGTCATTCTGTTCTTCTATTCGACCACCTTGGCGCTGATCGTGATTGCCGCCGTGCTGATCAACATGGCGCTCAATCTGGCCCTGTTTCCACGCATGAAACAGCGGATGGAGGAGGAAATCCTCGCCGAGGCGAAGGAGCACACGCATCTCATGGAGAGTGTGCGCGCGGCGACCACGCTGAAGCTTCTCGGCCGGGAAAGCGTGCGCGAAAGCGACTGGCGCAATCTGCACGCCGACACGACGAATGCGAGCATTGCGGTGGGCAAGCTCTCGATATCGCAGGCCCTCATTCAGAACGTCGTGACGGGTCTGCAGACGGTGATCGTGATCTATGTCGCCGGCCGCCTCATCCTCGATGCCGAAGGCTTCTCGGTCGGAATGCTGTTCTCGTTCCTCTCGTATCGGCAGACGTTCACCGATCGCGCTAATGCGCTCGTCAACCAGCTCACGCAGTTTCGCTTCCTGCGCCTGCATCTCGATCGCCTTGCCGACATCGTGACGACGCCCGCCGAACTCAGCGGTGCGGCGATCGCGGAACCGGCCGAGATAAGTGGGTGGATGCGGCTCAAGGATGTCTCGTTTCGTTATGGAGCGACCGACCCGCTGGTTCTGGAGGACATCAATCTCGAAATAGCGCCCGGCGATTATGTTGCCATTCATGGCGCATCCGGCGGCGGAAAAAGCACGTTGCTGAAACTTCTGCTGGGGCTCAATCAACCTTCGGACGGCATGATTGAACTCGATGGCCAGCGCGCGACTCCGGAGCGGTGGCGGGCGTGGCGCAGCAAGGTTGGCGTGGTGGCCCAGGACGATCGGTTGCTATCCGGTACGCTCGCCGACAACATCGGTGGCTTCGATCCTGATCTCGATATGCAGCGCGTCGTCGGTGCTGCGGTGGCTGCCCAGGTGCACAACGACATCGTTCGCATGCCCATGCAGTATCTGACCTTGGTCGGTGACATGGGCTCGACGCTTTCGGGTGGGCAGCGCCAGAGAATCCTCCTGGCCCGGGCGCTTTATCGCCAGCCAAAGATCCTCATCCTCGATGAAGGAACGGCGAATCTCGACGAGCAGAACGAAGAGTTGATCGCCGATCTCATCGACCAGATGTCGATCACGCGCATTGTGGTGGCGCACCGGCCGGCGCTGCTTCGACGTGCGGCACGCGTTTATGAGGTCGGTGGCCGCAAGCTTCGGGAAGCCGAATACGGTGGTGTATCCACGCCCTTGCCCACAGCGGTGGCGACAACTTGACGATGGGCTGCGCTGCTGGCCGCACCGATTTTCGGCAGGCGCAGTCCGAAGGTGCACTATGCTAGAAGATTATGTCCGATCAGCTCATTCGGTCCGATGACCGTAGCATTCCGGGATCTCGCGTCATGGATCACAAGGCGATTGCCGATCTGCTGGCCAAGTCCGCGCTCTTCGGAGATCTCGGGGACGACGACCGGATGGCTGTCGTGGGACGCATGCGACGCGTGCAATTCGATACCAACCAGATCGTCTTTTCGCGGGGTGATCCCGGCCGGGAGATCTACCTCGTGCTCGACGGCCGCATTCGCCTTTCCGTGCTGTCGCCAGAGGGGCGGGAGCTATCGTTCGCGCATGCGGGGGCAGGGGAGTTGTTCGGCGAGATCGCGACGCTGGATGGTGGCGATCGGACGGCGGGTGCGACGGCGATCGGGCTGGTGAGTGCCATGACCCTCCCGCAACGGGCCTTGAACGAGCTCATCGAGAAAAATCCGAAGATCGCGAGTGCCGCCATCCGTTTCCTTTGCCAGCGTCTGCGCGAGACGGATCAGAAGCTAGAGGCCATTGCGCTGCATCGGGTCGAAGTGCGGCTGGCGCGGTTGATCCTGTCGTCGCTCAAGCTGCGAGGCGCAGCGGCGAAGAATGGGGAGGTCAAGCTCGATCTCGGACTTTCGCAAAGCGAGATAGGTCTTCTGATCGGCGCCAGCAGGCCGAAGGTCAATCTCGCGCTGACCGCGCTCGAGGACATGGGCGCGATCACCCGGTCTGGGAATGGGTATGTGTGCGACCTCGAGGTGCTCGGGTCTTTCGCGGATATGGAAGCGTCTGAGAGTGCGGATCCTGGCGCCGGCTAGGTGCTCGCGCGACGATACTGGTGGTGGGCGAGGTGGCAGTCATTGCATTCGAGTGACGACAACGATTAGCCTCAGTCATTGTCCACGGGGCCATAAATGCTCACTCGGCTGATCTATCGTCACCGTGGAATTCGCTCCTCTCTCAGGAAATGCCTCATGTCATCGATGTCTGTTCCGGGATGTCTACGTCGCGTTGCCGTTGTTGCCCTCACGGCGATCGGCGCGGTTCTGTCTGGCCTTCCAGCATCGGCCCAGGATTGGCCCACAAAACCAGTACGCATCATCTACAACTACCCGGCAGGCACGGGCGGCGACGTGCTCACGCGCACTATCGCCGAGGCACTGAACAAGAAGCTGGGCCAGCCCTTCGTCGTCGAGAACCGATCGGGCGCGGCCGGCACGGTTGGCGTCGAGGCGGCATCGCATTTTGCGCCGGCGGACGGGTACACCATCCTGTCCAGCCCCAATGCACCGATGGTTCTGCTGCCGCAATTGCGCAAGGTGGGTTACGATCCGAAGGATTTCCGGCCGATCGCGGCGGTCGGTGAATATGTCTATGGCTGGGCTGTCTTGCCGAGCCTGGGAGTGAAGACGGTTGCTGAGTTTGTTGCCCTGGCCAAATCCAAGCCAGGAGAGCTGACCTACTCATCGCCTGGCGTCGGCTCGGCGACCAATCTGCGCGGTGAGGCATTCAACATTCTCGCCGGCATGAATACTCTGCATATTCCGTATCGCGGTGGTCCCGAGGCCTTGAACGACTTTCTCGCCGGGCGGGTCAGCGTGATGCTCGATAATGCGCACTATCCTCACGTCAAATCCGGCAAGGCGATCATGCTTGCGATGACGTCCAGCAAGCGTCACCCGGATTTTCCCGATGTGCCCACGATGGAAGAGGCCGGCTATAAAATAGATTTGCCGACCTGGCTCGCCTTCTACGCCATCAAGGGTATGCCGGAAGACATCGCTTTGAAGTTTGGCAAGGCCGTCGCGGAAGTTACGGCGGATCCGACGATCAGGCGCCGCATGCTCGATATCGGCTTCTTCGCCATGGATGAGAAGCCCGAGCAGCTCGCCGAGATGAACAAGCGGGAGTTCAAGTCCTACGAGTCGTGGGTGAAACGCGCCAACCTGAAGCTCGACTGATGCGGGTTCGATGATGGGTCGCCGTTAGGGGCGATTGATTTTCTGAAGCGGGTTGCCAGTGGTGGCGACCCGCTTCGCATTTGAGGAGTGTCGTACTGCCGACCGCGGGTGGGTCGGGCGTCGGGCCTTGGCGGCTGAAACTTTTTGCGCGGCCTGTTTCCTGCGGAACAGCGTCGGATCGCCCCTGACGGCATCATCCAACCCATATCCGCTGATGAGCGGATGGACCGGGAAGTTGGACCTGACACGATAGCCAAGGGGTATTGCCATGAACGCCTCCATCAAGCGCCTTGCTCTTGCTGCCGCTCTCGTGACGATGGCGGCGGCAACGGCCACACCTTCGGCGGCAAACGAGGCGACCGGAGTCTGGTTGGATCACACCGGCCGCGGCGCTGTCGAGATCACCAACTGCGGTAGCGGGCTATGCGGCCGCATCGTTTGGCTGAAGAACGCCAGCCACGGCAGCGCGTGCGGCACGCAGGTCATCGGTAACGTCAAGGCTGTCGGCGGAGGAAAGTGGGACAACGGCTGGATTTATGACCCCGAGGCGAACGAGCGCTACAGCGTCGAAATCACGCCGCTCAGTGGCAATCGCCTGAAAGTTATGGGCTACATGGGAAGCAAGATGCTGAGCGAAACAATGACTTGGCGGCGCGCGCCGGCCGATCTCAAGCGCTGCGCGGCGTGAAAAGCCCGCCTCTGAGGCACGCTGGCGCCGGGCCGGATGGGGCGACGTCAACACCTCCATTCGGTCACGGCGCTTCTGTGGCTCGTGGCGGCGGCCAGACCCAGCGGTGGTCTCCGCCTCCGGCCTCGCAGGAGCCGCCAGCTCCATTATTCATAAAGACTTGCCACGGACATGCCGCGCTCATAGCCCGTCGTTCAGTAAACCTTGTGTGATAAATCGAGCGTCGGCATAGTCGTTTGCTGAACAACCTGCTTAAGGAATGTACACGATTTGTGATTAATGCTGGATGGCAATTGGAGAACCGCCAGCTAAGGTGAAATGGGGGCAAGGCTAAAATGCACGCACCTGAGGTGGCGGCCCCGAAGATCTTTCGCGTATCCAGGCAAGGATTCGCTTTTCCATGATCGGCATAGTCCGCATCGCTCTGACGCGGCCGTATACGTTTGTCGTTTTGGCCCTGGCGATTCTGATTGTCGGGCCGCTCAGCGCGTTGCGGATGCCGGTCGATATTTTTCCCGATATCCGTATCCCCGTCATCGCTGTCATCTGGAGCTACACCGGGTTGCAACCCGACCAGATGACCGGGCGCATCATCACCCAGTCGCAACGCGGCCTGACGACGACGGTGAACGACATCGAGCATCTCGAGGCGACGTCTTACAACGGTCTCGGCATCATCAAGATCTTCTTCCAGCCCAACGTCGACATTCGCATCGCCAACGCCCAGGTGACGGCGGTGATGCAGACCACCGTGAAACAGCTTCCAGCCGGTGCCACGCCCCCACTTATCCTCAATTACAACGCATCGACAGTTCCCATTATTCAGCTTGCGCTCTCCGGCGCGGGCCTTTCGGAACAACAGCTTGCCGATCTTGGATTGAACACCGTCAGGACGCCTCTCGTGACGGTTCCAGGCGCCGCCATTCCGTATCCCTACGGCGGGAAAACGCGCCAGGTCCAGATCGACCTCGATCCGTCGGCCATGCAGGCGAGGGGTCTTTCAGGGCAGGACGTAGCGAATGCCCTTGCGGCGCAGAACCTGATCATTCCCGTTGGCTCGCAAAAGATCGGAACGCTGGAATACGGCATTCAGCTCAATAACTCGCCGAAATCGATGGCAGAGCTAGGTGACTTGCCGATCAAGTACGTCAACGGCGCGATGGTCTACATTCGCGATGTCGCCCAAGTCCGTGACGGAAATCCGCCGCAGACGAATATCGTGCATGTCGATGGCGCGCGCTCCGTACTCATGCAGATCCTCAAGAACGGGTCCATCTCGACGCTGTCGATTATTGCCGGCGTCAAGGAGAAGGTGGAGCAGCTCAAGACGATCTTGCCGGCGAACATGAACGTCGATCTGATCGGCGATCAGTCCGTGTTCGTCAGCGCAGCCGTCAGCGGCGTCATCAAGGAAGGTGTCCTGGCCGCGGCGCTCACCAGCCTCATGATCCTGATCTTTTTGGGAAGCTGGCGGTCGACCGTCATCATTGCCACGTCGATACCGCTATCGATCCTCGGATCGATCGCCATCCTTTCAGCCTTGGGCGAGACGCTCAACATTATGACGCTGGGCGGTCTCGCGCTCGCGGTCGGCATTCTCGTCGACGACGCGACCGTTACGATCGAGAACATCAACTGGCATCTGGAGCAGGGCAAGGACGTCGAGGCGTCGATCATGGACGGCGCGGCGCAGATCGTGACGCCGGCGTTCGTCTCGCTGCTCTGCATCTGCATCGTGTTCGTGCCGATGTTCTTCCTGCCGGGCGTGTCGCGATTCCTGTTCGTGCCGATGGCCGAGGCAGTGATGGCTGCCATGGTGTGCTCGTTCCTGCTCTCGCGCACGCTGGTGCCGACAATGGCCAACTATCTTCTGCGCAAGCATGAGCCGCACGCCCATGGTGTGGATGGGCCAGCGTCCCGCAATCCGTTGATGCGCTTCCAGCGGGCCTTCGAACGCCACTTCGAGCGCATCCGTGTTGGTTATCGCGAGATCCTCGAGATGGCGCTTGGACATCGGCGCGTTTTCGTGGTCGGCTTCATGGCTTTCATTCTGGGATCGTTCGCGCTCATCCCCTATCTCGGCCGCGATTTTTTCCCGACTGTCGACGCCGGGCAAATCCTGATGCACGCCAGGGTCAAGGTGGGAACCCGGGTCGAGGAAACCGCCAATCAGTTCGCCGAAATTCAAAAGGCTATCCGGCAGCTCATTCCACCGCACGAACTTGCGACCGTCGTCGACAATATCGGCCTCCCGGTCAGCGGCATCAACACGACCTATAATGCGACCGGCACCATCGGAACGCAGGATGGCGATGTCCAGATCAAGCTCGCGGAAGGCCACCGTCCGACCGCCGAGTACGTGCGGCTTCTCCGTGAGGAGTTGCCGGCGCGCTTTCCTGGCGTAGTCTTTTCCTTTCTGCCGGCAGACATCATCAGCCAGATCCTGAACTTCGGCGCGCCCGCGCCGATCGATGTGCAGGTTCGCGGTCCGGACCTGCAAGCCAACTATCGGTATGCGGGCGAGCTGCTACGGCGACTGCGGCATGTGCCCGGATTGGCCGACGCACGCATTCAGCAATCCCTCAGCGCTCCGGGGTTCGATGTCGCCGTTGACCGCACGCGCGCGCAGTATGTGGGCCTGACGGCACGCGACGTGACCAACAGCATGGTCGTCAATCTGGCCGGCTCGAGCCAGGTTGCCCCGACCTACTGGCTGAATCCGGAGAACGGCGTCACCTATTCGGTCGTCATGCAGACGCCGCAGTACCAGATCGACTCGCTCAGTGCGCTTCGAAGTCTTTCGATCACCGGCCCGAACCCAGGCTCGCAAACGCTTGGTGGTCTCGCGGACATCGATCGTGTGGCGCGGAGCGCGGTTGTTTCGCAATACAACATTCAGCCGATGATCCAGATCTTCGGAACACCCCAGGATCGCGATCTCGGTGCAGTGGCTGCCGATGTGCAGAAGGTCGTCGACGAAATGGCATCGAGCCGGCCGCGCGGCGCCCAGGTGTATTTGATGGGGCAGGTGCGGACGATGAATAGTGCCTTTGCGGGGCTGCTATTCGGACTTCTAGGAGCGATCGTCCTGATCTATCTCCTGATTGTCGTGAATTTCCAGTCCTGGAGTGATCCCTTCGTCATTATCGCCGCCTTGCCAGCCGCTTTGGCCGGCATCGTCTGGACCTTGTTCGCGACGTCGACGACGCTCTCCGTGCCGGCGCTGACAGGCGCAATCATGTGCATGGGCGTTGCCACTGCCAACTCGGTCCTCGTCATCAGCTTCGCGCGTGAGCGTCTTGCGGAGCTTGGCGATCCAACGCGAGCGGCCATCGAGGCGGGCTTCGTTCGCTTCAGACCGGTCCTCATGACGGCACTCGCCATGATCATCGGCATGGCGCCAATGGCATTTGGCCTCGGCGAGGGCGGCGAGCAGAATGCGCCCCTCGGCCGCGCCGTCATCGGTGGCCTCGTGTTTGCGACCATTGCGACCTTGTTATTCGTGCCGGTGGTCTTCAGCATGGTACATAGCCGTGCCGTCACGGTCGCCGAGCCCCCAACGGGAGAGCCGCATGTCGCTTGATGCCGAGCCGAGCTCCGTCGTGTCGCGACGAGGGCTGAGGGTGGCCGCCGCGATTTTGGCCATTATTTTTATCGCGGTCGTTGCCATTGGCCTGGGTCAGCGCAAGACCGCGGATGCTCGTCTCCAGAAGTGGACCGAGGAACAGGCGGTGCCCACCGTTGCCGTCGCCAAGCCGGACACGCGTGGCCGCAAAGACAGCCTCGATCTGCCGGGGCGGCTCGAAGCCTACTCGCAAGCCCAACTCTTTGCGCGCGTGAGCGGCTATCTGAAAGACTGGAAGGCGGACATCGGGACCAAGGTGAAGGCCGGACAGGTCCTCGCGGAGATCGATGCCCCGGATCTCGATCAGCAAATGATGCAGGCCCGCGCCAATCTTGCGAGCGCACAAGCCAATGCCGAACTCGCTGCCGCCACGTTGGAACGCGGCCAATCGCTGATGCCGAAGGGGGCCATCTCCAAGCAGGATCTCGATCAGCGCAGCGCCGACGCCAACAACAAAAGATCTCTCGTCGAGGCCATGCGAGCCGACCTCGACCGCACACGCGTGCTGGAGAACTACAAGCGCATTGTCGCCCCATTCGACGGGCTCGTGACGGCAAGAACCACGGATGTCGGTGCGTTGATCAATGCTGGCGCAAACGGTGGGGGCGCCTTGTTTGTCGTCTCCGATGTCAGCCGCCTCCGCGTCTACGTCAATGTTCCGCAGAATTTCGTGCCGAGCGTGAAGGTCGGTTCCAAGGCGCAGTTGACTGTGCCGGAATATCCGGGACGAACTTTTCCCGCTACGGTCGAGGCGTCGGCGCAGTCGGTTGATGCGGCATCAGGCACGACGCGCATGCAGCTTGTCGTCGACAATACGAGCGGCGCGCTGATGACGGGCGCCTACACCAATGTCCGTCTCGAACTCAGCTCTCCGGATATCGCAATCAATGTTCCCGCGAGCGCATTGATATTCAACCAGTCCGGGCTGCTGGTGGCGACGGTCGGCGACGACGAGCGGATCGCCTTGAAGCGCGTCGTCATTTCCCGCGATCTCGGCCGCGTTGTGGAAATCGGAAGCGGCCTCACGCCGGACGATCGTGTTGTCGAGTCACCGCCTGATGGTATCGCCGATGGAGATCGCGTGCGCATCGTTGGCCGTGGGACCAGCAGCGAAGCGAAATCGGCGAAGGACGCCTCGCCGAGGCCGAATGGTTAGAAGATTTCCAGCGCGTCCTTTCTCGGCAATGTGATCGGGTTACTGCTTCGGCACGACGCCGCAGGCGATGCGACCTTTCCCGCCGCCATTTTCCGGTTGATCCGTGTAGTTGTCGCCGCCTTCATGGATGACAAGGGCGCGCCCCTCGACATCGGCCAACTTCAACCTCGGAGCCGTCACGGTTTGGTTGATGCCTTTATCCGTTGCCTTCAGTAGCGGCAGGTCGCCTTTGTGCCCGGCGCCCTTCGGACCTTTGTGCGACTTCTTATGGTCCGGATCGAAATGGCCGCCAGCAGCGAGACCGGCCGTCATCTTGCCGTCCTTCATTGCGGACGCACAGTCCCCTTGCTCATGGACATGGAATCCGTGCTGCGCCTTTGTGAGACCAGTGACCGAGACCTTGAATTTGACGCCACTCTTCGCTTCCGAGACGGCGACCGTGCCGATCTTGTCGCCAATGCCGGTATCGGAAATGCGATTGATGTCTACGGTCAGTTCTTGGGCAATCGCCACGCCGGTCGCAACCAGCAAAGCTACAGACGAAATGCCAAGGACGGGCATGGATCGAGTCATGATGAACCTCCGACAGCGTGCGATTACAACGGCGGCGCAGCCCTGAGGTTCCGGCATAGGCTTCGGCGAAGGCGCGTTACAGCGAGGCGGACGGGCAACTTCCATCATCACGGACTTGTCACGTCCCGTCCTGCAGTCCGTCTGTAGGATGGATGCGTTATCACGTTCTCTTCATTCCACCAGGCAACGGGAAATGGAACGCCCGGATCGGTGCGGTCGTTCCAGAGAAGCGCTGAACTCTCGTCGTGTGATTGCCGACCGCACCCGCATCGCGAGCAGAAGTAGGCGCGGAGCCGAGGCGCGAACGTATGAGCGACAGAATCGCGGACTAAGAACGGACGAGCATCGGTAATGGTGGCGGTGCTTGAAGCGCGAAACCAATCAAAGGTTGGCGCCGTCGTGGCGGGAATTTTATGCTGAGCACTCTCATTGACAATACGCGCCCACGGAGAAGCGAAGGCCTCGTCGAGGCAAAGCCTAGTCGCATAATTTCAGTCGATGTGTTGCGGGGATTCGCTATCTTTTGGATTGTCGGCGGCGATGGTATCGCTTGGTCGTTGCGAGATATGTCGCGCAATTCGACAGCCGTCGTAGCCGAAATCGGAGAGTTTATCGGCGATCAGTTCCATCATGCGCCATGGGAGGGCTTTCGCTTCTACGACCTTATATTTCCGCTTTTCATATTCACGACAGGCGTGGCAATTCCCCTCTCCTTGAAACGCTTGGTAGAACGCGAGGGTTCGCTCACAGCTACCCTTCGTGTGCTGCGCCGGTCGGTGCTGCTTTTCGTGCTAGGGTTGGTCTATTACGGCGGCGCAAGTAGCTTGTGGCCGCACGTCAGGCTGCTTGGTGTGCTGCAGCGGATTGCGATCTGTTATTTGCTCGCATCCATTCTGTTCTTGAGTTTTGGCGTGCGCGGCCTTTTGGCTACGATCGCGATTGTGCTCGTTGGTTATTGGGCTTTACTTACCTTCGTTCCTGTTCCGGGAATTGGTGCCGGTTCATATGAAAAATCCGCTAATTTAGCGTTCTGGGTCGACCAGAATTATCTTCCGGGGAAGAAGTGGGCCGGTAATTGGGATCCGGAAGGACTGCTGAGCACATTACCCGCCGCCGCTACATGCCTGATTGGCGTCATCGCCGGTTTAGCGTTGATGCGACAGGAGATCAATTCCCAAAAAAAATCTCTTTATCTGATCTTTGGCGGGGCCATCATGGTGGCTTCGGGCTATCTCTGGGGTTTGCAATTTCCGATTATCAAGGGAATATGGACATCATCGTTTGTGCTTGTCGCCGGTGGATACAGCCTGATTCTGCTCGGCGCAATGCACCAGCTCATTGACGTGTGGCATGTCAGACGGTGGTCGATTGTGTTTGTCTGGATTGGTGCCAATGCGGTCACGATCTACTTTCTGAACAACGTCATCTACTTTGAAGGCTTCGCCAACAGGTTCGTCGGGGGAGATATAGCCGCGTTCTTTGACAACGCGATCGCTTCCGGAACGGGTCGGCTGATCGGCTATGCCGGAGGATTGACCGTCGCGATACTGATCGCCCGGCTCCTTTATGCTCGGCAAATCTATCTGCGGGTCTGAGGCAGCCCCGACATACCGCTCCGCTCACACCGTCACTGGCTCTCTCGATGGAGCTGCGGGGACAATGGCTGCGCGTACGGCTTGATTGACGGGACCAAGCAGTTGACGCCTGCCGGCGATGGATACGGCCAAGCTCTGGGCAGTCAAAGTAGTTCTACGGGTGGCATTCACCGTCGCTGCAGAAGTCTTCACGCTGGCGCGCAGGAACATTCGTTAAGATCAAGTTTCTAGGTTTGCATACCGGCTTGTTTGCGCTAGTGATCGGGGCGCGTGCGGCAAGACGCTGAGACTTGTTGCGCGAAACCCCAAAGCTCCCAGGGAGGACTGCCCGGCACCAAGGGCAGATGACGTTCAAGAGGCTCTCGTGCAGCAGGTCGTGAAGACGCAGGCGCCGACCGGTTCCCCCGGACGGCGGAAGGCCATTTCCTTTGCCTGGATGGCGTTCCTCGGTGCAATCCTGGTGTTCTTGGTCGTCTATCCGCTCTTGATGCTGCTTGCGGGCGCGCTTACCACCACGAACCCCGTCATCGATGGTTTTGGCAACTTCAAGCCGTCTCTCCAAAACTTCTTCGAAGTGGTCAGCAATCCGAACGTGATTGCGGCTCTCATCGACACGCTGATTGCCTGCGCCGGCGGTACGTTGCTCGCGGTTGTCATCGGTCTGACGTTCTCGTGGATCGTTGTTCGCACGAATACCCCGTGTAGAGGCTTTATCGCGGCCGCCAGCATGGTGCCGCTGTTCGTGCCGCCGCTGGTCGCGGGCGTTGCCTGGTCGATTCTCGGTTCGCCACGAACCGGCCTGATCAACACCGCCTTGAAATGGACCGGTCTCGATATCTCGGTGAACGTCTACTCGATGGGCGGGCTCATCGCAGTCTTCGGCATGTATTACGCGCCGTACGTCTACATGTTCACGTCGTCGGCTCTGCGGAACATGGATCCAAGCCTCGAGGAGGCTTCCGAGGTTTCGGGCGCCAGCGCGTTCTCGACCTTGTTCTCGGTCACGTTCCCGCTGATCATGCCGGCTATTCTGTCCGGTATGCTCCTGTCGTTCATCGTGATGCTAGGCATCTATGGCATCCCTGCGGTGCTCGGTGCGCCGGCCGACATTGCGGTCCTGACGACATACATCTTCAAGCTCACGGCCTGGACGCCGCCGCTCTACAACACGGCAGCCGCTGTTTCGATCATCCTCATGCTCGTCACGGCTATACTCGTGTGGCTTCAGCAGCGTGTGCTGTCCGGCCGGGCCTATACCACTGTCGCCGGCAAGGCGTTCCGTCCGCGCAGCCTCAATCTCGGCCCATGGCGCTGGCTGACGTTGGCATTGGCGCTGATCTATCTCTTCGTGGTCGTGATTCTGCCGACTACGGCGCTCTGCATCGCGGCTTTCCGCAAGTTCTTGTTCTTCAAGGATCCGCAGAGCATCTTTGACATGAGCCAGTATTCGCTCATGCACTTTCACAGTATCTTCGATAATCCACTGACTGTGCGGTCGATCTGGAACTCCATGAAAGTCGGTGTTCTGACGGCTTTCCTTGGTGGTGCCCTGGCGTTTGCCATCGGTTACACGGTTTACCGCACCGAGCTGGCCGGTCGCCGGACTATCGACCTGCTGGCGACTATTCCAGTCGCGATTCCAGGTCTGGTCGTTGGCGTCGCCTATCTCTGGGCATGGATCGGTTTGCCGGGCGGTCTCTACGGTACCATCTGGATCATGGCACTCGCCTTCGTTGCCCGCTTCATGCCGGACACTGTGAAGTCGCTGTCGACGTCGTTCATGCAGATCCATAAGGAGCTGGAGGAGGCTGCGTGGATCTGCGGCCAAGGCATGCTGGGTACAATTCGAACCATCGTGCTGCCGTTAGCCCGCCCTGGCGTCGTGGCGTCGATGACGCTGCTCTTCGTGCTCGCCATTCGTGAGCTCGGCTCGTCGCTGTTCCTCTATACCAGCGACACGACGGTGATGGCAGTGCTGCTGCTCGACTACTACGAGGGCGGCAATACCGGAAAGACAGCCGCATTCAGCCTCGTACAGACCGTGCTCATCGCGGTTCTCGTCGGAGTGCTCAACTGGATCTCGCGCGACCCGAATCAGAAGACCGGTCTCGGTCGTGCTTGATGACGTGCGGCATCGTTTGCCGCGTTAGTGGGAGGAACATTGATGTTCTGGAAGACGATAGGCCTAGTTGGCCTTGCTCTTGGGCTTAGCATTGGCACTGCCCAGGCGCAGAAGGAGTTCGGTTCGGACGAGCTCATTGCGGCTGCGAAGAAGGAAGGCCGGCTCGTATTCTATACGGCAAACTTTGCCGAGATCGAGCAGGAGGTCATCAAGGCCTTCAATAAGCGCTTCCCCGAGATCAAGGTCGAGATGGTTCGCGCTCCGGGCGGCCAGCTCATTACGCGCTTCAAGACCGAAGCTGCCGCCAACAAGCTCGCGGCCGACATCATGAGCCACTCCGATCGCGGTCTGATGAAGCAGATCGCCGATATGTTCCAGGAGTATGCGCCGCCGAATGCCGCCGACTACCGACCCGACGCGCTTGTCGCTCCGAACCTCTGGCCGGCTGTCACGCTGGGTTGGGGCATCTCCTACAATGCAGCGCTCGTGAAGAATGCGCCGAAGACGTGGGCCGATCTGACGAAGCCGGAGTACAAGGGCAAGCTCATCGGCCAAGTCGTCGGTCCGTCGGGCGGCACGACGTGGACGCGGTCCATGTTCGAGCGGCAGGTGCTTGGCGAGGATTATTGGGCAAAGCAGGCCGCACTCGGCATTGCTCTTTACCCGTCGGGAGCGCCCACGGCTGACGCAATGGTCCGCGGCGAGATCGAGATTGCTCCGCTGCTCTACAACATTGCCTTCCTGAAGGCCAAGGAAGGTGCGCCGGTCGAGACCGTATTCCCGCCGGAGGGCGTGCCGACGGTTCCGTACGCTGAGGGCCTGACCAAAGCGTCGAAGAATCCCAACGCCGCGAAGTTGTTCCTCAACTGGCGTCTGTCGGAGGAGGGTCAGAAAGTCCTGATCAATGAACTCGGCCACATTACGTCTCTGAAGAATCCACCCGCTTACCCGAAGGGTTGGGATCCTCAGAAGGTGAAGGTCTGGCTGCCAAACTTCGAGCAGTTCGAGTCTCTCCGCAAGGCATGGCTCGAGGAATGGAACAAGACCTACAACTACCGTCAGTAAAGGCATAGGTCTGCCCACAGGCGGCCGCCCTGCTTCATTCGAGACGGGCGGCCGATACCTCAAATCTCTCGCAAGTATCGAAACAGGATCATTCGATGTCGGCCTCGCTCGACGTGCGCGATTTGCGCAAGCAATTCCCCACCGGCCGGCCGGCCGTCGATGGAGTCAGTTTCGACATCCCGGCGGGCGAAATAGCGGTCCTGCTCGGGCCGTCCGGCTGCGGAAAAACGACAACACTTCGGATGGTTGCTGGACTTGAGCATCCGACAGCGGGCGAAATCCGTATCGGCGATATGCTCGTTTCGGCACCCGAGAAGGGCGTGCTCGTTCCCCCGCGCCATCGCGATATCGGCATGGTGTTCCAGTCATACGCCGTCTGGCCGCATATGACCGTGCGCGACAACGTCATCTATCCCCTTCGGCATCGAAAGATCGGTGGCGCGGAAGCCAACCGCATGGTTGCGGAGACGCTCGAGCTCGTTGGCCTCAAGGAATATGCGTCACGCCCCGTCGTCGCTCTTTCGGGCGGTCAGATGCAGCGCGTCGCTCTGGCGCGTAGCCTTGTTTACCGACCGCAGCTCATTCTGCTGGACGAGCCGCTTTCGAACCTCGACGCGAAGCTGCGTTTGCGCCTGCGCGACGACCTGCGCGTCATTCTCAAGCAGACGGGTATGACGGCCCTCTATGTCACGCATGATCAGGCCGAAGCTGTTGTCCTTGGCGACCGCATCGGCGTCATGCGGGATGGGAAGCTTCTGCAACTCGCACCACCGCACGAGATCTACAATCGGCCGGCGGAGCTTTTCGTCGCCAATTTTACCGGGGCCACGAACGAACTGGCCGGTAAGGTCGTCTCGAACCAGGGTGAGCAAGCCTTGATCGATCTCGGCAATGGCGCCCAGGTGGTGGCTCTGCGGCTCCAGCCCCTCGAGCCCGGTGCGGCCGCGCGCATTGCCATCCGTCCCGAAAACATTGCGGTGGGCGTCAAGCACGAGAATAACACGTTCCCCGTCGACATCCTGGATCGGCGCTACCAGGGCACGCAGACGGTGTACGATATCGATCTGCTTGGTCGGAAACTCGAGTCACTCGAACTCGGCACGGCAGCCCGTTTCGAACCGGGCACGAAGAATACGGCTTATCTCGCCCCCGGATCGTGCTGGGCCTTCAATGATACCGGCCCCTCGACAGTCGAATAAGCGTCGAAAAGTAAACGGCCGAGCGAAGTAAGCTCGGCCGCTTTCATTGTGATCCGGTCTCTGCCCCTACCAGAAGTGCTCAGAAGCAAACAGCCTCGGGTACTCGCTGGTATTCTGGTGCTCCCGGCCCAGACCGGCTGCCCATGTCGCTGCGACAAGACCCATGAGCGAAGCGGCAGCGGTGAGGAACCCGACCAGGACGCCCTGCTTGCGCGCCTTGTCCGCTGCCTCACGCACGTGTTGCTCGGCGCTTTCTTTCATGCTTTGCGCGCGGGCATAAGTTTCGTCAACGCGCCGCTGTGCGTCGGCTTGTGACATACCGGTCTGGCGCGAAACGACCTGGGCGAGGTAGTCCCGGTCGCCGCTATTGAGCGAGCCTTCGGCCAACCCGACGGTAAAGATGCGACCGGCCTCTGCAACAACCGCTGGATCTGGTCGGTTTTGTTGAACGGGAGGCGGAGTGGCGCCTGGCTGTGCAGCTTGCGCGCGGAACAGAGCATCCGCGACGTAAGAGACATTTCCGGCAGATACATTCGATGCTGCCTGAGCGACACCGGAAGCGGTTTGGCCCACGACATTGGCTGTCGATTTAGCGACCGTCCCTGCCGCGAACGTCAGAAAGGCCAGTCCCGCTACCGTCCCGAGCGCCCACACCATGAAGCCGTTCGCGCCGGCTCGAAATTGTGCTTCGGGAGGATCAAGGTCAGGAACATCTGATAAACGGCCGGTAAGGTAGCCGCCGGCTGCGAAGCTCCAGATATGGACCATTACCAACCATATCGCCGTCGCGATGGCTACGGCCGTAACCGAAGCGCCGGCATTGCGATGTGCTGAGGTGGCTGAAAGCCCCACAGCCGCGCCGAATGCGGTTAGCAGCCCGGAGATCGCAACTGCTGCGATGGCGCCGGCGAAGACGGATTTCCAGTCCACGCCACTTGTTTTAACGGGTGCAACGACCGTCGCCATGGTGCTCACCTCAAGCCGAAAAGAGAGAGGATGGCCATCACGACCACAATCAAACCGACAAGGTAGATAATGCCATTCATCGCACGATCCTCCATTTCACTACTGGTCACGTGCTTTCGTCCGTGATCGCAATGTTGGCTGAACAAGCGAAGCATCGATTTCGTTCCGCTGAGCAGATAAGGCCGTGTTTGCTATTTTTCTGATCGTGCCCCGCCCTTGACACCGCGCTGCGTGCAATAGGACGCTCGACATCGAGCACGGGGCTTGGCGCAGCGCCAACTGACAGCTCCCAAATCCAAGAATTGACGGCTTGCATGAAAATTACGGACGTTCTGGTTCACCCGATGAGTATGCCGGCCGAGCGCGTGCGCTGGACCGCCCAGGAAATCACGGCGAAAGTGGATCTGACGCTCGTCGAGATTCGCACGGATGCTGGCCTCGTCGGGATCGGTGAAATATCGACGGGACCGCAATCGGCGGTCTGCAAGCTGATCGGCGATATGGCCGATGTCATCCGTGGCATGGATCCGCTGGGGATCGACGAGATCTGGAACAAGCTGTTTTCGATTACAGTTCCAAGGCCCGGGGGGCTTGGTGGCTGGGATGGCCTGCCTCCGCCATTGGCTCGCAACCTGCGGCCTCAATTCATGGCGGCGATGGCGGGCATCGACATCGCCCTGTGGGATCTCGCGGGAAAAGCTGCTGGCAAGGCCGTCTTCCGTTTGCTCGGCGGGACGAGGACCGATGTGCATACCTATGCTGTCGGTGGGTTCTATGATGAGGGAGCGCCACTCACTGCGTGCGCGGATGAATTGGCAGGCTACGTTGCCAAGGGCTTCCGGTCGGTCAAGCTGAAATCCGGCGCGTTCAGCCTTGCAGACGAGATCGAGCGCGCGCGCGCGGTTCGCGATGCGATCGGCCCCGACATCCAGTTCATGCTGGATTTGAACGCGCCCTATGACGTCGACACCTGCATCCGTTTCGGATGTGAGGTCGC
Organism: Hyphomicrobiaceae bacterium; assembly: GCA_050250755.1. Taxonomy (GTDB): domain Bacteria; phylum Pseudomonadota; class Alphaproteobacteria; order Rhizobiales; family Hyphomicrobiaceae. Next base: position 139,805 of record JBFWOB010000004.1, read on the forward strand.
CAGGCACGACATCTATTGGCTTGAAGAGCCGTTGCACTGGTATTTGCAACCATCGGATTATGTAACGCTTGCAAAGGCGATCCCGATGCCGCTCGCGCATGGAGAGCGTGAATGGCATCGGTTCACGGTGCGCGAGTTCATCGACGCGGGCGCCCTTGGCTTCGTGCAGTTCGATTGCACGCGCTATGCCGGCTTCAGCGAAGCGTTGCGCATCGCGCGCCATGCGCAGGAGAAGGGTGTGCAGATCGCTCCACATTCCGCAGCGCACATCCAGGCGCACATCGCCTCGGCCTTCGGAGATGCTGCTTTCGGCGCCGAATCTTCGGGCGATGACAGGAATCATCCGATTCACCATCGCATCTTCCACGGCGGCGCCGAGCATCGCGCCGGCCGCGTTCATTTGACCGAGGCGCCCGGCTTCGGGCTCGAGGTCGACTGGAAGGCGGTAAGGGCGCTGCGCCCCTGAACCCGGCGGTTATATATGGATGGCCTTTGCCTGCGCGGGCGGCTTACGCGCCGCCGATGGGATTTGGCTCCATTGATGGCCGGCGCTCGTCCCATGTCCGACCCGCTGACAGGTGTAACGCCTGTGTAAGCGCTACGCGGGGCATGCCGGTTCTTTGGCGAAAATGATGGACAGCCTCGTTGCTCGCCGCCAGCATCGCGCAACCGCCTTGGCTAGCCTACACGCCAACCCGCGCCACTGCCGAGGCATCGGGAACAACATCGGAAATCCATCTCCATGAACGACGCAAGCGCCGTTTCGCAGATTTTAACTTCGGCCAAGACGAGCGTCTTCGACGCAGTGGTCATCGGCGCCGGCATCTCCGGCATGTTCATGCTCTATCGACTACGCGAGCTCGGCATGACGGCCAGGGTGCTCGAAGCCGGCACCGATGTCGGCGGCACCTGGTACTGGAACCGCTATCCAGGCGCGAGATTCGATTCTGAAAGCTGGACCTATGGCTACTCATTCTCGAAGGAGTTGATGCAGGAGTGGGACTGGCGGGAGCATTTCTCCCCCCAGCCGGATACGCTCGCTTATCTCAACTACGTTGCCGACAAATTCGACTTACGCCGTGACATCCAGTTCTCAAGCCGGGTCACGTCGGCTGCCTGGGACGATGACGCCAACCTTTGGACGACCACGACCGAGGCCGGCGAGCAATTCTCGTCTCGCTTCCTTGTCACAGCCGTGGGTGTGCTTTCCACGCCCACATTGCCACTGATCCCTGGGCGCGAGAGTTTTGCCGGCCCTGCCTACCATCCGGGGCTCTGGCCGCACACGCCGGTCGATTTCAAGGGCAAACGCGTGGGCGTCATCGGTACAGGCGCCACCGCCATTCAGGCCATCCCGGAGATCGCCAAGCAGGCCGATCATGTCACCGTCTTCCAGCGTCGGCCGAACTGGGCGGCGCCCTTGCACAACGCGATGATCAGCAAGGCGGAGATGGAGGAGATCAAGTCGCGCTACGACGAGATCTACGCGCACTGCCGGCGGACATCGAGCTGGTTCATTCACATGACGGATCCGCGCAAGACCTTCGATGTTTCGCCGGAAGAACGCGAGGCGTTCTGGGAGAAGCTTTATTCGGAGCCCGGCTTCGGCATCTGGATGGGAAATTTCCGCGACATTCTGATCGACGAAAAGGCCAACGCCGAAATCACCAGATTTATCGCCAATAAAATCCGCCAGCGCGTGAAGGATCCGGAGGTCGCCGAGAAGCTGATCCCTAAGGATCACGGTTTCGGCACACGGCGCGTTCCACTCGAGAGCGGCTACTTCGAGGCTTACAACCGCGACAACGTTCTGCTCGTCGACGTCAAGAAGGACGAGCCGATCGAACGCATCACGTCCAAAGGTGTCAAAACCTCGCGACAAGAATATGCGTTCGACATCCTCGTCCTCGCCACAGGGTTCGACGGGGTTACCGGTGCCTTCGATCGGATCGATTTCCGCGGGCCGGGTGGCCTCAGCTTGAAAGATGTGTGGGTCGACGGCCAGCCCCGCACTTTCCTCGGCATGCTGGCGGACGGCTTTCCGAACATGCTGATGGTGCTTGGCCCCCACACGGCGCGCGGCAACATTCCCCAGGCCATCGAGCACTGCGTCAACTTTCAGGCCGGCCTGCTGCGCTTCATGAAGGAGAACGGCTACAGTCGCGTTGCGACCCAGCCTGAGCATGTGGCGGAGTGGACCGAGACGGTCATCAAGGCATCGGAGCCGCTGCTCTCCTCGAAAATCGATTCCTGGCAGACAGGCGTCAATCGCAACGTCGAGGGCCGTAGCGTGCGCCGTGTGCTGGGCTACAACGGCAATGGCGTCTCCTACCGCAAGAAGACAGATGAAGTCGCCCGCAACGGCTATGCGGAGCTGGTGTTCCGGTGAACGGGGCGCGTCGCGACCGGCTTGTGGAAGCGGCGCGGCTTTGGTGCCGCCATCCCGATACGGTCGCGCGTCAACGCATCGGCGCTGCAAGCGGGTTGCCGAGACCCGAGGTCCGCGCAAGGATGGGGTTCATCGGCAACATCGGGCTCCCATGACGACGGTGCAGCAGCAGGCCGGCGTCGCGCGACGAGAAGCCCACAGTGTCGGAAGCGGTGCATTTGACAGCTTGTCTAGCCTTGGCCCTCTAACCGGAGATTTCGCATGACCAGCGGTGTCGAACTCGACTGTCTCGAAGGTATTCGCGTCGTTGACTTCACCCAGTTCGAGGCTGGGCCATCATGCACGGAGTCTCTCGCCTGGCTGGGCGCCGAGGTGGTGAAGATCGAGAACCCAGGCCTCGGTGATCCCGGTCGTCGTTTGCAGAAAGGCAAACCGGACAACGATCCCTGGTACTTCCATCAGTTCAACGCCAACAAGAAGTCCTTGACGTTGAACCTCAAGACGCCGCGCGGCCTCGAGATCGTGCGCGAGCTCTTGAAGAAGGCCGACGTCATGGTCGAAAACATGGCGCCCGGTACGATTGATCGACTCGGCCTCTCGTATGAGGAGGTGAAGAAGATCAATCCCGGTATCATCTACTGCCAGATCAAGGGCTTTGGGCAGGGCAGCCCGTACGAGAAAAGCCTCGCCTTCGACATGATCGCTCAGGCTGCCGGCGGCATGACCAGCACTACGGGCTACGGTGATCGCGCGCCTGTTAAACCCGGCACCTCGTTCGGCGACACAGGCACAGGCATGCTGATGGCCATTTCGATCCTTGGCGCGCTCTTTAAGCGCCAGAAGACTGGCCAGGGCCGGCGGCTGCAGGTCGCCATGCAAGACGCCATGATCCACTACATGCGCGTGCCATTCTCGCGCACCCAGCTCTCCGGCAATGCGGTTCTGCGCGAAGGCACCGACCGATCGGTAGCGGGTGGCCTCGTTCCGAACGCGCTCTATCCGTGCAAGCCGGGCGGACCTAACGATTATGTCTACATCTTCTGCAGCCGCGCCAACCCGGAACACTGGCAGCGCCTCTTGACCGTCATGGGGCGGGAGGATCTCAAAGGCGATCCGCGCTTCGAGACACAGGCAGCGCGTACCGAGCGGCCTGAGGAAGTCGATGCCATTATCTCAGAGTGGACACGCAAACACACCAAGGAGGAGGCTATGACGTTGATCGGCGCCGCCAGTGTGCCAGCGGGCGCTGTGTTCGACACGCTCGAGCTCATGAGCGATCCATCGCTCGCCGAGCGAGGCATCATGCAGACGATCGAACATCCGACGACGGGCAACGTGAAGATGCCCGCTTGGCCAGTGCGTTTCGATGGTCAGCCTCCCAAAGTGAAGCCATCGCCCATGCTCGGCGAGCACGTCGACGACGTGCTATCGTCGTGGCTCGGCATGGACGCCAAGCGCATTACCGCACTGCGTGAGGAGGGCATTACCTAGCCGGTGGCACGAGACCTATCGATGGCCGCACTCAGGCTGGGTTCTCGAGGTTGAAGCTGGCGGAGTGCTCGTCGTAGGCGAAGACTTCGGCGTAGCGCGCGAGCGAGATGACCGCGCGCAAAGTCGCTTCCGCATCGTAATCGGCCATGTGATCCTCGAGCTCATCCTTGAAGCGCAGCATCGGTGCCCGATGGATGGCGCGCTCATCGAGCACGCGCTTGATGTGCGCCACGATCGGCACGTGCATGACGAGATGCTGCCGGAACAGCGCCTTGCGCTCGTCGACGTCGAGCGCGGCGAAGCGCCGTCCTGCCTCGGTCAGCCGCACATCGCCCTCGGCGACCTCGGCGAAACGCAGGAGCTGCAGGACCTCAGCCAAACGCAGAAGCTCGTCGCCTGGCACATGCAGGGCTTGCGCCAGCACGGGCAGATCGGCGCGTCCCTCATAGGGTGATCCGGCCAAGGCTTCGACAAGCCCTGCCAACGCGTTCGAAGAGACGCGCGGCAATACCATGCCGAGGCCAGTGCCAGGGAACACGCCGCGCCGCGCGGCCGTTGCCACCCGCGATGTCATGCGCGTGTAGATGTCGTCGACGAGCGCACGAAACTCGGGATCGTGACGGCTGCGCGGCTGGGGTAGCTCGACCTTGATTGTGGCCGTGATGTTCCCGGGCGAAGACGACATCAACAGGATGCGGTCGGACATCAGCACCGCCTCCTCGATATTATGCGTCACCATCAAAATCGAGCGGATTGGCAGACGCCCTTCCGACCACAGGTCGATGAGATCGGTGCGCAACGTCTCGGCGGTGAGCACGTCGAGAGCCGAGAATGCTTCATCCATCAGCAGGAGTTTCGAGTGCATGACGAGCGCCCGCGCCATGCCGACACGCTGGCGCATGCCTCCGGAAAGCTCGCGCGGATAGGCGCTCTCGAAGCCGTCGAGGCCAATGAGGTCGATGGCCGCCAGTGCGCGCTTGCGCCGCTCCTGACGGGGCACACGCTGCGCCTCGAGGCCGAACTCGACGTTCTCGAGCACTGTAAGCCAGGGCATCAGCGCGAAGGACTGGAACACCATGGCGACGCCATCGGCCGGGCCTGTGACAGGCTGCCCGCCGAGGATCACCTCGCCCTTGGTTGGCTTCAGGAGGCCCGCAATGATCCGGAGCAACGTCGATTTGCCCGAGCCCGAGCGGCCCAGGAGCGAGACGATCTCGCCGTCGCGCACGGTGAGCGAGATGTTTTCCAGCACCGGCAGAACCTTGCCGCCCTCCTTGGAGAAGGAATGCGTGAGCCCGTCGATGCGAACGAGATCGTCAATCCCCGAGGAGACTTTGGTCAGCGTATCGGTCATGGCGGCCTCCCTCAATCAAAACGCAGTTTGCGCTCGGCGTAGGCGTAGAGACGACGCCAGAGCAGGGCATTGAACAGAACCACGAAGCCCGACATCGCCGCGATGCCGAGCACGACGCGAGGCATGTCGCCCGCCTCGGTCGCATGTGCGATGTAGGCTCCGAGACCCATGGCCGAGAGCCTGGTCTCACCCCAACTCACGACCTCGGCGACGATCGAGGCGTTCCAGGCACCGCCGGTCGCTGTCAGCGCACCTGTCACGTAATAGGGGAAGATGCCGGGCAGGATGACGCTGCGCCACCATTGCCAGCCGCGCGCGCCCATCAGGGTCGTGGCGTCTCTCAAGTCGTTCGGAAAAGCGCTCGCCCCGGCGATCACGTTGAACAGGATGTACCACTGCGCGCCGAGGATCATCAGTGGCGAGAGCCAGATGTTCGGATCGAGCCTGAAGGCGGCGATGGCCATCACGAAGATCGGGAACATCACGTTGGCCGGAAAGGCGGCCAGGAACTGCGCCAGCGGCTGGATGCGATCGGCAATGCCCGGCCTGAGCCCGACCCACACGCCGACCGGCACCCAGATGAGGCTTGCGAGCGCGATCAGCACCACCACGCGGATGAGTGTCGCGAGGCCGCCGAGCAGCACCGCGCCGAGATCGGCAAAGCCCAAATGCGCGTGTATATAGCTCGCGATTGTCCACAGTCCCCATCCGACCGCCGCGAAGATGAGGCCGTTCCAGATCGTCTCGAACCTCGCAGACGAATCTCCAGTGCGCGTTCCGTGGATGGCTGGCGCAAGGCGCGCTATGGCGCGCTCGATCTGGTCGGCGGTTTCGCGCCAGAGCGTTCCGGCTGTACGCAGCGCCCGTGTGCGGCGCAGGATGTCCAGCACCCAGGATCGCGGAGCTAGTACGCCGGCTGTCTGCTCGGCGCGGAATTTGTCGGCCCAGGCGACGATCGGGCGAAACACTATCTGATCATAGATGAGAATGACGACCGCCATGGCGACGATGGCCTGTCCGACAGCGAGGAGGTTCTTCTCCTCGATGGCGAGCGCCAAATAGGAGCCTATGCCCGGAAGTCGTACCTCCGTTTTACCGACCGTGATGGCTTCGGAGGCGACGACGAAGAACCAGCCGCCGGACATCGACATCATCGTATTCCAGATGAGGCCGGGGGCGGCGAAGGGTGCCTCGAGGCGCCAGAAACGCATCCAAGGCGACAGGCGGAAGTGGCGGGCGGCCTCGTCGAGCTCACCCGGCACTGTCTTTAGCGACTGGTAGAATGAGAAGGCCATGTTCCAGGCCTGGCTCGTGAAGATCGCAAAGATCGCGGCCAACTCCGCGCCCAGGCGGCCGCCCGGAAAGAGACCCATGAAAAACACGACGGTGAAGGTCAGAAACCCCAACACTGGTACCGATTGGAGGATGTCGAGCGTCGGAATGATGATCTGCCCGGCGCGCCGGCTCTTGGCGGCGAGCGTCGCGACCGTGAAAGTGAAGAGCAGCGACACCAGGATCGCCGCGAACATGCGCAGCGTGGACTGCAGGGCATACTCGGGTAACACCCACGGCGAGAGCGAGATCGGGGTCGCCTCGAGCGCGGAAAGCGGTTGCGCGAAGTCCCGGGCACCGTGCGCGATGGCGATCAGGATGGCGAGCAGCAGAATGGCCGCCGCAACATCATATCGGTTGGGACCAAGCCCGCGCCACATGGCAGCGGGCATGCCGACTTGCGCACCTGTGCGCCGCGAACGGAAAATCATGGCTCACCTCACACACCGCCATCGCGGCGACCGAGGCGAGCGTCAGGCGACGAGCCTCAAATCACGGCGATAGCCATATCTGTCGACTGCTACTGTCGCTTGGCATCGTCTTTCGTCTTTCTTGTTGGGTCCGCAGCAACGCCACTGTTCCGGGCGCCTGCTTCGGATGAATGCGGTCTGCCGAAGGTAGCTTTGGCTGTCAAGGAAGATCTGCCTTACGTCGCCGCCGCAGTGGGCGCAGTTGCTGTGAGTGATGGCCTTTGCCGCATCCGTGCTGCCCAGCGTCCGAGCTGTGGCCGTCCGTCCGTGTAGTCGCCCATCCGCCCATGTGCCGCGAAGTCGATGCCGACGATCAGGATGAGTTGGGCCAAATTGAACGGGCCGTTCATCAAAGGCGCGCTGATTTCGTTCTCCCAGAAGTCCGCGAGACGTCCTGCCCGGGTCGCTTCGTGGGCCAGGATTATCGGCGAACGCTCGTTTTCCGCGCGACGCATCTCGCGAACCCAGACACTGATGCCGTCGACCATGCTGCGCGCGTACGTTTCGAGCCGGCCATAAGCCCAGTTTTCGAGGTTGAGCGCGGGAACGATCGACGGCTTTCCGTCCAGGGAGTCGAGGTAAGCTGCGATGAGCTGGCTATCCTCCATGCCGATGCCATCGTCGCGCTCCAGGTAGGGTACGCGGCCGGACGGATTGACAGCAAAGTAGGGGCTGTCCGCTTTTCGTGTGATTGCTTTGATGATCTCGACCCTGTCGGCGAGACCTTTTTCAAGAATGGTGGCACGAACGATCCGCGCATAGGGAGATGTGGGCGTGATGTACAGCTTCATGAGTTTCTCGTGTAAGGCGCCAATCGGCGACAGGATTGTCGGCAGCGTAGGGATATCCATAATCTAGCCTGAAGCAGAGTGGGTATCCTTGTGCGATGAGTGACGACGCATTCTCTGATCCACAGGCGGTTGCGCGCTATGCGTAAGGGCCGCCGCGTCTTGTGCCCAGCTTCGCCGATCCGCAGCGCATGGTTATGCTTCTCCTCGCGGAGCGTGCGTCGGCCGATGCGCGGGTGCTGATTATCGGCGCAGGCGGCGGCCTGGAAATCAAGGTGTTTGCTGCAGCTCAGCCTGGCCCGGCGGTCCGACGGGTCCAGTTGCTGATTCTCGCCCCGGAGGACGACGAGCAGCTATTGCGGGATGCGGAGTTCAGCGGGGTCAGTCTCTTCTACGTCGGCTTCGCGTTTCGTGGCTGGGTTGCGTACGCCTAACCGAAGCAGAGTGGATTCGTTGGTCGCCTTCCTCGGTTTTCTTCAATCCATCTGACTTACCGCTGGTGAGGTTGTGCTGCGCGATCAGTGCTTGTCCTCTGCAGCCAACATCGACTGCGACGACGATGCGCAGTAGATGCGTGCATCAGGCGGTTTCTCGGCAGTCGGTCGCGAGGCGGCCTTACATGCGTCCAAGGCGTCCAGGCGCGCGATGCTTACGCTGTCGGCTGTAAGTGTCAGCCGGTAGAAGAACCTCGGAGCATCGGCCGGCGCACCATGCTGGAAGCGTTGAAAGCGCTGGGTACTCGGCAAGCATCCGAACTCTTTGACCTCGACCTTTGCGCCATCGAGGATCGGGCGAATGGCCTTGCCGCGAGCCTCGCACTCAGCGCGCGTCTCGGTCCCGACGAAGGCCGCAGAAAGACCGTTGGCCTCGCCCATGGTCAGGATGACGAGAAGAAACAACTGCTGCATGGCATACCTGCGTCGCGGATCGTTGATAGCGATCCCCGGTGGCACGCTCAATGCTGCGGCAGGCGATCGGCATAAACTATATTTATAAAGTATAGAAATAGTCGAAGCAAGCAGCCGCGCTCATGGCAGGCGATGCAGGGTCTCGCATGAGCGGAATCAAACAAAGGTTAGCCCGTTGGTACTGGATGGGTTCCAGAGTGGAAGCCATTGGTCCCGCCGTGTCGGTTTGGGGAATCGATTCTGTTGGTTGGTGGGAAACTCCGTGAAAATACGGTTCTGATGGTTGGGGAGGGCCCCGACAGAGGCCGGTGCGGTGCCCAATTTGCCCAGCTCGGCGACCGATCGTTGCAGGGCCAGGCGACAACGAAATGAGCAGGTTGACAGGTAGCTGTTGAAACTGGACATTCGCGCCGCGAACGACAGTCCCCAAAAAATGAAACCGTGTCTTCCAGCGAGGCCCACGTCCCGTGAGCGAATTTCTGATCGGCGTCGAGAACGTCCTGCAGGCGTTGTCTGCAGGCGTGCTACTCGGCGGAATCTACGGCCTGATGTGCGTCGGGCTCGGCATCATTTTTGGAGTGATGCGGGTCATCAACTTCGCCCAGGGCGACCTTATGATGGTCGGTATGTACTGTGCCTTCTATCTGTTCGGGGCGCTTGGATTGGGTGCAGCGCTGGGTCCTGAAGTCGGTGCCATCGTCGCCGCGCTGCTCACCGCGCCGATCATGTATGGTTTCGGTGTCCTTCTCCACAGAGTGCTGGTTAGCCGGGTCACGGGTGTGCGTGTCGCAAGCCTCGAAGGTGAGGGGCATTATGCGCAGCTTATCCTGACCCTCGGTCTGGCCCTCGTGCTGGCGAATGGCGGTTTGCTGCTGTTCGGTTCGACGCCCGTCACTCTCCGCTCCTCACTGTCGTCGAGCGCGTGGGAGGTAGGGCCGCTGGTTGGAGATTTCGTCAGCATATTCGTCAACAAGGCTCGCGGTATTGCGCTGCTGTTGTCGCTCATCGTCGCGGCCGGTCTCTATATGTTCATTACGCGCTCGCGCCTTGGTAAATCGCTCCGGGCGGCGGCGGACAATCCCGAAGCCGCGATCTACATGGGCATCGATGTCGAGAAGGCTCACCGGATAGCTTTCGGTATCGGAACGGCGATCACCGCCGTGGCTGGCGGTCTGGTCGCGACTTACTACCCGTTCCAGCCCTATGTCGGTCTCGAGTTCGTCATCGTCATGTACGCCGGCGTCGTGCTGGGCGGCCTCGGTTCCACCATCGGCGCGTTCTGGGGCGGCATGATTATCGGTCTCGTCCAGCAGCTTGCCACACTGGTACTTCCTACCCAGTTGCAGAACACCGCAGTCTTTGTCGTGTTTCTGCTGGTGGTCTTCTTCAGGCCACAAGGCCTGTTCGGCGTGAACGTGACGAGGGCTTGAGATGAAGGAGCAATCTGAAATGACGCCGAAGCGGACGGCCTCGGCGGAACGAAACTCTGTCCGCTCCTGGGCGATCCCACTTATCGGAATTGCAGTCGTCTACCTCGTTCTCGTCGGCCTCGTACGAAACCAGTATTACCAGCTCATGCTGACGCTGGTGCCAGTGTGGGCCACGCTCGGCATCTCTTGGAACATCCTGTCCGGTTATTCGGGACTCGTCTCGTTCGGTCACGCTGCCTTCTTCGGGCTCGGTGCCTATACCTTGACGGCCTTGTTCGTGTTCCTCGGCATCACGCCCTGGATAGGGATGATCGCAGCCGGAGCCGTCGGCGCGCTGGCTGGACTGGTCATCGGTTATCCGACCTTTCGCTTGCGCGGGCATTATTTCGCATTGTCGATGCTCGCGTATCCGCTGGCGCTGCTTTACGTCTTCGAGTGGCTGGGGCTGCAGGAGGTTTCGCTGCCCATGCACCGTGAGGCGCCCGCCGCTTACATGCAGTTCAGCGACGCGCGGATCTATAGCCTGATTGCCTTTGGTATCATGCTCGCCGCGCTGATCACGTCGCTCAAGATCGAGCGCTCGCGCTTCGGCATGTCGCTGCTCGCCATCAAGCAGAATGAGATCGCGGCTGAGGCGGCGGGCATCAACACGTTCAACTGGAAGCTCAAGGCGATCGTGGTGTCGGGCCTCATTGCGGGGCTTATCGGCGGCTTCTATGCCGTGGTGCTGCTGGTTGTGACGCCGCTCACGGTCTTCGGCATGCTGACGTCGGCTCAGGCACTCATCATGGCGTTGTTCGGCGGTGTCGGCACAGCATGGGGCCCCGTGATTGGTGCCGCTATACTGATCCCTCTCACTGAAATCCTGCACGCCGAACTCGGCGACCGGTTGCCCGGCATTCAAGGCGTGGTGCTGGGCGCTGCCATCATTGCGATCATTATCTATGCGCCCGAAGGGATCTTCTGGAAGGTGCGAGATATGTTCCGAGCGCGCCGAGCGACGCCGGACGATGGAGCGCCGGCTCCCACTGTGCAACCTGCTGTCTTCCAGCCGCAGCACGATGCACGGCGCGCGGCGCCGCGGGCGGATTCGCCCGTACTGCTCGATGTGCAGGGGCTCTCGAAAAGCTTCGGTGGCCTGAAGGCGGTGCAGGACGTCAGCTTCGCGGTGAAGCAAGGCGAGATCCTGGGTATCATCGGGCCGAACGGCGCAGGCAAGACGACGCTGTTCAATCTGCTGAACGGTATCACCCGGCCCGACAAAGGCAGTGTCTCTTTCGAGGGGCAGAGCATTTTCGGGATGCCCGCCAATGCGATCTGTCACAAAGGGATCGGGCGTACCTTCCAGGTCGTGCGGCCGTTTCCCCGCCTTACCGTTCTTCAGAACGTGGTGGTCGGCGCCTTTGCCGTTACCGATACAGACGAGGCGGCTTACGTTCAGGCGCGAAAGGCGTTGGCTCGGGTCGGCATGGAGGGTGATGCTGAACTGATCGCTGGCGGCCTGACAACCAAGCAGCTCCGTCTATTGGAGCTCGCCCGCGCACTCGCCGGAAATCCCAAGCTACTGCTGCTGGATGAAACGCTGGCGGGTCTCGGGTCCGATGCCGTCGAGGAGATGCTCGAGGTCATCCGCCGCGCCGCAGCCGACGGTACGACGGTGGTCATTATCGAGCATACGATGCACGCGATGGTGCGGCTCGCCGATCGTTTCGTTGTGCTGGATCATGGGGCGGTTCTTGCCGAGGGGGCGCCGGAAGCGGTGACACGCGACCCCGCCGTGATCGAGGCCTACCTCGGAAAGAAATGGAGCGCCCATGCTGCTCGAGCTTGACGATGTCCACGTCGCCTACGGCGGCCTGAAGGCGCTGGAGGGCGTCTCCATCCGAGTGCCAGAGGGTGATTTCGTTTCGATCATCGGCCCGAACGGCGCTGGGAAAACGACCCTATTCAAGGCGATCTCGGGAATTGTGGTACCGGTGCAGGGGCGCATCCGTTTCGACGGCCAGGACTTGGCCAACGTTTCGGCGTCCGAGCGCCCACATCTTGGGATCGCCCATGTTCCGGAAGGGCGCCAGGTGTTCCCGAACCTCTCGGTGATCGAGAACCTGGAGATGGGCGCCTGGACACCGACCGGGCGGCGAGATTGGGCTTCCAACCTCGACTATATCCTGACGCTCTTTCCAGTGCTCGCCGAGCGACGCAACCAGTACGCTGGCACGCTTTCCGGTGGTCAGCAGCAGATGGTGGCTATCGGGCGTGGGCTCGCTTCGTCGCCGCGCCTCCTCATGCTGGACGAGCCTTCCATGGGTCTTGCTCCCGCGATCGTGGATACGATCTTCGAGCGCATCGTCGAGATCCGCCGCGACAAGAAGCTCACGGTGCTTCTGGTCGAGCAGCGTGCCGTCGAGGCTCTACAGTCGTGCGATCGAGGCTATGTGCTCGAAACCGGTCGCGTAGCGCTCGAGGGAGGCCACGAGGAGCTGCTGTCCGACGATCGCGTACGCAAGGCATACCTTGGCATTTGAGCCGGGGGAGCCCCAAACTTCACATGAATGGCAGAGATGCCGGAAGCCTGAGAGGACCACTATGACGACGTTCCTGAAGCCCTCGCGACGCACCGTTCTGCGCACCGGCCTTGCCGGCTCCGCGGCCCTGGCCTTTGGGCCGGCGCGTATTGCCCGGGCGCAAACAAAGCCTGTGAAAGTTGCGCTCATTGCGCCGGTTTCCGGGCCATGGGCGCGAAATGGGCAGCTCATGAAGTTGGGTGCCGAACTCGGCATCAGGCACGTCAACGCTGCGGGGGGCATCAAGGCGCTCGGCGGCGCGAAAATGGAACTCGTCGTCATCGATGCGGGCGATAGTGCTGAGAAAGCCAAGAACGCGGCGCAGCGCCTCGTCTCGTCGGAACCCGACGTGCTTGCAGGCGATGGCGCGTATCTTTCCTCGTTCACGCTCGCGATCACCGAGGTGACTGAGCGTGCGAGCCTTCCCTGGCTGACGCTTTCTTACTCGGACCAACTTACCGACCGCGGCTTCAAGAACGTTTTCCAGACGTCGATGGTCGCCAGCCGCCAGGCTGGGCATACCATCGAGACCGCACTCGCTCTCGCGGAGAAATCGACGGGCAAGCGGCCGAAGTCGATATCGATGCTCACCGACAACACCGCGTCCCCTGTTGCTTTCACCAAGGGCCTGCGTGAAGGTGGGCTCGAGAAGATGGGGCTGAAACTCGTTTCGGACGATGTCTTCACGCCTCCTCTCGCCGATGCCACGCCGCTCATTCAGAAGCTGCGGTCGGGCCGTCCCGATTTGTTGCTGCTGGCGCCAACCGCGTTGTCGGACTTCAAGCTCACGCTCGAGAAGCTGAACGAGTTCGGTCTCGGCAAGGGCCGTTTGCCTGTGATCGCCAATGGTGCGGCGATTGGTACGCCGGAAATGCTGGATTTGCTCGGGAAGGATCTGCTCGAGGGATTGCTGTTCTCGATCGCGAACTGGTCGGGCAAGGGCATGGAAGATCTGGAAGCTGAGTTCAAGAAAGAGACGAAAGAACCGTGGCTGTCACAGGATCCGCTCTGCGCTTACGGCCATATCATGGTAATGCGTGAAGCGATCGAGGCCGCCGGAGTGGCCGACCGAAAGGCCGTCGGCGAAGCCATGCGGAAGATGGAGACCAAGGGCGGATCAGGCCGGTTCTTCCCTGGTGGCAATGGCGTCATGAAGTTCGACGAGAAGGGGCGTCGGGTCGGGGCGGATATCGTCTTCGTTCAATGGCAAAATGGCGTGCCATCCACGGTGTTCCCCGAGGCCGTCGCCACCAAGACGCCGATTTGGGTCAAGCGTTAGGCTTCTGTCTTGGCCAGCTCCGCGAGGCGTCGCCTTGTCGGGGCTGGCTAAGCCGTAGTGCTGGATTTGCAAACTCCGTCTGGCGGCAAAATCTCGAACGCCTGCCGCGACGTCGTTGGTCTCTGCGTTATCGGACGATCACAAGGACGACGCGCCGATCACGCGAATTTCGACATTACCTCACGCGAGAATTGCTCAAGACGTTCGATTGTGCCGGAGAGGTCGCTGCCGTCGCCGCCGATCAGCAGATGTTGCAGGCCGCGCTCGCGGAAGCGGCCGATGTCATCAACGATGGCTTGGGCACTCCCGGTGAAGGCCAGGCGGCCGCCGTCGCGACCTTTTTGCTCTGCACCGACGCGGCCGTAAATGGCAAGGAGGGCGGCGGAGACGCTGCCGGGATCGCGCCCGTTCAGTTCGGCTTCAGCGTGCACCTCATCGAGCGCGGCTCTATAGAGCTCAGGCGTGTCGAGAGGCTGCTTCGGGTTGGCAGCGACTGGATACCAGCCGTCGCCGAGACGGCCAGCACGAACACGCGCCGCCTTGGCTTCGCCGCCGATCCAGATCGGCAAGCCTGATGTTTGCGCGGGCTTCGGCGCGAAAAGCAGCTTGTCGAAGCGAGCGAAGGTACCCTGATGCGCAGGTTTCTCGGCAGTCCATAGGTCGCGGAAAGCGCGAATGTACTCGTCTGAGGCTTTGGCTCGCGCGGGGAACGGCGGTCCTCCCAGCAATGCGATCTCCTCGGCCATCCAGCCGACCCCGACGCCGGCCGTGAGGCGGCCCTTCGAGAGGACATCGACTGTGGCCAGCATCTTGGCTGCGAGCACGGGATGGCGGTGAGGTAGCACGAGCACCGAAGTGAGCAGGCGAATCCGGCTCGTGGCAGCGGCAACGAAGCTCAGCGCGGTGATCTGCTCGAGACTGACGCCCGTGTCCTGCGCAAAGAACTTGCCGGTCGCGGAATAGGGGTAGGCGCTGTTGACCTCTGTCGCGACGATGACGTGGTCGCTCATGCCGAAGTGCTCGTAGCCGAGCGCCTCGGCTTTCTGAGCGACGGTTCGGAGTGTGTCGGGCTCGCCCGCGACCCCGCGAGAGCCGAAATGCAGGCCGAACTTCATCACATTCTTCCTTTCCTATGCGGCGCTTCCCGTAGATCCGGAGAGGATGGCCTGCCGCGGCGCCGCTGTGAAGCAAGCTGGCCACACGGAGAGGTCGCGATTGCGGCTTCGCCGCCGATGTGGCTCGATGTGTGACTGGCGCAAATCACGATAGGCGCCGAAGCGAGGTCCAGCACGAGGCAGGAATGATCCGTATCGCATTCGACATTGGAGGCACGTTCACAGACTTCGTGCTGCACGACCAGTCGCAGCAGGTGCTGCGCGTCGGTAAGGTTCCAACCACGCCCGCAAGCCTCGAGACGGCGGTGCTCGAAGGCTTCGATGCGATCCTGAAAGCTCATGGCGGCCTGCCGGAGGCCGTCTCGACGATCCTGCACGCGACCACGATCGCCACCAATGCGATCCTCGAGCGGAAAGGCAACCGAACAGCGCTACTCACGACCGCAGGTTTCCGCGACGTACTCATCATCGGTCGCCAGAAGCGATACGACACCAACAACATGCACCTCGATAAGCCGGCGCCGCTGATCCCGCGGCGTGACATCTTCGAGGTGGTGGAGCGTATGGCTGCCGATGGCAGCGTTGTCGCCCCGCTTGATGCGCGGAGCCTCGAAGGCGCGATTGCGACACTGAAGGCCGGCGACTACGAAGCCGTGGCGATTGCATTCCTGCATGCTTACGCCAATCCGGATCACGAGATCGAAGCACGGCGGAGAATTCAGGAGGCGCTTCCGCATATTGCTGTGTCGGTGAGTCACGAGGTCAGTCCGAAATTCCGCGAGTATGAGCGAACGAATACAACGGCGGCGAATGCTTACGTGCGGCGCATCGTCGATCGCTATCTGGCCTCGTTGACGGGTGCGCTCGGGCGGCGCGGTTTTCGCTCGAGCCTCTACATCATGCAGTCGAACGGCGGGCTGGTGACGCCGGAGATTGCGCAGGCATTCCCCGTGCGCATCGTCGAGTCCGGACCCGCGGCCGGCGTTCTGATGAGCGCTACAGTCGGCCGCGAGGAAGGCATCGAGCACGTGCTCACCTTCGACATGGGCGGGACAACGGCCAAGCTTGGCGCTGTCGATGGCGGCGAGCCCGCCATTACGCAGACGTTCGAGGTCGACGGTATCGATAACCGCCGCTACAGCGGCCTGCCTCTCAACGTACCTGCTGTGGAACTGGTTGAGATCGGGGCCGGGGGCGGCTCGATCGCGGTCGCCGAACGCGGGCTCGTGAAGGTCGGGCCGCAAAGCGCGGGTGCCGAGCCGGGGCCGATCTGCTATCGCCGCGGTGGCACGCTGCCGACCATAACCGACGCCAATCTCGTGCTCGGTTATCTCGATCCTGGCTGGTTTCTCGGTGGGGTGATGCAACTTGATGCGGAAGCGGCGCGTGCCGGCATCGAGGAACACGTCGCGCGGCCGCTATCGCTGGGCGTCGATGAGGCGGCCTGGGGCATCCATACGGTCGCCAACTCCAACATGGAGCGGGCGATGCGCATCGTCTCGATCGAGCGGGGGCGCGATCCGCGGCGCTACGCCATGGTGGCCTTCGGTGGCGCGGGACCGCTGCATGCCGCGCGACTGGCGCGCACGCTCGGTGTTCCAAAGGTGATTGTGCCGATGGGAGCGGGCGTCGGATCTGCGATCGGTCTCCTGACGGCCGATGCAAAGATCGACGTTTCGGTGACGCGCATTCTGACCGTGGAAGCCGATCAGGCCTCGGTGATCAAATCGATCTTTGCCGATCTCCAGGCACGCGCGGCACCCGATCTTGCCAACCTCGGCGGTGTCGCCGGCAACGTCAAATGGCAGCGTGGCGCTTACATGCGTTACCAAGGCCAGGGCTATGAGATTCGTGTCGAATTGCCGGCTGGCGAGATTACATCAGACTTTCCCGCGGTCGCCGTTGCGGCTTTCGAAGCGGCCTACAAGACCGTCTATGGCTATGTCGACAGCGGCGCGCGCGTCGAGGCGATCGACTGGTTCCTGATTGCAACTGTGCCGGGGCTCGGTGAGCGAGGAGCGACCGCCCGCCAGCTCGTCGGCCAAACGGGCGCGTCGGGAAGCGGGCGCACCGCAAGACGTGCTTATTTTCCGGAGACTGGCGGCTTCGTCGAGGTATCGGTTGTCGATCGCTACAACCTGAAACCGGGCGAGCGCGTCCTTGGCCCCTCTCTGATCGAGGAGCGGGAATCGACGACGGTCCTGTTGCCGGGCGACGTCGCTCGCGTGACTGAGAACGGCCATCTTATGATCGACATCCTCGGAGGCTGAACCCCATGACACGGACTAAGGCGGACATAGACGCCATCACGCTGTCGATCCTTTGGAACAGCCTGCTTTCGATCGCCGACGAGATGGGAACGGCGCTGAGGCGCACGGCTTTCTCGGAGGCGGTTCGCGAGGGCGACGATTTCTCGACTGGCATCTTCGACGGAAAAGGTCGGCTGATCGCCCAGGGCAACTTCACGCCGGGGCATCTCGGCGCGATGCCGTACGTCGTCGACAATGTGCTCAAATACCATGCGCCAGAGAACCTGAAGCCGGGTGACAGCATCCTGCTCAACGACAGCTATCTCGGTGGCGGCCACTTCCCCGACTTCTTCCTTACGACGCCTATTTTTCGCGATGGCGTTATTATCGGTTATGCCGTCACGACAGCGCATCAAGTGGACATCGGCGGAGCCGCGCCGGGCTCTCAGCGCGTGCAAGGAATCTCGGAGGCGTTCCAGGAAGGGCTGCGCATCCTGCCGATCAAGATTGTGCGCGGCGGCAGCTTCGACGAAGACCTGATGCGCATGATCCTCGCCAATGTCCGCGTGCCGACGAAGGTGCGCGGCGACCTCATGGCTCAGCTCAATGCCAACCACGTGGGCGCGGAGCGGATCAATCGCATGTTCGATGGCTATGGCGCCGACACGATGGGGCAAACTTTCGATGCGCTGCTCGAACGTTCCGAAACCGAGACGCGCGCCATCATCTCTAAGCTGCCGAAAGGCCGGTTCGAATTCGAGGATTGCTTCGATGACAGCGGTCCCGGCACAGACCCTATCAAAGTCAAGGTGGCGGTGACGGTGAGTGATGGCGAGATCGAGATCGACTTCACGGGCTCGGGACCTACGGTGAAGGCGGCGCTCAACTCCTATATCAACTACACGCGAGCCTACGGCGTATTTGCGACGCGATGCCTGACGCAGGCGAATCTCCCGAACAACGAAGGCTCCTTCCGCCCCATCAAGGTGAAGGCAGAAGAAGACTCGTTCTTCAATCCACGGTTTCCGGCAGCGTCGGGCGGGCGTGCCGCGGTGCAGATCCGTATCTTCGACGCCGTGAACGGTGCCTTCGCCAAGTGCATCCCACACCGCGCGATGGGGGCCTTCTCGCATTGGTCGAACCCGAACATCGGTGGCATCGACTCGCGTACGGGCAAGCCGTTCATCATGTACGATATGCTTCTTGGCGGTTATGGCGGCCGCTCCGACAAGGACGGCGTCGAGGCCATGGCTCCGGTGATGAACTGCTCGAACATTCCGGTCGAGGTCGCCGAGCACAACAATCCGGTCCGAGTGGAGCGATTCGAGCTCATTCCGGACTCCGGCGGTATTGGAAAATACCGTGGCGGCTGCGGTATCCGGAAGGACGTGCGCCTGCTTGCTGACGAGGCGATGCTGACGCTACTCGGCGATCGTCATAAGTTTGCGCCCTACGGGGTGTTCGGTGGCGGAGCTGCGGCGGTCGGCCAGTCGATCGTCTATTCAGGCAACGAGACACGAGAGCTCGGATCGAAGGAGGTAACGATGCTCAAACGCGATGATGTCGTGAGCCTCAGGACATCCGGTGCCGGCGGTTATGGCCCGCCCAGCGAGCGCGATCCCGGCCTGATCGAGCGTGATATTGCAGACGGCTATGTGACCGAGGAAAGGGCACGGGAGGCGTATGGGAGGGGAGGTGCGCGTTAGCGTTAGCTACCTCCTTCCTCAGATGCCGAGATAGGCTCGCCGCACCTCGGGATCATCGAGCAGCTTCTCGGCGGATCCGGTCATACGAATACGACCGAGATCGAGGATCACGGCGCGCCGAGCGAGGGACAGAGCCCAAGTGGCGTTTTGCTCGGCGAGCAGCACCGAGAGCCCTTCTGTCTTCTGGATCTCGCTTAGAACCTCGCCTATGCGCTCGACGATGACCGGCGCGAGGCCGAGCGAGGGCTCGTCGAGCATGATGAGCGAAGGCTTCGACATCAGCGCGCGGCCGATGGCGAGCATTTGCTGCTCGCCGCCCGACAGGCTTCCTGCGGCCTGCGTCCGCCGCTCCTTCAGCCTCGGAAAATACTCGTAGATTCGCTCGATGCGCTCGGGCAGCTCGGCCTCGGGCCGAGAGATACCGCCGACGCGCAGATTATCGAGGACGGTGAGTTGTGGAAAGACGCGGCGGCCCTCGGGTGAGAAGCCAATGCCAAGGCGCATCGCGTGCGACGGTTTCAGGCCCCTCAGCGTCTGGTCGCCAAAGGTGATAAGACCCTCGTAGGTTACCATGCCGAGGATGGCCTTCAGCGTGCTCGACTTGCCGGCTCCGTTCGAGCCGATCAGCGCAACCGTCTCGCCCGGCTCGACCACGAAGCTGACGGCTTCGGTGCCGACGATGGGCCCGTAGGTGACCTTGAGGCCCTCAACGCTGAGCTTTGGCATAACGTTTTCCGAGATAAGCCTCGATCACGGCGGGGTTGGCGAGCACATCTTTCGGTGCACCCTGCGCGAGCTCGCGCCCTTGCGCCATGACCAGCACGCGGTCGCAGAGGTCCGTGATGAAGCGCATATTGTGGTCGATGACGACGACAGAAATGCCGCGTTCGCGCACGAGACGGATGGTATCTCGAACGTGATCGGTTTCCTCGGCGGAGAGCCCGGCAACGGGTTCATCCAGAAGGATGATGTGCGGTCGGGCAGCGAGACCGATCCCCATGCCGAGTACCTTTTGGATACCGTAGGGCAGGCTGGACGCGATGTGGTCACCGACCCGCTCGAGGCCGAGCCACTGCATGACCTCTTCGACGTGCGCCTCCGTGCGCTGACGTGCCTTACGTGCCTTGGGCGTATCGAAGAGGGTTGCGCAGAAGCCTGGATAGAGCAGGCGGAAAGCGCCACGCCGCAGGTTCTCTCGCACCGTTGAACCGGCGAAGACCGTAGTGGCCTGGAATGTCCGCACGAGGCCGCTCGCAACGAGGATGTGCGGCTTTTGGCCTGTCACGTCGTGTCCGGAAAGGCGGACGTGGCCGCTGCTCGGCTCGATCACGCCCGAGATAAGATTGACGGCCGTTGTCTTGCCGGCACCGTTCGGACCGATGATGCCGAGGATCTCGCGCTCGGCAACCTCGTAGGAGAGATCAGCCACGGCCTGTAGACCGCCGAAGCGCTTCGAGAGCTGCTCGACCTTGAGAAGGGGCTGTGTCATTCGGCGGCCCCCGGTTGGCTCAAGGCGGCTGGCGCCGACGTGCGGCGAGCAACGATATAGGCTCTCACACGTCTGATGGCTTCAATGATGCCGCCCGGCAGGAACGCCATGGTCGCGAACAGGATGGCGCCGAAGATAATCTGCTGGAGGTTGACCCAGCCACGCAGCAATTCGGGAAGCATGACCATGAAGACCGTCCCGATCAACGCGCCCGCGAGGCTCGACATGCCTCCAATCACGTTCATGACGACGAGATTGAGCGAGATGAGGCCGGAGAAATTTTCCGGGCTCAGCACCTTGTTGTAATGGGCCATCAGGGAGCCCTGCATGCCTGCGAGCGCGCAGGCGATGATAAAGATCATCACCTTGAAACGGATGACCGGCACGCCAGAGCACTCAGCCAAGCGTTCGCTGTCGCGCATTGCGTTCATCGCGCGGCCCATCTCGGACGTTAGGATGCGCGCACAAAGCCCGATGGCAAATACGGCGAAGGCCAGCGCCAGGTAATAGTAAGCCCGGTTCGACAGGAAGATCTCGGCCGGCGGCGGAATGTTGAAGATGCCGTTCGAGCCGCCGGTCAGCGCCATGTTCTCGACGATGGCCATACGCACGACTTCGCCGAAAAGAAAGGTGATCAGCACGAAGTACTTGCCGGTGAGGCGCAGTACGATGGGACCGATAACGGCTGCCAGTAAGGCGGCTGCCGATGTTCCAACGAGAAGACCGACCACAAATGGCATCTCGAGGCGCATCACGGTCAGAACCGAGCCGTAGGCCCCGAACGCCATGAAGGCGGCATGACAAAGACTGACGTGGCCTGTGCGCACGATCAGGTGGAGCGACGCGGCGCCGATTGCGGTCAGCAGAATCAGGACACCGACGTGGTGCAGAAACTTATCCTCGGTGAGCAGTGGCCAGATAAGGAGCGCCGCTCCCGACAGCACCCAGAGCACCGACTTGGTTACCTTGTTCATGGGTCTCAAGTCTCCGGCGTGCCGAGGATACCCCAGGGGCGGAAGATGAGAAGCAGGATCACCACTCCGAACGAGAGGAAGGCCGAGGCGGCCGCTCCGAAGGCTGTACCAATGATACTTTCCGTGAAGCCCAGAAGGGCACCACCGAGCGCGGCACCCGGAATCGAGCCCATCCCTCCCAGAATGACGACAATGAAGGCCATGATCAGCGGTCGTTCACCGAGGTGCGGAGAGACTGCGTAAATCTGACCCCAGAGACTACCGGCAAGCGCCGCCAGCAAAATCGCCACGAAGAATGCGACGCGGTAGATCCAGCGGGTATCGACGCCCTGGGTCTCGGCTATCTCGACATCCTGTGCTGTAGCGCGCATGGCGAGGCCGACACGCGTGTGGCTGATGAACAGATAGAATGCCGCGAGTGCGGCAAGCGCGATGACGACGACGATCAGGCGATCCACCGGCACGATGATGTCACCCATCATGAGCACGTCCTGCGAGACCGCAGGAATGTTGCGCTCATAGGTGTCCCACAGCAGCACGCCGCCATAGATGAGCATCATGTTGAGGCCGAGCAGGCCGATCATGCTCTCGAACATGCGCTGGTAGAACCAGCGAAAGACGAGCCATTCGAGGGCCATTGACGCGGCTGCGACGCCGATCACGCCCACAGGCAAGGCGATGAGCCAAGGCCAGCCCAGGTCCTTGGTGAGGTGGTAGTAGGCAAAAGCGCCGAGCATGGCGAATTCGCCATGGGCGAAGTTGACCACTCGCATGATGCCGAACAGCAGCGTGAAGCCGAGCGCGACCAGGATATAAATGGCGCTCAGGCTGACGCCGTTTACAAAAACTTGCCCGGCAACGGTTGGATTCAGAAGGATGTCGAGACGGGATAAGAAGTCGGACACGAGTCGCTTCCTCCGGCGGTCAGCCGGCCTCTCTCGCTAGAGAAGCCGGCCGACGGTCCAGGCACCACAAATCAGGGCATGAACTTCTTGATTTTGACGATCTTGCCGCCCTTCACCTCGGAGAAGAAATATTGCATCAACAGTTGGCGGTTGATGCCGTAGGTTTCCTTCCCAGTCCACTTGACGGGGCCGTAGATGCCGATGTCGAGACCATCCATCTTGTCGAGTGCATCACGTACTTTTGGCGTGTCGATCGAGTCCGCGCGCTGGATCGCGTCCGTCAGCAGATAAACACCATGGTAGAACGCTGGCATGAATGGGCTGATGATGCCCTTGCCGTACTTGGCGATGTATGCCTCTTTCAGCTTTGCCGCTTTCGGCATCTCCCAGTCGATGAAATCGTAAGTCATGAAGCCTTCGGAGGCTGGCCCCGCGATCTCGATGATCTCGTCGACGGCCGGTCCGCCGATCTGGAACACGCGCCCCTTGAAGCCGGCTTGCCGGATCTGCTTCAGCATCAGGCCAGCATCGCCGGGAGAGTTGCCGTCGAACTCGAATGCGTTGACCTTCTGCGCCATCATTCGAAGGATCAACGGCGTAAACTCTTTTGTGCCGCGCTCGAAGAAGTCGAGAACGACCTCGAAGCCCGCCTTCTTGTAGTCCTCCGCCAGTGGCTTGGCGACAGACTGGCCAACCGCGTCGTTCGGCGCGAGGAGGGCGACTTTCGTGACGTCCTTCAGATTTTCCTTGATGTACTTGATGATCGGAGGACCGAATTCGATGTTGGTATTGTAAAGCCGGAAATTATAGGGATCCGGGGTGTCGTTTTTCAGCACGCCTGGCGCATAGCCGTCGGTCAGGGCGATGACCTTCGCCGGGTTGGTGACGCTGATCGCGGCGAGGGCAGGTGGTGAGCCAACCGGTCCGATGATGAAATTGACTTTATCCTGATGCACCAGCCGCTCGGCGGCGGCTTTGCCGCCCTGGGCCGAGTAGAGATCATCGTAGAAGACGAGCTCGAGCTTGTAGCTCTTGCCTCCTGCCTTGACGCCGCCTGCCGCGTTGACGTCGGCGATGGCGAGTTCGAGGCCGCGCTGCGCAGCCAAGCCCCATGAGGTGCCACCACCAGACAGCGGCCCCATGCCGCCAATCTTCAGTGTTTCCTGCGCCATCGCCGGTAGCGATAGGGCTGCCGCTGCGAGGCCTGCTGCAATGACCGATCCGATCGGCTTCAACCACGAACTGACCATTTCTCACTCCTCCCTAAGGGCGAGATCGACTGCCCATTGAACTGGGATGCCGTCCGACCAATTGACGCACCAAGCTGGCCTCAAAAAAAACCTGCGGTCAATCAGGTCTTCCGCAGGAATGTGGCGTCACTGATAACTTGTCCCGCTGCAATGCCCCAGTGGATGTCACTGATGCGAGTGAGCAGCCGACGTGTCGCCGGAAAATTCTGATCGCATCCTCGATCGGCATTGGTCGGCATATTCGATAGATTCATCATGGGTTATGTTTTTGTGATGATGCGAAGAGGCGTCGACGTCTGAGAATAGCCCTTGGCGTCGGACTTTCCACGGTCGGTCTCAGGCCAATGTGGTGCTGAAGCATGGCCGGCCCACTCAGCCTGTCTCATTGCTTGCAAGCCCATCCGCCGCCCCGTTCATTGTGCCGCGCTATGTTTCCCATTGACTCACTCATAGCTGTACGGTTATGAAATATTCATAATCATGTAGCTATGGATAGCCCATGCCGGACATCCACGATGTGCTCTTTAAGTCCCTCGCCGATCCGACGCGGCGGGCCATCTTCGAGCGGTTGTGCCACGACGGAGAGCAGACGGTAGGGGCGCTGACAGCCCAAGCCGGAGTCTCGCAACCGGCCGTCTCAAAGCATCTCGGTGTTCTCAAGCAGGCCGGGCTTGTGCGGGACCGCCACGAAGGTCGCCAGACCCATTACAGCGCGCAGATCAGCGCCTTGGCGCCGCTTATCGACTGGACGAGCAACATGACCGGCTTCTGGAAGGGCCGGTTCGATGCCCTGGAAGACTTGCTGAAAAGGATGGACCAATGACCGAGCAACCGACCGACGCCCGTTCCGTTGTTGTCGAGCGCGACATCGCACATCCGCCGGAAAAGATCTGGCGTGCGCTGACACAACCGCTTCTGATCGCGGAGTGGCTCATGGAGAACGATTTCGCGCCGATCGTGGGACATCGCTTCAATCTCCGCGGCGAGTGGGGCGGCGTGCTGGACTGTGAGGTTCTGGCTGTCGAACCGAACAGAACACTCTCCTACACGTGGAATTTTGCGCACAGCGATGCCGCCTACAATCTGCAGAGCGTGGTGACGTTCACCCTCACGCCGACAGATACGGGGACACATCTGCGCATGGAACAGGTTGGTTTTCGGCCGGAACAGAAGCAAGCCATTGGCGGTGCCAAGGCCGGGTGGCAGCAGTTCCTCGAGAAACTGGAGCAGCTCTTGGCGAAGGCGAACTGACAACGGCCGCATTGTGCCGACGTCTGCTCCTGGCCTTCATGTCATCCGCCTGGACGGAACCGCGGTGAAAGCGACCGGATAATTTGGTCCACATGGCGATCGGTGACGCTGGCGGACGATCAGGTGCGGGCAACGAGCCCGCACTTTGTCCCGCGAGGCCGCGAACCTCCCCCAACTTGTGCGGCTTGCTTACCGGCGCTTCGTCGCTGGTGCTATTGCATGATGGTGGTGCGCCAATGGACACGCCGCTCGTCTGTCGGGTTGCCGCCTGCCGCCGAATGGACGGTGCAGCGGTTGTCCCAGATGACGATGTCGCCCACGTGCCACTTGTGCCGGTACTCGGCGTTGGGCTGCAGCATGTACCAGGAAAGCTCGGCAAAGAGCTTGTCACTCTCCTCGTCCGACCAGC
This sequence comes from Hyphomicrobiaceae bacterium, assembly GCA_050250755.1. Classification (GTDB taxonomy): domain Bacteria; phylum Pseudomonadota; class Alphaproteobacteria; order Rhizobiales; family Hyphomicrobiaceae. Next base: position 165,158 of record JBFWOB010000004.1, read on the forward strand.
CGTGCACGCGCAGCACGTGGTAGGGGTTGAAATACAGTGACTTCCTGCCCGTCTCGGGATGCACCCGCACGAGGTCGTGCACGGCGGGCGGGCGCTTCTGGTCCTCGGGATCGAGCAGGTCCATGCTCTTTCGCTCGCGGCCGCCGTAGGCGAATTCAAGCTTGAGACCGGCGCTCTGCTGCTTGAGCCGCTTGGGCATCGCGTCATAGGCGGCATACATATTGGCGAACAGCGTGTCGCCGCCGTAACTCGGGATCTCGAGGCCGTAGAGCTGTGTCGCCTTGCAGATGTCCGTGTCCCACGGGCTGTCGGTGTGCCAGCCTTGCCCGCGATTGAGGATCAGCCGGTCGGCTTTGGCGTCTGCCTTTGTCGTGACGCCCATCAGCGTGATCTCGGGATGCTCCGGGTCGCGCGTGCGCTTGACGCGGTGCGGTTTCAGTGTGCCGAAGCGGCGGCTGTAGGCGACATAGTCGGCCTTCGTCAGCGTCTGCCCGCGCACGATCATTACCTGATGGTCGAGCCAGGCTTGGTAGAGTTGCGTCCAGTCGGCCTCGCTCAATGTTTTCACGTCGATGTCGGTGACGATGGCCCCGATCAGCGGTGTCGCCTTCTCGATCCTCATGTGCGTCTCCTGCCCTGGTATTGCGGAGCCTTCCCAAAGAAGATTCAGGCCACGATGCCATCCATAACGGGCTCGGCGTCCGAGCTGGAACGGTGCGCTCAGGATCCTAGGCGTATCTTATCCCGATATGGAGATAAGGGAGGCCCCAACAAAATTTTCTAAGATTTGGAACTTTCTCATTCTCTGCCGTGTCTTGCCCGATATGAAGATGACAGACGGGGTTTACTGCATGGATATCACCAAAATCGACGCTCAAACTGGGCTCGCCATGACCGCCTTTGTGTTCAGCATGAGTTTTCTAGTGTCCGTCGTTCTATCGTGATGTCGACGCGGTCTATTCCCGACAATGCCAACCGAGAGTAGACCGTTCGTTTAGGCGGCCACTTCACGTGCGAGAGTGCTTGAGATTTTGCGCATGGAAAGCAAGCCGCGTGAAGGGCATTCACCTTCGGTTCGGCGGATAGTGCGCTCCAGGTGAGTATAATCCGCCAAGCTGTTAAGTGGGAAATAAAGGATCTCGGAGATGAGCGCGTGTCTGCAGCTAGAGTTGCGCGGCAAAGCGTCTGACTTCGGCGTACGTCGCGTGGGGCTGCTCGACATGCGGATAGTGCCCTGCACCTTCGATTAACGCAAACTTCGCGCCCGGCACCCGATCGGCGTATTTTCGTCCGTAGGCCTGATCCACGAACCTGTCCTCAGCGCCCCAGATGAACTGCGTCGGGGCCTTCAACCTGAACAGCCAGCGGTCGAGCGTCGGATTGTGGAAGAACGGCTTCCATCCATAGAACGCCTCGGCTTCGCGATCTTGCACGATGGACGCGAGTTCTGCATCGCCGAAACCCGAATAGTCGAAACGCCGATGCGCTTCGGTGGCGTAGAGCAGCGTTTGTTTCTCCTCCGGCCGCGCCGAATAGATGTCGGAGATGTCACGATGGGTCGTCTTGCCCATTTTCACGCCGAGCGGATCGACCAGCACGATTCCGGACAATCTTGCGCTCGAGCGGATGGCGAGCTCGACCGCGATCCATCCGCCGAAGGAAGCGCCGACGAGGAGCACATCGGACAGATCTTGCTGTTCCAGATATTCCAGATACAGCAGCGCCAGCTCGTCCACGCCGCGCACATGATCGACGAAACCTATCCCGCCGTAGCCCGGATGCTTGGGCGCGTGCACATCCCAGTTTTGCGCCAGCAACGTGCGCCATTGCGACGAACGATGAAAACCGTCTCCTCCATCGAGGAATAGAAGCGGCCTGCCATTTCCTCCTCGCCAGACCGGCAAACTCATGTTTGCGATATCGACTTTTTGCATTCCGGTCTCGCCAGTCATGGTGCGACAGTCTCCTGGTCCTGCTTGTTGGTGGCCGACATGCTGCACCGCGCGGCGGCCGCGGCCGTTTTGATGAGCGCTTGCCTCAGGTCTGCATGCCCCAGCGAACGACGGTTCTGCGCTCGATCGTGCGGAACACCACGTTCTCCACGAAAAAGCCGAACAGAATTACCGTGAGAAGGCCGGCAAAGACGTGCGGTATCTCCAGCAAATTTTTGTTCTGGTAGATGTACCAGCCGACTCCGCCTTGCCCGGAGCTGCTACCAAACACCAGTTCTGCAGCGATTACCGTGCGCCAAGAAAATGCCCAGCCAATCTTCAGGCCGGCCAGAATGTTCGGGAAGGCACCCGGAATGAGGATGCGCAGCACGAGGCGCAGATTCGAGAGTCCATAGTTTTGGCCAACCATGCGCCATGTCGTGCTGACCGCGCGAAAACCGATGAAAGTATTCAGCGCAACAGACCAAAGCACCGCGTGTATCAAAACAAACACGATGCTGAGATCGCCAAGGCCGAACCATACCATCGCAAGCGGCAGCAGCGCGATCGATGGAAGCGGATTGAACATCGCCGTCAACGTCTCGAGGAAGTCAGCACCGATCCGCGTCGCGCTGGCGATGATGGTGAGAACCATCGCGAGGAAAAGTCCGATCACGTATCCTTGGAGAAGCAGCTTGAGCGTATACCAGATCGCCTTGATCAGCTCGCCGCTGACGAGGGAACCATAAAGCGCAACCAACGAGGCGCCGAGCGTGGGTACGAGAAGATCGTTGTTTAGGGCCCTCGCGTAGACTTCCCATATGAGGCCGAGTACGACGAGAATGGCCGTCTTGCGCACGGCATTGTTACCCAGAAGCTTTTCCATCGTCCCGAGCGGCCGCTCGATAACACCGAAGTCCTTGTCTTGGACTCTGTTTACAATCTCCGGGCGGAAGTTATGGATTTTATCGAGCATATTCAGCCGGCCTCTCGCTGCCTTCGTCTTCGAAGAGCATCGTGTGAATCCGTTCGGAAAGCGTGCGTCCGTCGGGGCCGGCCATGTCGACGCCGCTGCTGTTGAGCTCGGCCTTGACCTGTCCGGGATGCGCCGTCAGCAGTAGAATGCGGTTTCCGATCTTCACCGCCTCGGGAATCGAATGGGTGACGAAAATGACGGTGAAATTGATCTGCTCCCACAACTGGAGCACTTCCTCCTGCATCTTCGTTCGGGTCAGGGCATCGAGCGCAGCGAACGGCTCATCCATAAGAAGAATGTCCGGCTCCATCGCCATTCCGCGGGCGATGGCGACGCGCTGCTTCATCCCGCCGGATAGCGTGTGCGGATAGCTGTTCGCGAACTTGGCGAGATTGACCATCTCGATGTAATGCATCGCGCGTTCGTCGGCTTCCCGTTGGCGAAGCCGGCCGCTCGTCGTGAGCGCGAAGGCGATGTTCTGCTTGACCGTCTTCCACGGCAGTAGCTGATCGAACTCTTGGAAAACGAGGACACGGTCCGGGCCTGGCCGCGTGATTAGCGAACCATTGAGTCGGATCTCGCCCTCGACCGGTGCAATGTAGCCGCCAATCGCCTTGAGCAGCGTGGACTTGCCGCAACCCGAGGGGCCCAGGACGACGAAGCGATCCGCACGCTTGACTTCAAGGTTGACCCGGTAAGTTGCCGTGACGAGCGTTTCGCGCGTCTTGTAGCGCAGCGTGACCCCATTCACCGTCAAAAGCGTGTCGGGCTCGACGTTAGTTGTCATTGGCCGTCCTTGCTGTCGCGGAGAGAATGGCGAGACGCATCCCGCCCTTCCGTTTGGCGCGATGACACTCAATTGCCGCGAAGCCCTTGCGCTTCGGGGGCAAAGAGGTCCGTCCACGCCGTCAGGCGGTTTTTGATCGAACCCACGTCGGCCATGAAATTGGCATAGCGCATGACGTTCTCGGGCGTGACATCGAACTTGATGTCGGGATCGTTGAGCACCTCGACAAGCTCGCTTACCTGCCACCCGTGCCCGCCCATATTGGCAAGCAGAATCTCGGCAGCTTGTGGTTTGTTGTTCTTAATGTACGCCTGCGATTCCTTGAGCGCCTCGTAAACAGCCTTGAAGACTTTCGGATTGTCGTCGCGGAATTTCTTTGCTGCCACAACAATTGCGAATGATGTCGGCCCGCCCAGCACGTCGTTCGTGGTCTGGATTGTCCGGATTTTCGGATCCTTGCGTTCGCGCTGGTGGAACGGCGGCGAGGTGTAGTGTGCTGTGACGCCGGCGCTTCCCGACAGCAGAGCTACCACGCCGTCGGGGTGCTTCATCGCGACGGTGAATGGATCGAAGCGGAAAGTATCGGCCGCTCCGTATTTCTCCCGCGCATATATCTGCATTACCAGAGCCGGAATTGAGATCTTGATCGCCGTTACGGCGACTTTGTCCTTCGCCGAGAGGTCATCGATCGACTTGAGGTGCGGAGCACTGGTGTTGAGATACATCGGCTGCGAGCTGATCGACCCCACGCCGATCACATCCATCTTGCCTTTGGTGCGGTCCCAGAGCGTCAGCATGCCGGGTATGCCGCCTGAAATGAACTGCGCGGAACCGGACAGGAGCGCATCGTTGACCGCGCCCGATCCGCTGATGTTGACCCACTTAGCTTTGACCTTAATGCCCGCTTCGTCGCCCTTCTTCTCGATCAGATTCAATTTTTCCATGATCATCAATGGCAGGAAGCCCACGCCATCGCCGCGCGTGATCGTTACCTCGCCGACCTCGGCGCGCGCGTGCGGGATTGCACAGATCGTCAGCGCGCACACAAGCGCCGAAAGCATCCTTCTCATCGTCTCCTCCCCGGAAGGTTATGATTGATTTCGGTCTCACCGCGTGAGTGGCACTGGGCCGAAACACAGGGCGCTGTAGAAGGCTGGCAGGGAGCCATATTGTATTATGGTCTGATTGACAGTCAACCTTGGTGGCTTCTAACGTCAATGGTCTGGAGGACCTCGAGTGGGCAGCAGCAATACGATCATTGTCGGCGGCGCGTCGGGCATCGGGCTTGCCGTTGCCCGGCATTTCGCGACTGGTGGCGCGAACACGACGATCATCGACGTCGACGCGGGCCGCGTGGACAACGTCGCACGCGAGATTTCCGCGCGCAGTGGTGCAAACGTTCTCGGTCTTGTTGCGGATGTCCGCAGCAGCGCGGACATTGCAGCGGCGTACGACCGAAGCGCGTCGCACCACGGCCTGATTGAGTCCCTGGTCGTGACGGCTGGCGTCCTCAAGCCGGCGCTCCTCGCCCAGATGAGCGAGGCAGATTACGATCTCACATTCGACGTGAATGCAAAAGGGTTCTGGACTTGCGTGAAAGCAGCTCTGCCCCATCTGTCGACAAAAGGGTCCAGCATCGTTGCAATCTCGTCGGCGTCTGGCCAGCGTCCGAAAGCCGGCAACGGCGCCTACGCGGCATCAAAGGCCGCTCTTCAGTTTCTCGTACGGACATTCGCGCTGGAGCTTGCGGCACAGCAGGTGCGCGTGAACTGCGTGTCGCCAAGCACAATCGAGACATCACTCATTGCCGAATATGCCGCCAGACCCGCCGCAAGCGGATACACGCCGTCAGCCCCGCCCCCTATCGGCAGGCTGTGCACGCCGGAGGATATTGCCAAAGCTGTGGCGTTCCTGTGCTCGGACGCCGCTGCTTTCATCACAGGCACAACGCTGAGCGTCGATGGCGGTTTGACCGCTGGAATCCCGCTGCAACGTTGACGCGATCACTGAATGCAAAGCCGCCATCGATCACGAGCTCGGCACCCGTGACGAAAGATGCTTCATCGGATGCGAGGAACAGAATCCCCTGCGCGACCTCGATCGGCATCCCGATACGGCGGAGCGGAGTCAAGGGCACCTTATTCTCTTGGATTCCGACAGACGAGCCAATCGCTCTCAGAGGTTACATCGCAGCGGAAGAACGCCGCGCGGCCACCCGGCGCATTGATCGACGCGACGACCGAAACAGCCCCTGCAGTGCAAAGAACCTTGCCGTTGCCTCGCCGATTCCGCGCGCCCCTTCGGTCACAATCGCAATTTTGTCCTGCAGGCGATCTCTCATCGAATTCTCCAATCATATTGTATTATGATCATACAGTGTGCTTGACTGGAAATTTGAAGTCATCCATGTTCTCGTGCTCCCGCCAACGTGCGTAGCTGGAGCTGGATTGAGCTGAAGGAGCCTGGGATGAAGGTGTTTTATTTCTGCGAGATGTCTTTCCATCCGGCATGGGATAAGGCGCAATACATCCGTAATGAGCTGCCGAGCAGGCACTACGACCCGCAGTTAGGGTCGGAGCTCTACAATCGTTTTCTTGATGAATACGCCCTGTGCGATGAGCTCGGCTTGAACATCATGATCAACGAGCACCACAGCACCGCGACGTGTCTCAACGTCGCCTGCGCAATTCCGCTTTCGATCTTGGCGCGGCAGACGAAGAAAGCCCGGTTGCTCGCACTCGGAATGCCGATCGCCAATCGTCTTGAGCCTCTCCGCGTCGCCGAGGAACTCGCGCTGATCGACGTCATCTCCAAAGGTCGGCTCGAGATGGGGCTAGTCAAGGGATCGCCCTACGAAGTTTTCCCTGCCAACAGCAATCCGGTCGGGATGATGGATCGGTTCTGGGAGGCGCATGACCTCATTTTGAAAGCGATGACAACCCATACCGGCCCGTTCAATTGGGAAGGGACGCACTTCCAATATAGAAACGTCAATCTGTGGCCACGCCCCTATCAGCAACCGCACCCGCCGGTCTGGATCACGGCAAGCAGCCCTGAAAGCGCGCGCACCATCGCGCAGAAAGGCTATGTGCTGGCAACACTGAACACCGGCTATGCGCGTACGCGCGCCCTCTTCGATGCCTATCGAGCGGCAGCCGTTGCAGCTGGCAAGTCGACGGCGGATGACCGTTTCGCATATCTGGCGCTGGTTGCTGTCGGAAAATCGAAAAAGGAAGGTTTTGAACGCGCAGATAAGATCGTCGACTACATCCGCAACAGCGGACGCGTCGCTCCGCAGTTCGTGAATCCGCCTGGCTATGCTTCGAGAGATTCGAATATCCGCGCGCTGAAGGCGAGCGGCAAGTCGCACACACCCGACAATGCGGTGACCTCGCGCACCGGTGCGAAGATCACCAAGGATGACTTCACGGTCGAGGGCTTGATCGACGCGGGCGTGCTGTTCGCCGGAGATCCCGACATGGTCTACAATCAGATCAGGGACTTCTACGGATATGCTGGCGGTCTCGGCAATCTGCTCATGATGGCGCAAGGTGGGTGGCTCGATCATGCCAACACGGTGGAGAACCTCACTCTGTTCAGCAAAGAGGTGTTACCGCGGCTGGCGGAATTGAAGATCGAGGATGTTCCGCAGATCCGCGCTCGCGCGAGTTGAGGTCCGTTCGGCTTCGTAGCTTGGCGGTCGCTCCGGCAAAGTGAGATGGTTTGCTAAGGAGTTTCGAGTTCCGGCCCCAAGTCAATGTCGAGCGATTGTCATGAGCGCATCGAACGAAAGTACATCTCGCCGCTAGCGGAATGGTGCGCTCCGTCGGCTAGCCAATGGCACGCTTATTATAGTATAGGCTCGGTTCGCCGAGCCGTTGGGACGATGTCCAGAACACACCGGATGGGGCTTCGAGTATGCAGAGACGCCCAGGAGGGTCCCCTTTACGGGCTTCAGTCGACGCGACGCCGGAACTCTGCATCGAGAGAGTTGCCGCTCCGCTCCGCCAAAGCGTTACTGAAAGCATTCGCTATGCCATCGCCATTGGCCGGTTTAAGGCCGGCGAACGGCTTCCCGAGCGCAAACTATGTGAAATGACCGGCGTGAGCCGCACACTGGTGCGCGAGGCTTTGCGCCAACTTGAATCGGAGAGATTGATTGAAGTTGTCCCCCACCGTGGCCCCGTGGTCGCGCGGCTGACAATCAAGCAGGCCGAAGGGATCTATCAGGTCCGCACCGAGCTCGAGAGTCTAGCCTTTGAGCTTTTTGCTGAACACGCAACGACGGATCAACGGGAAGCCTTGTCTGCGGCGTTCAAGAAGCTCAAGAAGACGTTCAAAGGCACCGATCCGATGGCACGGCTGCTCGCGAAGAATTACTTCTATGAGTGCCTCGTGCAGGGCGCGGGAAATGAGGCGTTGGGCGACAGCCTGCGGATGCTGAATGCGCGCGTTATGCTATTGCGTACCATGTCGATGCGACTTCCAGACCGTGTGGCGGCAAGTCTTCGGGAGCTGGCAGAGCTGATGGATGTGTTGGGCACCCGGGATGGCAAGGCAGCCCGCACATTGGCAGAACGGCACGTTCGGAATGCCGCGCGTGCGGCGCTAGCGTTGTTGAGTTCGCAGCATCTGCTCGCATCCCTCAACGAGGCCTGAGGCGGGGTCGAATACAAAGTTCCAGCTCATCGTCACGAGCTCACGCTCGCCATCAGCCGCTCTCCGCACGACGGGCGCTTTCCAGCCGGGGGAGATGGCCGGCATCGGCTCGACCGACGTCGAGCGCCGATCGGAAAAGCCAGCGCATCGTTTCGACAGCGCGGGCCTGACTAAAGAGATTTGCACACGGAGCGCCGCTCCGATGAGGACGGGTTCACCCGACCCTTAAAGAGCCGGGTGGGCGTGGGCAAGCCTTCGAGTTCGCAGCAGTCGGCTTCGCGGCTTTAGTACGTGCCGGCAGTCTTCTGTTGGGCGCTAGCCGGCTTCACGCCTGTCAGCATGCCGCGCATACCCTCGCCGTTGACACGCCACCAATCGTGGAGAATACGCACATCCCATCCGATGCAGAAGTGCTTCACGCCCATCTCGATGTATGGCGCGGCCTGCTTGATGTCGCCGAGCTCGACGCGCGGATGCAGGCCCATCTTCAGCGCCGTTTCAATGGTCTTGCGCTCGGCCCGCTTGACGTCGGGGTGATTCCGCTGGCCCGTTAGGCCGAGGCTCATGGAATAGTCCGAGCCTCCGAACTGCACCATATCGATGCCCTTGACCGACAGGATGGCGTCGAGATCTTCGAAGCACTCTCGCTTCTCGGCCATGATGGCGATAACTACCTCGTCGAGTGCTTTGACATAGGCTGGCGAGCCACCCTCGAGCACCGTGCCGACATCGCGGCGCATGCCGACGCCGAGACGTCCGCCCGTTCCCGGTGTTTCCGCACGGACTGCAGCAATGCAAGCATGTGCGTCGGCGACGGTGCGCACGTCGGCGAACAAAATACTCTGGAAACCCGAGCCGATTGCGCGCATGGCCTGATGCGTCCATTGCTGCTGCTCGACCTTGATCATGCCGCCGAGGTTTTTCAGCTCGAGCGCGCGGCCAAGGTTATCCAGATCGTGCATTGTGAAAGGCGCGTACTCCGCGGTGAACTCGACGTAATCGTAGTTGCCGCTGTCGCCAATCAGTTCGACCAGCGTGGGCCACGAGGACAGCAGATGCGTGCCGATCGACGGCTCGTTCGCGTTGAGCAGGGTGCGGAGGCGATTTGGGCGCATGGCGATGTTTCCTTGGGTCGAGGAGGGGCAGGGAGCAGTTCGTAGGCGCGTTGCAGCAAACCATGGCGCGCGTGTCCCGGCCATACATCAATCCGGACCGGAAGCCGTCGAAGCCTGGGCGTGTTTTTCCGATTGCCGGACGTGATGGGAACCAGCCTCTCGCAGCGGCGCGCCGAAACGACAATGTCCCTAATTGGAGGCGACGGCACTCCTGGTGTCGAGGAAAGGAATTCAACGCGCTGACGCTCGAGGCCTGCAAAGTCGGCTTTCTCGCGCTGGCATCGCGGATCAGCCTGGAAATGTCCGGCGAGGAGGGAAGGGGGATGACGCAACGTCAGCATCAAGGCCAGCGACGCTGGCGAGGCGCTATGAGTTCGTAAGAGCTATTGCGCACTGGTTCTTGTGGCAAGCCGTGTCGCGGTTTCAGATATGTTTCTCAGGATGGAGAGCCGTATGCAAACCGATTGGAACCTGCTTCGGGAAATGATTGGCGCGCGAGAGCCAATCCCAACGTGGGATGACATTCGGAAGATGGTTCAATGGTTCGGCAACCATGCCGCTCCCAGTATCAAGTGGGCTATTGCTGATCACCGCCGCGCTACCTTGCGTGTCGACTAGGATGATCCATCAGCGCGCCAGTGAAGCCCTCGCAGAGCTTGTCGAGCGTACGAGCGGTATTCCGACCTTTGCCGCCATCGTCATGGTCGATGGTCGTGTTGGAGCACAATGCGGCGCGTCCGCTTTGTGCCTGCTCCACGTTCAAAGTCGCAGCGGCGACGGCCGTGATGTCCCTCGTTCGAGAGGGAGCGATAGAGCTTGACCGGCCCGCCCTTTCCTACGACAGCAGCCTCGAATTCAGTGACGGGGTTCTGGCTCAGGCCGTCACGCTTCGTCATCTCTTGAGCCATACATCAGACCTCGATGACACAGAAGAAGCAGAGGCGATGCCGCGGCAATGCCTGCAAAACCTTCCTTTCCTCGCCAAACCAGGTCGCGCCTTTCGATACAGTAATGTTGCCTTCGATATAGGAAAAATGACAGCCGGGACCCGAGTTGGCCTGACCTACAAGAATCTGTTGCGGGAACGGGTATTGACCCCCTTGAGGATGCGCGACACGCATTGGCCGCCCAACTCTCTACTTGGGGCGCCATTTACCACCGCCCGCGATCTGATGCGTCTCGCAGGGGAGCACCTTGGCGGAAATCAGGTTCTCCGACCGCGCTACCTGGATGAAATGCATCGCATCCATGCCGACAGCACCTCGCCGCTCTAACCTCCGAAGAAGCGCATGAACCAGTCGACGACCTGTCTTGGTGCCTCTTCATTGATGTAATGGCCAGTTGGTAGAGCTTCCCCACGGACATCCCTGGCACGCCGGCGCCAGTATTCGAGCGGATCAGCAAACCGGCGGCCGACGCTGCTCTGCGCCCCCCAAAGTACCAATAGCGGCATTTCGATCTGGCGGTTCAGGTCTGCCGTGTCGAGTTCGCAGTCAATTGTTGCCGCTGCGCGGTAGTCACCACAGGAACCGCGGATCGTCTTCTCGTTGAAGCAGCGCACGTACTCGTGCCAGATCGCCGGCGGAATATGGTTGAGATTGGCGGTGAGCTTGAGCAGCTTCTTGCGCATGAACCAGTCGGCAGGAACGCTACCCAGCATGCGCTCCGGGAAGTCGGCGGGCTGTGCCATGAACGGCCAGTGCCAGCCTCCGATCGCGCCCTCCTTGTTCATTGCCGCCCACATGTCGAGCGTGGGCACGATGTCGAGCACCGCGGCCTTGATGACCTTGTTCGGATGATCGAGACACATGCGGTGCACTGTGCGCCCGCCGCGATCGTGTCCTGCGATGAAGAAACGACTGTAGCCGAGTGCTGCCATCACCTCCACTTGATCCTGTGCCATCGCGCGGAACGAGTAATTCGAGTGGTCCGGCGCCTCTGGCGGCGCCGAACTGTCGCCGTAGCCGCGTAGGTCAGCGGCGACAACGTGGAAGCGCTCCGCGAGTTGCGGTGCGGCGGCGTGCCAGGAGACATGCGACAACGGATTACCGTGCAGCAAAAGCAGTGGGGGCCCGCTGCCGCCGTGCCGAAGCCGAATGCGTGCTCCGCTGGTCTCTATATCGGTGAGTGCAAAACCGGGCATGATTTCCATGGAGGGCCTCTCGCCGCTACGTGCTTCCAGATGCTAATCAGCAGGCTTTGCCGCCCAGCATTCACCGATCGCTGCGCCAAGCGCCCGCGGTACGCACGTGCTTACGCCCATACGGCGGTAGACGAAAGACTAGAAGCGTGGTGACGAGGTCCGCGTAGACCAATGGCGCAAGCGGCCACACCTTCACCAACATCGCAGCAGATCCACGATGGCGTCATCGACCTCGATGCCGAGATACCTCGCGGTACTTTCGATCTTCGAATGTCCAAGCAGCAGCTATACTGCGCGGAGATTGCCGGCTCTTCGATAGATTAGCACCGCCTTAGTGCGCCGCAGCGAATGTGTGCCGAACTTCGCTCGAGACCGATGGTGGCAACCCACTCTTGGACAAGCCGGGCGTACTGACCTGTATTGATATTCGCAGAGACCGTCAGCGATTTGAGGATGCAGAATTACAAGTCGACGCTTCAAAAATTATCCCGATAATTTTTGAATGGATTGGCTGAAGCTCGCCAGTCTTTGGCGCAATATCGGAATAATGAAATCATTAGGATAACGCATCGATCCTCTTGCCCAGAAGGAAGGTCAGATCGAAAGGCTTGATCTGCATCATAAGCGCATCGACCAGCCTCTGCCCCGTCACCGCCGGCATTAGCCAAAAGTCCACACGGCTCCAGCGCCGATGATCACAGAGTCAATCTCGATCGGCGCCGGTGCGTTCAATCATAAAGACGGTCCTCGCAGAAGATGATGTGGGCCCGATATGGGGCTCGTTCAGCCGACTACATGGCTCTCTCTGATGCCCAAGGCAAGTTTGCGGTTCCTGTCGGTCAAGCGGCCAACGACGGTCTGATGCAATCGATCGCCTGTTCGATAGCGGCGGCGAGCTTAAGAAAACTTGCCGTCGCACCCACCTTGCTGCCAGCATGGCTCAATCGTCCACACCAGGGAGGACGCCGATAATGTTGCGCTTGAAGAATACGCTTTTCATATCGTCCATTGCGGCACTGACATTCGCCGGGTTCGCGGCTCCGGTAGCCGAAGCACAGACACCAAAGCGGGGCGGAACGCTAACCTATGCGGTGGTTTCGAGCCCGCCGAGCTACGATTGCCACGCCGAGATCACGTTCGGCGCCGTGCACCCGCTCGCCCCGCACTATTCGCTTCTTCTCAAGATCGACGCCGCAAACTACCCCAAGGTGATCGGTGACCTCGCCGAGAGCTGGATCGCTGCCCCCGATGGCTCCAGCTACACCTTCAAGCTGCATAAGAACGTCAAGTTTCACGACGGGTCGCCCTTGACCTCGGCCGACGTCAAGGCGAGCTACGAGCGCATCATCCGACCACCAGCCGGCGTCACGTCGGTGCGCAAGTCCTATTACGAGGACTTCGGCGAGATCGAGACCCCCGACGACAGCACGATCATCTTCAAGATGAAGAACAAGGTGGCGGGCGTGCTCGAGCTGCTAGCCTCACCCTTCAACTGCATCTACAGCGCCGCCAAGCTAAAGGCCGGCGGCAACTATCCGGCACGCGAAGTGATGGGCTCGGGCGCCTTCCAGTTCGTCGAGCACGTGCAGGGCTCGCACTGGGTCGGCAAGCGTTTCGACAACTACTTCAAGCCGGATCGCCCCTATCTCGACGGCTTCAAGATCTTCTTCGTGAAATCGTCGGCCGTCATACCCGGCTTACTGGGCGGGCAATTCGACGCCGAGTTTCGATTCGTGACGCCGCCGGAGCGCGATCGGCTCGTACAAGGGTTCGGCGACAAGGCCGTCGTCCACGAAACGGCACTCATTGCCGGCAACATCATCATATTCAACACGAAGCGGAAGCCCTTCGATGATATCCGCGTCCGACAAGCGCTAACCCACGCCATAGATCGCTGGAACGGCGGCATGCAATTGGGCAAGGTCTCGTCACAGCGTTATCCTGGTGGCGTCAACCGCCCAGGCTCGCTGATGGCTCTGCCGCCCGAGGAACTCCACAAAATCCCCGGCTACTGGAAGGACCCCGAGGCGGCACGTGCCGAGGCCAAGCGGCTTCTCAAGGAGGCGGGCCAGGAGAACATTGCCTTCAAATTCCTGAATCGCGCAGATATCGCAAGCTATACAGCCGCTGGCATTTTCGTGATCGACCAATGGCGGCGGGTCGGCGCCACAGCCACTCACGAGCAGCTCGAGTCGAAGCTCTATTTCGACAACCTGGCGAAGGGCAATTTCGACGTCGCGATGGAATTCATTTCAGACTACCTCGACGATCCCACACTGAACTTCGTCAAGTTCCTGTCGAAGAAGTCGGGCTCGCTCGGCTATTCGGGACACGAGGATGGTAAAATCGATGAATTGTACGATCTGCAGCGGCGTGAGCTCGATGTGCAAAAGCGAACAGTCCTTGCCCGCGAACTCGACAAGTACGTCTTGACGACAGCCTACTCGGTGCCGCTGCTGTGGACCAACCGGATCGTGGTGATGCCGAAAGTGGTGCAAGGCTGGAATTTCACGCCAACACACTACCTGTCACAGGATCTCACAGACGTCTGGCTCAACCGATAAATTGGACACAGCCGCTCCGGCCTTTCGCTAGGGCGGAGTGCGTTGCGTTTCTTGCGCCGATTGCAGAATTAAAGGCGACTTTGTGCGACGCGCCAACTGGGGCAGTGCCGTTTGCTCGTTGGCCCGTCACGCCGACCTCGACCGACTCGAGAGCGAGGTGAAAAAGCTCGTCGCGGCGACCCGAGGAAACGCGCGCCGCATCCCGAAGGATATCAACGGCAACATCAGCGGCTGGCCTTGCATGGCCATGTGGGCGGGAAAGGAGATGTTTCCGCTTTGCCGCTTGCATCGACGACGCGCCCAGGGCCGGCCTGAATCACTTGGAGACCTCGCAAACTGCAACAGGTCAAGATGGCGCTTCCGCCATGCGCATCCTGGTATTGTTACGCACGTGCGATTGACAATTCGTCAGATCGTCAGGTAGGCTCACAATACATAGTCGAGAAAAATACAACATTAGGGGAAACGATATGAGGGTCACTCGGCGTGAGATGGGCGCTCTTGTTGCCGGTGCGGCGAGTGCGTTCGTTGCGCGGCAGGCCTTTGCCGCAGACAAAGAAATCGCGATTGGCGGCAGTGTACCCCTCAGTGGTCCCGGCGCCGCTACCGGCATCACCACCCAGCGCACATTTCAACACGCGGTCGATCTGGTCAATGCGGAGGGGATCAACGTCGGCGGGGATCGTTACACGTTCAAGGTGACGTTCTACGACAACAAATATGTGCCGGCGGAGGCAGTGACGGTCGTCGAGAAGCTTCTCGCCGATGGAACGCGATTTTTGTATTCGCTCGGATCAGGAAACTCAGTGCCTGTCGTTGCGAAAACGACGGCGGCGAAATGCCTTCAGATGTCGCTTGCCTCGGGCAAGTCTCATCTCACGTCGCCGGAGTTCCCTCTCAGTTTTCGGGTCGCGCCGACAAACGAGACGGCTTTCGCAGTATATCCCTGGCTGAAAACGGCCTATCCCAATGTGAAGAAAATCGGGCACATGAACCCTTCCGACGAGGCGGGGTTCACCGAATCTGAAGATCGCACGATGATTGCGGAGAAGAACGGCTTCACCAACGTCGTGAAAGAATTCTTCAAGCGCGGATCGACAGACTTCTATCCGGTGGCAACCCGCTTAGTGGGAGCCAATCCGGATCTGATCGATTTCGGTGGCACCATCGGTCGCGACCAGGCCTTGGGCTGCAAGGCCCTGCGCGAGCTTGGCTATAAGGGCGAGATTTTGCTGGGCTACTCCGATGTGAAGTCCTTCATCGAAGTGGCCGGCGCCGATGCTGCCGAGAAAACGATCCTGTTCGACACATTGATCGAGCCGCAGAATGACAAGCAGAAGGAACTGGAGGGCTGGTGGCTCAAGACATATGGGCCTCCGTTCCCATCTTTCGGTTACACAGTCTACGATATGCCGTTCGTGTTGGCGCAGGCGATCCGCACAGCGCAATCGGTTGATCCTGTCGCCGTCGCCAAGGCTATGACGGGGATGGAATGGGATGGCCTCTACGGCAAGGCTCGCTTCGGCATGAAATCGGTCTACGGCGTCGATACGTCTATTACGCGGCCCATTCCGATGGCTGTCGTAAAAGGCGGAAAGCCAGTGCAAATTGCCTTGGTTCCCTGGCCGGCGAACGTTTGAACCGCCGCCATGAGTGGAACTCTGCTGTTACAGATTATCGCCAGCGGCCTAGTGATGGGCTTGATTTATATGCTCATCGCACTGGGCGTGACCTTGCTGTTCGGTATCATGCGCGTTGTGAATTTCGTGCATGGCGAGTTTGTCATGCTCTCGGCCTTTGCCGTGTATTTCATGAGCATGGCCGGCGGATTGCCTTTCGCCGCCGCTCTGGGGATCGCAATTCTTGCGAGCGGGCTGGTCGCGGTATTCTGCCAGTACGCGCTTTTCAGTCCTCTGCAGTACGACATTTTGAACTGCTTCATAGTCGGGATCGGGGCGTCGTTTGCGATCCGATCGGCTT
The DNA here is from genome assembly GCA_050250755.1 of Hyphomicrobiaceae bacterium. GTDB lineage: Bacteria > Pseudomonadota > Alphaproteobacteria > Rhizobiales > Hyphomicrobiaceae. The sequence goes on from JBFWOB010000004.1 coordinate 181,313, forward strand.
CCTGGGCCATCTTTGGTCCGGAGCCGATCGCTATTCCTCCTACTTTTCCAGGCGTACTGAATATCGGCGGCGTATTCATTGCGAAACAGCGCCTGTTCGCAGCGGGTCTCTGCGCAGCACTTGCCATCCTGCTTTATCTGTTTCTGCAATTCACGCGGCAGGGCAAGGCTATGCGCGCCGTCGAGCAGGATAGCGAGGCTGCCCTGCTTATGGGGGTCAATCCGACCAGCGTTTATATCACGGCATTCGTTATCAGTGCCGCGCTTGCCGCCGTCGGGGGGGCGATGCTCGGTTCTTTGTTTGGTGTTGACCCGGAAATGGGGGCCGAGCCGCTGCTGAAGTCTTTCATCATTGTGCAAATCGGCGGCATGGGGAGTCTGCTAGGCACCGTTATCGCGGCGCTGTTTATCGGGCTGACCGACAGTGTCAGCGGCACGCTTTTGGGGGGCGAACTCGCCTTCATCATCGATTTCGCGCTCCTGATGCTGATCCTGATCGTGCGTCCGCGCGGATTGTTTGGCTACGATGCTTAGGCGCAAGGCCCCTCCGATGGACTTCCTCCCTAATGCTGGCCGCCAGATCTCCGTCGGTCACGGCAATGCACTCGCGGCGAGGTGTACGCGATGAACCGCCTCGTCCTCCCCGTCCTGATCGCGGTGCTGCTGGCCTTACCTCTGGCAATCCGCGACGCCTACGTCCTCCATGTCATGGTCGTCATCGGCATCAATGTCGTGATGGCTGTCAGCATGTGGCTTCTCGGGATTACCGGGCTTATCTCCTTCGGTCAGGCGGGTTTCATGTTCATCGGCGCAATGACCACCGCGCTCTTGACCAAGAATCTGCACTGGTCGTTCTGGAGTGCGCTTCCGCTCTCGGCTGTTGCGGCCGGTTTGGTGGCGGCTCCAGTCGGACGCCTCAGCCTCCGCGTAAAAGGCGTCTACTTCTTTCTGGTTACTCTTGCCTTTGGACAGGTCGTCTCGGGAATTTTTGCCTACTTCGAAAATCCATTCGGCGGTTGGTATGGCATCCGCAATATTCCGCCACCGCAGCCCGCCTCACTTTTCGGAACCCTCGACAAGACTGCCTTCTACTATCTAGCGCTTGCGCTGGTGTTCATCACCTGTTGGGTCATTCACCGTGTCAGTCGATCCTGGTTTGGCGACGTCCTCTGGAGCATCCGCGAAGGCGATTTACTTGCTAGTTCGATTGGCGTCGATGTTCCCGGCAGCAAGCTGATTGCCTTCGTCGTATCTGCCTTCTTCGCCGGCGCCGCGGGCAGCCTCTATGCGGCCTACTTCGGCTATATCAGCCCTCTTGTCTTCACCTTCGAGTACTCGGTCAATATCCTGATCTTCATCGTCGTCGGTGGATTTGCCAACATGGCTGGACCGATCCTCGGTGCACTCGTGCTCACCGTCATCCCCGAGTTGTTTCGGGTCACCGGCAAGTACCAGATGATGGCCTTTGGCCTTATCTTGGTGTTCTCAATGCTGCTGATGCCACAAGGAATAGTCGGCGCCTGGCAACGCTTCACCGAACGCCGCGCGACCGCTCGTGCCTCTGCGCGCGCGCTCGCCCCCCGGAGCGGAGATTAGCTCATGCCCCTTTTTTCGGTTGAGCATCTCACACGCCGGTTTGGTGGCCTTGTAGCGGTAGATAACGTATCGCTGTCAGTAGAATCCGGCGAGATCCGAGGTTTGATCGGACCAAACGGCGCCGGTAAGACGACGTTCTTCAATCTCGTCAGCGGAACCCTCGTGCCGACATCCGGTCGGGTGCTTTTCGACGGTCAAGACATCACGCGCGTATCCATGCACCGGCTCGTACACCGTGGCCTTGTCCGCACGTTCCAGCATGCGCAGCTTTTTCCGAGCTTCACGGTACTGAAGAATGTCTTGATGGGCTTACAGGTCCACGCCAAGTCTGGCTTCTGGGAGGGCCTGGTCAATTCCTCGGCGACGCGCCGCCACAATTCGGCGCTCGATGAGCGGGCAAGGGAAATCATTTCCTTCGTCGGCTTGGCAGGACGCGAGAATGACGTCGCTGCCAGTCTTTCGCACGGCTACAAACGAATCCTTCAGGTCGCCATCGGCCTCGCTCCGAAACCGCGACTGCTGCTGCTGGACGAGCCCGTAGCAGGTATGAACCACAATGACGTCGATCGCATGATGGCGTTGATTCGCAGGCTTCGCGACGAACAAGAGGTCACCATCATACTTGTCGAGCACAACATTAGGGCCGTGATGAACGTCTGCGATCGCATAAGCGTCCTGCAGTTCGGTCGGAAAATAGCCGAGGGCAGTCCGCAGGACGTTGCACAAGACAAGACGGTAATCGAAGCCTATCTGGGTGTGGCGGACGATGACGAGGCTGCTTGACGTCCAGGCGATCGGTGTCGCCTACGGTACCGCGGAAGTGCTCCGCGAGCTGTCGCTGCACGTCGATGACAAAGAGACGGTGACTCTCATCGGCGCCAATGGTGCCGGCAAGACGTCCTGCCTTCGCGCAATCTCCGGCCTCGAGCCGCTGACTTCAGGTGAAATTTATTTTGCCGGTGAGAGGATCGATACCCTCACTCCGCGCCAGCGGTTGGAACGCGGCCTTGTCCACGTGCCCGAGGGAAAGCGTCTCTTTCCGCGGATGACGGTTATCGAGAATCTGGCGATGGGCGCTTTTCTGCGAGCAGATAAGCAATCTGTGCGCACCGACATCGAGCTCCTGTGCGACCGTTTTCCAATTTTGCGCGCACGCCGCAATCAGGCCGCAGGCAGCATGTCGGGTGGAGAGCAACAAATACTCGCGTTCGCGCGCGGCTTGATGGCACGGCCAAAGCTGCTTCTCGTTGACGAGCCGACGGTCGGACTATCGCCCATCATGGTGAAGGAGCTGTCGGCGGCACTCCGCGCCATTCATAGGGACGGCGTCGCCATTCTCCTCGTTGAGCAGAATGCCGCCATGGCACTCAGGTTGGCGACCCGGGGTTATCTTCTCGAGACGGGGCGCTGCGTCGCCGAAGATACGACTAACTCATTGATGGCTAATGACTACGTGCGCAAGTCTTATCTGGGCATCTAGGGCGTATGTGTAAGCAGTACAGATCGAGCGCTGACAGCAGTGGATGTGGACGCTGTCGCAGCCAAGTCCAATTTGGCTGAAGCAGTAGTTCGCCCAAGTGCTGTGGTCACGCCGACAACGTCCGCGCAGCGCCAACATGCCCCGCGGGTGCGGGGAACGGACTGGCTATCCGCTGCGCAATGCGCATGAGCCCGGTTCAGCCCCGCGGGTGCGGGGAACGGATTGTTGTCCGGCCCCTTGATCTCGGCCACGCCGGTTCAGCCCCGCGGGTGCGGGGAACGGTCGTCACGGGTGTTGGTGGCCCTGCGCGGGGCCGGTTCAGCCCCGCGGGTGCGGGGAACGGTCGTCACGGGTGTTGGTGGCCCTGCGCGGGGCCGGTTCAGCCCCGCGGGTGCGGGGAACGGAATCCGGAGCCGGCATGCGAGCAGGACGGGTGCGGTTCAGCCCCACGGGTGCGGGGAACGGACGACGATGCGCTCGCCGCTGTCGACCTTGACCGGTTCAGCCCCGCGGGTGCGGGGAACGGCTCGAGCAGTACGAGGCGACAACGGCGGAGCGCGGTTCAGCCCCGCGGGTGCGGGGAACGGTTGATCGCCCCGGTTTGCAAGCCGGTCAATTCCGGTTCAGCCCCGCGGGTGCGGGGAACGGAACACGGGAAACTGCCGCTGATAGACCACCCACGGTTCAGCCCCGCGGGTGCGGGGAACGGGCTGTCCCAATTTGGCATTTTCCCCTACCATGCGGTTCAGCCCCGCGGGTGCGGGGAACGGACTTCCGCAGAACACATTGATGCGATAGGACAATTCACTTGTCAAAGAACCCTACCGAATTGATCGACGATCAATTCGGCGTCGTGATTGGTGGCGTGGTCACGTTGGAGATGGCCGCATCGGCGGCTCGTCGGGCCCCTCGCGAGGGACTGGCTTGAAGCGCACGAGCGTTAGCCCATCGACGTCCACTGTCTCGCGTCGGTTCTCGCCGATGGCGTCGAAGGCAAAGCCGGAATCGGTGGGCGCTGACCATGTGATCACGGCATTGCCTTCTCCGATCATGAGCTTGATCTCTTCCCAGATGCGCTCGCGCACGCGGGCCCCGTAAACGCCGACGTACACGCCGGCGCGCACCTCAGCGAGCCATAGCGAGAGGCGGCCGCGAAGACGCGGTGGTGCGTTCTCAACCACGATGACCATCATCGCCGGAAGCCTCCTCGGCAGGTATGGCGGGGTCGGCCGCTTCCGGAGCGTCTTGGGGTGGCTCGAGGCCGCCAACGGCGAGCATCTCGCCGATGTCGGGGATAATGCGGTCGAGCAGGCGCGACCGACGGAAAAGGTCTCGGCAGGCTATACGGACTTGGCGCTCGACGGGGGAGCCGTCGCCCTTGCCCTTTTGGATGCGTGCCGCTGTCTCGAACGCTGCGGGCGCGGCGGTTTCGAACTTGTAGATGTCGGCGACGTCGTAGACGAAGGACTGTGGCTTGCCGCGATGCAAGAAGCCGATGGCCGGTGCGTATCCGGCGGCAAGAATGGCCGCTTCAGAGAGACCGTAGAGGCAGGCGGTTGCTGCCGAAAGGGCGCGGTTGGCGAGATCGGCGCTTTCCCATTGACTGCGGTCGTAGTTGCGGGCGTTCCAGTTGATCCCGTGCCGTTGGGCCAGCAACTTATACATTTCGCGGACCCGCGCGCCTTCGATGCCGCGAAGCTGATCGACGGAGCGACGGCTCGGCGCCTCCTCATCGAAGCGGCGGTGATACATCTCGCGCACCACCTTGAGGCGCGCGTCCTCGTCAAGAGCGAGCTTGGCTTGGTAGAGAAGTCGATCGGCGCGGGCGCCGCCCGGTTGGCCGCTGGCATAGAGGCGAACGCCTCCTTCGCCGACCCACACGAGCAGGCATCCGACACGCGCCGCAAGAACGACAGCGGCGTGGCTGACGCGTGTGCCGGGCTCCAGCATCAGGCAGGCGAGGCCTCCGACTGGGATTTGTGTACGGATACCGTTTGTATCGACGAGCACGAATGCCGTGTCGATGACGTCGAGTTCCCCATACTGGAGAAAGACGATCGACGAGCGTTCCTTGATCGCGATCGGGCGGAGCGGCACGAACGGTGGATCGGACATTCTAGACGCCTCCCGCCTTAGTGCGCGCGCCGGATCAGCATCAGGCCGCAGCCGAAAGCGCGCGCCTTGCCGATGCCTTTCGTCAAGATTGATTGGAGGAGGGTGGGATCTCGCACGGTGAGGATGCCCGATATGTCGATCTGGGAGAACTGGATTGGCGGCTCGCCGGACTTGTGGGCGACACGTACCTGAAGATAGCCTTCAGCAGACGTCACAGAGGTGTCGACTTGAAAGCCGTTTGCCGTGCCGCGTTTGGCCAGCCAATCAACGGCAACGGCGCTTGCGTCCGCGGCTGCGAAGGTTTTGCGCCGCTCCATCTTCGACTTTGCATGCATGATTGCGTCGGCCCGGTGGCCTCTCTTCAGCCCGGGGCGCGGCACGGTGACAACGGGATTGGCGCGCAAGATGAAACCTAAGCGGTCGCCGGCCACCAATGCAGGCTCATAGGGCTGGCTTTCAAGGCACCAGAGCTTGTGAGAGTCGTGCGGCGCCGTAGGTGAAATAATGAGATATGAACCAGCTTCCACTTCGCGGAACAGGTAATCACGCTTGGTTTTTGCGCCGTCGTTAAAGAGGGCCCAAACGAGACCGTGGCTACGGTCCGCTGCGGCGCCGGTCGCCAGCACCTTAGCCAGAGTGCCCTGTGTGCCGCGTGTGCGGATGAGACGAGCCTTCGTCATGATCATGGTGCGGCTCCTAACTGAGCGGAGGCGGGCGAATGAGAACCTCGTCGCGGTCGGCAAAAAGCCAGCGGCTGCGATCGCGGATGCGGTCGCGGCGTACGATGCGCTCGTCGCTATTGAGGCTGAAGGCGCGAGCGTCATCGGCATCCATCCAGAACTCTGCCTGTTTGCCTTGAGGTTCACGCGCGGACGTCTCGGATCGCGCGTACAACGCCTGGAGGGTGGAGGCTGGATCGGCGTCGAACGCCACGAGCGCTGCTACAGGGTCTCGTGCCCGCAGCGGACTGATCGGCGTCAATGGCAAACCAAGCGGACACGACTTACGTCCGAGATAGAGAGCAAAGACCGGCTCAATCAAGCGGTCTTTGATCTCGTCGAGCGACGGTCCCCCCGTATCGACGCGGCGCCATAGGAGGATGGTCGCGCTTTGCTCGGTGAGATAGCTCCGCTCGGATAGAATGGTGTTTAGTTTGAGCGGCTCGGCAAGTTCGTCACGCCGGGTCATCCAGCGCTTGTTGCGCTGGGAGCTAGGCGCCTGCGCGGTGTGGTAATCACGAAGCGTGCGGCCAGGAAGATCGACGCGGACGGCAAAGCCGAGCTCACGCTCTAGGCTGTCGTGGGCGGCGCGATCCTGTCGCTCTATGCCGCAAGCGGCAGCTACGAGGCCCAGGATCGCAGACCGCGACGGACGACTCCAGGTTCCGCGCAGCTCACCGGACTGCGACCGAACCCCAGGACGCCATTGGCCCCCACAGACGGAAGGCGAGAAAGTCCGTGATCTCAGGATGAGAGGCCATTGATGGCCTCCTTGGCAAGGGCTTTGATCGACGCAAGGTTGCCGGCGTCTCCATCCTCTATTACGGTGTTGAGGTGGGCCGTCGTGGTGGCGCATGGGCCGTAAACACTATCGAAGTTTCTGCGCAGCGTACCCAGGCGCGTGATCGAGGCGGCGAGATAGTCGGACTCGTCCCGATGGCTCGAAACGCCGACAGGACGTACGAAGGCTCCGGCCAGCGACCGCGGTGCGCGGGAGCCCAGTTCCGCCAGCGCGTAGCTCGCATAGGTGCGCGATGCGTAGCTGTTCTGCTTGCCTTTCGGGCTAACGGTCAGCGCAGCTTCGATGAAACCTTCGAGCGCATTCGCTGCAAGGGCTTTGTCGCCCGCTAGATTGCGGAGCAATTGGCCGGTATCGACGTTGACATAAAGATAGAAAACGCCGGCGCCGTATTCGCCGACGCCGATGAAGCCAGCGCCCCGGTCGGCTTCGGCGTTAGCCGACTTGAGATCATCGACTGCAGTATAGAAATCGTCTTCAACGCTGACGCGGTGGGTGGTGAAGGCGTGCGCGACCTGCGCGGCAGCTTCGATGTTATAAAGCGGATTGTCGGCGAGCATGCGCCCGAACAGGGCGATATCGGCAGCTCGCGGTTTCTGGACTAGGACGAGGGTTTCTTTGTCGGCGGTGATGTCGGTGCCTCGAACGAGGCGTTGGGCCAGGGCTTCGAGACGTGCCAGTTCCTCCGGGCCGAGATGGACCAACTGCTCGGTGAGGCGATTGTTCTCCTTTTTTAGCGCGCCAAGCTTTTCCTTCGTGATGACGGCGCTGACCAGCTTTGTGATCTGATCATCGTCGCTGACGCCCGCCTTGCGCAGCGCCTGCACGAGGCTTTCGGTGAAGGAATTGGAGCGCGTGCCCCGAGCTTCGCCGATGGCTTCGTTGAAAACGTCGCTGGTGCGGAAGGCGCGCTTCAAACTTTGCGAGGAAACGCGCAGCCGCTCGGCGCCGCCGAAGTTCAGCGTTTTGGGCCGGCCCGCATCGTCGCGGTTGAGGTTGGAAGCAGCATAAGGCGTGAGGACGTGCAATTGGAAAAACTGGGTCATGGAAATGATCCTGAATCAGAGTGTCGAGAGAAAGGAGGGCGAGGAATCTGCCGGCACGACAGGGGCAGGCTCGAAATCCTCCTGGTAGTATTGGAAGGCCCAGTCGCGGACGATGCGCGAGTCGGCGTTCCATAGGACGATGCTCGCGCCGAGGTCGCCGACCGGTGCTTTTTGTTCCAATATCGCGGCGATGCGCCGGGCTTGAAACATCAGGTCGGGCCAGTCGTTCCGGCACCGCATTAGACGCTTGAAACGCACCTCGGCGAGAGCCGGACTTTCGTCTGCACCCAACAGGCGGGCGGTCGCGCCGCGCTTATGCAGCGTTTCACCCGTGTCCTTATCGACAGGCGTGCTGTCCTCGCGAATGCGGGCGAGGGCGGCGGTTGCGATGGCGAACGGTTCAAAGGTGCGTGTATCGCCATCAAGCCATTGTCTGACGCGTCTGTTGTGCAGAGACCGGCTTGAAATACGTGCAATGAGATCGCGGAACGCCGGAATGTCCATTGCGCTACCGATATCGACGAGCGGTACGCCGTTGCTGTCAGGGGTGACATTGATGCGACGCAATTTGGCGAGTTCTGCGCGGTCGCGGTGGCCGTTGGTGCCCTTCTTCGGCTCGCCCGTTTTTCTGTCGAGGTCCTGCAATTCGCGCCACCACGATGTGAACGTGTCGGCGAGCAGTTCGTAATCGTTGGAGGCGCTGCTCATTGAGAAGGCCCTTTCTTGGACTTGTCGACACGTTTGCTGCCGGGCTTTTGTTCGGGAAGGTCGAGAGCATGCGCGACGCTGCCGCGTTCGCCGAAAGCCGCCTGCAGCATCGAGCGGGTTGTCACGAGCCGCTTGGCATCCTGATCGGCGAGCGTGTCGATTCCGGTTATGGTGTCGAAGCGCGCAAAGGCATGGCGGGTCAGCGCGCGCTTGAAGGCGATCCGGATCGCTTTAGCTTTGTCGTCAGGGGTGGAGCGCAAATCATCCAGCGCTTTGCGGAAGTCCGTCTCGCAGGCTCGCCACAGGCCTTCGATCAATTCGGAGGCGGCCTCTCTCGGGACTGTATCGGGGATGCGATACTTATCCTCGCGGTTACGTTGACCATAAAGCGCGACTTTGACCTGCGTGCGGAGCGCCTTCGCGGCTTCCTCGGTGCCAGCGACGAGCCTGCGCGCGATGAAGCGAAAACTGCTGGCCCACTCTGTCTCATCGACGCCGTCGGGCGCGTCGAAGAAGGGAATGCGCGCCTCGAGCCAGCCGCGCGCTTTCATGTTGTCCATGTCGTAGCCGAACGCGAGCACGCCCGATTGCCACGGCTCGTCGTCCCGGAATTTCGCCAGCATATCCGAGCGCGACCGTAACCACTTAACCCGTTCGTTCCAGGAATCGAGGCAGGTAGCTCGTTGCGCCTTGCCTTCGAGTATCTCGACCCAGGTCATCCAGTCGCGGAACGTCGCCCCGCCCGGCTGGGGATGGAAGGCGATCTTTCCAGCCTCGTCGTCCACGCGGTAGGGCGAGAGTGGATGTTGCCAGCCATCGTACTTCACGCCGAAATTCTTTTGGCGGAAGGTTCGCACGACCACCTCACCGGTGACGCCCTCGAAGGCACACACGGCGCCGTCAGCGGGCGCGAAATCCAGTCGGATGCGGCGTGGCGTGGCAAAGTACTGCTGCAATCGGTTGGCATGATCTTCCGGTTGCGTGCTGCGATCCTTTTCCGATGTCCGTGCCGGAGCAAGCCAAGGAAAAATGAGCGCCCACTCTGGATCATTCGTGTCGGCGGGGAGATCGATGTCGTCAGGCGAATTCGGCACGGCGGCCCAGACCAGATCCCACAGCGTTGTGATCGCGGCATCAGCAACCTTACGGCGCGGCAGAGGCAATGTTGTCAGCGGCCCCCCGCCGCGCAGCGACGTTCGATTGCCCTGTCCACCTGCGGGGGCATAGGTCTGGAGCGTGATCAGTGCCGCGGCCGCCATGGGCAGGCTCATGACCGTCTCGCCTGTCCGCTTCACGAACAGGTCGGTGTTTTTCTTCTCCGCATTCTCGCCCGGCGCATCGATCAGCAGCGCCGAGACGGGCTTGGGTTCCAGTCCGGCCAGCGGATCGAAATCCTGAAAGCACCGTGGCCCCTCGCCATCGAGGTTGAAGGCAAACGTCATGGGTTGGAGCTTGCCCGCCAGTGCCTCCGGCTCTGCGGGCGACACCCACGGTTTGACCCATTGCGCCGTATCTCGGGGTGGCAGGGCGGTCGCGTACAAGCCGATCAGGAATTCCAGGACCGCTGCGTTCCAGTCGGGGCGCGGAAAGTCGAGCGCGACGATGGGATCTTGCGCAAAACGATCAGCGATTTAGGCTGGGCGCACAGATCCCCTCTCGCCCGAGAGCCGCCGAATTGGCAGCCACGGGTCGGCAATAAGATTGAAAAGCATAAAAGCTCCTCTCGTGGTTCGGCCACGAGTGATTGAAAGAAGGCATGGTATCGGAAGGTGCGGCGTGGACGAGCAACTCCACGCCGCAATGCACAGAATTAACTCAGGCGGCGGTGGATCAGCGTTTCCAGGCGCCCCAAAGCAACCTGAGCGTCATCTAGCGCCTTCGCGATATCTGCTTGCGACAACCGCGTCAGGTACGGTCCAGGAGGCGGCAACTCTTTGGTGGGAGTGGTAACAACCTCAGCAAATCGTTGTCCGGTAGCAATTTCGGAAATGCGTCCGCTATCGACACCAAAATAAGAAGCGATGTTATGCCGCCGATCGCCTCGCAGAAGCATGCCCTTAATGAGCGACGCGTCACGCTCGTCGAGAGAAATGCCGCTTGGCTTCGCGCGACGAGGCCGCCGTTAGTTAGAGCCGTGACCTAATCGGTTCAGCCCCGCTCGTGCGGGGAGCTGGGCTCGAAGCGCAGGCCGAGGCGATCTGAATAGCGCAGGGTAAGGGATACGTCACGCGTCTTGCGGTTGTCGGTCGCGATCACGTCGGCGGTCCAATCACCATCGCCTGCATCAATCAACGGCACGAGGAGAGGCGGATCGTAGCGCTCGGGCCAGGTCGCGATCTCGGCTTCGACCGCCCGTTTAATGGCCGGCTCTAGCGGTGCCAGATCGGTGACGCGGATTGCCAGCACGGAGACCTCTGAGAGCCGCCAGGCCTTGCGGACGTCACCGTTCTCGATCGCCCGCCAAGGGGCGACGCGGTGCCCATCCCAGCGGGCAAGCCGGAGCGTGCGTATCGGATCGCCAAGTCGCGTCGGCGTTCGCGTGTCGCTGGCCCAGGCACCTGCTTGATGAACGTAACCTGTCGCGAGATCCAAGGCATTCATGCGACCGACTGCGCGGTCTCCCATGGCGGCGCCCTCGGCCCTGGCCGCTGGCTCGTCGAGGCCGGAAGGGAATGTATCCGAGGTATAGACCCGCTCGACCAGCGTGCGCGGATTTTGCGAGGCGAGCGGCAACCCCGGCGCGTCGCGCAGCAGCTGCATGGTCAGCCACAAGCGTTCGTGGTGCGGATAGACAAACGCGCCACGTGGGAACGCCGCCTTGTACCAGTCTGGTTTGGCATCGCTCGTCGGTTCGGGACTGACGACGTAGAGCACGGGATCGGGTCTCAGGCCCCTATTGTGCCGATGCAGGCGGCCAGCGCGCTGAATGATGAGGTCGATCGGAGCAAGGTCGGTGATCATCACGTCCCAATCGGCATCGATCGATTGCTCGCACACCTGGGTCGATATGACGATGCGATGGCGCTGATCGTCTTTGCTCCCCTTTCCGAAGCTTTCGAGTACGCGACGCTCGATATCGAGCCGGTCGCCGAGCGCAAAACGGGCATGGAACAGGTCGACCTGGGCGTCCGGTAGGGCGGCAGTGACATCGCGATAGGCATCCAGCGCGTCCTGGACCGTATTGCGGATCCAGATCGCGCCGCACTTGTTCGCGTTGGCTTGGCGTAGCACGTCGAGCGCTGCTGCCGCATCAGGCAGCCGCACCACGGCCAGATCATGTCGCGTGCCTAGTCCGGCCGCGATCGGAGCGTTGCGGACGCCAGTGGCGTCCACCACGCTTGCGCAAGGGAAGTCATCTGTATCGAGCTTCTGGCGATGCTTCCAGCCGGCACCTTTGGAAAACGCCGCCGCCAAACGTTGACGGGCCGCTTTGGTCAGCGTCGCGGAGATCAGAACCGCCGAGCCGCCGAGGGCAGCCTGGAACATTAGCAGCGTCTCGGTGATCGCGTTCTGGTAAGCGTCGAGACTGTGAACCTCGTCGATCACGAGCACCCGGCGATTCAGGCCAGCCAGCCGCATCGCCTGATGCTTGGAGGGCAGAATTGCGAGCACGGCCTGATCGATGGTGCCGACGCCGATGTCGGCAAGGAAAGTCTTGCGTCGGTCGTCGGCGAGCCAGCGTGTGCAGGCTGCTGTCGCAGTGACGTCGTCGTCTGTGTGCGGCGTGATGGTGGGATTTCCATCTGCTGTCTCCCTGCCAAGTCCGATCGATTTCTTGAAAATCTCGTTGAACTCGCGGGACCCGTGCGCAAGCACGAGAGACGCATTCGCGGGGTTCGCAAAGAGACGACCATAGCTCTTAGCCAGCCGCCGATGGAGCGCATCAGCCGTTGCCATCGTTGGCAGCGCCCAATAGAGGCCTTCCGCTGCTCCGGCTTGCATTAGGCGATGAGCGATGACGAGGCCTGCCTCGGTTTTGCCCGCGCCGGTTAGATCTTCGATCACGACGAGCGATTGCCCGCCGATTGCTGCCTCATCCAACGCCCACCCCTGGAGCGGCGACGCCGTGGGGGCGACAACGCCGAGAGCGTCGTCGAGAGTGTAGGTTTGGGAGATAACGGGCGCCAGCAAGCCGGATGCACAGATTGCTATCTGGGCTTTGCGCTGTGCTTCTGGCCAGTATTGGTCCAATGAAAAATCAGGTTTTGTATAAGCGAACCAATCCTGGTTGGAGCCGAGCCAGTCCGCCAGCATCGCAATGCCCGCCACCAGCCAGGAAGCTCGCTTCACACGGTGTTCTTTGGGATCAAGATCTGGCGATATGACAGGCATGAAAAGATCAAAGCATGCCGAAGCGTAGGCGGAGGCATCGGCGCGCGCTTCGTCGCATAGGCGTGTTTTGAGTTGTTGAGTGACTTCGTCAGGCGGGCTGGCGTCTACTGGGCGGCCGTGGTGACCGCATATGGCACCGAACCAAATCGAAAACATGCTTATGGTCGTCGGTGTTTGCTCGGGATCTTCGCCGAATCGACCCGCATGATCTCGCTGGATGCTCCGCCATAGCGTGGAGCCGTGCAGGCCATGTCCAAGATCAACGGCCGGCCTCCGATCGCCCCAGGCCGGCTTGTGGTGCCATCGCTCCTCGACCTTCATTTGGAAGCAGTCAGTGTATTTGCCCATGTCGTGCAACGCTAGGCCCAGCAGGAGCCAGCCGTGCGCAACATGCGGAGGCAGTGCCGCTGCTCGAGAAATAGCACCCAGTAATTGCGGGCGAGCGGCCAACAGAGCTTCGCCTGCTGCCGCTACATCAAGCCCATGATAGGCGGCAGGATGCCAGGGGTTTAACGCCTCCGCGTTGGGCATCGCTTTGCCCCAATAGTTTACAATATAGGGAGGGGGTAAATCGAAGCGCATATGGAGACCGCAGGGGTCGATCTAAAGATCGGTCGTTTCCCGTCGACCGGGGTACGTACTGACAATATCAGACATATGGAAGCTTTGCTCGACGCGCCGGTGGCGTTCTTCTGCTGTGACGTCGAGACGTCTGGAACCGGGGACGATGTTGGCCTTCGAATCGCGCTTGTTGGCGTGGACTCATCATCGATGCGGTAGCGCGCGGTAACTCTGTGACCTCGGGCATTCTGCGCGGCGGATAGCAGTGCTCTTCGATCTCTGGGGCCTGGATATCGTGGTGCTGACCCGGGCCGCGGATAAGTGCGTGACGCTGCGTGATCTTGAAGCGCAGTACACCACGGCCTGCGGTTCGGAGCCGTGTTTGAAAATACACCTCGGAGTTGATCCTGCACGCATACGCTACATCGGTAGCTGCCGGACGCTCACAAACAAGATCGCGGCGTCAAACGCAGCTTTGATGAGCGCGCTCGGCTCTCGATGGGTGAGGGTGGGCCGAGGACGCGGATCGGTGGATGGGATCTAGCGTCCTAAGGATCAGGTGAATGACAGCGAGCCCGTCTGGACCCTGCACGGCCGCGATGATCTTGTCGATGCCCTTGGTCATCCATGAAAGACGTTCTTCGCGATAACGAGTCCTATCGTGACCGCTTGCACTATTGGATGCTCCTCCACCTCTTCCCCCGAGAACCTTATCGGTCTCAGGCTGGGTGGATGCCGTCCACAGCATCACAAGCCGACCTCGATATGATGTGCGGCTCAGCAATGCGCCGACTGTAAGCCCACGACTGCTTATCCGTCCGAAGCGGACAAGAGAGTTTCGCTTGCCAAAGACTCCAATTACGCAATTTCGAACACATCTGGGAAAGGGAAAGGGCGATGAAGTATTTCGCGCATTCGGGCAAAAGATGTGATCGAAGCGACTGGCAGCAACTCGACCATCACGCAATTTGCGTGGCGCGCTTGGCTGCAGAACTCGCCACTCCGTTTGGACTCGAGCGCGGGGCTTATCTCGCTGGCCTGCTGCACGACCTCGGCAAATACACACCTGCCTTTCAGAGCCGTCTTTCCGGCAACGATGGCGCCGTTGATCATTCGACGGCTGGGGCGGCCCATATATTGGAACTCGCGCCGCTTTCATCGCCCGACGCAATCGTGACCCATTGTGCGGCCTATTGCATTCTCGGTCATCACGCTGGACTGCCCGACTTTCAAGGTTCTGGCGGCTTTGGAGAGCGCATCGAGCGGTTCCGGAACGATCCGAAACGCGCCATCGATCCCGTCTGGCGCAACGAAATCAAGCCTGACGGCAGCGCGCTTTTTCCGAGCGGCTTTCAGTGGGTGAAGGAGCACCGGGATTTCCAGTACGCCTTCATGGCGCGCATGATCTTTTCGTGCCTAGTCGACGCTGACTTCAAGGATACCGAAGCCTTTTATTGCAAGATCGAGGGGTTGCAGAAGAACCGGGGCTGGTCGCCTCTGCCGGAGCTTCTTCCCTCGCTCCTCTCGCGATTTGAAAACTACATAGAGAGTTTAGGAGGGGATCAGACAAACATTAACGCGCTTCGCGCAGAAATCTTGGCCCATGTCAGGTCGAAAGCGAGTGATGCTCCCGGACTCTTCACACTTACGGTGCCGACGGGCGGCGGCAAGACGTTGGCGTCTCTCGGCTTCGCGCTCGACCACGCTAAGCTGCACGGCCATCGCCGCATCATCTATGCTATTCCGTTCACCTCGATCATCGATCAGACGGCGAAGATTTTTCGTGATGTCTTCGGCGGTGGCGACGACATCGTTCTGGAGCATCATTCCGCGATCGATGATGAGAAGCAGTCCGATCGCACGAGCAGAACGAGCCGTGACAAGCTGAAGCTCGCGATGGAAGACTGGGCGGCACCGGTCGTCGTGACGACCAACGTGCAACTTTTCGAGAGTCTGTTCGCCGCGCGAACCTCGCGCGCCCGAAAGCTGCACAACATCGCCGGAAGCGTCATCATTCTCGACGAAGCGCAGACGATTCCCCGACCGCTTCTGATCCCGTGTATGCGTGCAATCGAGGAGTTGGCACGCAACTACGGCTGCACCGTCGTGTTGTGCACGGCAACGCAACCGGCCCTCGGCAGCACAAGGCTTGAGGGCGGATTGCCGTTGGATGGGCGTGAGTTGGCGCCAGATCCAGCGCGATTGTCGAGCCAACTGCGCCGAGCCGATATTCGTCGCGTCGGCGCCATGACCAATGCCGATCTCATCTCTGAATTGCGCGGCCATAGACAAGCCCTCGTCATCGTCAACAGCCGCAAACACGCCTACGAACTTTATGACGATGCTCTTGCAGCGGGTCTCGACGGCGTCGTGCACCTGACCACGCGCCAGTGCGCTGTGCATCGCCGCCTCATTCTCGACGATGTCCGCGAACGGTTGAAAGGCGACGACCGAGCATGCCTCGTCATCGCGACCAGCTTGATAGAAGCTGGGGTCGACGTCGATTTTCCGCGTGTGTGGCGCGCCGAAGCTGGGCTCGACCAGATCATCCAGGCCGCGGGACGCTGCAACCGCGAAGGACGGCGCGAGACGAGCGCGAGCATCGTCACGGTCTTTTCGACGCCTGACTACGGCGCGCCCGCCGAGATCAAAGGATTGATCGGCGACATGGAGCGCGCTGTCGCTTCTGTGCCGGACCTGACGTCGCTCGCGACCATAGAGCAATATTTCGCAGAAGCCTATTGGCGGCTGGGCCCCGACCGGCTCGATGCCAAACAGATAATCTCGTTGTTCAGTATGAGCTCTCGCGGCCCAAGGTTCGATTTTCGGACGGCGGCTGAAAAGTTCCGCATGATCGAGAGCGGTATGTTGCCCGTCATCGTGAAGTTTGATGATGTCGCAAAAGAAGCTGTGCAGAATTTTGCGATAGCTGACATTCCGTCTGGTCACCTTGCGCGTAAGTTGCAAACCTATGTTGTGCAGGTGCCACCTAAGGCGCGTGAATTGCTGATTTCGAACGGCCACGTCGTATTTGCCAATCCCAAGCTTCGCGGCGATCAGTTCGCCGTACTGGAAGCGCTGGAGCTGTATAATGCGAACGTCGGACTCGCCTGGGAGAATGCAGATTATTTGAATATCGAGAGTTTTGTCATTTAGGTGGGCGAGCCGATAGATCGGCCCGCCCGTTTGCCTAAGCAAAAACGCATCGCACAAAAGGTTTCGATCCACGCGCCTGCGCGGAGCGCGACGCAGCTAACTCATAAAGGTTGTCGAGCCGAGTTCAAGGTTGCGTTAGCTCCGGATCAAGCTTCCTCGTGTGTGGGGGCGTCTTGATGCTGGGTGCACATGCATGCGTCAGTGCACGGCGAGCCTCTTTCCTTGGCAGTAACTTAAGCGATATGTTCGTTTGGATTTTTATATAGATAACGCTTCTCTTAAAAGGAATTTGACGAATGGCTCGGACGCCGGTAGTTTGACTTATAGAGTGACGATCCGAGGGAGGATATTGTGTCCTACGGCGTCCGATTGAGGGTCTGGGGGGATCACGCCTGCTGGACACGACCTGAAATGAAGGTGGAACGTGTCAGCTATGATGTGATGACACCTTCTGCTGCGCGCGGCATTCTCGAAGCCATTCACTGGAAGCCAGCTATCCGCTGGGTGATCGACGAAATCCACGTATTGACACCAATCCGCTTCCAATCGATCCGACGCAATGAGGTCGGCAGCAAGATTTCCGCCGCAAACGCCAAAAGGGCCATGAACCGTGGCGACGTGGGCGGTCTGCAATTGCTTGTCGACGAGGATCGCCAGCAGCGGGCATCCACCGTCCTGGTGAAGCCGGCTTATGTCATTGTTGCCCACTTTGAACTCACGCCCAAGGCGGGTCCGGACGACACCGAAGGCAAACATTTGGACATCTTCAATCGCCGGGCTGCGCGTGGGCAGTGCTTCCACCAGCCTTGTCTCGGCACACGCGAGTTCGCCGCTAGTTTTGATCTGATCCCATCCGATGCGCCGCTTCCGCTAGCGATCACCAACACGCGCGATCTCGGCTTCATGCTTTGGGACATCGACCATCAAGCGAAAGATCGGCCGTCGATGTTCTTTCGCGCAATGCTCGACAACGGCGTGATGAAGGTTCCGCCGCCGAACTCGCCGGAGATCCGCCGATGAGCATTCTCGCGTCGCTCGTGCGGGCATACGACCGGCTCCCCGATGCGCCGGCTATTGGATACTCCGCAGAGAAGATCGGCTTTCTCATTTCACTCAACGCCGATGGTACGGTGGCTCACGTCATCGATTTGCGTGCGGGCGAAGGACGGAGGAAATCCGTTCCCCTGATGATGGTGCCTCAGGCGGTCAAACGAACCGTAGGGATTGCGCCGAATTTCCTCTGGGACAAAACCTCGTACGTTCTTGGCGTCACCGCTGGCGAAGGGAGGCGCTTGGCTGCCGAGCACGCGGCATTCGTTGAGCGGCACCGCGAGGCGCTGCAGGAGCATGCGGACGAAGGTCTGCGCGCATTGATGCGCTTCCTCGAACGCTGGTCCCCCGATCAGTTTGTTGCGCCGACGTGGCCCGATGACATGAGGGACCAGAACGTTGCGTTTTGCCTTGAAAGCGAGCGACTGCACGGAGCCATGCTGCATGATCGGCCCGCCGCAAGGGAACTTTGGGCGGCACTTTCGAACCCCGACGATCAAGACGGCCGAATTTGCCTTGTAACCGGCGACGCCGCCCCGGTCGCCCGTTTGCATCCGTCCATCAAAGGTGTCTGGGGCGGGCAATCATCTGGCGGCGCGATTGTCTCCTTCAATCTCGACGCATTCGAATCCTACGGCCACGAGCAAGGCGACAACGCGCAAATCTCGGAGATGGCCGCCTTTAAATATACGACTGCCCTTAATCGCTATCTCGGCAACGATAGCGGGCACCGCATCCAAATCGGGGATGCCTCGACCGTGTTCTGGGCCGATGCCTCCAACGCTGACCTTGCTGGCGAGGCCGAAAGCATCTTTGCGCAGATGATGGAGCCGGATGAGAAAGAGGCCGATAAAGTCAAGGACATCGCCGACAAACTGAAGCAGATCCGCGACGGCGTGCGGTTGAGCAAGATCGAGCCCGAACTCGACGGTGTGCGCTTTTTCGTCCTCGGCTTGGCGCCCAACGCTGCTCGTATTTCGATCCGATTCTACTACGAGGACAGCTTCGGCGCTCTCACCCGGAACTACCAGCAATTTCTGCGGGATATGAAGCTGGAGCCGGGGGCTCGCGAGCCACATCCCCCGTTGTGGCGGTACCTTATCGAGCTGGCTGTCCTCGGAAAGCGGGAGAACATCCCCCCTAATCTCGCGGGTGAATGGATGCGCGCTATCCTTTCTTGCACGCGTTATCCCATGACGCTGCTCTCGACCGTTCTGTTGCGCATCCGCTCTGATGGCGAAATCGGGCCGCTGCGCGTTGCGATTTTGCGAGCGCTGCTCGTGCGGAATTTCAATCGTTCAGAGGAGGCCCCCGTGGCACTCGATCCGGAGAATATCAACAGAGGCTATTTGTTAGGCCGATTATTCGCCGTCTACGAGCGTTGCCAACTCGCGGCCCTGGGCGACGTCAACGCCTCGATCAAAGACAAATTCTATGGCTCGGCATCCGCGCAGCCAAGAAAAGTGTTTCACATGCTCGATAGCGGTTCTGCCAACCATCTCTCGAAGCTCGGCAAGCAGAGCCCCGGCTACAGGATCGTTCTGGAGCGGACGATTGGCGCGATCATGGATCGGATGGAGCCGGCGTCTGATCCATTCCCAGCTTCGCTGTCCGCCGAGGAACAAGCGCTATTCGGCCTCGGCTACTACCACCAGCGCAGCGAGTTTTTCCGTAAATCGAGCAACAAGGCCGGAGCCGAGGAGAGCGCCGTATGAACGCGATTGCCAATCGATATGACTTTCTGCTCGTCTTCGACGTCACGAACGGCAACCCGAATGGTGACCCCGACGCCGGCAACCTGCCCCGCCTCGACCCAGAAACCAACAATGGCCTGGTTTCTGATGTCTGCCTCAAGCGCAAGGTTCGCAATTATGCGGACCTCGCCCGATCCGGCGAAGACCGGTACCACATCTACGTCGAGGAGGGCGCAATCCTCAACGACAAGCATCGCAAGGCCTACAAAGACGCGCGGCCCGGTGACGCGAAGGTCGACACTGACGCCAAGCTCAATCCTAAGGATGACGACGAGGCGAAGAAGCTCCGCGACTTCATGTGCCGCAATTTCTTTGACGTGCGCACCTTCGGAGCGGTGATGTCAACCGGTATCAACTGCGGCCAGGTGAAAGGCCCGGTGCAAATGACATTCGCCACCTCGGTCGAGCCGATCATGCCGCTCGAGATTTCGATCACGAGGATGGCAGCCACCAACGAGGCTGAAAAAAAGAAGCGGGCCGACGGCACAGAGGAGGGCAATGAGCGTACGGACAACCGGACGATGGGCCGCAAGCATATCGTGCCGTACGGCCTGTACGTCGCCCGTGGCTTTATCTCCGCGAAGTTCGCGGAGCGCACAGGCTTTTCCGACGACGACCTGACGTTTTTCTTCGAGGCGCTAAAGAATATGTTCGAGCACGATCGCTCGGCTGCGCGCGGCGAGATGGCAACAAGAAAGCTGATCGCCTTCAAACACGCAAATTCATTGGGCAACGCTCCTGCCCATGCCTTGTTCGATCGCGTCAATATTAAGCGGCAGATCGGCGGCGAAGCTCAAGACATTGATGGCCGGTTGGACAATTATCCGCCAGCCAGAAAATTCACCGACTACACGATCACGATTGATCGGAGCGACTTGCCGGAAGGCGTCGAGATCATCGAGGTCCTGTAGTCATGCCGGGCGGCGAGGAGGAGCAGGCCGCTGATGATGCTCATGACGAATCTGCGATGGCCGAACCCATTTCTATCTCGGCCTTGCAACACGCTGTCTATTGCCTGCGGCAGGCGGCTCTCATTCATATCGAGCGACTTTGGGAGGACAACCGCTTTACGGCCGAAGGCCATGTCCTTCACGCGGTGGCCGACAAAGCCGGCTCGCGCGAGGTGCGCGGTGTCCGGCGCGTCATGGCCTTGCCGATCGCGTCGCAGCGGCTGAACCTTGCGGGCGTCGCAGACGTGGTCGAGTTCCTGACGCACGACCACGGAGAGACGCCGTTTCCGGTCGAGTACAAGCGCGGCAAGCCGAAGCAGCATCAGGCTGACGAGGTGCAGTTGTGTGCACAGGCGCTGTGTCTTGAGGAGATGACGGGCCGCCCCGTGCCGGAAGGAGCCTTGTTCTACGCGGAGACGAAGCGGCGCGTCGTCGTCGCATTCGATAGCGAGCTGCGTCGCTTGACGGAGGTCACCGCAAAGGAAGTAGCAGAAATATTCGAGAGCGAGCGCACGCCGCCGCCTACGCAACTCAAACAGCGCTGTCGCGCCTGCTCGCTGAAGGACTCGTGCCGGCCGGAGGTTGCCACCAAACGAGCGGCCGCGTGGCGCCAGCGCATGGCGGCGTCTCTCATCGCCGATGTCCCATAGCGTGGCACCCCGATGAAAAAGCTGCTCAACACCGTCTACATCACTACTGAGGGTGCGGCGCTACGTAAGGACGGCGAGAACCTCGTCGCCGAGGTTGAGGGGCAGGAGAAGGCCCGCGTTCCCCTGCATATGTTGGCCTCGGTCGTCGTATTCGGCGGCATTTTCGTCTCACCGGCCCTGATTGGCGCCTGCGCGGCTGCCGGCATTACCATTGTCCTGCTCGATCGCAACGGCCGCTTCACGGCGCGTATCGAAGGTCCGGTGAGCGGCAACGTTCTGCTGCGCCGCGCACAGTATCGGGTTTCCGACGCGGCCGGCGAGATCGTCCGCTCGATCGTCATGGGCAAGGTCGCCAACCAGCGTTCGGTGCTGATGCGAGGCCTGCGCGACTATGGGGAAGCCATGGACGAGCCGAAGCGCAACGGCCTCACCGACGCAATCTCCCGCCTCGCTCATATTCTCAGACGAATCGAGTACGTGGACAAAACAGCCGACATGATGCGCGGCTCCGAAGGAGAGGCAGCCAACGTCTACTTCTCCGTCTTCGACCATCTGATCCGCGTGCCCGAGCCGGACATGCGATGGAAGGGAAGATCGCGCCGGCCGCCACTCGACCCGGTCAATGCGCTGCTGTCGTTCTTTTATACGCTTTTGACGCACGACTGTCGCAGCGCTTGCGAAAACGTGGGCCTCGACCCGGCCGTTGGCTTCCTGCATCGTGATCGTCCCGGCCGCCCCAGCCTTGCACTCGATCTGATGGAAGAATTGCGCCCAGTACTGGCCGATCGGCTGGCCCTGTCGCTCATCAACCGTCGGCAACTGACATCGAAGGATTTCCAATCCCGTGATGGCGGTGCAGTGCTGCTGAGCGACGATGGACGCAAAAGTGCGTTGATGGCTTGGCAGGAGCGCAAGAAGGAAGAGCGCGTGCATCCGTTCCTGGAGGAACGTATTCCGCTCGGCCTCGTGCCCTATGTGCAGGCACAGATGCTCGCCCGCCATCTGCGTGGCGATCTCGATGTCTATCCACCGTGGTTCTGGAAGTAGGTCGCGCATGCTCGTTTTGGTCACCTACGATGTGCAGGTTTCAGGGGATGGTGGTGCAAGGCGCCTGCGGCAGGTGGCAAAAGCCTGCCGCGACTATGGCCAGCGCGTGCAGTACTCCGTCTTCGAGATCGAGGTCGATCCCGCGCAATGGGTTCGGCTGAGGGCGCGTCTGGAGAAGATCATCGACCCGGCAGTCGATAGTCTGCGCTACTATCACCTCGGCGCCAACTGGACGCGCAAGGTCGAGCATGTGGGAGCCAAGCCGGCCGCGGACCTGAACGGGTCCTTGATTATCTAGCGTTGATATGCGCCACACCCAAACACCCGCGGTGCGAACCTGTAGCGTGCTGCCACGCCCCGGGACCTTCGCACTCGGCAGAGCTATTTGAAATCGTGCACATATTTGGAGAAGTCTGCCGAGGCGGGCATGCTAAGCCTCGCGAGCGCCTCCCGGTTCGCGCTCACAAAGCTGTTTTCCATTGTATGCGTTTGAGTTAGTCGATGGGAGTCGCGCCCTCACGGGCGCGTGGATCGAAACACCGGATCGATGATGACGACCTCGGCGCCGTAGACGTCGCGCCCTCACGGGCGCGTGGATCGAAACAGATAGGTGGGCGCGTACTGGTCACTCGACGGGCGGTCGCGCCCTCACGGGCGCGTGGATCGAAACACGCCAACGGAGCCGAAACGCTGCACAAATCGGAGTCGCGCCCTCACGGGCGCGTGGATCGAAACACGAACTCACTAATCCGGATTGCAAACCATGAACCGTCGCGCCCTCACGGGCGCGTGGATCGAAACATCGATAGTGGTGTCCTCACCGGCGATGTGATGACGTCGCGCCCTCACGGGCGCGTGGATCGAAACCTCGCCCTGTGGCCGGTGAACCGGTAGCAAATCCGTCGCGCCCTCACGGGCGCGTGGATCGAAACACGACCAAAGTTGACGCCGCTCGGGAGCGCATTCCGTCGCGCCCTCACGGGCGCGTGGATCGAAACGATCTCGAGGGTGGCTCAGTCAAGCCTGCTGAGCGTCGCGCCCTCACGGGCGCGTGGATCGAAACAACCCAAGCCACTCATCGGACACGTCGAGCCCCCAGTCGCGCCCTCACGGGCGCGTGGATCGAAACAGCGTATCCGAGCCGAGATCGTGCACGCCCTCGGTCGCGCCCTCACGGGCGCGTGGATCGAAACACGCGGTCTCTGATCAGTCGGATCATCTGTGATGTCGCGCCCTCACGGGCGCGTGGATCGAAACCTGATCGCATCGTGAAGAAGATCATCGAAGCGCGGGTCGCGCCCTCACGGGCGCGTGGATCGAAACAAAATCCGCGAGGAAATAGGAACGGGCCCCGGTGGTCGCGCCCTCACGGGCGCGTGGATCGAAACGATATCGACGCCCCGGAGATTGAAGCGTTCCTGCGGTCGCGCCCTCACGGGCGCGTGGATCGAAACGGTGATCAGCCGCAGATGCGCGCTGAGCGGTATTGTCGCGCCCTCACGGGCGCGTGGATCGAAACGCGGATAGCCCGGCCGGTCAGGCTCTGATCGAGGGCGTCGCGCCCTCACGGGCGCGTGGATCGAAACGGACCTTGGTCGATGACGGCCCCGTCGATCCACCGGTCGCGCCCTCACGGGCGCGTGGATCGAAACGTAGTCGCCCTGGCCGGGGAGTTCGCCAGCCACGGTCGCGCCCTCACGGGCGCGTGGATCGAAACGCCTCGATACGCGCCAACTCGCGGCCCTGCTGAGGTCGCGCCCTCACGGGCGCGTGGATCGAAACGCAGAGGATCAACCGGGACTGACACGGTTGGCTGGTCGCGCCCTCACGGGCGCGTGGATCGAAACCGCCAATCGCCCATCCTCCAAGTACGGCGTTTGAGTCGCGCCCTCACGGGCGCGTGGATCGAAACGAGGTTGGCCTGCGCCAACGATCGGATGTCATCACGTCGCGCCCTCACGGGCGCGTGGATCGAAACCTGATCGAACGTCGTGTCGTCGGTATACTCAGTGGGTCGCGCCCTCACGGGCGCGTGGATCGAAACCCGGTGAAGGCCGGAAGCAAATGGCCTACAGACTATTGTCGCGCCCTCACGGGCGCGTGGATCGAAACCTGACGCTGGCCAGTGCACGGGATGCCTGATCGGGTCGCGCCCTCACGGGCGCGTGGATCGAAACCCAAACGTGGTGTCGCCGCGCACCGAAGCCCGCCGTCGCGCCCTCACGGGCGCGTGGATCGAAACTACAAGAACACGTCGAACAAGTTCGTCATCGAAGGGTCGCGCCCTCACGGGCGCGTGGATCGAAACCATGTGCGATGGAAGGTCTCGCCCGAGATCGTGAGTCGCGCCCTCACGGGCGCGTGGATCGAAACGGGCAACAAGGATCTGTTCCCGTACAACCGCGGCAGTCGCGCCCTCACGGGCGCGTGGATCGAAACAGCCAGGAAGAGGCGAGCGTGCTGGCCGCGGGCAGTCGCGCCCTCACGGGCGCGTGGATCGAAACGGCATTTGCCTCCTGTAGCAGCGATGCGCGCTCGCGCGTCGCGCCCTCACGGGCGCGTGGATCGAAACGATCAAATGCCGCGCTTGCCGCACCAGAGCCGGTGTCGCGCCCTCACGGGCGCGTGGATCGAAACCGGCGAGCCACGACGCTGCCGTCCCCGCTGCGGCGTCGCGCCCTCACGGGCGCGTGGATCGAAACAACTCAGCACGAATGATTTCGCCATGGCCGTTCGCGTCGCGCCCTCACGGGCGCGTGGATCGAAACGGTCTCCGCGTGCTCATGCCGACCGAACTCGATGGTCGCGCCCTCACGGGCGCGTGGATCGAAACAACCACAGCTTCGGCAGCGGCATCTACGAGGTGACGTCGCGCCCTCACGGGCGCGTGGATCGAAACACCTCGATCTGGACCGGGGAGGCGTCCCCCGCTAGTCGCGCCCTCACGGGCGCGTGGATCGAAACAACCAAGTGACGTCGTCGGGGCCTTGGACCCCATAGTCGCGCCCTCACGGGCGCGTGGATCGAAACACAGCCAAACCTCCACGATGACCGGATCGTCCATGGTCGCGCCCTCACGGGCGCGTGGATCGAAACTTTCGGGGCTATTTTCTCCGCGTACGCGATAGAGCGTCGCGCCCTCACGGGCGCGTGGATCGAAACGCGGTGATGGCGGCGACTCCGCACCATACCTATCAGTCGCCGACCATGTCGGCTAACGAAGGTATCGCGTCGGGCGATCAGATGTCGATCTTCTCCGCGATCTCGATCGCATCGTCGACTTCGATGCCGAGGTACCTCACCGTGCTCTCGATCTTGGAATGCTCGAGCAGAAGCTGGGCCGCGCGCAGATTGCCGGTGCGACGGTAGATCAGCACGGCCTTCGTGCAGCGTAGCGAGTGCGTGCCGAATTTCGCCGGATCAAGTCCAATGCTGGTCACCCACTCCTGGACGAGCTGCGTGTACTGCCGTGTCGTTAACCCGCCCTTGTTGGCACGACCGGTGAACAGGAACTGATCCGCCTTGCGTCCTGTAAGCCGCAAGTACTCGTCGATCGCCATCCGCGTCTGATCCGTCAACTCGAAACGAACGGGCCTTCCGGTTTTCTTCTGGCGGATGGTCGCTCGATCCATCGAGGAGCTGCTCGGGGCAACATCATCGACGCGAACGGCGACGACGTCACAGCCGCGCAGGTTGCTGTCTATTGCCAGATTGAAAAGGGCAAGGTCACGCTTGTTGCCCTCGATCTGGAGCTTCGTTCTGATCGACCACACGTGGCTCGGCCTCAGCGGTGGCTTTGCGCCGACGAGCTTCCCTTTGTTCCACGGCACGCGAACGGGCTTTACGATTGAAGGGGCATGTTCCTGTTCCATGGTCAGCCTCCTTTGCTATAGAGACAGTCGACCATGCGCCGATGCGGGCCTAAGTGACTGGCGTGACCACCAAATTCGGAGCATTTCTTCCATGGCGTGGTTACCAGCCGTCGAGTCTGACCCTGACTGCGTGAAAACGCAGCGCCTGCTATGATTCTATTTCTGAATCTGCGGCGGGGGCAGGCGCATGAAGCGGTTCATCGAGGAAGCAGATCGTGGCCAACTAACTCTACTGCCCGAAAG
>JBFWOB010000005.1:0-179228 GCA_050250755.1 Hyphomicrobiaceae bacterium
TGCATCGCGGCATCGCTGCTCGCGCCTTCGAGCGCCAGTTCGATCTCGCCGAGTACGTCGAGGTGACGAACGCATCACTCGTCAATGGTCTTCTGGAAATCGAGCTGAAGCGAGAGTTGCCAGAGGCCCTGAAGCCAAGGAGCATTCCAATCGGGTCGCCGAAGATGACCGATGCGTCGCGGCCGGCGGCGCTCTCTGCTGCTTGAGCCGGTGAGCGAAGGAGGGCAGCAATGATTTCCGCTAAACCTCTGACGAAGGCGCTCGAGCGCCGCGTTTCTCGCATGCCGGCATTTGAAGGGGCGGTCATTCCGCCCCTGTTGCCGGTCGCAGCAGGCGGACTGTCCGGCCGGCCGCGCTGCCGAATCTTCCCGGCGGGACCTCGCTGGGTTCTACAGCTCGAGACGACCAGTGGCTGGGTACTCGGCAACGCCCCCGAAGATCCACCGACGCGCCTGACCTTTCTGACGTTGTCGGCTGCGGTCGCGTACGCCGAGCTGCACGGCTTCGACTATCGCATCATCAGACCGACCCCGCTTGTCCGTTTCTCCGATTACCGCGTCGGAGCAGCGAAGAAAAAGCGAACCAATGGCCAGAACCGCAAGGAGCACTGAGATGAACTTAAGAGCACTGGCTCCCTGGAGGAATGAGCCAAAATCCCAAGTAACCGGTGCGCGCGAAGACAGCCTGGATCCATTTGTCGTCTTCCGCCGCGAGATCGATCGCATGTTCGACGGATTCTTTGACGCATACGGCCGAACAGGCCACGCGCTGTCGGGCTGGTCGAGCCTGACGCCGACGATGGATCTCGTCGAGAACGAGAAGGATATCGTCATCTCGGCCGAGCTGCCCGGCCTCGATGAGAAGGACTTCGAGGTCACGGTTGCAGGCAACCTTCTCACACTGAAGGGCGAGAAGAAGTCACGGCAGGAGGAGCGCAAAGGCGATAGCACCTACACCGAGCGCCGCTACGGCTCGTTCTCGCGTTCCGTGCGCCTGCCTTTCGAGGTCAAGGACGAAGCGGTCGAGGCGAGCTACGACAAGGGCGTGCTGACGGTGCGTGTAACGAAACCAGCTGGCCTGCAACCGGCCGTCCGACGCATCGAGGTCAAGCGCGGTTAGTCGAGAGCCAGACGTTCAAGACAATCCGTCCGGAACAGCTGCGCTGCTCTGCGGCGCGGCTGCGCCGGCGTCGTCTCTCAAGCAATCGAGTGTATGGGAACCGATATGAGGCAGAACTTCTCGGATAAGACCATTCTCATCGTGCAGGGATCGCTGCTGTCATGTGCGGAGCTCGAAAGTGCCTTCAAGCGTGCCGGGGCGAGTGTCTATCTCGCCGGCAATATCATCTCCGCTTTCGGCCTGCTCAATCGAACCTCGTTCGATGGCGCGGTGATCGATCAGGGCCTGCACAATGCGGCCTTCGATCTCTGTTGTGAACTCCGGGAGCTCGGCGTTCCGTATGTCTGCTCGGCCGCGCCGCATCTGCTGCAATCGCAATCGGCCAGGGAGCGTGAGGCACATCGTGCCGTTGCGCGGCTTGGTGACATCATTGCGAGCCGGGCGGAGGCTGAAATCGACACCCCGGTTGGCACTGGATTGGGGCCAGCTTGTAGAATGGACAGGGGCAGGCGCGGGTTTGAAGAAAAACGTATTACCCGGTTGTGATACGGCTGGATGAGCCGATGGCGGAATGCGCGCGCAATCCTTCACGGCCTGCCGGCATGCGCTCGACCCCTCGAAGAGGCCTGTCAAAATAACCCGCCGACGTCGTACGGATAGCGATCGCCCAGAGAGGTCTCCTTCCTCTGCACCGCGTCGGTTAACCGACTGACTCGAAACACTGTTGACCCTGTGTAGACTTTGCTCGGAAGTACCGAGCGGACGTAGTTGCCGGGTTCAATCGATTATGAAAGCGTTGAGGGCATGCGCGTAAAACCTACACCGCGCGCCCTACGAGCCAGCCGATGAGGGTGGTTGCGACCATGGCAATCGCTCCCCAGAAGACGACGCGCACAGTTGGCTTTATGACGCCAGCCCCACCAGCGCGCGCTCCGATAGTGCCGAGCGCGGCGAGTCCGACCAGGCCAGCGATGGAGACGACCCAAGGAATGGTTCCCGCCGGCGCCAGCATCGAGATGATTAGCGGAAACGCGGCACCCACGGTGAATGTTGCTGCTGAAGTCAGAGCCGCCTGCACAGGCTGAGCGACCACATGCGTCGCAAGTCCTAGTTCGTCGCGGGTATGCGCAGCAAACGCATCTTTGGCCGTCATCTGCTCGGCGACCTTGCGGGCAAGCTCAGGCTCGACACCGCGATTTACATAGATCTGAGTCAGTTCCTCGAGTTCCGCCTCCGGCTGTTCGGCTAGCTCCATCCTTTCGCGCGCCATATCGGCTTCTTCGGTGTCTGACTGAGAGCTGACGGAGACATATTCGCCCGCCGCCATCGACATAGCGCCAGCCACGAGCCCAGCGATGCCGGCCACCAGAATCTCGTGACGCGACGTCGCTGCGGCAGCCACCCCAACAATAAGGCTTGCCGTCGAAATCAAACCGTCGTTGGCGCCCAGGATGGCGGCACGGAGCCAGCCTATCCGCTCGATCAGGTGATCCTCTTTATGAAGTGCACGCATGGGGGCCGTCTCCGTTAGCAGATGTAGGTCTTGAGAAAGAAGCTCGTGTCCGTCATCGCAATGCGAACAGTTCGGTGTGGATGTAGCGCAGTCACTGGCCCAAGCCTGCCAAGTCGTGTTCCATCGCCGCCCTGAAACTTTCAGGGCCTTAATAAAACAAATCGGCATCTTTGATCGTGATTGGCGCCATCTCTAGGAGCCGCAGCGCGATCATTGTTGGCGCCACGTCCAACGTCGTCCGCAATTGGCCCGTCTCAATTCGAGCGTGACGGGCGATCCCAGACGACAGCATCGCTTGGAATGGTAAGGAGCATCTCGGTGCAGCCACGTCGACCGTCTGTCGAGTGTCTGCTGTCGGAGGCTGAGCGACCGGATCCCATCAGTCGTCTTGGTGCTGAAAGTGGAGACCGCGCGATTTCCGGAATCTCTGCTTCTCGACGCTGGTGGCGACTGGAGCAATCCCGACTGTGTCAGGAGCCCGGTGGTCCCGGTATGACCGCGATGCGTCCGATCGCGCGGCGCGACAGCACGTCGGCCATCGCCGTCTGGAAGTCGGCGAGCGGATAGGTGCGGTCGACCGTAGGATTGATCAACCCTTCCTGAAACCATTTAAACAGCTGGGTCATCTGAGCGCGCATGCGCTCTTCATAAACATACCGCATGTCGTTCGGGCTCCATCCGTAATAGAGCCCCAAATTCAGTCCGCACACGGTCAGGTTCTTCACTAGCAAGAGGTTTGCGGGAATTTGCGGGGCAATGCCGCCGGCAAAGCCGACCGGCATGATGCGACCTTCCGGCGCCATGCACCGCAGGGACCGCATGAACACGTCCCCACCAACCGGATCATAGACCGCATCGACGCCGCGCCCGTTCGTCAGCTCGAGCACACGCGCTCGGAAATCATCGCTGCGATAATTAATCAGATGGTCCGCACCGTGGGCGCGCGCAGCCGCTAATTTTTCCGCTGAGCCTGCAGTCGCGATGACCGTGGCGCCTCGGATCTTGCCAATTTCGACCGCGGCAAGGCCGACACCGCCGCCCGCGCCGTGAACGAGCAGCCACTGACCCGGCTGCACATTGAGCAAGTGCGGCCACGTGAGTGCGGCGGCGGAGGTGGCGTAGGAGTTCGTGAATGCGATCGCACGCGGAAACGACAGGCTGTCCGGGATGGCGTATACATTGACGTCCTTGGCGCTCGAATATTCGGCGAGGCCGCCCCAGTCGAGCACAGAGCACACGCGATCGCCGAGTTTGAAGCGCTTCACGCCAGGGCCGACGGCCACGACGACGCCCGCAACCTCGGTGCCCGGCACGAACGGCAACGGTGGCTTGCGTTGGTACTTTCCCTGCACCACGAGGCTCGTCGCAAAGCTTATTCCGGAGGCTCGGACCTCGATCAAGACCTCGCGCTCCCCGATGACTGGTTGCGCAATGTCGACGAGTTGCAGCGTTTCGAAGGGCGACCACTGGGTCACCAATACCCCTTTCATTCGCACCTCCAAGACGCTGTGTGTTGGCCTATCACGTCCGACCAGCCAGCAGTACCTGGACGGCCATCGCTGAGCCAATGTCCGCTGTGCGGGACGCAACGGTCAAGGCTGTGCCTATCGCGCTCCAGCATCCCAAGGGCTGCGCGCTCGGCAGCTTCCTCTCCGGAGCGCCATTATATGTTGTGAAGGGCTGAGCGCATTTAATGTCGGCTCGGCAAAACCAGAAATTCAGACCGGAATGCTGCCCGCCTCCCATGGTTTGACTCCCCTTCGCGTCCCGATATGTTCCCGGAAGGGTTCGCAGACCAAGGCAACTCGCCATGACCGTTGATGCCCGCCGCATCGCCGCCGTTCACCTGCTGGAAAGCCTCGGCTACGAAGTGCACGGAGGCGGTTGGCAATCCCCCATGGAAATCCCCGCCGACGAGATGTGGCGTCACAGCAGGCCCGGATGGGCGCGCCACTATGCTGAGGGAGAAACGGATGACACCATCCGTGCAGACCACCGCCGCATCATGCAGGCGTACGCGGGTGCCCGCTGGCCCGGCCGGGATGCCCAGGGTATCCACGCCGACGCGATAACGCCGATGACCCTTGACCGCCGGCGCCGCGAGGCCGTGCGCCTTGCCGAAGGCCTCGGCTATACGTTCGAGAGTGGCACCTGGCGCGCGCCCGGGACACCCCACGTTCCCGCCATTCGGGACGCGGCCGATGAACTCGCCGACAACCTCAGCCTGCACATGATGTGGATGGCCGAGCATGCCGGACCGGACGACCCCGAGGTCCTGAAGCTTGAGGCACTGCTCGGGGCCTACAGGCAAGCCCGCTACACGCCAGAAGAAATTGCCCGGCAGGACGCCGAGGGAGGCGGGCGGTCGTACCTTGCGTTCCTTCGCGGTGAAATCACCGCTTAAGGCGTGAGCGCCAGGGTCGTTTTGCCGATTTGTTGGGGTCCGAACAACAGCAGCGCAGGACCGGAATTCAGGCGCTTGATGAGAGCGGGCTCGGCCGTGCGGGTTAACATACCTTGCAATTTGCTCCGACAACGGACAAATAGCAAGGTATTTGATTGTTAGAGGCCCGTGAAATGAAAATTGTTTCGGGAATACTGAATGAAAAGGCGTGCGCCGCCGCGCTCATGGGACGCAATGGCCACCTGCCGCGTTATACGTGGACCGTTGCGCACACACCGGCAGGATGGATGCCGCATGCCCAGGAACCAAACCGACACCGTCCGCAAGATCATCGCCTTCGACCGGCCAACATGGCAGGCGCTGGAGCTGCTCGGGCGCGACAGCATGAAATCCCTGCAGGAGCTCATGGATGAGGCGGCGTGGGACCTCTTGCGCAAACATAACCGGCCGGTGACGTTAGGAGAGGCGCTCACGGCAAGCGCCCGCGCCCTACCTGCCAACGACGCCCAACCACGGCCCCTTCGGCGCACGCCCCGGAGCAGAACGTGAGGCGCTCGTCCACCCACCGCTCTCCGGCCCGGTTCCTCGCCCGCACGCTGCCCGGTGCTGTGGTGAGCCTGCAGCCCGGCTTCGTTTCCCCATGCCTGGCCTCGTTGCACCGGGACGTTCCCGACCGGGAGGGATGGCTTTACGAGGTGAAATTCGACGGCTACCGCATCCAGGCCCACCTCGTGAAGGGCACCCCAACGCTTTACACGCGCCAGGGTCACGATTGGACCCATCGCTTCAAACCGCTTGCCCAGGCCCTTGCCGCCCTGCCCGCCAACGGCATCATCCTGGACGGAGAGGTGGTCGTTCCCGATGCGAAGGGCATCACCCGCTTTGAAAACCTCCAGGAAGACCTTTCAACCGGACACACCGGACGCATGCACTATTACGCGTTCGATCTGCTGTATCTCGATGGATTTGATCTGCGGGCGGTGCCGTTGGAGGGTCGCAAGCGCGTTCTGACCGCATTTCTGGAGGGGATCCCCTCCCCGCGCATTCACTACAGCTCCCATGCCGACGGCGCCGGCCCCGCCATCTTCGCTCAGGCGTGCGCGGACGGCCTGGAAGGCATCATCTGCAAACGCGCTGATGCGCCCTACCGTTCAGGCCGCAATACCACTTGGCTCAAGGTGAAATGCAGCCGCGAAGAAACCTTACCGATCATCGGGTTCAAACCGGAAGGAAACCGGGTTGCCTCCCTTCTGCTCGGCCGGCGGACGGGAGACACCCTCGTCTATGCCGGCAAGGCGGGAACCGGCTTCACCGCGCGCATGGCGGTAGATCTTCGGCGGCGCCTTGATCCCCTGGTCGTTGCGCGCTCATGCGTGAAAGTGCCCGGCCGCGAAAAGGCCGTCTGGGTGAACCCCGACATTTCCGCCGTGGTGTCCTACCGCGAGGTCACGGCGCAGGGGCTTCTGCGGCATGCCGTGTTCAAACGCGTCGCGGACAAGACAGGTTAGGGTGTCCGAGGGGCGACCAATCCACCGCGACGCAACGCATTCACGTTGGGCCCGCGTCATCAGCCTTCCTGGAAATCGTAGTTTGCGGCGCTTAACTCATCCAGCATGCACAACAGCATCTTGGTGTGGATCGTATCGAGGAACAGATGCCGCAGGTCGCCGTCGAGCAGATAATTCCGCTCCGCGAGGCATCTGCGGATATCATCCACGCATTCGGCGGCCGTTTGCCGCGATACTTCCGCCATACGCGATTTGTTGATTTTAATGATGTGCATCGGCCCGGGCATCCTGTTTTCGTTGATCTGATGAGACGGCTTGGTTGTCTTTCGCTGCTGGGTAAAACCCGTCCTTCAGGCGAGATCACAACCCAGACCGTGATCGCCTGCTATTCATGTGTCGCCGTCAGGACGCCAAGCGCAAATGTGCCAAGGCCTGCAAGCGCCACCGCCACTCCTTCCATGCCGTAGTGCAGCAGGAACCCTCCGGTGAAGAGTGCTGCGGCGCTGGTCATGCAGAGGACGATGCGGTGGGTGAAATCCAAGAGCGGTCTTTCTTCATTAGGCTGAATGATGGCATGTCAATGAGGTGCACTCCACCCGCACAGCTACATTCCTGCCGCAGCCGTGCGCACCTTGGAGGCGCAGCGACTAGGGCCAAATAATGCCCGAGTTGCCAGAGCGTTATTTCGAAACCGGTTTCTCGTCTCTGCGCCTGGGCATGCCATGCGCATTCTGCAGGTCGTCAGGGCCCACATTCGCGCCGCGAGTTCCCGTTCTTCGCTCCCCACCGCCTCCAGATAGATGGGCGTCGTCGACAGGCTGGCGTGGCCGAGCCACTTCTGCACGAGATTGATCGGCACGCCCGAGAGGATGGCGTGCAGCCCGAAACCATGCCGCAGACCCTTGGGCGTCGCGTGTGGGCCGGACGCAATCCCGGCTGTGCGCATGACCGTCTTGATGAGCCGCCAGGCGCGACTGCGGGATAGCCGCAAAGGCGACGATTGGGGTCGCCCTCGCCGAGGTGATGCACCATACGAGGGCCGCCACGACATGCGGCGGCAACGGCAGTTCACGATAGACAAGACGTCCGTGGCGCTTCTTGAGGCAGCGACAAGCTTGGGTGAGACCGCTCCTGGCGAGCCTCCACAACGTCGGGGCACACCACGACTTCCTCCCGGTCGACAAGCGCTCGGGCGGATGGGAGCGCAACACGCTGCGCAAACCGGCCATGATTCTGAAGGCCATGCGGCGGCACCCGGAAAAGTCCATCATCTTTCTCGACGTCGATGCCGTCGTGCACGAGCCATTGGACGAGCTTGCCGCGATCCCAGGCGATATCGGCCTTCACCTCCGCATCGGGATCGCCCACACAGGTCGTCCGCGTCTCGGCATGCGCTCGGGCACGATGGTGCTGCGGCGGACCGATAGGGCCGCCTCGTTTCTTCGGCGATGGGCGGAGCTGAGTGAATGCGCGCGAGGGGGGATTAGCCACTGTTCCTTTTTGGCTGCGCTGCGCACGTTCGGTCTTTTCGACCAGCATCACCCGAACGACGAGTGGGCGCGAGCATACATTACCGCCGGCAGAGGGCGGAATAGGCTGGTGTGGGCTTCGAAGCTCTTTTCTTATCGTTTAGTGCAAGCTAAATGTCGCCTGACCTCAGGCGCTTAAGCTCACATGATCCGGCTGTCATAGGCCCAATGCAAGAGCGCCTGCCGTTGGCGAGGTCGACACATGGGATCGCCGGGCTCACAGTGTTTCTTCACCTGCCCGACATGCCGCCGCATCGCCCTCCAGCGTCCGATCTGGCGTGAATCCTCGCCAGCCACCCGCCGGCCGATATAATAGCGGCAATACCACTGGAACCAGCCGCGCGGGTCGTCGGGATGAAGCCAGCCCTTGTTGCGCCAGACCGATAGCGGCTGGCTAGCATCGATGCCGAAATAGTTGAGCGAACAGTCGCGGCCCGACGATGAGAGCTTCGCCCGCACGAACCAGATTGCCGGAAATTCGTTCCGGCAATCGTTCAGATACTTGCCGCAGAATACCCCAAGCTCGAGCATCTGCTTTGGCGTCAACTCGGGCCGGAAAGCCGGATGGAAATTACGGCCAGAGGGCGCAACCACCTCGTAGCGATATCCACTCTGCATTTTATCGTGAACTGTGACAGTGCGGCCCATCGGTCAGTTCAATCCGAAAATCGAAGCGTTGAGCACGGGTGCGAACCCGACCCAGGTGCCATAGGGAATGAACAGCCACGACGCCACGCCGTGCAGACGAAAGCAAGGATGATTGCTAGCAACAGCAGGATGACGCCGAACGCGACGCCGATCTGGTGAGCGGCGAAGAAGGTCGGCGACCATAGGAAATTCAGCCCGAGTGCTGCCCACCAGAGTTTCATCAGCCAGCCGCCGCGATCGCAACCGGATACCCGCCAACCCGCGACTGCGATCAAAACATAGAGCAGTGTCCAGACGGGCGCGAATAGCCAATTTGACGGATCGAAGGCAGGTTCGGCAAAGGGCCACATACCATTCACCTGGTGTGGTCAGGAAGCCGATGGCGAGGCCCCCGCCGATCACGAGAATGAGCAGAACCCCACATCCCGGCTCCATTCGGGGCGATCGGCGCGAATACTTCGAGGGCTAAAATTCTACTCCGAGCCTGTCCACTTTGCGACGACCTCTGCCGAGGGATCGGCCTCGTCGGTCTTGTCGGCATTTCCGCCCAGTGCGACGGGCTTATGATGCACGCTGATAACGGTGAGATAGTGAGTGATGCCGTCATACTTTGCGGCGATCCGATCGCCCGGA
Source organism: Hyphomicrobiaceae bacterium (assembly GCA_050250755.1). GTDB lineage: Bacteria > Pseudomonadota > Alphaproteobacteria > Rhizobiales > Hyphomicrobiaceae. Next base: position 9,355 of record JBFWOB010000005.1, read on the forward strand.
GAAGGAGCGGAAACAAACCCATACTCACCCCAATCCTGCGAATGCAGGCGCCCGGAGCCGCGCTCCACCAGTAAGCGAGCAGAAAACATCCACACCTCTCTACGCGATACTGCACGGCATTATGAATAAATCAGCTTGCTGAACGAAGAAAATTTTGAGCCTTCTCAACTCAGATCGTCTGCAAGTTGCTGCGACGTATAGCAGCTCCGACCTGTGTGGCCCAAGCAGTCTTGGCTGCAATCCCACGCAAGGGATAATAGGCGGTGCGGCGTCGGAAAGCTAGGAGACCCAAATGCGCGTTGTGGTTTGCGGAGCCGGGCAGGTCGGCACGACCATCGCCCGTCATCTGGCATCCGAAGGCAATAGCGTCATCGTCATCGACGACGATCCGGAGCAAGTCCGCCGCGTCGACGAAAGTTACGATGTCCGGGGTGTGATTGGACATGCCTCCCATCCGGCGACGCTTCAAGAAGCCTCAGCCCGCGATGCGGACATGCTGATCGCCGTCACGCGCTCCGATGAGGTCAATATGGTCGCCTGCCAGGTGGCCTATTCACTCTTCGGGGTCAAGCGCCGCATCGCGCGGCTCCGGCATGCCGGTTATTTGGCTCAGGACAAATCCGGGCTTTATGCGGCCGAGCACATGCCCATCGATGTCATCATCTCCCCCGAGATCGAGATCGCCGAGGGCATAGCCCGCAGATTGCGCACTCCCGGTGCCTTCGACATGATGCCCTTGGCGCAGAGCCGCGTCGAGCTGCTGGGTATTCATGCGGAAGATCGGCATGCTCCGGCGATTGGGGAGCGGCTGATCGATCTCGCTGCGAGCCAGACATTTTCCACGATGCGTGTCGTTGCCCTCATCCGCAAGGGGCGGCCATTTATCCCTTACGAAGAGGATAGGATCGAGGTCGGCGACGATCTTTACGTCATTGCAAAGGCGGGAGCGACCGGCGAGGTGATGGCCGCCTTCGGCCACCGGGAGCGTATGGCGCGCAGACTCGTGATCGCCGGAGCAGGCAATGTGGGTATGCACTTGGCACGCAAGGTCAAGAAAACATCACCAAGCATCGACCTCAAGATCATCGAGCGCAATCGCGAGCGCGCACAGCATGTGGCGAGCGAACTTGGCGGCTCCGCAGTCGTCCTGCATGGCGACGCGCTCGACAGTGTGTTGCTGGACGAGGCGCGGGCGGGATTGGCCGAGACGGTCGTCGCTGTAACAAACGACGACGAGACGAACATCTTTACGTCGGTCTTGGCCAAGCAGGCCGGTTGCAAAAGGGCAATCACGCTGGTCAACAAGCGATCCTATGAGATGCTCATCCCCACTTTGGGGATTGATTCTGTGGTCAGTCCCAGCCAGGTGACGATATCCACCGTGCTGCGTCACGTGCGCCGGGGCACGATTTCGGCGCTCTATACTCTGCGGGAGGACTTCGGCGAGGTGATCGAGGCGGAGGTGTCTGCAGATGCGCGTCTGCTTCAGCGACCGCTGGATCAGTTGGGATTGCCGCAGGGGATTAGGATTGGCGCCGTGATCCGCGAAGGCGAGGTGTTCTTCCCAACGCCCGAGACGTTGCTTCTCGAAGGCGACCATGTGGTGATGCTCGTGGCCTACAGCTATCTGCATCTCGCCGAAGCTCTCTTGGGCACGAAAGGGAAACGGACGGCATGAGCCGGTCGCGCATCGGAGCGAAAGCCGTTCAACCGGTCGCCGCGCAAGGTCTCAGGCCCGTTTTCTACCTCGTGGGGATTGTTCTCTTGGCCACGGCTGGCATGATGGTCCTGCCGTTCGTTGTCGATCTGTCCTATGGCAACAGAGACTGGCGGGCTTTTGCCATCGCCGCTGCCATTTCGAGCGCGGCCGGTGTCCCACTTACCTATCTCAACAGGAGAGCACTCAAATCCGGCCTTACATTACGGCAAGCGTTCATCCTCACCCCCGCCAGTTGGGTCAGTGTTGCGACGGTGGGGGCGCTACCGCTTTTCTTTTCCGAATACGGCAGCGTTGGTGGCAGCCCCGCAAATGCCTTTTTCGAATCCGTGTCTGGGATCACCACCACCGGCGCAACCGTGATTTCCGGTCTCGATGATGCGCCGCCGGGCATGTTGCTATGGCGGGCGCTCCTGCAATGGATGGGAGGTATCGGCATCATCGCCTCGGCGATCGCCATTCTCCCTGCCCTTGGCATCGGCGGTATGCAGCTCTTTCGGACGGAATCATCGGATCGCTCTGACAAAGCCTTGCCCAAGCTTCGGCAGATCGTTTCGGCAATCGGCGTAACCTATCTGGGGCTGACCGCACTGGCTGCACTCGTCTACTGGCTTTTGGGCATGCGCCCGTTCGATGCCGTGGCACATGCGCTCACTTCGATAGCGACGGGTGGCTATTCCACCTCCGATGGATCGTTCGGGACTTGGGAAGCAAATGGCATCCAATGGTTCGCGACCGCTTTCATGCTGGCAGGCAGCATCCCGTTCGTTCTCTATGTGCGCTTCGTCGCAGGTGACATGCGTGCGTTGTGGGACCAGCAGGTCAAGACCTTCCTGGTCCTCGGTGCCGTCGTCGTCGTCCTTTTGGGACTTTGGCTGGCTCTGTCCGGGCAGTTTGACATCGAACCTGCATTCCGACACGCGGCCTTCAACGTGGTTTCGATATTGACGACCACGGGTTATGCCACGACCGACTACGCCTCATGGGGGAATGCTGTCATCGGCCTCTTCTTCGTTCTCACCTTTGTCGGGGGCTGCACCGGCTCAACTGCTGGCGGGATCAAGATTTTCCGGTTCGAGATCGTGGCGATCATGCTTCGGACGCACTTCCAGAAGTTACTTTATCCCAATGGCGTCTTTCCCCGCGCGTATGCCGGCAGGCCGGTCGATGACAGCGTTGTCAGCTCTGTTGTCGCTTTCCTCGCGGTGTTCTTCATCTGCTATGTCGTCCTGACCATAGCGCTCATGGCGTTTGGTCTGGATTTTCTCACCAGCGCCAGCGGCGCGGCCACCGCCCTCGCCAATGTCGGGCCGGGCTTGGGCGACATCATCGGCCCTACGGGCAATTTCGAGTCGCTCCCCAATGGAACAAAATGGCTGCTGTCCGCTGGGATGCTGCTCGGGCGGCTTGAACTGTTCACGATCCTCGTTCTCTTCGTACCCCGGTTCTGGCGGGGCTGACGCAATTCGAACGGCAGCGAATATCCGTGACGCTCCGGGTGCCTTCCAACATCGGCAAAACGACTTCCACCGACCGCCATTTTGCCTGAAGTTCCCGGTCGATATATTGCTGTCGGGATTAGGTGGGATAGCGACCTCAAATACAGTCGCCACCGATAAGCTGTAGATTGATCGCTTCATTGTGAGTAGCGCCGACGGTACTCTTCGATGTAGGCAGGCCGAGAACGCTCACATTGAGCGAGGGGCTCTTGCCAGTTCCGGCAGGCTTTCGCGCTCCGGTTGGCCGTGGGCGAAACCGCCCGCCGTTTTGTCAAAATTAGCGTTTAAAGTGAGGCTGCCAACTTGAGCCTCAAATACGTCGATTTCTAATTGACCGACTGAAAGCCGATTGATTTTCTGGCTGACAATAGCCGCCAAGACTGTGTTTTGCCAAGTGCACATTTCCCGGTTTACGGTCAATTTCGTATCCGGCAACATTTGCTATTTCCGAATAGTTAACACAAAACATGCGACGATTATGTAGAATAGGCCAAGACCTAAAGCGAGACCGAAGAGTGAGAACATAATTTTTCTCTCAATGATTTTTGCTCAGCCTTTGGCCTGCACGATACACCTCATTCTCACGGAAGAAATAACAAACTCAGCTTGATCAAAATCCAGATTGCTATGAACCATGGCACGAGCGCTATGGCGAAGGTCACAAAGTAGGTAGTCTTATCCGGCGATCCGAAATTGGAAGGGCATCGCCAATCGACATCAAAAGATGACCGGCGAGTGGGAATTGCTCGCCGAGTCAGTCGGCCTTCGCGCCAGGAGGCAACGTTTTGTGGGCGCGCAGGCAATGGGGGGCTAACCGGAGTACGGTCTGCTATATTCCCGGGTTTCTGGCGTGCACAACGCGCTCCCCAGGCGAGCCCAAGAATTGCCGCCGTGAGGGATGCCAGTAGCACTCCGAGCTTTGCCGCAGCCAGGAGATTCGGATCGGAGAACGCGAGCGTCGCCATGAATATCGACATCGTGAATCCAATGCCCGCCAGCAGGCCGACAAGAAATACACCGTTCCAAGTCACTCCGGGTGGCAACCGGCATAGACCAAGTCTGACCGTGAGCCAAGATGCTGCCAATACTCCGAGGGGCTTACCGACGACAAGGGCAACAGCGACGCCGAGCATCACGAGCAGAACGCCATCGACTTCCAGATCCACGCCGCCGACCGTCACGCCGGCATTCGCCAACGCGAAAATTGGCATAATTCCAAATGCGACCCATGGGTGCAATGCGGTTTGAATGCGCGTGACCGGCGGCATTATCTCTCGCTGTGCGAAACGAAGTTGGCGAAGCGAGCCGGCTAGTTCATGCGAATCTTGGCCGACAAGAGCGCCGCTGCCGCGAAGCCTATCAGCGACCATGCATACCACGTCGATCGGTGCGTCCCGCGTAGCCATTGTCACAACCGGCGTCATCAAACCGAGTATGACCCCAGCCAGCGTCGGATGTGCGCCCGTCATCAGCAACCCCGCCCAAACGACCGTGCCTGGAAAAACGTAAGCGAAGGCCGACCCAATGCCGATCCGTTGCAAGCCAACAATCATCAGTATTCCAAGTGTGGCAATGACGAACCCGGTTGGGTTGAGGCCACCCGAATAGAATGCCGCAATGATCAGGATGGCAACGACATCATCGATAATCGCAAGAGCCAGAAGGAAAACGCGGACGTTGCCGGGGATGGATTTGCCCAGGAGTGCAAGTACGCCGACAGCAAACGCAATATCCGTCGCGGTTGGTACTGCCCATCCTTGGCTGCGAATGCCATCCATATTCAAGGCCAGATAGATCAGTCCCGGCACGATGACGCCGCCTGCGGCCGCTGCAAGGGGAAGCGCGGCTTGGTCGAGTCGGCTCAATGCCCCTTCATGGATCTCCCGACGAACCTCCATTCCTACGACGAGGAAAAAGATCGTCATGAGTGCATCGTTGACCCAGAAATGTAGAGATCTCGAAAGCGAATACTCTCCGAAGCTGATACCTATCGGCAAGTGCCACAAGGCATGATAGCCCTCCGCCCAAGGCGAATTGGCCCATGCCAGTGCAACCGTTGCGGCTGCCAACAGCACGACGCCGCTGACAGCCTCTACGTGCATGAACCGCTGAAGGGCGTCGAATGCACGCTCGGCGAGGAATTGCGCACGCGAAAGATCACGATGTGACTGAGAGATGGGCATGGGCGTCCAAGCTCCGCGTGGCGGCCCGACCATCGCACAACCTGTCTGGCTGCAGAATGCAGCTGACACCCAGCACGTATGCTAGACGTGAATGCGAGTCGAAGGCAAGTCTGTTCGCGATTTCGCATCGTTCGGCGCCTGTCATGGAGAGGCTGCTGTGCAAGTCACGCGTCGGCGTCCAATCGACAAGCTCCGTTTAAAGAACGCCTGTAATGCCTCCATGTTTGCCGGTTCGGCTTTCTCCTCCACGAGAGGATCGAAAGCGTCCGCCGTTGCGTTGAGGTTGATCCGCACCGCTAGGATTTCGGCGTCCGTGCCTTCAACATTCGAAATATTCTATGCCTCGCCGCCTCGGAAGTGGAGGCAAGTGACCTGTAACCCCGCGCCCAGTCGTTGACAACGCCCGCGGGTAATTGGCGACGTTCGGTCAGTTTCAGCGCGAGCAAGGGGCCAAAGATCAGTTCCATCAGCGCCGCGCGCTTTGAAGTTTACGTTCGATAAGATCGAGGCGCCGCTTCAGATATTGGGTTTCAACTTCGAGATTGTCGTTGACTGCCTTCATACGAAGCGTTTCGGAAGCGAGTTGCTCGTTCTCCGCTTTCAACTGCTGCACGGCCTTCACCAGCGGCACCACCACGGCGCCGTAGTCCATGGCCTTGGTGTCGCTCACCGTTTCAACGCTCCCGTCGGCGTGGTGCACTTTCATCGAGGCTTCGCCCTTCACGACCACCTCGGGAATAACCTTCTCCACCTCCTGGGCGATGAAGCCATATTGGAGGCCGCGCACCTTATCGATGTTGCTATCCTTCCAATGGAAGGTCACGGGGCGAAGCTTGGCGATGAGGTCGAGCCCCTGCGCCTCGGCGAGCGTGCTCACGTGCTCTTTCAGGCGCGCATCGGAAGCGGGCGTCCAGGCGACGTTTCCACCGCAATAAGTGCCGTAGCAATAGATGCCATAGCCGTTATTGCCGCCTAGAGTGCCGTAATACGTCGAGCTATTGTTGTAGCCCATGATACCGGCATAGCCTGTCGTCGAGCCCGCTCTGCCATAGAGACCGTACCCGTTTGTTGCAGCCTCCGCATAAAGCGCGTGCGAGCTTGCGGAATAGGCGCGCACGCCGTAGTTGGCGCCGGTGTTGTATCCGTAGAGGGTGGCGCCGCCGCCATTCGTCTCCGCATAAATCGCGTTAGTACCGGTGGCACGCACATCCAATTTGCCTACAGCGCTGGTGTGGCCGATGGTTACGTTGCCGGAGGAATCGATGCGCATCCGTTCATTCGAGCCAGTATAGAAACGAATAAATTGGTTCGTGCCGTCGAGGTAAAAGCCCGACCGCACATTCCCGGATGCGCCACCCTTGTAGGAATACACATACTGGTCGATTTGAGAGCCAATATTGCCGTTCACATCAAGCGTCGTGCTGGGGGTTGCGGTGCCGATACCCACGTTGCCGCCCGTGCTGATGTACATGCGGGTCGTGGGCGTCACCACGGCGTCGGCGGTGGTGGCGCCGTCCGAGGTGTAGAAGCTGAGGTTCCCCCATTGCGCGGCGATGCCCGCGTAGCCGTAGGTGGCATGCGTTCCGCCGGTACGCAGGGCTTGGGCACCGTCCACATACAGGTTGGTGCCGAACACCCCGCGTCCGCCGCTGTCGCCGGATATGATGGCGCCGAACGCGCTGCCGAACTGCCCGATGCCGTCCCCGCCGCCGCCGGGCGTGTAAACGTGCAGGTCGCGGGCGGGCGTGTTGATGCCCACCCCCAGCCGCTTGTTGGCATTGTCCCAGTAAAGGTTGTTGGTGTCTCCGCCGAACCCGCCGCCCGCATTGAACTGCACGGCGCCCGTGCTGCTCGCCGCCGCCGAGGCGCCCAGCCCGGCGGTGTTGGAGACAAGGCTTTTCCACCCGCCGCTCGTGCAAACCTGCAAAGTGTCGGACGTGGTGTTGTAGCGGATCGACCCACTGATGCTGCTGGCACACGTAAGGCTGCTTGCCCCGATCTGCACGGCATTGGTGAACGATACTGAACCTACTTGCCCGTCAATCACCATCCTCTGGGCGGGGGCGCCGCTGCCGCCCGGTGAGGCAAGGACGGAAAGGTCCATCGCGCCGCTATTCCGACGTTTTGCAACAAGGTGAACCAGTCCGTTCTGGTTGGCTCCTGCCGAATCGGTTGCGGCCATCACCATCCGCACGGACGTGTCGGAGGTATTGTTCGGGTTCGCGAGCACCAGCGGCGTCGTCATCGCCTTGTCGGAGGAACTCACGACTTCCAGCGTGCCGAGCGCCGGAGTATTCGTGCCGATTCCCACGCGTCCGCCGTTGGCCGCCAGGTAGCTGTTCACGTTGCTGCCGGCGCCAAGGAAGTGGTCAATGGTCGTTCCTCCGTCGCCGCGGAAGATTTCAAGGGCCTTGGCGCCGGAGGTATTGGTCGTACGGAAGAGGCGGACTTTGGCGGCACTGGTCCCGTCGCTGGGCGCGGGGATGAGGTCAATCATGTTGGAGCCGGAAGCGGTCACCTTCTTCAGCACCGTCTGTGTGTCGGCGGTATCTTGTATCTCGAAATAGCTCGCCGCGTCGTTGTCATCCATCAGCCTGAGCGTCGGGACGTTTCCGTAAACATGCAGGCTGGAACTTGGCGCGAGAGTGCCCACCCCCAGCCGCTTGTTCGCATTGTCCCAGTAAAGGTTGTTGGTGTCTCCGCCAAAGCTGCCGCCCGCATTGAACTGGATGGCGCCGGTGCTGCTGACGGCACTGCCGCCACCACTGCCGGAAATCGCCACCCAGCTTCCGCCATTACATACCTGGATGCTCGGCGTGCTGTACCGGATTGCCCCGCCGATAGAGGGAGTACACGTAAGGCTGCTGGAACCCACCTGCAACGCATCCGTCACGGATACGCTGCCGATGGTGGTCATGGTGAGGCCCATCGTCAAATCGGCATTTGCGGAAAGATTCATCAGATTGCTGGCGTGGTCGAATTGAAGGCCGCCCTTGTGGACGCTCCCCCCGTTTTCATAGAATTTCAAGGCCGATACCGCGCCCGCTCCCGCGACAAAGCCGAGGTTGGCGTTGGCGTTGTTCTCAATGACCAGTACATCTTTCGGCCCCAGATCCGTGGGCAGGCTGGCCACCGCCCCGTCCGGCCCCACCACGTGCAAGGTGCGGGAAGGCGTGGTGGTGTGGATGCCCACATTCCCCTGCCAGCCGTTGAGCACGAGGTCCCCACCGGCGGAGGCACCGGCCGTATATGCCTGAATGTGCCCGTACGTGTTGCCGGAGGTCGCGCCCGTGGTGAGGGCGAGGGCACTCCCGGCGGATGATGTCGCCCAATCGCTGTTGGTCAACACCGTCGCGGGATATTCCCCCGGCTGGGCTCTCACCGTCAGCGCCCAGATGGGGCTGTCCGTGCCTATCCCCACCTTCCCATCCGTCCCCACATACAAGCTCGGCGTGCTCGTCTGCGCGCTGGTGGACACAATGAAGCTGCCGGAGACCTGCAAGCTTGCCTGCGGGTCGCCGGTGCCGATGCCCACATTGCCGCCGGTTGTCGCATAGAGTGTGGGATTGCTGGTCTGTCCGGTCGTGGAAACCAGTAAACTCCCGCTCACCTGCAAGGTCGCGGTAGGCGTAATCGTACCAATACCGACTTTCTGAAGAGCATTGCTTGCGGTAAACCAAGGCAAGCCGGCGGCATATCCCATGTATGACGTGATCTGTTCGTTGCTTCGATTGAACTTGAAATTATTTCCACCTCCGGCCCCGCCATCCGTAAGCGCCTGGACCATCAAAGTTTCATCACTTGCGGCGAGGCGCCAACGCCGCGAGTTCGCTGCAACGTCATTCTCAAGGAATGCCAACGCGGGTTGTCCCGCCTCGATGCGTACATTCCCGTTCACGTGCATCGGATCGACCGGATTGCTTATGCCAATCCCCACATTCCCATTGAAATACCCGCTGGAACCGGAAATCGGCCCCGTGGCGGAAACCCCCAAAGTCACCAAGCCGGTATAGGGGCTGAACCATCCCGTATTCGTGCCCGCCTGCGTGAGCGAAACATATCCCGTGTTGGAGACCACCACCATCCGCGTGGTGCCGCTGGTGATGCGGTCGGTGGCGTCGGGGGTGATGCCGGTCAGCTGCGAGCCGTCACCCCTGAACCGCGTGGCGCTGACCGTGCCGTAAACATCCAGCTCCGCCGTAGGTGTCACATTGGCCGCGATAGCGGTCCAGCTGGTGAAGCGTCCCGTGCCCACGACATGAAGGGTGGCGCTCGGTGTGCTGGTGGAGATGCCGACGTTGCCCGCGCGCGTCAAGGTCAGTACCGGGTCAGTAAAACCGCCGGCTGAGCCGAATTTGAACTTCGCGTCGTCATAGCCGTCCAATCCCGCCATCCACGAGCCGACGCTGTTCTGGGTATAGGACTGGTAGGCGCTCTTTGCCGCGAACAGCAACGCCGAGGCATTGTTCGTGCCCGTGGTCGCCTGCAGGCGCATCAACTCGCCCGCGCCCACGATATGCAGGGGTCTGCCGGGATAAGCCGTGCCGATACCGATGTTCCCTCCGTCCCCGATGACCATCCGCTGGGTGTTGGATGTCGTGAAGGTAAGGCTGCTGTTCTGGCTGGCGAGGATGCTGGTCGTGCCGCTGATGATGCGGTCGGTCGCCAGCCCGCCGATCTGGTTGGCGGTGATGCCGGTGAGGCCGGAACCGTCCCCGATGAACTGCGCCGCCGAAAGGTTCCCCGTCACCGAAACGTCGCCCGCCGTGGTGATGCTGGGGGCGTAGCTCGGGCAGTGGATGTCGAAGTATTTGCCGAAGCCGTCGGGAATCCCGGAGCACAACCGTCCCAGCGTGTTGCTGGTGATGCTGCCCATGGTCACGATGCGGCCCCAGCTGTCGGCGTGGGCGACGGCCGGTGCCAGCGCCAACGCGCCGATCAGGGCAATTCCGAAAAGCCGCGTTCGCAACATGCCGACAGGTTAAACGAAATCATCAGCCTGGCCTTCACTCCTGCCTCATCTTCATGCAACCCCATGTGGCAGGATTGTTGTCCGCCGCCATCTGACTTTAACTCCCGGGATATGCACTCAGGGCGCGAACGGGAGCGAGCCAACCGGCGAACTCAGTATGTCTTCAACTCGAACGCACCAAACGATCCAACCCATAAGACCGGCTCGGCGCCCGGTCGCGATACCACGGTTCAGTTAGGTATCATTGATCCGCCAACACGCCGCGCTTCCGCGATCATTCCGATCAGTGATTGGACGCAGGCCAGGTCCGGCCCATGGAGCCCACCTTCGTGCATCATGTCGTGTAAGAGTTCCTCGTAGCCGCTCACCGATGCCAGGACGGCCGCTGCGGTCTCCTGCAGATATTTCCGCTCGGCGACGTCGTCGCACGATGTCCAGGCCTCCAGGTCATCCTCGAGATCAGCCAGGAACAGCGCAAGCGACAGCGCCATGCGCTTCAGTTCCTGATTGTTAGCGGCGACCACCACGTCCGTGCGCATTGTTCCCATACACGCACCATGCGCGCCGACGCGAGGTTCAGCAAGACGTTGCCTGCGTGCAATGACGCCGAATGAGGCACCGTCGTACTCCAATCCGCTTCGTATGATGAACCGCCCGGAAAAGCGTGCGCGACCGGCCGCTCAGCGTCCCCGCAAAACACAAACGGCGCCCCCAAGGGCGCCGGTCAGAGGATTGATCTGTGCTGAAAAACCCCTCGCTGACCTTCATACCGTAACCCGGCAGCGGGTTCGCGTCACCGAAAACAATGCCAAGTGCTTATCTTTTGTGCAGTCATGTGCGATCTCGCGCCACCATGCTATGTTCAGTGCGTGACACCAACCTGCACCTTTGACGTCATCCGCAAGGTGTTGCGGTTCCTCGACGACGAAGTTGCCTCACCCGGAGTATCCTGGAACGCCACCCGCGCACGCATGCTCACCATGACCGACGTTGCCGCACGGGCCTTGTCGTCCGTGAACGCTGTGGAACCGCAGCGTATGGCTGCGCTTGCGCGCGCCGTGACCGCCATCCAGAACGATGAGTTTGCGGAGGCGCGGGATCTTATCTTGGCGGCGATCAGCGACCTGCCGTGACTTGGGCCGCATGAGGCATTCGCGCCGCCATCCGCGATCGCCAGGCGCGGCCTTTTCTTCACCGACCTCTCCCCTTAGCGTGCGCCATCGTCTGCCCGTCGCGGAGCCAGCCCGTGTGCAATCTTTACTCGATCACGCGCAATGCCGAAGCCATCGCCGACCTGTTCCGCGTCAGCCATAACCGGAGCCAGGTGTTCGATCCGATGCCCGCCGTGTTTCCGGGTTGGAACGCGCCGGTGGTCAGGCGCGCGGAGGACGGCGAACGGGAACTGCTGCCGATGAGCTGGGGGTTTGTCCTGCCCCAGCCCGGAAGAGCGGCAAGGAGGGTCACCAACACCCGTGACGACAAGATGCTGACGCGCTTCTGGAAGGATGCCGTGACGCGACGGCGGTGTCTGGTGCCCGCCACCGCGTTTTGCGAACCCAACGACGGCAGGCGCCCCGGCGAGAAGGCCACGTGGCACTGGTTCGCGTTGCGGGGCACCGAACCCCGACCACCCTTCTCGTTCGCGGGCATCTGGCAGGCGTGGAAAGGTCCGCTCAAGAAGGATGGGCCGCCGGTTGTCCTAAATACTTACAGCATTCTTACCACCACCCCCAGCAGCGCCACCTCCTCCATCAATCACGAACGGTCGCCGGTGCTGCTCACGTCTGATGAAGATCGGGATTTATGGCTGGACGGAACAGCCGATGACGCGCTGGCGCTGGTGAAGCCCATTGACGGCAACCGCCTCGCCATCGTGCAGGCCGGACTGGAAAAGGAAGACCTGCTTGCGTAGTTTCGCCAATGTCCGAATGTGCCTCTTGGCGCGGCACATGTATTGCGCGTGTATTCATAGCGGGTCATAGGTTCGTCGAACGAAAGACCCCGACGTGCCCTCCGACGACTGCCATGCGATTTACTGCACCCGCACCGCCACCATCATCGACCTCTGCCACGGAACTGCCCTTCAGCAACAGGCGCGCTTACGTGCTCTGACCGCTGACTATGGACAAGACCTCGTCGTTCTGCCCTTCGCCGAGGCCTGCCAGCGACAAGATGAGGCCGCGAGGTCCGGCCCCGTGGAAATCACCGGCGCCCGGTGGCGGGAGGCCCTCGAGGTTCTGCCGCCCGTCGGCTGGCAGAACGACGGCGCACGCGAAAGCTTCAAACAGTCCGAGCGCATCACCGGCATGATCACAAGCATCTACGTCCGCCTGGGCGACCGGCATTTCACTTTCGCGGACGATATCCGCACACCGCATGCGCTCTGCTGCGAAATCGTGGTGCAATCCAACGCGTATCTCGCGCAGGAAGGCCGTGGGGAGCCTGAACGCGAACCTGAACGCTGAACCCAAAGACTGACAGTTGCCGTGAACGGTCATGCGCCCCTTCCCAACCTGCCCCTTGAGCCGGCCCTCCACCCTGCAACGCCCGCCGCGCCCGTTCCGATTTCCGAGGAAGCGTTCCACCGCGCGATGGAACGCGCGGTCGCCTACACCTCCTCATTCGCCGGCGATACCTTCCTCGTTCCGGCCCAATTCGGCATGCATGCCTTTGTGCGCGTGAACGATCGGCATTTCCGGTTCGAAGCCGACGCCCTCATGGCTCACATTCAGATTCTCCGCCACGTGGGGGATGCACCGGCCCGAATGGAGAACGACCTACGCTCGTACCGGCGCTCATCTTAGGCCGTCAAATAGAAAGGCGACCGAAAAGTAATGTGTGCAGGGTCACCCTCGAGTAATTGCGCAAAATGCGCACCATGCCGTGATTAACCGATTGATAATTTGATGCAAATATCCAAAGACGGAATCACCGGCCGAATCGGTGAAAACCCGTGGGGAAAAAGGCAAATGGCCAAAATCAACGGATTGGAAAAAATGACCTATGCGCAACTCGCGGAACTGCGGGGGCGCGTCGATGCTGCCATGGAAGCGGCCAAGGCCGCCGAGAAGGGCAAACTGCGGACTGAAATGGAAGCAATGGCGGTCAAGGCCGGGCTGTCGCTGTCCGAGGTGGTCGGCCGCCGCGACCGTCGGCCCAAGGCCACGGGAAGCAAGGTTGCACCCAAGTACCGCAATCCTCAAAATCCGGAGGAGACGTGGGCCGGGCGCGGGAGACAGCCCCGCTGGGTCGTGGCCGCGCTCAAAAGGGGCCGGAAACTGGAAAGTTTCCTCATCTAGGAAATAAATACGTTTCGACCGGGAAAGGTGAAGCGCCCCGTTTGGGGCGCTTTTGTTTTGTCGGTCCGCACATGTGCGACCCGCCCCGATTCACCGCAGATGGACGCACCCCGGACTAGAGGCGGAGCGCCAGCTCAAGTTCGCCACGCTCAAACGCCGTTTCCATGAACGTCAACTCCTTTGCGGTCAACCCGGCCGAACGGCCGTACGTGCGCCACCGTGCGGTGACACGTGCAATGTCGCGGGCGATGGCCCGCGCCGCATCAAGCACTTACCCCGAGCAGATACTCACGCATCCCAAGAGCGCCGTTGCGCCGCCCGGCGGCGTGCGCCCGCTGGATGAGCATCTGCCCCCAACGGTCGGGTGTGCTGTCTGCGAACGCCCCGAACAATGCCTCACCCGACCGCGTGTGGAACACCCGCGCCGCCAGCGGCAGTGTGGGAGCGAGCGCATAGGCTTCCCTATCCCGCAACCATTCCTTCCCATAGCGAAACGACGCACCCGCCCCATCGCGCATCCACAACGTCCCACGGACACCGTCCGCGCGCCAACCATCGCGTGCACCGTGATGGTCGGGTTCATGTCCACAGGTCTTTCCTGCGTGAGGCGCGCACGCGCTTCGGCATGCCCTCCCGCATCAGGGCCACGCCCACGTCGTCCCTCTCCGGCGCCGCCAGCGTTCCAATCCCCTCATGCAAGCCGAGGACGAACAGAACCGTGGCATAGATGCCCAAGGACACCGCGGCATCGCCCCGCTCCACCCGCGCGACCGTCGCCATCGAAACAAACGACCGTTCCGCCACCGGACGGACGGTCCAGCGCCGCCGGATACGTGCCACGCGGATATCGGCGCCAAGGCGTTTCAGGGCTTTCTCCACGGGCATGGGCAGCGTTATGAGGGATTTTGATTTCATAACTATAATATATGACCAATTAACCCGTTAAACAACTCATCGAATAATCATTATTTGAAAATGGCGCATTATTATATTTTCTCGGAGGCCTCCTTATCAATCGCCATTTGCCGTTGCGCGGGCATCGCTCCTATGCGCCCGATGGGAGAGATGAGGGGGAGAGGGAAGGAGGAGAAAAGGGAACCGGAGAAGGCGGGAGGGAAAGGCCCGGCCCGCACGGCCGGTGCCAATCAGCGAAAGCATCACCATGATCCCGCAAGCCACTCCCCCCGCACCTTCACCTGAGGAAGCGTTGGACCAACGCAAAAACCAGATCTTCTCCCGTCTCGCCGCGCTCGGCGCGGCCACCGCCCACGTGGAGTACGACGGAGAGAGCGATTCCGGCCAGATCCACGCTATCGCCGCGGCCGCCGCCGATGGCACACCCATTCAACTCCACGTGCCCACCGATGCAAGCGCCGACCCGCAGTATCCGACCCTTCACGATTGCATTGAGGACTTCTGCTGGGACCTCCTGGTGTTCCACCACGCCGGGTACGAGAACAACGACGGCGGCTTCGGCACCTTCACGTTCACGGTTTCCGACAAGACCATCGAGCTGCGCCACAGCGACCGCTTCGTGGACTTCAGCACAACGACCACGGAGGTGTGACATGGCAAACTACTACGCCACCACCCGCACGAATTACTTCCGCGTGAAGGACGCCGAGGCCTTTGAGGCCTGGTGCGCCGACCTCAATCTCGAGTTCTGGAAGCAGGACACCGGCCCCAACGCGTACTACGCATGCACCGCCGACACCGGCGATTGCTGCGGCTGGCCGAGCCAACGCCGGATGACCGATGAAGATGGCTGCGAGGACTATGTGGATATTGATTTCACGGGCGAACTGGCTGAGCACGTGCATGAACGCGATTGCGCCGTGCTGATAGAAATCGGCAGCGAGAAACTCCGCTACCTTGTCGGCGTGGCGATCGCCGTGCATCCCGACGGGCGCCTTCACAGCCTCAACATCGCTGATATCTACGAGTGCGCGCGCCAAGCCTTCCCCGGTATTAACGTGACGGAGGCGCAGTATTGATGAGCCCCGCAGAACATTCCAACCGCACGTTCATCATCGACGCTGCGGCGTCCGACTACGAATACCTCGTGGTGGAGGTTGACGGTATCGCCACGGTCATCATCAAGCGCGAGGCGGAAGGCATCATCGCGGATATCCGTCCTATCTGCGGCACGGAAGCAGTCGCCAGCGCCTTCGCCTTCGATGCCGAGTTGCTCGGTAGGGATTGAGGGGTGGACGCAGCCCCACACGCCATACCAAACCAAACGATAATCCAATGAAAGCATATTCCCGTGGCCCATCCCTATCATCACGCCCTGTCCTCCGTCCGCAAATGGGGCGGCAAGGTCGAGGATTACCTTCCCATCCATAGCTGGTTTGATGAAAGCAAGGGCATCATCGCCGACTACCGCCATCGTTGCCTGAGGCACCATGCCCAAGGCATCCAGCAGTGCGAAATCCTGTTCGGCGCCACCATCACCCTGTCAACCGGCAAGGTCATTCCCACCCGCTGGGTGGGCGAGCAGCACGTCCGTGAGGATCTGGGGCGCATCCCCTCGTTCGCCGATTGGGTGCGCTGCATCCGGCCGGAACCTTGGATGGGCAGGGCCACGAATTTGTCGTTCGAGGACGCGCCTGCCGATGCGAACGAATGCGGCCGCTCTGGCCCAATTTCTAGGGACCCACGCTCATCACGCAATCGTGAAACCGCGGCGATTGCGGAGCATGACGGCAGCTCTCCGCGGTAATACTGCAAGAACAATCAGTGGCTTGTTCGGCTTCTGTGGCCACCGCATCTCTGGCCCTGCGCCATTCCCCGGCGCTCCCATCGGAGGTGCAGCCATGACCGACCGTACCAGCTCAAACACCAGCGAACTGCTTGCCTTCCCGAATCCCGACAAGGTTCCGGGCGACAAAAGTCCGGCCTTCAACGGCTTTTTGAAACTGCACGGCGAGCCGGGGGACCGGCCGCTGTCCCTTTGGGTGAAGAGGCGGACCAACGGCCACATCCTGCTCTGCGGCTGCACAGGCAAATATGCGGATGCGCAGATGGAGGAACGTCTTTCGCGGGGAATCGAACAGCGCGTGACGCAGCCGACGGCGACCGCGCTGGTGGCCTTCAACACCGAGATTTCCGTTGAACCGCAGGCCATCGTGCTGTTCCGCAATACGCGCAAGACCAAGGATACGCCGATGCGGCCGGCCTACCTCGGCTACTACAATCCAGGCAGCAGCGGTGTGCTGATGCGCGTGGCCGTCTGGACGCGCAGCGATCGCAGGGGCCGCCCATTCCTGGTGGGCAGCCTTGAGCCGGACGCACCCTATCGGGGCAGCAACGAGGTCATCGTGCCCTACACCTACGCCCATGCCGAAGACGACGCGCGCGAGGTTGGGTTGCCGGAAAGTGAACCGGATGGTGTCGTTGCGGCGGAATGATCACGACAAAGGGGAGCCGGTTCGGCTCCCCTCTTGCTTGGCGTGCCTAGAGCAACCGGCGGACGAACCACGGCCACCGCCCGGTCAGCACGAACACGAGCGCCGCGAACGCAATGGCCGCCGCGATAAACCCTGCGACCAGCGCCACGCGCGCTCCCACCTTCACCGCAATCCAGATGGCGTCCGCCACGACCACCAGCACTTCCCCCCAATCGATACCCATCTCCTTTTCTCCTTTGCGCGCAGCCTCGCACCGAATACCGCGCGCATGCAATCGCCGGTGCCTGCGGTCGGGGCAGTGCCGAGAACAGCGGGGATTTGAGGCTAGGCCCCTGTGCCGGTTGTGCGGGCGGAGCCGGGGCCCGCAAGGGAGAGGAAGAGGTGGGGCGGGGTCGGGTGCCGGAGGGTGCCTTGGGTTGGGTGCCTCCGGCGGCAAACCCAATCAAGGAGATACCCATGACCAATCCGACGCCTGCGATCAACGTCCCCGGCACCTTCAGGCTCATCACGCTGGATACCAGCCGCAGCCCGTGGGGCCGCATTCAGGAAAGCGATATTCTTGCCTGGGGTTCTGCCCTCGACGGGAGCCGCGTCCCGTTGCTCTGGCAGGTGCATACCGCAGGACATGGCGGCACCCGCGTGCATCCCGAACTTGCCGCGCGCTACTTCCGCGCCCTTCCCAAGGATTGCCACGCCTACGGCGGCAGTCGGCTCTGGTTCGAGGAGGACTGCGAAAGCACCGTTCCACTCTTTGTTTTCTACAATGCGCTCGATTCCGCCTGCTGGCTTGTGCGCGGCGACACCCCGTTTCCGCGCGCGAAGCTTCTGGAGTCCATGGCGTTCTACCTCGCGCATACGGTTCCGGCCGTCACCGCCATTGCCCGCACGGTCGATGTGGATTTGGCGCGCGCAGGCGTTGCCCTCCGCTCACCGCTGGAACCGGCAGGCGCCTGATACAAATCCAAGTGATTGACTATCACACGGCGGCTCCGGCCGCCGTTCGCTTTTTCACGCCCAAGGAACCGCCGGCCGCGTGCGCGGTACGCACGCCGGGCCGCGCCACGTCGGTCCTCATCGCCAAACCAACCGGAGAATTCCCATGAAAGCCTTTCTCATCGACCCTTCCCGCTTCACCGTTGAATCCATTGACATCCATCCCGGCAACGTGCCCGACCAACTCTACAAACACATCGGCTGCGACCGCTTCGATGCGGTGTATCTGGAGCATGGGGATACCCTCTACGTGGATGACGAAGGGCTCCTGAAGCCCCAGCACCACTTCATCCTCATCGACGGTCATCCGCAGCCGTATGCAGGCAAGGGTGTCCTTCTCGGCTCCACACCGGCGGGAAACAATGCCGATGCCAAGGCAACACTCGAAGATCTCGTCGACAAGCTTACCTACATGGAACGCCTCATCGGGCCGGTGGTGAGTTTGCGCAAGGCCAGCATGCCGTCGCGCTGCCATATGGATCACTTGGCGAAAGTGCTCGCGCGGCTTGAAGCAGCGTTCGCGGGATGAACGATCGCGCTGTGGCCATAGGCATTCGTCAGGCGCACGCTGCATGGCAACCTGCTGCTTGTGAGGTGGACCGAGCAGGAAACGATTGTTCAAGCCCGCTGCACGCGGCGCGGGCCTGTGCCATGCGCCAGCAACACGGGCAACACCAATAGCGGCAGAGGGCGAGGAGAGGCGTGAGGGGCGCCGGGACGGGAGCTTGCGAGAGGCAGGCATCCAGCCGGTGCAACCGATGAAAGCGCCCCAACATGCACGCCCTCCACTCCGCCAGACAGCAACCCTCCGTCCATGCGACGGCCCTTCCCGGCATGGACGGTTCCTCCCACGCCGGGCGGCTTCTCCGCACCGCCCACGCGCTGCTTCCCCATCTCCAGCACGGCCAGACCGTTGACGCCGCGGTTCTCCGCAATGCCTTGACCACCGCGTTCGATGGCGCTAGCGATGCCACCGGCGCATGGGATTGGAAGGACGCCTACGAGGCGGCCGAATGCGCGCAGGTGCTGTTCCTGGCCAAGCATCTCGGCGCCATCCGCGCCAACGCCAAATCGGCCGTGCAGCTCCTCGCGATGGCCGACAAGATCGCGGGCCTCTTCCCTACCCACACGCGGCGCAGCGAGGAAAGCCAGACCCTCCAGCAGTTCTCCACACCCTTGCACCTTGCGCTGCTGGTGGCGGATGCCGCGCGCATCACTGCCGCCGACATCGTGCTCGAACCGTCGGCGGGCACGGGCCAGCTTGCGGTTCACGCCGCGCAGGCGGGCGCCGCCCTGCACCTGAACGAACTGGCCGGCTCCCGCGCCGGTCTGCTGGCGCGACTGTTCCCGGCCGCCACCGTCACCCGCCACAACGCCGAGCACATCCATGACCTGTTGGATGATGCGCTGGCGCCTTCGGTGGTGATCATGAACCCGCCGTTCTCGGCGTCCCCCAATATCGCCGACACCCATGCGGGCGTCGATCTCCGGCACCTCATCGCCGCCGTCAACCGGCTGGCGCCCGGCGGACGGCTGGTG
Organism: Hyphomicrobiaceae bacterium; assembly: GCA_050250755.1. Classification (GTDB taxonomy): domain Bacteria; phylum Pseudomonadota; class Alphaproteobacteria; order Rhizobiales; family Hyphomicrobiaceae. Next base: position 28,967 of record JBFWOB010000005.1, read on the forward strand.
GCCATCACCAGCCACGGCCTTCACCACCTCAACCCCGGCTACCAGAACGGCTTTGCCCGCATCGGGGAGATGGCCACGCTGCGCTACTCCGCAGGCCTCTGGGGGCAGTTTTACAAGAGGCACGGCACCACCATGCCGACGCGGATCCACGTTTACGACAAGGTCATCGAACCGGATTTCACGGCGCGCTTCGAGCCCAACGAGACGATGACCCTGCACACGCTGTTTGCCGACATGGCGAACCTGCCGCCGCGCGCGCCGGTCATCGCCATTCCTTCGCGCGCCGCCGTGGCCCGTCTTCCCGTTCCGGCCGCTGTCCGCCCGGTTCGCAGCGCCGTCCCGCATCAGCCGCACCCCGCGCCGGAAGCTGTTGAGGTCGCCTATGAGGTCATTGATACGCCGACGGCGTCCACCGCCTCCGTCGAAGCCCTCTACGAGCCGTACGCGCCGGAACACATCCGCATCGCAGGGGCCAAGCCGCACCCGACCAAGCTGGTGCAATCCGCCGCCATGGCGTCGGTCGTTCCGCCTGCACCCACTTACCGGCCGCACCTGCCCGTCCGCGTGGTCAATGAGGGCATCCTTTCCGCCGCACAGCTGGAAAGCGTCATCTATGCCGGTGAAGCGCACGGCCGCCTGCTCGGCGGATGGTGGAAGCCCACCGAACATCTCGACCGCATCGATGTTGTGGCCGAAGGGAGCGAGGGCGCGGTGCAGTACCGCCGCGGCTGGTTCCTTGGCGACGGCACCGGCGCGGGCAAGGGCCGCCAGGTGGCTGGGATCGTGCTCGACAACTGGATCAAGGGGCGACGCAAGGCGCTCTGGGTCTCCAAATCCGACAAGTTGCTCGAGGACGCCCAACGTGACTGGAGCGCCCTTGGCCAGGAGAAACTCCTCGTGGTGCCGCAGAGCCGGTTCAAACAGGGCAAACCCATCACCTTACCGGAAGGTATCTTGTTCACCACTTACGCGACGCTGCGCTCCAGCGAACGGGAAGGCAAGGCCTCACGCCTCCAGCAGGTGCTCGAGTGGGTCGGCCGTGATTTTGACGGCGTGATTGTTTTTGATGAAGCGCACGCCATGGGCAACGCCGGCGGCTCCGGTTCCGACCGCGGCGCCAAGGCACCCTCCCAACAGGGCCTTGCGGGCCTCAGCCTCCAGCACGCGCTTCCAGACGCGCGCGTGGTCTACGTGTCGGCAACGGGTGCCACCACCGTGGAGAACCTCGCCTACGCGCAGCGCTTGGGCTTGTGGGGCAGCGACGACCTCCCCTTTGAAACGCGGCAGGCGTTCGTCTCCGCCATGCAGGAGGGCGGCATCGCCTCGTCGGAAGTGCTGGCGCGCGACCTGAAGGCCCTCGGCCTCTACATGGCGCGCTCCCTGTCCTATGAGGGTGTGGAGGTCTCCATGCTGGAGCACACCCTCACGCCGCAGCAGGTCGCCATCTACGACGCCTACGCGGGCGCCTACCAGATCATCCATAACAATCTGGAGGCTGCGTTGGAAGCGACCGGCATCACCAGCGAGGAGCATGGAACCCTGTCGCGCCAGGCCAAGTCCGCCGCACGATCTGCCTTCGAGGGTTCCAAGCAGAGGTTTTTCTCGCACCTCATTACGGCCTGTAAGATGCCGTCGCTGATTGCCGCCATCACCCGCGATCTGGCCGAAGGCCGGGCAGCGGTGGTACAGCTGGTTTCCACCTCCGAAGCCTTGATGGAACGGCGGTTGGCCGAGGTTCCACCAGCCGAGTGGGGCGACCTCTCGTTTGACGTGACCCCGCGCGAGTATGTGTTGGATTATCTGCACCACAGCTTTCCGGTGCAGCTCTTTGAGACTTACTCCGACGAAGAGGGCAACCTGCAATCGCGCCCGATGTACGTGGACGGGCAGCCGGTCATCTGCCGCGAAGCGATTGCCGCGCGCGACGCGCTGATTGAGAGGCTCGCCGCACTGCCGCCGGTGCAATCGGCGCTTGACCAGCTGGTGCACCATTTCGGGGAAGATGCGGTGGCCGAGGTCACTGGCCGTTCGCGCCGCATCGTGAAGCGCAAGCAGGGTGGCGGGTTCGTGCTCACTGTCCAGAATCGCCCGCAATCCGCCAACCTCGGCGAAACCCAGGCCTTCATGGATGACGCCAAGCAGATCCTCGTGTTCTCGGACGCGGGCGGCACCGGCCGCAGCTACCACGCCGACCTCGGCGCGAAGAACCAGCGGCCGCGCGTGCACTATCTTCTGGAATCGGGCTGGAAGGCGGATACGGCCATCCAGGGGCTCGGCCGGTCGAACCGCACCAACCAGAAACAGCCGCCCCTGTTCCGGCCGGTTGCGACCGACATCCGCGGCGAAAAGCGGTTCCTTTCCACCATCGCGCGCCGCCTCGACAGTCTTGGCGCCATCACGCGCGGGCAGCGGCAAACCGGCGGGCAAGGCTTGTTCCGCGCATCCGACAACCTTGAAAGCGTCTACGCCCGCGATGCGCTGCGCCAGTTCTTCCGGCTCGTCCATAGCGGGAAGGTGGAGCAGCTCCCCCTCAAGGCGTTTGAGGACGCCACCGGCCTCAGCCTGTGCGACAAGGACGGCACCTTGCGCGAGGAACTGCCGCCCATCTCCACCTTCCTGAACCGCATGCTGGCGTTGCCCATTGCACTGCAGAACGGCCTGTTCGCGGTGTTCGAGGGGCTGGTCGAATCCCGTGTGGAGTCCGCCGTTGCCGCCGGAACCTATGAAGTGGGGCTTGAGACCATCACCGCCGACAGCCTCATGGTGGCGGGGCGGCGCGTGGTCGCCACGCACCAGGCCACCGGCACCACGAGCGAGCTGGTGGAGATCACTCGCAAGGAGCGAAACCGGCCGCTGACGCTGGAGGCGGTCCTTGACCGTGCTGCGCGCGATCCCAAGCACCAGCTTCTCCTCAATCCCCGCTCCGGGCGTGCCGCGCTGCAGGTGCCCACCACCTCCCTCACGATGGAGGACGGCAGCGTGCAGGCCCGCGTCCGGCTCATCCGGCCTCTGGAGCATCACGCCATCCCCATGGACGCCATGGCCGACACCTACTGGGAGCCCTGTGATGCCGAGACGTTCGGCAGGTATTGGCAGCATGAGCTGGCCACGCTGCCGGAGTTTGCGGTCAGCACGTTCCACATCGTGACCGGTCTGCTGCTGCCGATCTGGAAGCACCTGCCGCAACATAACCCACGGGTTTACCGGTTCACCACCGATGACGGCCGGAGCCTCATCGGCCGCCTGGTGACGCCCGACAGCCTGCAAAGCCTCGGTGCCGACGAATTGGGCCACCCTTCGCCGGAGCAGGCCTGGCACCACGTCAACGCGGGCGGGATTTGTAATCTGCAGAACGGCATGCAGCTCAAGCGCGTGCGGGTGATGCACCAGAACCGCATCGAGCTCACCGGGTTTGAAGCCGATGCGGTGCCGCGGATGAAAGCGGCGGGCCTCTTCTCCGAGATCATCGCCTGGAAACTGCGGCTGTTCGTTCCCATCTCGGACGACGGCCCGGCCGTGCTCGAGCGGCTGCTGGGCAGCAACGCGGTGCAAGACAGGAGGACCGCATGATGCTCACCACGCGCCGGATTGCGGAACGGCTGTCGTTCCGGGTGGAGTTCGTCTGCGCTTATTACCTCTCCAACGGACGCAAGGAAGGCAACTACTGGCTGGTGGGGGATGTCCACAACACCCCCGGCCGCTCCCTGTACGTGCGTCTCATCGGTCCCACCTTCGGGGCCGGCGCCGCCGGCAAGTGGACGGATGCCGCCACGGGTGAGCATGGCGACCTGTTGGACCTCATCCGGCTGCGTCTCGGTTTGCACTCCTTGCGGGAGGCACGCTCGGAGGCCCTGCGGTTTCTCTCCGAGCCGGTAGCGGAACGGAAGACACCCAAGTCCCGCGAGCCGGTTCCCTCGAACAGCATTCCCGCCGCGCGCAGGCTGTTTGCGGCGTCAAAGCCCTTAGCCGGCACCCTGGCGGAAACGTACCTGCGTGCGCGCGGCATCACCTGTTCGCTCGATCTCGCGGCGCTGCGCTTCCATCCGCGCTGCTATCACCGGGAAGTGGATGGCAGCCGCGCCGAGCGTCCCGCGCTGGTTGCGGCGATCACCGACCTCGCGGGCGACATCACTGCCGTGCAGCGCATCTACCTCGCGCCGGACGGCGGCGCCAAGGCGGCGATCAAGGAACCGCGGCGGTCCATGGGCGATGTCCTCGGCCATGCCATCCGTCTCGGCATCGCCGGCGATGTGCTTGCGGCCGGGGAAGGCCTTGAGACCATGTTGGCGTTGCGGTCGCTTCTGCCGGCACTGCCTGTGGCCGCCGCCACCTCAGCCAACCACCTCGCGGCCATGTCCCTGCACCCAGCGTTGCGGCGCCTCTACATCGCCCATGACCATGGGCGTGCGGGCCGGTCGGCGGCGGAGCGCCTCATGGCGCGCGCCATGGATATGGCCATCGACGCGCAGTTGCTCAGTCCGATGGGTGATGACGACTGGAACACTGACCTCATGACCCTGCCGGTGACCGTGCTTCGGGAAGCGCTTCTCAGCCGGCTGGACCCGCAGGACACCGGAGCGCTTCTCGACGCGGCATGACCCGCTTACCGGGCCGATCCAATTCCGGAGACGCCGGTCAAGGATCCGGCTGATGAGATTTCCGGCGGTACAACGTACCGTTCTTCCAATGCGGCAGACGGCAAAAACCATCCACCTATCCACGTGACCAAACCCGCTGCCACGCTTCAAACTGCTCCGGCGTAAGCCTATAAGGCGCAATGTTCCCCTCATGCAGCGCCAGCAGTTCACTCTCCACAGTTTCGACAAAGCGGGGCCGGTCAGCTGGCGGCAGGTCTGCGCTACGTCCCTCAATGGCCTGCCGCGCTGTTGCCTGGTCCATCTGCCCTGTCACGATTCTCCCCACCGTCTCCTGGATGATGGTGCGATGGCGGACGCGGAACGTATCCGGCTCTCCGATGGTGTGACGCAGGGCCGCGTACTGGTTCGCCGAACGCTCATAGGCCCACATGTAAACATCCTTGAACAGCTCCAGGCGGTTCAGCTCATAAATCCCCAACATGCCTTCGATGTAAGTGGCTTCCGGCACCTCAGTGAATGACAGTGGCGACAGATTGCGGGCGAGGAGCGGGATGTTGGCAGCCAAGCGCGATACCCGCTTGTTGACATCCTCGAACGGCTGCAGGTACGGCAGGTGCACCATGGCGAAGAACGATTGCTCAAACGGGTCTGTGATGGCCGCAGCCTTGGCCAGAATGAGGTCAAAGCATTCCTCGATCCGCTGAGGCTGCGCCAGCGGCGTAAAAGACGACTTGCCAATGGCCACCGCGATGTTGCGCAGACGCCCGATGGCCCGCTGGTTGCCCAAGAGTCCGTTAGCGAGCAGAGCATGCAGGCTGAGGATGGTGTGCCGCGAGAAGCCGAGGTTTTCGGCAGACGCTACAAGGAATTCGATGGCCTCCTTGTGGTTCAGGATCATTTGCGCGTCGCGTAGTGACTTGCCTTCGGCAGCCTTGCCGAAGGCTATGAGCCGCTGGGTGTCGAGCAGGCTGTAGGTGTTTCCCTCCAGGCGGCTGGAGTTCCAGGAGAGATCGACCAGCAGCCGATTGAGGATGGTGCGAGCGTATGTGCCGGCGGGACGCTCGGCGGCCACGGGACTTTGGCCGATCCCGGCAAGCTTGGTTCGGTCCGTTGCAGAGAGATAATATGTGATGTTGGGTTGGTAGGATTCGAGCAAATCCCGCTTGTACCCCACCGGGTCGCGGATGCTCAACGGGCGCCGAACCAAGGCAGTGATTTCCTTGCCCGCTGGTGATACCGGGACCGCCCGGTCGTCCGCCTGTGCCACCGGGATGTGGTAACGTATGCTCCGGCTGCGCCCGCTGACCGTGACGTCCCGGCGGTCTACGAGGGCTTTCAGCCGACGCTGGAGCGTCCGCTCATGAAGCTGAAGCGGCTGGACCTTTTCCAGAATCGCATTGAATTCAGCCCCTTCAGGGTATTCCTTGATAATGTCCAGAATACCTTGAAGCTCTTCTGTGATATTGAATTTCGTGACCACTCATGACAGCTTTCCTTGTGAACGACACGTTACGCTCAAAAATGTCGCCAAACAACAATGAGCGACAACTATTGTCGCTTAAAGTGTCGTGAAAAGTGTCATTCAAAGGTTCACCGAAACCGACGGCCTCGCCCAAAAAACCACTTGGGAGGCCCGCGTTCTGGTGATGCTGGCAGAAGCATTGATAGTCTATCGACGGCCGAGAGGCCGCGCGTAGCTCGAGTGCAACCCGCCCGACGGAAAATGAATGCACTAAGAGCTTATCTAATACACTACCCGATTTCACCGATGGCTTGCAGCATGTCGGCGAGATGGTGGGTGATGTCGCGCTTCGGCGCCATCAGAACACCTGCACCGCTGATTGCTCGATCCCCTGGCGCAGCATGGGATGCAGGCTATCGCGGGTCGCCACGTCCACCCGTGTATCCAGCTGGTCGGCAAGGAACTGTTGGATCTCCACCAGCTCCACCAGGCTGAAATCGCTGTTCGGATCGTATTCGATGAAAATGTCCACGTCGCTGCCGCGTTTCGCCCGGTTGCGGGCCGTCGAGCCAAAAAGGTAAAGTGCCGTCGCACCCATGGACCGCAGTGCGTTCGGTGCGCTTTCAAAGCGCGAATGGCTTCAGCTCTTTCCATAGCAACAGTATAGTATTTCTTGGCCTCATCTTCTTCAACGAAGCTGCCCACAATTGTTGCTTCCGCAGAGGTCCACACGCTGTCGCGAGTGGCCAAAGGCGTCCCTGCGGGCTGAAGGGCAAGCATCGCTCAACGGTGAACTTGGCGCGCTTCGATCTCAGCGCCCTTGACGAGCGTATGGAGTGCCTGGTTGACCGGTGTGGGAATGCCGAGCCGCGCACCTTCGCGGACCATGAATCCATTGAGGTGATCAATCTCAGTGCGCCTCTTGGCCGCGAGGTCCTGTGCCGTCGACGACGTCTGTTGGGGCATCGTGGCAGCGAGAGCGAGCACATTCGCGAGAATGTCGGCAGGGACCGCGACGCCCGCCGCTCTTGCCACGGCGCAGCATTCCTCAACGATGTTGCGAACGAGCGTTTCCATGCCGGTAACGCTCAACATCTGGCCATAGGGGAGCCGTGTGAGTGCCGACAGCGGGTTATAGGCACAATTCAAAATGAGCTTGGCCCATAGAGCCTCGATGGCGCTCGCGGAGACTTCAACCGGAATCCCCGCCGCGCCGAAGCGATCCGTGATCTCCTTTTCCTTTGGGCACGCGCCGATGACGAGATCGCCGCGCCCATAATGCTTGACGTGGCCGGGTCCCGCCATTGCGGTGGCAACGTAGACGGCGACCGGCACGACGGTGCGATCGACAATCGCGGCGAGGCGCTGCGCATTGTCCACGCCGTTCTGAAGGCTGAGCAGGATGGCGTCGTCGTTGAGATAGGGTGCAACCTGCCTCCCGGCCGCCTCGGTGTCGTCGGATTTGACGCAGACGAGCACCACGTCGGCATCCGCGACACCGTTCGCATGGACTGTTGCTTTGATGGGCACCGCGTAGCTCTGCTGCCCGATTTCCAGGAGAAGGCCCCGCTGATTGATGGCATCAATGTGGTGCTTGCGGCCGATCAGCGTGACCTCTTCGCCCGCCCGCGCCAGCAGCGCTCCGAAATAGCATCCGATCGAGCCGGCACCCATCACTGCAAATCGCATGGTTTGGCAACTTGTCGTTTCTGCTCGGGCAGGGCGGTGACCCGTTTTCGCAGCCGCCCCGCACCCTGCGCGCGCAGCGCCGCATCGGGCGGTCCAACGATGCTGACATATTCGTTCCTGACCGTCGATCCCGCAACGGCTTCATGTGCGGCAGACAGCGCCGACCAATCAAGAACGAGATCGGGAGCGAAACGTGTAAGCGGCGCAGGGGATTCGAATGCCATGCGCTTCCCATCGACAAATCCGCGGCGAAGCGGAGGGCTTATTACAGTTTCCAAATAAGGGCCGCATTGCAGCGAAATATTCCTCCGCGGTGGAAGTACGCGGCCGAGTCAGTTAAAATTCCCGAAGGAATCCATGGAGGAAGCGCCATGATGGAAAGAACGGGCTTGGTGATGGTCGGGAAGAAGACAATGGTTCCCAGGCTCTTGAAACGTGCGCTTCAGATTGTTTTGACCGTTGCCATCACATCGAGCGTATTGTTGCTCGTGATTGTCGGCAACGGATTTCTCGTCGGTAAAGCTCCAAGCTTTCAAAGCGGCTTAAATATATGGCTCGCCTTTATAAGGCGACCGGATATTCTTTCGACCATGATCCTGACGGCTGCCGTCGCTGTGGCGTTCCTTTACTGGCAACGCAATCAGGAACGGAAAGTCGGAGGTTCCAGCCGGTCCGGCTGACGGGCGCAGCTGGTCTATTGTCGACTCGGCGCATGCAGCTTACGCGTCCGGGATCGCCGGAACGACGTGTGAAAGGTCCGCCCCGAAGTGCGCGGCTGACGCGCCCCCTCCCCGGCGACCATTCCGGAACCGATCGCGGGCCGTCTTGAAACACGACTTACCGATGCCTCCGTCCTTGGTGGGCGGCGGTCCAGTCGGCGCTTGCCACCGGGCTCCTTGGCGGCGATTCTTGAAGCCGATGTGCTTGCCGTTGAGGTCGTCGTCGTGGGGCCGGCGCCGTAGGTGGTCAGCGGCTTGCGGCGGGATCGCGTGCCACGTTGGCGGCATCGATATCATGGGACGTGCCCGATCAACTGCCCGACCCGCAGGAGTGTCCCCTGCGCCCTCTCGGATACCGCGCACCCGGGACGGGCGGAGAGCCTGGGCGGACGACGGTGCGACGCGGCTACCCTTGGCCGGTGGATGCGCACGGGGAACCTTCTGGCCTTTCCAAGGGCGAGGAGGCCGGAGGCGGGTTCGGGCGCAACAGCGCCCGGACTTTTTTCCGCCGCGCGGCCGAGGCCGCGCTTTGCATCGCGAAGCAAAAAAGCCCGGCCTTGCCGTCCTCCGCTCCGCTCCGGCCCCGCGCCCGAGGCACGCGGGGTGCTGCCCTGCACGCGCCTCCGGCAAGAGCTCGCCGGAAAGGCCCGGAGAGGTTCCGGGTCTCCGCAACCAACACAAGGCGCACACGCATGTCGCACATTCCTTCCCGCTCCGGCTATCCCTCCACCACCGCCACCGCACGGGTCACCGAGAACCTCGCTCTCTACGGCCACACCCCCCACGTCGACGAGCCGGAGTACCGCCCCTTCCCCGAACCCGACGCCATGAACGGCATGGTGGAGGGCCTGTTCGCTTGTGTCGCCGCGCACCTCGCCGATACCGCGCTCCACGCCGACGTGAACGACCTCCTCTGGTCGCTTGCCGATCTGCTCCACCGCAAGGCCGACCGCGTGCAACGGTTCCTGGACGAAAACGAGGACCGGCAGCGCATCTCGCAGAAGGAGCAGGACGGCTCCGAGATCCGCTCGGTCGAGCTCGAGCGGTTGATCGAGAAGGGCCGGGTTCTTATCGAGAAGCGCGCCGCCTTCGAGCACATGCGCGACGAGGCCGCCCGCCATTACGAGGAGCACACCGGCGGCGCCTGGCGCCCCCGTTCGGGTTCCATGGTGAACCGCAAGGTGATGACCGCCGCGATGATCGACAGCCGCGACCACATCAACGCGAAGCGCCGCCGCGAGACCGAGGTGCTGCTGCCCGACGGGCCGAAGATCGCCTTCGCCGGCGGACTGGATTTCAACGACCACAAGCGGATCTGGGAAACGCTCGACGATATCCTGAGCCGCCACCCCGGCATGGTGTTGCTGCACGGCGGCAACGAGCGCGGCGCCGAGAAAATTGCCAGCTGCTGGGCTGCCAGCCGCAAGGTGGCGTGCATCGTCTTCAAGCCGGACTGGAACCGCGATGCCAAGGCGGCGCCCTTCAAGCGCAACGACCGGATGCTGGAGACCATGCCGGTCGGCCTGGTGGTGTTCCCCGGCAACGGCATCACCGACAACCTCGCCGACAAGGCGAAGCGCATGGGCATCCGCGTCCGCGATTGCAGGCGGTGACCGTGCGACCAAGGGCGGCCCTTGAGCCGCCCGTCACCTTATCGATCGGCAATCCATCGGTCTTGACGGCAGCCCTCGCATGCCGCACGATTCAGGCACGACGGAAGCGCATACCATTGAACCTTGATTATTCTCACCTTCGCAAATCCATTGCCCGGCTCGCGGCCAATCTGGCGCTGGCACGCGATGCAGAAGCCGAAGGCGGCCCCCTTTTTGCGGCATTACGCGACGGTACCATTCAATCCTTTGAATTCGCCTATACCATGAGTATCCGCGCGCTGGATCGCACGGTCGCCGATCGTGTGGGAGCGCAAGAGCTCGAGACGGCCGCCTTCCGCGACCGGTTAAGAATGGCCTGGGAAGCCGGCCTGTTGCCCTCCGTCGATATCTGGTTGGACTTCCGCCATTTGCGCAACGAAACCTCCCATACCTACGACGAGGCAAAAGCCACAAAGGTCTACGCGGCAATCCCTTCCTTTCTCGATGCGGCACGCGAAGTTCTCGAAACACTGGAGTCAAAGCGTGCCCATTAACTTGCCCGAGGCTCATCTCGCCACCGCCCGGCGCATTCTGCGCTTCTGGGCACCCGATGTGCCGGCCTTCGTCTTCGGGTCACGGGCGCACGGCCGCCAGCTTCGCGAGACCTCGGACCTCGACATCTGCCTGCGTGGCGATGAGCCTCTTCCCACAACACTTCTCCGAAAGGTAAAGGATGCGTTCGAATTATCCGACCTTCCCATGCGCGTCGACATCGTGGACTGGAACGAGCTCGGTGCGGAATTTCGGAAAGCCATTGAGGCCGATCTGACCCCGTTGGTCTGAGAGACACCACCTGATCCGACCCACTGAAAGGGGGCGTCGAACGCGCTCTCGCCTTCGGCGCGCAAGCGGCACGAGCAGTATCGCAATGTCGGAAGCGGGAGAGAGCGAGCGGTGAGACGCGTGGGATGACGCGACGGCTGCAGGCTTATCCGTCACGGCATTCGACCTGACATCTGCCCTTGTCCCTTCTGTCAGCGCACCGTCAGGAACCCCATTGCCGTCCCTCATACAGGTGCTGAACCACCAATGATGAGGAGGCGCCATGGTTCCCAACAAGCTGAACCGTCATGTTCATGATATTTTCCGCAGCTTCGTCCGCTGGGGAGGCGCTTCGACCGCCCTCATGTTGGGTGCGGGCCTCTTGAACCCGGAATTTGCCGCTCTCGCGACCTACTACACCGGTGCTGCGCTCGGGGCGCCCCTGATTGCTGCGCAGACCTTCAGCGCCGCTGGCGCCATTGTGACAAGCGCGGCATTGGCGGGCGCGGCGGGCGGGCTGATGGCATCGGTTTCCAAGTCGGTGCAAATCGGCGTTCGGACACTCGTCAATCGCCCCATCCAGCGCGCGTTTGATGCCGCATTCGAGCAGGCGCGGGCGCACACACGCGCTGCGGATGGCCCGATCACCAAAGGCATGCCGGAGACCACACCCGCGACCATGGCCATGCCCACGAAGCGCGCCGCGGTCGAACCCGAGCAATCAGGGCATATGACGTGGGAAGGGTTCGAGCATCGGCGCTGACGGGCATCGACGCCGCACGCCGTGACATCCGTACGGCGTTGGCAAAAGGGCGCGCGCCACATCGGGGCGGTGGGGTAGGGCGAGGAAGAGGGTGCGGGGAAGGTTGTGACGGGAAAGAGGGCTGGAGAGAGGCTCCAACCAGCTTCGTCGCAACTCCAAGGAGAATTCCACCATGGCCCGCAAAACAAAATCGACCGGCAAACAAAAAGCCAAGGCCCCGCCGGTCAGCTTGCATCCGGTGCGCAACATTCCGCTCCAAGCCCTGCGGCTTAGCCCAGCCAACGTGCGTACCATTTACGAAGTGGCAGACATCGCCGATCTGGCCGACAGCATCGCCCAACGCGGCCTGCTGCAAAGCCTGAGCGTGCGGGAACACATGGATGGCAACGGCAAGCCCACCGGAACATACGAGGTGCAGGCGGGCGGACGCCGCTTCCGCGCCCTGCAGGCGCTGGTTGCGGCCGGACGGTTGGAAGCAGATGCCGCCATTCCCTGCATCCTCAAATCTGAGGGGCTCGCCGAGGACGACAGCCTGGCCGAGAACACCGACCGGCAGAACCTGCATCCGCTGGATGAGTACCGCGCCTTTGCCGCCATGCGCGCAAAGGGCATGACGGATGAAGCCATCGCGGCCGCCTATCGCGTGACGCCTGCGTTCGTGCGCCAGCGCCTTCGTTTGGCTTCGGCAAGCCCTGCCGTGCTGCAGGCCTTCGCCGACGGCGAGCTGGATATGGATGAGCTGGTGGCTTTCTGCGTGACCGAGGACCACGCACGCCAGGACGCCGTGTTCCAGCGCATCCGGCGGGGCGAAATCCAGGCTCATGCCCACATCATCCGGCAGTCGCTCACCGAGGACACGGTGCGTTCCACGGATCTGCGGGTGAAGTTTGTGGGGGTTGAGGCTTACGAGGCGGCCGGCGGCGCATTGCTGCGGGACCTGTTCGCGGACGACCGCGCCTACCTGCAGGACCCGGATCTCCTCAACAGGCTGGTCAGCGAGAAACTTGAGGTCGCCAGGGCCGAGCAGGTGGCCAAGGGCTGGAAATGGGCCGAAGCCGCCGTGTCGTTTGATTACGGCAACAAATCCAGGCTTGACCGCCTGATCCCGCTCGACAGCGAACTAACCCTGGAGGAGCAGGCACGCTACAACGCACTCGAAGCCGAACGCGACCGGCTGGCGGAAGCCGATGAGCTCACCGACGCGGAGGAGGAACGCTTCCATGCCGTGGAAAACGAACTCGAGGCCATCGACGAGCGCCCGCCGGTTTATGCCGCAGACGATATGGCGCGCGCAGGCGTGTTCCTGTCCATCAGCCACAGCGGCGAGCTGATGGTGGACGAGGGCTATGTCCGGCCCGAGGACCGCGTGCAGGAGCACGTTGACCCGGAAACCGGCGAGATCACCACCTCGCCCGTCGGCAGCGGCACTCACACCAGCGGTGACGGGCAGGCCGAGGAGCCGGAGGAGGACGACGAAACCGGAACACTCGGAAAACCGCTGGCCGACAGCCTGCAGCAGGACCTGACCTCGTTCCGCACCGTCGCCATCCGCAAGGCGCTGGGCGAGGATTTCGACACGGCGTTCCTCGCCATGCTGCATGTGCTGGTGACGCAGCACTTCTACCACGGCATGAGCGCGAGCTGCCTACAGGTCACCGCGCAGCGGGCGTTCCCGGCGTCGGCCCCGGGCCTCGACAGCTGGGACACCACCCTGGCGGTTGACCGGCGCGACCGCGAGTTCCGCAAGCTGCTGCCTGAAAACTATCGCGACCTCTGGGCCGCGTTGGTGCGGATGGACGATGACGGCCGCAGGCAGTTGTTTGCGCATTGCGCGGCCGGCACGGTGAACGCGGTGAAGGCGCGTCACTCCTACCGCGGCGATGTGTTGCCGCACGCCGACCAACTGGTGAGCGAGCTAGGCATGACCATGACCGGCTCCGGCTGGACCACGCGCGCCGACAATTACTTCGGCCGCGTGACCAAGGCGCACATCCTGGAGGCGGTGACCGAAGCCAAGGGCGAAAGCACGGCGAACCTCATCGCGCACCTCAAGAAGGACGCGATGGCGATGGAAGCGGAACGGCTGGTCGCCGACATCGGATGGCTGCCGCAGCTGCTGCGGGCACCGGCTGACGCAACACCCGCGCCAGTCGAGGAGAACGACGCCCTGCCCGCGTTCCTCGCGGACGGCGGCGACGCGGAGCCGGCCGCGGCCTAATACCGACACCCGCCGACAGGCCACATCCCCACAGGGTGTGGCCTGTTGCCATGCGGTCTGCTGCCGGACGGCTCAAACGCCGCCCGCGTGCCGACCAACCCACCTCCCATCCACATGTCGGCAAAGGCACTTCACGCGGATCTCCACGTCCCCTTCCCGCCTGCAAAGTCGGAGGGCGGGAGGATCGGGTGGTGACAACCAACGAAAGGAAATCCCATGACCGACAACCACAACCGCGCCGAACGGGCCGGGGCAACGCTTGACCACTACGGCCGATCGGCGCCGGGCCTCGACCCGGCCGAACGGGTCACCGACCTGGTGGCCGACATCGGCCACTTCTGCACCGCGCACGACCTCGCTTTTCTCTACCTGCTGGAGCGCGGCATTGCGCACTGGCGGCTGGAAATGACCGGCCCGCAAAGCCCTGAACCGCCCCCCGACGTCACCCCCACCATCAACGAAAGCAACCCCCAATGAGCAAACCGTACATCGTGAAATTCCGCACCGACATCTTTGTGCGCACGGAAGTGTCCGCCTCAACCGTCGAGGAGGCCCGACATAAGGCCGAGACAAAGTTCCACGACGACTTGAGACGCGGCCTCGACCGCATGGACACCTCCTCCACCGTGGTCGAGGTCATCCACTCCGACTTCTTCGAGGTGGACGGAGAACCGGCATGAACACCCATTTCGAGTCCATCACCTTCGGGGAGTTTCACCGCCGGTTCCGGCCTGTCGCCAATCACCTCGCCCCCCATGCCGGCATCGACGGCTGCCTGTTCGAGACCTGCGGCCCCGAATGGCGCCATGTGAAATCCCTTGCGCCCGCATTCGTCTGGACCGTCATGAATGACGACGACGGCGGCATCTACATCAGCAGCGGCCGCCACTTCGTGAACCGGCTGGGATACCTTGTTTGCCAAGTTCCGGTGCCGGGCGGTCTCGATTATGAGGTGCTGCTGGACGGTGCGGACGACGAGGAGGAGAACCCACATGGATAAGTACCGCGCCGTCCGCGCCCGCATGGTTGTCGAGCGCTTCGCGTTCGTCGCCAGCCTTCACCCGAAGGAACCGGCCACCGTACGTCACCTCATCATCGACCTCGGGCATTTCTGCGAGAACCTCGGCATCGATTTCCTGAAGGTCATCGGCGAAGCGCTGGCCATCGACCGGCTGGACCGCAGCGGCGCACCCGACGACGCGCCGTTCCCGGAGGTCACCATCACCATCAACGAAAGAAAACATTGATGACATCCGTTCCGACCGCCACCATCACCTGCACACTCTGCTTGACCATCCGCAGAGCAGACGGCCCCATCGCCGCGGAGGACGTCGCCTACGCCCAATGGCTCCTGGACACATCGATCTCAAACCGCCTGTTCGGGGACGGGTTCCTGCCACCCAGCATCGAGGTGGACACTTGGTCAATTATTTCAGAAGCACCGCAGAACCCCTAACCGGGCAGCACCTCAAGACAATCCTTTAGCGTGCATGGCATCATCATACGTCCGGTAGTCGTCGAGGATTTCCACACCGGCCGGAATATCGCGGATGGCGACCGAATAGCTGCGGCCTTCGTCGTTGGGCACCCCCGCAATGTTGGGGCTCTCTGAATGGTTGACGTAGTGTCCGTCGTCACCACACCGGATGTAAAGCCCAAGCGCCCTGTCCAGATAGCCGAAATGAAGGATGTGCGCTTGCTCATGTTTGGCAAGGGACGCAAACGCGGCAGGCGTCAATGCCGTATCGCCGTTCAGCTCCAACTCCCACACCACCGTGCCGCGTGCGATGAACGCCTTGGCAAACAATCCCATTCCGGCATCGGGAATGGTGCTCTCCGCCACATAGGTTTGAACCTTCAGCATGACGTTGCCACTCCTCATGCTTCGCCAACACGATAGCAGGATCAAATACCCGGAACCGGGCAAAGGCACGAACCCGAACACCTGTATATCTGTATGCCCGTAAGTGCGTATTTGCGGTCTCAGGGAACGTTTCGATCGATGTTGAAATAGGCGGAGCGGCGTCGCCTGCCCCGAGCCCGTAGGCTGCGGATGTCGATCCCTTGAAGGAAAGCAACGCCATGACCAGAATGACCACTTGTGCATCGACCTGTGACTGTCAGCATTCCCTCCGGGACCTTCCGGAGGGCAAATTCCTGCTTGCGGCCAGAAACAGACGGCCATGTCGCGAAAGCTACGCAAAGCCGAACTTCGCCATCAAGACCGCTTGCGGTCGCCGGCGACCTCTTGCGGATTGATGTGAATGAAGGCTGCGAGAGCACTAGCCATGAGGAGAGCTACGAGGCCGAAAGCCAGACCCCAGCCGATGACGGACATGCCGCCGGCAAGATCGAGTGTCCATCCGATCATCAACGGGCCGATAAATCCACCCGCGTAACCGAGCATCGAGTGAACGGCCAAGGTCGCCCCTCGACGTGAGGGTTCTGCGGTACCTGCTGTGCCAGCCGTGAGCGAAGACGAATCCAACCAGATAACTGTCCCGTAGATGAGGACCAGAATAGCTGCGAACCCATAAGATCCGGTGCCGATGAAGCCGATTGTGGCACCGAGCACGATCGAGCCGATCATGGCAGCCTGAACGAGCCGTCGGCGTCCGAACCGGATGGCTGCCTCATTTCCCATGATGCTGGCTGCCGTGCCAAGCAGTCCCAATGTCGTTGCCAGCACGGCCGGTGAAAGCGCCGCATCGGATGCGCCGGTGCTCGCGGCCACATAGGCAAGGAACGCGACACCCCAGCCTCTCAGCGCACTCATTTCAAGTGTGTGGATGGCGTAGGCCGTTGCGTACGCCATGGCGGATCGATTGCGAAAGACGGGCCGGAAGTCATAGAGGCCAGCTCCATCCTTCGGCTTGGTCGCAACTTCCAACTGCCGAGGCACAATGGCTGCGACGAGAAACCAAGCCGCCAGAGCACTAACCGAGGCCGCAATGAACGCGGATTGCCATCCGAAAAGCTGCGCCAGCCAATCGCCGGTTGCAAATGACAACGCCCCCGAAATGCCGATGCTGGCAGCGTGGCCTGCTGTCGCGCGTGACATCATCTTCGCATCGACGCGGTCGGCCAGAAGCTTCAATCCCGTCATGTATGTGCCAGCCCAGCCGATGCCTGTGAGCGCGCGGCACGCAAGCGCCGTCCAGAAGCCCTCGGTCAGCAAGCCGAAGAGCAGGTGGCCGACAATAGTAAGCCCAACTCCAAAAAGATAAACGCGCTTCGGATCGACGCGATCGGTGAGGGTGACGAGGAACGGCACTGCAAGCATGTAGGCGCCGTAGAAGGCGGCGGTGATCCAACCGGCCGCGCTATTGCTCAACGACCATTGTGGTGCGAGCTGCGGAAGCAGCGCCGGCCAGAAAAACGCGCCGATTTGTACGAGCGTTTGAGCGATGCAAACGAGCAGCACGAGCCGCCATGCCGAGGACGATCGAAGCAGGGTTTGATCGCTCATGATGCATGCTCGGGCGATGTCGATTGATTGGGTTGGGCGGAGACGGCGAGCAAGCACGTCATCGCCATGAGGCAAATGAGGGATGAGAACACCAGTGCAGATGCGCCATAACGATCGATCAGAACTTCAAAGGCCAGCGGTGCGCCTGCCTGAAGAATTCGCGCGGGGGCGCCAATCAGGCCGAGGCGATAGCCATAGTTTTCGGGGCCGAACACCGCGAGGGGGACTGTGCCTCGCGCAATCGTTAGAATGCCATTGCCGGCACCGTGTAGCAGCGTGAACGGCATCGCAAACCAGCCGCCGAGGGTCAGAAGCAGCCCCGCTCCAATCGGATGTGTTATGGTCGAAAGACGGGCTGAGACGAGCGGATGATAGCGACTGAGAAAACCCGCTTCGAGAACACGCGCGGCCACTTGTGCCGGCCCGACCAGCGCCGAGGCAGCGATGGCTTCCGCCGGAGTCGCCCCGGCGGCTTCCAGCACACGCGGCAGGTGTGCGGCCATGGCCGTCGAGACGACCCATCCGGCAGCGAAGGCGAAGCCAAGCAGCCACATGGCGCGATCCATCGGCACATGCGGCTTTACAGCTTCTGCGGCCTTCGCGGCGGCCGTCCGCAGCTTTGGAAGGATCACCAGATTGAGCGGTAATCCGAATAGTAGATGCGCGGCAGCCCACACGAGACAGGTGATGCGCCAGCCCAGGCTCGCATCGCCCCAGGCTGTCAGCGGCCAACCGACGGTGCTCGCAAATCCTGCGATGAGAGTAATCCCTGTGATCGAGGAACGGGCCGATGGGCCGTACATCCGACCGAGCGCTGCGAACGCGGCGTCGTAAAGCCCGAGCCCCATGCCGACGCCGATGACGAGCCACCCCAACCACAGCACGGCGAGGGAAGGGGCAACGGCCAATAGTCCAAGGCCGGCCGCGAAGATCAGGTTGGAGACGGCGAGCACCTCACGGCCGCCGAACGCGTCGATTGTGCGGCCAACGCGAGGTCCGAGCAGTGCCGAGATCAGGAGCGAGGCCGAAAAGGCAGCAAAGACGCCGGTGGTCGAGGTGCCCAGATCGCGCGCCATGGCCGGAGCCAGGATGGCGATCAGATAGTAGCTCGAGGCCCAGGCCAGCGTTTGGCTGGTCCCGAGCCCTGCGATGACAAGCCATCGCCGGCGTTCGGCATCAACCACAGCAGGCCGAGGTCCGCTTGGGCTGCGCTGCGTCAACAGAATTGCACGCGCAGCCCGCCTCTCCAGTCGCTTTGGCTATCTCGTCGTCCCGGCAGCAGGCCGACGCATCCACCCCGACCGGGCCACCGCAGCAGCCAGCAGAGTCCTCGATCGGGGATCGTGAGCAGACGCCCGTCTCCGGCAAGACGAGCTCGACACGCGCCGCCGCCGCTTTATCTCCCGCGACATCGGCCACGATTGAGCGGACCTGCTCATAGCCGGTGAGCGCCAGGAACGTCGGCGCGCGGCCGTAAGACTTCATACCGGCGATGTAGAAACCGGGTTCGGGATGAGCGAGCTCGCGCGCGCCATGCGGACGCACGGTGCCGCAACTGTGCTCGTTGGGATCGATCAGCGGGGCCAGAGCCATTGGACAATCCAACGCGGGGTCGAGCGATAGCCGAAGCTCGGACAAGAAGCCGAGGTCGGGCCGAAAGCCGGTCGCCACAATCAATTCATCGGCGACGACATGGCGTCCACAACAGGCCGAGCCGGACGCGATGCGCAGGCGCCCGTCCTTCTCTGCCACGTGCGTAACCGCGAAACTCGTCTCGACGCGCAGTTTGCCATCGCGCACGAGCGCCGCGAATGCCGAACCCAGCTCACCACGAGCCGAGAGCTTGTCATTGGCGCCTCCGCCGAACGCCTTCTCCGGCTTGTCGCTTCGAACCAGCCAGATCACTGTCGTATCGGGGACTTGGCTCGCCAACTGCACGAGATCGATCAATGTCCCGATCGCCGAGTGGCCTGCACCGAGCACCGCCACCGTCTTGCCGGCATAGCGCGAACGGTCGACCCCGAGAATATTCGGCATAGTGTACGCAATGCGATGTGCAAGCTCGGGTTCCCCGAGCGCCGGGAGCCCATTGGCTCCGGCCGGATTGGGGGATGCCAAAGTGCCGGACGCATCGATCACGGCGTCGGCCTCGAGTGTCTCGGGGCCGTTGCCGTTGCGATAACGAATCTGGAATGGCGCCGCCTCACGGCCCTTTGTTTTCATCTTGTCGAAGCCAAGGCGGCTGATTGCGGTCACGCGGGACGACGTCTTGATGCGATCCTTGAGTGGCGTGCGCGTTGCCAGCGGCTCGATGTATTGAGCAATCAGATCGGCTCCAGTGGGATAAGCCTTCGGGTCGGGTGCATTCCAGCCGGTCGGAGCAAGGAGCTGCTCCGCCGCCTTGTCGATATTGTATTCCCACGGCGAGAACATGCGCACGTGGCTCCACTGGCGAACGGAGTGGCCTGCCTCGGGGCCGGCCTCCAGCACGATCGGCTCAAGCCCGCGTTCGAGTGCATGGGCGGCGGCGGCGAGGCCGACGGGTCCGGCGCCGATGACGACAACTGTCTTGGAAGCTTGGGAAGTCATCGGCCATTCCTTCTAGAAGTTCCGAAATTCATGGCAAATGCGTCAGGCGACATTGGCCCGAGGCCGCGCCGGTGGACAAACGCCTTCCGCGCAACATTCCTCGACCAGGAAGCCGACGAGTGCGCGCATTACGTCGTAGTTGGCACGGCAGATGAGCGTGGTCGCCCGTCGTTCCTGAGAGATCAGCCCGACAATGAGCATGGTCTTCAGGTGGTGCGAAAGCGTCGATGCCGCGACATCGAGCTTGGTCTGCAGCTTGCCCACGCTCATGCCGCCGTCCCCCGCCTTCACGAGGGCGCGGTAGATGCGAAGCCGGGTCGGGTTGCCGAGCGCTTCCAGGCGCGCTGCTGCGTCATCGAGTTTCATGGCTGTCACATAGCATGAGACTTGACCAGCTCCAAGGCTATTTCTAGAACATTCGAATTAGACAGATCACCAAGGCCGGAACGCGACCTGATCATGGAGGAGGACCTGATGTCGGTCTTCGAACGCTATCTCACTCTTTGGGTCGCACTTTGCATTGTCGCCGGCATCACGCTCGGCTGGCTCATGCCCGGCGCATTCCAAGCTATCGGCGCGGTCGAGATCGCCAATGTCAATCTGCCAGTTGCCCTGCTGATCTGGCTGATGATCATTCCCATGCTGGTCAAAATCGATTTTGCCGCATTGAGCAAAGTCAAGGAGCACTGGCGCGGCATCGGCGTGACGCTCTTCATCAACTGGGCCGTGAAGCCGTTTTCGATGGCCCTGCTTGGCTGGCTGTTCGTCGGTTGGCTGTTTCGCCCCTATCTCCCGGCCGATCAGCTCAACAGCTACATCGCTGGTCTTATTCTATTAGCAGCAGCGCCGTGCACTGCCATGGTCTTTGTCTGGAGCAATCTGTCGGATGGGGAACCGCATTTCACGCTGAGCCAAGTTGCTCTCAACGACGTCATCATGGTGTTCGCCTTTGCACCAATCGTCGCATTGTTGCTCGGCCTGTCCGCAATAACGGTGCCGTGGCAGACGCTGCTGCTCTCGGTCGGCCTCTACATCGTCGTGCCGGTGGTCATCGCTCAGGCGGTTCGCAGGTCCGTGCTGACGCGAGGCGGTGAGGCAGGTCTGAAAGCGTTGCTTGGCAAGCTGGGACCCATTTCCCTCGTCGCGCTTCTCGCAACGCTCGTGCTGTTGTTCGGCTTCCAAGGTGAGCAGATCCTGGCGCAACCGCTCATCATCGCCATGCTGGCAGTGCCGATCCTCATCCAGGTTTATTTCAACTCGGGGCTCGCCTATCTGCTCAATCGAGCGGCCGGTGAGGCCCATTGCGTGGCGGCACCTTCCGCCTTGATCGGCGCCAGCAACTTCTTCGAGCTCGCCGTCGCCGCTGCGATCAGCCTGTTTGGTTTCGAATCCGGTGCCGCACTTGCCACCGTTGTGGGCGTGCTCATCGAGGTTCCAGTGATGCTGTCGGTCGTGAAAATTGTGAACGCGACCAAGGACTGGTACGAGAACGGCGTCCGCATCAAGCGCGGCGCCTAGGCCTTGGCGGGATGATCTGCCATGGGGCGGACAATGGCCGCGCTCGGCAAGGCCAAGGTGACGGCCCAGCATGCCGCAAGCATCACCGCGGATCCGGCGAGACAAGCGATGATGCCGCCGATCTGATAGAGCGCGCCTGACACTAGAATGCCCATCAGCCGGCCGAGGGCATTTGCCGCGTAATAGAATCCGACATCCTCGGCGGCCTTCTCGGAGCCCGCATAGGCGAGGATCAGATACGAATGCAGCGATGAGTTCACCGCAAAGGGCAGGCCGAAAACTGCAAGGCCAACGACGAGGAGCACGTCCGGTCGCGCAACGCTTCCGCTCGCGAGCAGGATAGCGAGCCCGACCGGTATGGCGGTCAGAATAAGAGCCCAGACGCGCGCTGCCGGGACCTCGGCCGTCAACCCATCCGCGCTGCGGGACACGAGCTTCGGCGCGACGGCCTGCACGGCTCCATAGGCGATGGTCCACGCCGCCAGGAAGGCGCCAACCTCGGTGAAGCGCCAGCCGTTGGCGTAGAGAAACACCGGCAGCCCAACCACAAACCAGACATCGCGCGCGCCGAAGAGGAACACGCGCGCGACTGCCAGCAGGTTGACGCCGCGAGACTTGGCAAACAGCTCTTGCACGGACTTTGAGGACTTCGCCTTGCCAAGCTGGCGCGGCAGCAAGACGACGCCAAGCACGAAGATCAACCCGATCAGCGCAGCCATCAACCACAATGCCGGCCTGAACCCGAACCCATCGAGCAACAGACCACCGATGAAGAAGCCGGCGCCCTTCATCGCGTTCTTCGAGCCTGTGAACCAGGCAACCCATTCGAAGAGCTCGCCCGAGCCCTCGGCCGACGTCGCCTTGATGGCGGACTTCGACGCCGTTTTCGTGAAATCTTTGGCGAGGCCCGAGATGCCTTGCGCCGCGACCACCCATATCACCGAGCCTATTTCCGTCCACGCAGGGTCGAGGGCTGACAGCATCACCAGTCCGAGGACCTGCAACGCCTGCCCGACCGCAAGCATCGCCGGAATACCAAACCGTACGGCAAGCCAACCGCCGGCAAGATTGGCGACGATGCCGGCAAACTCGTAGAGCAGGAACAGGAAGGAGAGCGTGAACGGCGAATAGCCGAGCTTGAAGAAGTGCAACAGCACGAGCATCCGCAGCGCGCCGTCCACCAGGGTGAAGCCCCAGTACGACGCAGTAACCACGAGATAGTTGCGGACCGCGTGCTGCATCTCAACCCTCCGCCGCAATGATGATGTTGGCGAGGTCCACCATGCGGCAGACATATCCCATCTCGTTGTCGTACCAGGCGTAAACCTTCAGCATGGTGCCATCGGTCAGCATCGTGAACTGGGCATCGACGATCGCGCTACGCGTGTCGTTGCAGTAATCGGCGGAAACCAGCGGTCGCGTCTCGAAGCCGAGAATCCCCGCGAGGGACGATCGCGCCGCGGCATCGAACAGCTCGTTCACTTCCGCCTGCGTCGTTGGGCGGGCGAGCTCGAAGACGCAATCCGTGAGACTGGCGTTGAGAACGGGAATGCGCACCGCGTGGCCGTTCAGCTTGCCTTTGAGGTCTGGATAGATCAGCGCGATAGCCGTGGCGCTGCCCGTCGTCGTAGGCAGCATCGAAAGCAGCGTCGAACGAGCTCGCCGCAGATCCTTGTGTGGGAAATCGACCACCACGTTGGTGTTGGTCGGATTGTGGATCGTGGTGATCTGTCCGTGCCGGATTCCGAGATTCTCATGCACGACCTTCACGATCGGCGCGAGACAGTTGGTTGTGCATGACGCTGCCGTCAACAGCCTGTGCTGCCTCGGATCGTAAAGATGGTCGTTGACGCCAACGACGACATTGAGCGCCCGCTCGTCTTTCACGGGTGCGGCGACGATGACGCGTTTCACGCCCCGCGCAAAGTAGACCTCGAGCTCTTCGGGCTTCAGGAACTTGCCGGTGCATTCGAGGACGATATCGCAGCCGAGATCGCCCCAAGGGACATCGCCGGGCGACGCAGCTTCCGAGAAGCCGAGGCGCATGCCGTCAATTCCGATGGCTGACGTGCCATCGGTTGCGAACCTGGCGTGCCAACGGCCGTGCACGCTGTCGAACTCGAGGAGATGCGCCGTCGTCGCGGCGCCGCCCTTGACCTCGTTGATATGCACGACGTCGAGCCGGTTCGAGGACCGTGGGTCGCCTTCAGCACGGTGGACCGCGCCCATCGCGGCCCTAAGCGCAAGACGGCCCATGCGTCCCATGCCGTTGATGCCAACTCTCATCTGATCCCCCAGCGGGCTATCGAGCCATGCGCGAGCTGTCGCCAAGCTCATCGAGCCGGGCCTTCAGCGCCATCTTGTCGAGTGTTCCGAAGGGAAGGCTCGTAAAGGCCGCGAGCCGGCGTCGGATCATGCCGTAAAGCTCGTTGAGGAGCGTCACCCGTTCGACGTCCGAGCCCATGAATTTCGCCGGATCGGGAAACGGCCAGGACGCCGTGATCGGGCGCGCCCCGAGATCGGGGCACGCTTCGCCCTCCGGCACGTCGCAGAGCGTAATGACGAAGTCCATCTTCGGTGCGTTGGCGCCGGTGAATTCTGTCCACAATTTCGAGCGCAACTTGCTGACGTCGTGTCCCATGACCCTCAGGCGATCGAGCACTTCCGGCATGGGTGCCGCCGCCGGATCGGTGCCCGCTGAGTAGGCGTGAAACTTGCCGCCGCCGATCTGCTCCAGAATGCCTTCGGCCAGGATCGAGCGAGCGGAATTGCGGGTACAGATGAACAGAACGTTGAATGCCGGCTGCATGCTTTTGCTCTCATCGTCTTCGTCATCGGGAAGCAGTCTTGCGAGATCCCCGCAAAGGTCCGGGCGACCGCCGCAACAGGTCTCGGTCAGGAAGCTGAAGAGCGCGCGCAGGCCAGCGAACCGGACGGCGTAGATGACGTGCCGCCCTTGGCGTGTCGACTGGACGAGGCCGGCCTGCTCGAGCGCTGAGAGATGGAACGACAACGTTGACGGCGGCTGATCGAGGTGGCGCGCCAATTCACCCGCCGCCATGCCCGACGCACCACGGCTCGCCAGGATGCGTATGACCTCGACGCGCGTCGCCTTGGCGAGCGCCCCAAACCCGACGGCTGCATCTTTCGATTCCATAATTATGGAATAGTCGAATTATATGACATTGGGATGAAAGTGTCGCTGGGCTCAGTCTCGGGACCGGAATGCGCGCGATGTCCGAAAGCAGACGTGAAGCGGACGACGTGTAAGACCCTCCTCGTACTCGTCAATATCGGTTCAGGGTCATGAAGGTCGCTCCGGGGCAGCGCCGCTTCTCCTGCTATGTCCCCAATAGCTGCCGTGCCCCGTCGAACAGGGAACATGCCGGACGGCCCGTGAGCCACCGGACTTACTACGGGGCGTGAACCGCAATACCGTGACCTTCGAGCAGCGCCCCCCGATCGGAGTTCAACAGAGGTCGGGACATCTCCCAGTCTTACTGGTTATTCGGGTTCTCCGTGCTGCTCATAGTACTTCCTGCAAAAACCCACGAACGCCTTGGCGGGGCTGCGGGGCAGCTCGGCATCGGAAAGCGCCATCCATTCCCGCCATTTCCGGAGCAGCTCCAGGGGCTCCCAGCCCGGAGCCACCTGCCGCGCGTCGTGCAGAACCTCCTCATCCGGCACGAAACCCATGGCGCCCGCCTGATCCGCAATCTTCAGCTGGGCCTTCCGCGATTTGAACGTCACCTTGTCGTCCGCGAAATGCACCTCGTAGTCCAGCAGGTGCTTCCGTTCCGCAATCTCCCGGATATACATGCGGAACTTCCGCAGCGTATCCGCCGACCCGGATTTACGCTGCAGGAGTTCCAGCCCGATGCTCCATTCCAGCTGCTGGCCGCAATGCTTGCGGGCTATCTCATAGACCCGCCGTTCGATGGGTTTCCGGAGACGGAAGTAATCGGGATGCAGCGTTAGGACCTCATGGTTGTCGATGGAGCGGAAGAACCAGTCCGACAGTTTGATGCGGCACTCGGTGATGCGCCGGGTCTTGGGGTCGCGCGCCACGCTCGCGCTGTCCACCAGGCTGAACACATGGCGCTCCTCCTTCTTCCCCGTGACCACGTTCGTCTGGTATTGCGTGCCCTGCAGCCGCGCCAGAGCGTCGGCCAGAAGGTCGTAATCGCGCCCGCCGGTGTGCCGGTTCGTGAACACGAGGATGTCCTTGGCGGTGAGGATCATCTCCTGCGAGATGGCCCTGCCCGCCTTGCGCGCGGCCATCATCTGGCTTGCCGCGAAAATGAGGATGTCCTTGTCAAAGATGGTGGCGAGGCCATTCACGCTGGGGATGATTTCCAGCCAGTTGTTGCCGTTCTCGTAGCGGCGCTTGCGCGTATCGAGCTTGGTGGTGATGGCGAAGAACGGGTGCTCCATGGACGCCATGTCGTCTTTGAGCGCAGCGTCGGTAATATCACAGAGGAATAACTCGCCTTGCGGATGGCGGATCGGCAGCAGGCCGGCCTCCTCTCCGGGAAGCGCGTCATCATGAACCGTTGAGTTAACTGACATGCCCCACTCTTCGGGATATCGGGAACGGCGTCAAGGCGTCATCGGGACACCAGGAACGCCCACGCCGCCCATCGGGATATCGGGAACACCTGCCCTCTCTGATCGTGACTTTGCGAACACTGACAGCCGCATTCGGGACATCGGGAACGGTGCGGTTTCTATCGGGATATCGCGAACGCCCATGTTCCACCTGCCTCGTTTCACGGCAATTTTCTTCAACAACAATGCACTGGCCGCGCAAACTCCACCGTGCACTCCCGTGTCAGGCGCATCGGGACATCCCGAACAGCTCCTCCAGGCAGGGCCCCGCGCTTCTCCTTTTGGGCCGTCGGGACATCAGGAACGCCGGGGCCATGTTTCGGGACATCACGAACATCCGTCCGGCTGCCACGCCAACTCAGGCACTTGGAGCGTGGTGCTGCAGTTCAGACGCCTGGAACAATTCGCCATCCATCGGGATATTGCGAACGCCTATCCGGGACTTTCGGAACGCCGCATCGGGATATCGGGAACGGCTGTGGATAACTGGGCGTGGCCTTTCAAGGGGTTCGGCGTTCCCCTTCCCGCTTAACAGTTATCTAACCCGTTCAGCAGTGTCCGGCTGGGCCAACGGGACATCACGGACATTCCAGCGGGATATCGCGGACATCCGATCGGGATATCGGGAACGCATGTGGATAAATAGCTTTGTGGTGTCAGGCAGTTCCGCGGCTATCTTCGGGCTTAACAGGAAGCTAACCCATTTATTAACTGTGGGCATTTCCAACCGCCTCAGATAATCCGGTAAACTCTCTAACGGAACACATGTCTGAATGGGACTTTGGCGAGTTCTTGACTCGGGGACATCCCGAAGCCGGTGGAACCCCATACGTCCCATGGGCTGATAAAGGTCTCCGAAGAAGGCAGCAACCCGCCTGTCGCATTTGAGATGCGTGTCGCCAAATCCGGGGCACGCCCCAGCACTGCAATCAATGGAACGGCCTAAAGGCCGTCTGGTAAGGCGGCTAAGCCGCCGCCGTCCCGAAGGTCAGTCCCTCACCCCTCGGTCGAACCGTCCCCGGCCCCCTCGCCGACCCCGACTTGTGGCGGTTGCTCCAATGTTAGTGCCACGTCGTGGTACATCACGTTGCCGCCGCGGTTGCCCCACGGGATGCCCACATCCTCCGCCAGGTCGTGGAACACCACCTCGAACTCCGACCCGCGCAATGGGACCTCGCCGCGGCGGATGCACCAACGGCGGTATTGCCCGAACAGCGATGTGCTGCTGATGCGGCCGCCTTCCGCCGGAACCAGGCACTCCGCCGCGAAGGCCTCCACGTTCCCGATCCGCACCGCCTCCGGCATGCGTTCAACCACCTCACCCTCTCCCCTGTTCAATGGAGCACTATCCACGGACGCGGGCGGCGCTTCAACCTCGGGCGCCCCGCCGGCCCCGGCGGGTTCGCCACCGGCCTTGCCGTTGCGCCTTCCCGCGTCATGCCAGGGCACCGTCACGAGATACAAGCCGAGCCCTGAACCGAGCTCCAGCACCAAACCCACCATCACCACCAGCCCTCGGCGCACATCCTCCTTGCTCAGCGCGCCGTACCAGCCCTCCGCCAAGCCTTTCACCACCTCCACCTGCGGCTCAGCGCTCGCCATCGCCGTGATGGCGGAAAGGGCATCGAGTCTCGCGCGTGTTTCCGCAACCACCGCATTCAGCCGTGTCCGCTCGCGGCTTTCCGCCAGTTCCACCCGCAGCCTCGCCACTTCCTCGCAGGCTTCGCGGGTCAGCGAACGCGCGTTGGTGCAGCCGTCCGAATGGGAATCCACCGTGCTATGCCTCGCGACGGGCCGCGCGAACACCGCGCCGATGGCCTGCTCGATGGTCTCGGCGGAGCGTGTGGTGAGGATGGCGGCCAGCTGGCCTTCAAGGCGGGTCATCGTCGCCTTGAGGGATGCGCGGCTTTCGATGCCCGCCTTGCGTTGCCCTACCTGCAACCAGCGCAGGTCGCTGACGTAGCCGATGCCGTTCACTAATGAGAACCCCGACAGCACGCTGAAAACCGCAACTCCCACGAAGGTCACGAACCAGCGGCGGGCCTGCCACGCCCACACCATTGCCAACGGCAGCAGCGCCTTGAGGCCGTCGAGCAGCGCGGCGGCCGTGCCGTACAACCATGCATCGAGGTTCGTGTCGGCGGTGCGGAAGGCCATGCGGAAGTTCACCGCTCCCGAAATCCCGATCAGCCCGATGGCGACACCAACGCCCAGCAGCACCAGCGCGTCAGTGACCCTCGTTCTCTCCGGCATTGGCACGGGCGCAGCGGACGACGACTTCCCAGGCCTCATCGTCGAAGGTTTCCCTCACCGCTGTCAGTTCCCGTGCCACCGCGTCGCCGATGGCGGTCACAGCCAAATCGTTCTTGTCAATGCCCGCCGCAACCTTCAACAGGTCCAGCTGGTGCGCCAGCTCCAGGGGCAACCTGAAACTCACCTTGCTCCGCAGGCCCTTGTAATCGCCGCGGCGCCTGACCTCCACCTGCGGGCGGGACGCGCGCGCGAACCGGCTTCGCAGCTTCTCCCGTTCGCTCATGCGGACGTCCTCATCCAGGTCAATCATTCGTCTATCTGGGGATTGTCCCCGCCGCGCCCAAGGCGTAGGCGCGCTTTTTCTGGGGTTGTCGGGGGTAAAGCCGTATCTGTGTAGATACAGATTTGCGGGTGTCTGTATCACCGTGTGATCAGGCGGCTCACCCGCATCACCGGCGCGGGTCTCGCCCGAAGGCCTATATGTGTGGAGGTGTGTAGGACCGTATCCATGTAAATCAAGAAATATGGATATCTGTAAGTTCATAACACCGCATCTACACACAACAGCAAAACCGCAATTGCAGTGTTATGTATGTGTGTATTTGCGTATTCCTGTATCTATGTAGAATTGCAAGACCGTATGTGCGTTTGTTTGAAAGGGCGCTGCCGATATAATTCATTGCAAAGCACGTAAGTATGTATTTATGGTTTTACTGAAATGCGCAGATACACAAGTGCGGTTATACGTTTGTCTGTATGACCGCATTACCACATACCCGTAGGCGTGTATGTCCATAAATACGGCAGACCATTTGACGGCGGGGCTTCCGGCGGAAATGATTCCTCCATGGACAAAACCCGCAAATGCCGCCTCATCGCTTTTGCCTCGCCGAAGGGCGGGGTCGGGAAATCAACCAGCTGCCTGGCCGTTGCCGGGGCGCTGGCCCACGCGGGCAACAAAGTCACCATCCTTGACCTTGATCTCAACCGTTCCATCGAAGGGTGGAGGGTCCGCTTTCCGAAGGTCGCGCCCTCCATCCGCGTCATCGGCCTCACCGAAGACGAATTCCTGGCCGCGCTGAAGGAGCTCTATTACACCGTGGAAGGCTACCTCCTGATTGACGTGGCAGGTGCATTCTCCACGGTCACCACCGCCGCCGCCACGGCCGCGGATCTGACCATCTCCCCGGCCAAGGCGTCCGCCCTCGACGTGATTGAGGCCCGCAAGCTCAACAACGAAATCCGGCTCCTGGGCGACAAGATCAACAAGCCCATCAAGCACCGGCTGCTGCTGAACGAACTCTCCGGCATATGGCCCAGCTACCAGCGCGCCATGCTCGCGCAAGTGGGAAAAGCCGGCGTGCCGATGTTCAAGACCTTCCTCATGCAGCGGGCGCCGTTCGCCGAGATGTTCCTGACCGGCCTGCCGCCCCACTATGCCGACACCGCGCGCGAGCCGGTGCGCAACGCCATCGAACAACTGGATGAGCTTGTGGCGGAAATCCTTGCCGAACTGCCGGCCATCCAGCAACCCGCACAGGAGGCCGCGTAAATGACCGACAAACAAAACAAATCCATCGCCGAGACGGATATTGACTTCGAAATCCTGACGCGCGTGGTGGACGAGCACGCCGCCGAGCGCGGCGTCCCCTCGCACGTGCTGCCCGCTAAGCACACGTCTCCCGTCAAGGCGGTTGAGGCACCGCGCCAGCGCAAGCCTTCGACCTTGAAAGTGGTGGAACCTGAAGCGCCGTTGCGCAAACTGACCCTTGAGCTGCCGGAGTATGTGATTGACCTGCTCGTTGAGGTGGCCCGCAAGCAGAAGCCGAGGGCCACGGCGCGCTACGTGGTGCTTGCGGCTTTGCGGAAGTACGGGTTGGACATCAAGGAAGCCGACATCACCCCTGATCGCCGCCGCAGCGCGTGAAGGGGAGGGGACGCACGCATGGGTGTAAGTCGGTAAGACCGTATCACCGTACTTCCGCGTGACCGCCTGCAGCAGCGACCCGACGCAGTGTCATTCGTCTCCGATCTTCAATGTCTGCATCCATGGCCAACCGGAAGGTCATCTTTGGCATAGACGAGGCGGGCAAGGGCAGGGGAGGGCCGTATGTCGGAAGCCACACAAATGTAAGACCGTAGATACATTGATGCGCATCACCGTATGTGCGGCTTTTCCAATGCAGCCGCTGCCAACAAAAAAGGCCGCCCTCGACAGGCGGCCGTGATGGTGGAGAAGGACTTCTCACCGGCCCGGCCTTGGCGTCCCCGCTGTACCTTGCCCGGATTGTCGCCTCATGCCGCTTCGGGTTCAACGGCCTTGCGCTTTTTCCTTGGTTCCATCCGTCGCAATTTTATCTCACCCTTCGCGGCGACGGGTTTCTCTTGCCCACCAGCCTCTGATCCACCAAGGAGCTTCCACACCCGCCCTCACGTATTCGTGAAACCGCAGCCAGTACGGGCCGTGACGGCATACTGCGGCCAAAACCAATCTGCCGTTTCAGGGCATTGAAGCGGCTTCGGCGCGTCTCCATTCAGGGGCGATGCGACACGCAGACGGCAACCAAGAGGTTACCCTGGACGAACTCGAAAGGGTGCTCGCCGTGGTCGCTTATTGCGTGCTGCGGATGGGCCCCCACCTCAATCCGCTTCTTGACCGGCTTGAACGGGAAGTGGAGCGCGCCCGGAAGGATGACCCACGCGAACGCGCCCGCCGCATCCTGGAAGCTCACACGGAACGGGGAGGGCGCAAGGCTATCCCCTTGAGCGCCGTTGCCTTGACCTCGAGGGAATAACCCTGGCCGTAGGCGGGCTTGTCGGTCTTGTGGCCCATGAGCTCGTCCATCAGCTCGTCCTCGAAGCGGGCCTGCCGCATCCGGTCCTTGAACGCGTGCCGCAGCGAATACATGCTCTCGCCGTTGGGCCGGAGGCCGCGGCTATTGAGGGCCTTGTTTACCGTCGCCGATAACTCGTCTGCCCGTTCGCGGTAGCGCGGAAACCCGTCCGGCTGCAGGCGCATGGCCATCAGCGCCACCCCCACCAGCGGGATGTCCCGTTCGGATTGCTCCGTCTTCAGCTGGCGGCCGTCCGGGCGCACCTGCACGTGCGGGATGGCGTGGTCGAACACGATGGTCTTGCGGCTGAGGTTGCAGGCTTCCACGGGTCTGAGGCCGGTCTCGATGAGGAGGAAGATGATCCGGCGCTCTTCCTCGTTGATGTCGCCGAACATGCCGTCCGCCAGGAAATGGCTCTGCAGGAACGCCGCCGAGTAGGCCAGCCGCTGCCGGTCCTTCCCGCCCTTGATCGCCACCTTGTCGAACACGGGGGAGAGGTTGAGCATATTTGCCTCCTCCACGCTCCGGAACATCGCCGCAACCCGACCGATGTTCTTGTTGGCGGTGTCAATCACCACCTCCTCGTCCTCGATGCGTTGCTGCCAGAACTTGCGCAGCGCCAGCACGTCCGCACGCTTCACTTCGGCAATCGGCTTATCCTCCCCGACAACCTCGATGAACGTCTTGACCGCGCGATCCCGTACCTCCTGCCAGCGCTTCCGCTGACGGGGCGATTTGCCCAGCAGCGATACCTTCTCAATCTCCTCGTACTTCTCCCGAAGCTCGGACAGCCTGATACCATGCCCGTTCTTCGTTCCGGTGACCGCCTCGATGGCCACATCGGTCTGACGGGTGGGATCTCCCAGCTTCCCCAAGCGCTCGACCAGCTCCCGCAAGGGGAGGGTTGCCACGCCGTTCGCGGCAAGCACGCCAATCCCGAAATCCGAGGCTGCCTCGGCTACGGAACCTGCCCTCTCTTCAGGCTCAGCGCTCTCTCCTGCAGCCAGCTGCCGCCAGCGCTTGAACAGCCCGGCGTCCAACTTCGCAATTGCTTCTTTCGCTCGGATCGCCAGGGGATCATCCGCAACCCGGATGCCGGTGCTGACCTTCACGTAATCATTGGCTTCGAAGCAGGCATACTCTTTCGGCACTCGCCGGTTGAGATACCAAAACCCCTTGCGTCTGAGCGGCTGCGCCGGGCGTGTCCGTGACGACATGGCGAGGTTAGGTTCCCTGGCAATGAGTGTCCTAATGAGTGTCCAAACGAGTGTCCAAAATG
Organism: Hyphomicrobiaceae bacterium; assembly: GCA_050250755.1. Lineage (GTDB taxonomy): Bacteria > Pseudomonadota > Alphaproteobacteria > Rhizobiales > Hyphomicrobiaceae. The sequence continues at coordinate 61,380 of JBFWOB010000005.1, forward strand.
GACGCCATTGGCGTGGAGCACCCTTGTTTACCAAAGGGTTTGTGGAATTTCAATGGTTTAGGGGTGCGAAAATGGTGCCCAGAAGAGGACTCGAACCTCCACGCCTCGCGGCGCCAGTACCTGAAACTGGTGCGTCTACCAATTCCGCCATCTGGGCTTGAGCGGCGACACGTAGGGCCCCGCAGATGAAAAGTCAATTACGAGATGTGCGAACGCGGGCAGGCGCGATGGCGTGCTTGAGAGGAGAGCGGACACACTGTATTCATCCCGCAACAATCGCAGCAGTCACGGTCGGGAGCAGCAGGCAATGGCGGATACGTGGGAGCAGGGTTCGCTGGCAACGGTGTTCGGCGGCTCCGGTTTCGTCGGGCGCCATACGGTCCGTGCATTTGCCCGCAAAGGCTGGCGCATCAGGGCGGCGGTCCGCCGTCCCGATCTCGCTGGGTGTCTGCAACCTATGGGCGGCGTCGGGCAGATCGCCGCCGTGCAAGCCAACGTCCGCTACCCGGACTCCGTGGTGCGCGCCATCGATGGTGCAAAAGTCGTAGTCAATCTCGTCGGCGTGCTGACCTCATCAGGACGTCAGTCGTTCGAGGCCATCCACATCGACGGTGCGCGAGCGATCGCAAAGGCAGCGAAAGCCGCAGGCGTCGAGAAGTTGGTGCATGTGTCAGCAATAGGCGCAGACCCCAAATCGCCCGGACGCTATGGTCGCACCAAAGCTGCCGGTGAGGCCGCTGTGCTGGCCGAGTTTCCCGACGCGGTGGTCCTGCGCCCCTCCATCGTTTTCGGGCCCGAGGACGAGTTCTTCAATCGCTTTGCCGCCATGGCCGTGTGCGGTCCGGTTCTGCCCTTGATTGGGGGCGGCCGTACCAAATTCCAGCCCGTCTATGTCGGCGATGTTGCCTCGGCGATCGTGGCGGCGGCCGAAGGTGCTGCGAAACCCGGCACGGTTTACGAACTCGGGGGGCCGGAGATGCAGACATTCCGCAAGCTGCTCGAGCGGACTCAGGAATACGCCGGCCGCGATCGCGGCTACTTGCCTATTCCGTTCTGGCTCGCGTCTCTCATGGGGATGCTGACCGCGGTCTTGCCGGCCGGGCTCCGGCCCATCACGACCGATCAGGTGCGCATGCTGAAACGCGACAACGTCGTGAGTGAGGTCGCTGAGAAAGAAGGGCGAACCCTAGCCGGTCTGGGTATCTCGGAGCCGCACGCCATCTCAACCATTGTGCCGCGCTATTTGGAGCAGTACGTGCCAAAGGGCCAGTACGCGCACTACCGAGGCTGACCGCCCGCTCGTTCCAGATCTTCGTTGGCTGTCCGCTATTCCGCCAAGGCGCACCAGCCACGACGCGCTCGCCTTTCGGGCACGCGATGCCAGCCGTCGCATCACCTACTTTACGCCGCGCTCCAGTCGCCACATCTCCTCGCGAACACGAATGTCCGCCAGAATCCGGTCGAGTAGCAGGCATGTCCGACGAAACAGGTCCGAACCGCGACGGTAGTCGGCCTGAGCGAAGAAATCACAGCGTCCGGCCTTGAAGAGATCGACGCACTTCTGCCGCTGCTTGCCCGGCCCATGCACGGCAACGGCATAACCGCCGTTCTTGCGCATCACGGCCATCGAAGGCACGTCGGTATCGCCGTCGCCGAAGTAAATCATGTTGGAAAATGGGATCGGGCGCGCCATCTCGGGCATGTGCTCGTTGATGCTGTGCCCCAGGTCCTCGACGCCCTTATTGATGCGAAACAGGTATTGCGTCTTGCCGGTATCGGTGATCACGCGCTTCGGATACGGCAGATCGTAGGCATCGAACCAGTATTCCGAGGCGAATACATTATGGAACCGCTGATAGATTCGGGTCCCTTCGATAATCTCGCTAAGCCCTGACGAGACAAGGTAGTGCCGCAGTGTGATGCCGTGGGTCTCAGCGGCAATGCGCACATATTCGGCAATTTCGTCGAACCACTGCTCGACGCCGGGGTAAAGTTCGACATCTCGCCCGAGCGCTACGAGGTCGCCCCTGTCGATGCGGACGTTTCGTGCCTTCGCCTTCTTGTACATCAGGTGCATGTACGTGATGAGGCTGTCCGCACCCTGCTCCTTGGCAATGCGGTTGGATTCGGCCCAGAACGTCTTCGGATCCTCGCCGATTTTGGGAAGGAACGTATATTCCTGCATTGGCTTGGGGCTGAGCGTGCCGTCGAAGTCATAGACGAGTGCAATCACCTTTTTCTCAAACGGCGGACGGGTGCGTGAGGACGCTGCCGGGCGATTTCCCGAAGTTGCACGCGCCCGTTTCGGCGGAGATTGCTCGGATATGTTGCTGTGTTCGTCAGGTGATGTCGCCGCCTTGCGGCGGCGCTCCGTAGCCCGCTGAATCATGGCAGCCTCTGGGATCGTCCGGTGAGCGGCATCGATTGCATGCGCCACCTATCGACTGATTCGCGCGGCGGAACAAAGACAGCCTTTTGCTCGCAAGCCCGCAAAGCACAGCGGCGAGACGTGATCATCATTGAGCGGATTTATAAAATTTCATGAATATACGGAAGCAATTCTTCAGAACCGGCAAATAGGGTGCGCGCGGGCGAAGGTCGGAGAGACGCATGGGCCTCGTTATCCCGTTCAGACGCAAAGACGAATACCCGCGCCTTGCCGAGGAGATCGATCTTCTGGGGAGGTTGCGAGGTAGCGTACAGGTCATGTGGCGCGGCGGATGGGCCGTGCCTGGGGATTTCTCAGGCGTCGTTCTGCTGCGCAATCAGCGCTGCCTGGGGGTGTGGAGCTACGAAGGCATCGAATTCGTTTATCGCCCGATCGAAACGGGAGAGCCTCGGATACGCGTCGGCTCCAGTGAGCAGGCATACCGGCACAGTTTGCTGGAGCTTGGCGACCTCCGGCCGCTCGAAGAGGGTTGAGCGTCCGTTGATGCGCCCGAGCCCTCATCGAGAACAAGTAAGTCGCACTTCCGGTTTACATTCCGCCTAGGGCATCGGAAGTTTGGTCCTGCGCTTCAATGAAACTCGAGGAGGAAGCCCGTGGCCGAAGGGAAACGTCCGCTGCCGAAACCCACGCCCGAGACCCAGCACTACTGGGAGGGCGCCGCAGCCGGCGAGCTGAGGTTGCAGACCTGCAACGACTGCTCGAAAACCTATTTTCCACCGCGTCCATTCTGCCCGAAATGCGGCTCGCGCTCCGTCAAGGTTACGAAGGCCTCCGGCAAGGCGAAGCTGCACTCTTATGTCATTCATGCGCGTCCAGCGCCGGGCTTCGATCCGCCCTACGCCATTGCCGTCGTCGAGCTCGCCGAAGGGCCGCGTATGATGACCAATATTGTCGGCTGCCCCCAGACGCCTGAAGCCTTGCAGCTCGACATGAACCTCGAGGTCACGTTCGAGAAGCAGAACGACCAGATCACGCTGCCGTTCTTCAAGCCGGCCGGAGCTTAACTCGACACGCGGTCGTCCCTGCTATCGCGGGAGCGGCGATCGAACGAGCGAGCCGTCGGACTTCAATCCTCAGCGCGCCAAGAGGCGCATGCGAGTGATCAGATGAAACAGAAATCCGTTGCCGTCGTCGGCGCTGCCGAGACAACTGAGCTGGGACGCATTCCCGGCATGTCGCAGATCCAGCTTCATGCCGACGCAGCGCTGAATGCGATGAAGGACTGCGGGTTGAGCCCGAAGGATATCGATGGCGTGGCGACCGCCGGCGAGGTGCCGCAGGCGCTGGCGCAATACCTCGGGATCACGCCCACATGGGCAGACGGTACCGCCGTTGGCGGCTGCTCGTTCATGCTTCATGTCAGGCACGCAGCGGCCGCCATCAACGAGGGGCTGTGCAACACCGTGCTCATTACGCATGGCGAATCCGGCAAGAGCCGCGTCGCGCCAACCCCGCGCCCACCTTACCCGGATAGCCTCGCCGGCCAGTTCGAGGCGCCCTACGGCGTCATGGGCCCGCCGACGATGTTCACGATCCCCGTGCTCCGATACATGAAGACCTACGGCATCACGGAAGAGCAAGTCGCCATGGTCGCCGTCGTACAGCGCGAGTGGGCGGCAAAGAATCCACGCGCCACGTTCAAGGATCCGATCACTGTGGATGATGTGCTGAACTCGCGCATGATCGCCTACCCGTTTCGCATCCTCATGTGCTGCCTCGTCACGGACGGCGGCGGTGCGTTGATCCTGACCAGCGCCGAGCGCGCCAAGGACTTTCCACAGAAGCCGGTCTACATCCTCGGCACGGGTGAATCCGTGGAAGGCCCGATGATCTCGCAGATGGAGGACTTTACCTCGTCGAAGGCCTTCCGCGTCTCCGGCAAGAAGGCGTTCGACGAGGCCGGCATCAAGCACGCCGACGTCGATCACCTGATGATCTACGACGCCTTTGCGCATCTGCCGCTCTACGGACTAGAGGACCTGGGCTTTGTCGGGCGTGGCGAAGCCGCAGCCTTCATCGGCGACCGGAACACGGCCATCGGTGGCAAGCTGCCCTGCAATACCAACGGCGGCGGTCTCTCTTACATGCACTCCGGCATGTACGGCATGTACGCGCTGCAGGAGAGCGTCCGTCAGATGCGCGGCATCGCCCCCGCGCAAATTCCCGGCGCGAAGATCTCAGTCTGCCACGGCGTCGGCGGCATGTTCGCGGCGTCAGGCACGATCATATTCTCGAACGAGGCACCGTAAAACTTTACGGGGTCAGACCCGCTGGTCTGACCCCGATGCGCGAGCCCTATTTTGACGGCTGAAGTCTTGTCGGATCCCCGAGAAGCCTCGCGGAGGTGGAGCAAGCCGGAGTGAACATAGAGATCAACCAAGAGAAGCTCGATCGGCTTCCCGCCCACGGGCAAATTTCAATCGCGTTTGAAGTTCGAAGCGTTCTTGATCTCACAATTCCCGAAAGTGGTCTCGGCGGCTTCATTCTGCGCGAGCGCCACGTCGCGTCGCCATATATTAAGGACTACGATAGCGTTGCCGGAAATCGACCCTGCGACTGGGGTCAATGGTTCGGCATGACAAATTGGACGCTGCTCTCGGCCTGGACCGATGGCCGCAGAGCGGGCGGCTTAGTAATTGCCTTCAAAACACAAGATCTTGAGATCTTAGAGCGCCGCGACGATCTAGCCGTAATCTGGGACATTCGCGTGGCCCCTGATCTCCGTGGCCGGGGCATTGGCTCCGCTCTTATTGCAGCGGCTGAAGCTTGGGCCAAAACACAAGCATACAGGCAAATAAAGGTTGAAACGCAGAATATAAACGTCGCGGCGTGCCAATTTTACGCTCGCCGGAATTATACACTGGGAGCTATCCATCGATTTGCCTACCCACTGTTTCCGCATGAAATACAGCTTCTGTGGTATAAAAATCTTTGATTAACGCGTGGTCAAGCCAGCTTACAGGAAGCGGACCTCCCTTTAGACATTGGCTTTTGGCGGATTCCGTCCGGAGCTCTTTCGCAACCCATTGCACCCTCGGCACCAGCGTCGCACACTTCGCGCAAATCACGCCGAGGAACGCCCCATGACCACCCTCCCCGAATATGAGATCCACGCCATCCGCTATGCTAGGCGCGACGCGCTGCGTCGCGAGCACTTCATTGGCGGCGATCCGCACGAGCTGCCGATGCCGATGGACTATTTCGTCTGGGTCATCACCGGTCCTGCCGGCGCGATCGTGATGGACCTCGGCTTCACTGCTGAGATGGCGAAACAGAGAAAGCGCGAGTTTCTGCGCTGCCCCATTGAAAGCTTGAAGCTCGTTGGCGTCGATGCCCGCGACGTCGACGACGTCATCGTCAGCCACATGCACTACGACCACGCCGGCAATCTCGGTGCCTTCCCGAAAGCGCGGTTCCATATCCAAGCGCGCGAGATGGCCTACGCCACCGGCAAGTACATGCGCTACGATAAGCCCGGCCACAGCTATCACGTCGAGGACGTGGTCGACATGGTGCGGCTCAACTTCAAGGGCCGCGTCGAGATGCACGAAGGCATGGTCGAGATCGCGCCAGGCATCACGCTGCATCCGGCGCCAGGGCACGCCGACGGCTTGCAGATCGCGCGCGTGCACACGAAGCGCGGCTGGGTTGTGCTCGCGTCCGACGCGACGCACTACTACGAGCACATCATGAAGGATCGCCTGTTCATGACGGCCTTCCATATCGGCGACATGCTCGACAGTTATAAAGTCGTGCGCAGCCTCGCCCCGTCGGCCAGGCACATCATTCCCGGCCACGATCCGCATGTCATGAAGGAGTACGAGCCGCCGAAGCCAAGCCTTGCCGGCGCGGTGGTGCGCCTCGACGTGGCACCAACGGGGCCCGCCCCCGACTTCCCCGGCGGCAGCCACTGAGACGACTCGGATCGGAAAGGCCGGCTCGCGCCAAGCGAGCCGCACCTGTGGTCACAAGCCAATATTCTTAATGATAACCCGTCGAGGTTGGCAGATCGCTTCCGCATCCCATCTCGATTGGTTACCCTTGAGGAGCCTGGCCGGCCGTCTATGCCGTCATTCGTGAGGTATGTAGCAATGTCCATTTCGCGAGCGACCGAACAAAGCATTCTCACCAGCGACCAGTTCCAGTTGGTCAGCAAGACACATCACCCCACCATCTACGAGCTCGACCCGCAGGAGCTGCGAGACCTTCAGCGCAAGCTGCGCGAGGAACGCAGCAAAGCACAAACTCACGCCCGTCAATTGCAGCGCGAGAGTCGTGGCAAGAGTGAACCGCGAGGCAAGGCGTTTCCGGGTCCAGGAGATCATCCGTCGCGGCGCAAGCAGGCCATCGCCAACGCGTTGAAGCGTGTGAACAACGAGCTCGAACGCCTGCGCAAGATCGAGGCCCGCACTGCGCACATCGAAGCTGCGCGCAAAGCTCTGGCCATGCACCGCAGTGCCAAGTTCCACGAGGTTCCCGCATCGAGAACGTCGAGCGAGGGGATGCAAGCCCGGCCCAACATGCGTCGTCGCCGGCACATTCCTGGAAGCCAGATAGGCAGCGTGTCCCAGGCGACGAGGGTGGCTCAAGCCGTCAAGGACAACCGAGGCTCCTAGCGATGCGCGGCGTGGAAGGCCTTGGCGAGCATGTCGGTAACGACTTCGATTGCCGCGGCCCGAGCCTTCGGATCTGTTCCGATCTCGACGTTCCCGTCGCCGTTGGCTGAAAGCCCAACGCCGGTCCGCGTGCGCCGGCGTATATTGGGTGCGTCGAAGCCGTGCACGGCACCGGGATATTCGATGAGCGGTATGCTATGCGCGACGGCTAATTCTCGGCAGGAGCTTGGCGGTGTCCAATTGTCTGCATCGCCCATAAGTATGGTCAGCGGAATGCGAGGCGCCCAGTTCTTGCGTCGCACCAGTGGCCTACAACCCGGATAGAAGGCGATCGCCACCACGAAGCCGCTATCGCGCTGCACAGTGTTGAGCACGGTCGAGCCCCCGTTCGACCAGCCGACGAGCGCAATGCGTGTCGGATCGACGAACGACTGTGATTTGAGCCAAGCCGCAACGGCAATCGCGTCCTGGGCGCGGTGGTGCGGCCTGATGGGCCGGTCGGCGTTGCCGTTCGTGCAGATTTGCCGGTAACCGCGCGGATTGAAGCTGTCAGGCAGAACAACCGCATATCCGGCCGCGACCCAGCGATCCGCCCAGTCAGCTTCCCGAGCCGCGAGGCGACCGTCTTTACGGAAAAGGCCGCCGCAACCATGCAGGGCAACGACCACTGGCACAGGATTTGTCGCCACTGGTCGGCGCAGGTAGGCCTTGATCGTGGCCGCTCGTGCGCCGCCGACAGAAATCTCGACGGCTTCGTAGCCGTCCGGAACGGGCTGGGCCTGGACCAGCTCTGCCCAGAGCGAGAGCAACAGGGCCGCTACGGCAATTGCGGCAGCACGTGCACTCGCCCGAAAGCGCGGTAAATGCGTGCATTGGTGCCCGTCGAACAATCCTTCCGCCAAAGAGGGCTGCATCGGTTGTCTCGCCCCATTAGAGTGGCCCCGGCTTCATTATGGCATCGCAGATGCGTATCTCTGCGCATAGAAACAAAACGCCGGGCTCTCGCCCGGCGTTTCAATGCTTTTCCGTTTAGAGCTGGTGCCAGCGCAGCGTCAGTTGAGTTTGCCGCGCAGATCCCGAATAGACTGTTCGACGAGACCGTTGGCCGTATCGCCTTGAACGCGCCCGGCCAGAATTTTTTCGGCCGCCGACGTCGCAGCCTCAATGACGGCGCCACGCACTTCGGAGAGTGCCTGCGCCTCAGCGCGGGCGATCTTCTCTTCTGCGATCCGAGAGCGCCGGTCGATCGACTCTCTGAGAGCCTTCTCGGACTGCTCTTTGATCGCCTGTGCCTCGCGCTGCGCTTGCTCGACGATAGCCTTGGCTTCGTCATCGGCGCGTCGCTGCTTTTGCTGATAGTCCGCGAGCAGGTCCTGCGCTTCCTCGCGCAAGCGGCGCGCTTCATCCAGCTCCTTGCGGATCGCATCGGCACGCTGATCGAGCGCCCCGGAGATCAGGCCGGGAACCTTGAGATAGATCAGCACCCCGACGAAGATGACGAAGGCGACGGCAACCCAGAACTCGGCGCCCATGATGTTACCCCTGTTCCGTTATGCCGTTGTCAGAGTGTTCGGGGTATCGATCGCTCGCCGGATATCCTCGGCGCCGACGGATTGCCCAATCAGACGTTCGACGATCGCACTTGCCGTCTCGGCGGCCAGTTGATCGACGTTGGCCAGTGCCTTGGTCTTGGTATCGGCGATGCGCGCCTCGGTGTCAGCGAGCTTGACGGCATTGGCCTCGTCAACCCGCCGACGCTCACGGTCCAATTCGGACGACGCTTGGTCGCGCATGTCTTTGGCGAGGCCCTGTGCCTTGCTGCGCGCGTCCGCCAGAGATTTTTCGTACGACGCTAGCGCCGCATCGGTTTCAGCCTTCAGACGCTCCGCCTCGGCGAGATCCCGCCGGATCCGCTCTCGGCGGGCGTCGAGCACGGACGCTACACGTGGGAGTGCCACGCGCGACATGATCAGGTAGAGGGCCCCGAACGAGATCGCCAGCCAAATGAGTTGCGGCGCAAACGTCGAGGAATCGAACGGCGGAAAATTATGGCCGCCCACCGCATGCTGATCGGCCGCCGCGACGACACTGACGGTCTGGGCGCCGTGATCGGTGGCTATTGGGCCTGTGTGGGGTGCTGCCATGGCTCGCTCAATGATCTTACGGCTGCCTAGCCGGCAAACCGGCGTGACGATGTTCGGTAGCGGATCCGCCCACGCCCACCGCGCGCCGGTCTGGCGGCACAGGTTGCGTGGGCGTCAGGCCCGCCCGGGTGTTGGTCGGCTTAGACCACGAACAGCAGCAGCAGCGCGATCAGCAGCGAGAAGATGCCGAGCGCTTCGGTCAGCGCGAAGCCAAGGAGCAGCGTGCCACGCTGGCTGTCCGCGGCCGACGGATTGCGAAGTGCGCCAGCGAGGAACTGGCCGAAGAGATTGCCGAGGCCGATGCCCGCGCCCGCCATGCCGAGGCAGGCGAGACCAGCGCCGATAGCCTTGCCGATAATCGGATCCATAACTTCTTCTCCCGTGATCGATTGCCTGAGTTGGTTACTGGAACCTGATGGGAACGGGCTCAGTGGTGCCCGCCGTGCACTGCGTCGTTGAGATAGACGCAAGTGAGAATTGCAAAGACGTAGGCCTGGATGGTCGCAACCAGCAGCTCGAGAGCCGTCAGCGCAACGGTAAGTGCCAGGGGCAGAGGCGAGATAATGCCCCAGGCCCCGGCGGCGAGCAGTGTCGCCACGAAGCCAGCGAAGATCTTGAGCGCAATGTGCCCCGCCAGCATGTTCGCGAAGAGACGAACTGAAAGGCTCAGGGGGCGCGACAGGAACGAGATCACTTCGATCGGCACCAGAATGGGCATAAGCCACGCCGGCACGTCTGGAGTAAACAGTTTTAGGAAGCCGATCCCGTGGCGCATGAAACCGTAGACGATCACGATCCCGATGACGAGCAGCGCCAACGCGGCTGTCACCACGATCTGGCTCGTGACGGTGAAGAAGTAGGGGATGAGCCCGAGGAGGTTGCAGATCAGGACGAAGATGAAGATCGAGAAGACGAAGGGAAAGAACTTCATCCCTTCCTCGCCGACGTTGTCCCGCACAGTCGATGCAACGAACTCGTAGGTCAGCTCCGCCATCGACTGCAAGCGCGACGGAACCAGCGAGCGGTTCCGCATGGCGTACATCATGAAGCCGGACGCCAACGCCACAGCGCCGACCATGAACGCGGAAGCGTTCGTGAACGTCGCGTCGATACCGCCAAAATCCATCGGATAAAGCGGCTTGATATGGAATTGCTCGATTGGGCCTGCCACGTCGCGCTATCCCCGGCTCCGCGCCTCAGTTGTCCTCGTCCCGCTCGTCCTTGACGGACGGCAGGGGCGGCGTCTTCTCGCGCATTGCGGTGCGAATGACGTTCATCATTCCGGCCGCAGCGCCGAGCAGAAAAAACAGGATGAACATGTAGGGCTTTTGATTGCCCATCAGTTTATCCAGGTACCAGCCGATCGCACTGCCCACAACGACGCCCGCTATCAGCTCGGCCGAGAGCCGGAGTGCCCGGCCCATAGCCTCGCCACGGCCGTCGCGCGCACCCGCTTTCCGGCGTCCCTCGTCTGTCTGACGTACCGCATCGAGCTTCTGTCCAAGTTCATTGGACCGCTTCTCGAGCGCAGCGCGTTCCTCGGGGCTAAGCTCGCCTCGAGGCCCCTGACCGGGCTTGCCATCGACAGGCATGGGATTTCTCGCCGGTGAAACGGATCGCCGAAGCCACAAGGCCCCTTGCGCGGCGGATGAGATCTGCGGCGCGGACCATAGTGACGGGCTCCAGGGGTGTCAACAAATGGCCAAAGTCTTCGCGCGGCAGCCAAGGGTGGCGAATGCGCGCAGGCAGAACTACGGGGCGCCGGGATCGAGTCGCACAGGGCAATCCATGCGCTGGGGGCTCCGCATTTTCGGCGGCGTGTGGGGAGCCAGGAGTGATCTCATGCAACTTTTGAGTTCAATTAAAAGTTCTACAAAGTTGTGCTGCAGTATTTGCATCCTTCGCTTTATGCCAAGGAGGCAGAAGTATTGTTCTGAAAGCTGATCATTGTGTGCCTGTACCGGGTATGATCATATGATCTCACGCATTCGCCGCCAACCGGCACATGCGTGAGATCGCCCTCAAGTAAGCCAGACGACAACTGAAACGGTTTGCGTAAGCGGAGATAACGGCGATGGCGACAAAGGCGGAATTCACCCCTGACGAATGGAATGCGCTCTTGGCGGGGCCGATGCTCGCCGGAATGGCTGTCACGATCGCTGAGCCGAGTGGCTTGCTCGGGATGATCCAGGAGGGATGGGCCAGTGCCAAGTCCATGTTGGGCGCTAAAGCCGATCCGGCGGCAAGCCAACTCGCAAAAGCGATCGCCGAGGACTTCACGACGTCCGAAGGCCGCCATGCGGCGCAGGCCTACGTGAAAGCGCAGCTCACCGGGAAAAGCGCCGCGGAATTAAAGCCGCAAATTATCGACGCGCTCACGCGTGTTTCGGGAATCCTCGACGCAAAGGCCGGTGCCGAAGCGGCACCGGTCAAGACGTGGCTGCAACAAACGGCACAAAATGTGGCCGAAGCATCCACGGAAGGCGGTTTTCTGGGCTTTGGCGGCGTGACTGTCAGTGATGCCGAGAAGGCCTCTTTGGACGAGGTCGCGAGGGCTCTTCGCGCGTGACGTTGAGCTCACGCCGGCGAAGCGGCGTTGAAGTTGATTGCGATGGCGGGACGAGACGTCCCGTAAAACAGTGGAGGTTACTGTGAGTATCTTCAATTCGATCAAGGATGCCATTTTCGGCGGCCCCGCCACTGCGTCACCGGCAGCCCCGGCAACGGCCGGAGCGGCCGACGCGAAACCGGCCGCCGGCGCAGCGACGCCCGGCGCAGCCGGCAAGGTCGACATCACGGCCATGTTGGATGGCCTTAAGAAGAAGCAATCCGAGAGTCTCGATTGGCGCCGGTCTATCGTCGATCTGATGAAGCTGCTGAATCTCGACAGCAGCCTCAAGTCACGCAAAGAGCTCGCCACCGAGCTTGGCTACAAGGGCGACATGGGTGACTCGGCGACGATGAATGTCTGGCTACACAAGCAAGTCATGACCAAGCTTGCGGAGCACGGTGGCGTCGTTCCGGACGAATTGAAGAGCTGACACGGCGATCGATCGGCACGCTCGACAACAAAAGCAAAGCGCGATGGATATCCGTCGCGCTTCGCTAAATCCCAATGAACGGACGGGAGACCAGACCCGCGCCTCTCAGGTCGCGAAGCCTTTGAACGGCGTCGGCAACTCCGTGAGTTCCCCCACCAACTCTCGCGGCATCGGCGTGCCCGCCCCCGGCACATCACGCGCAGAGAGGCCATCCGAGAAGGATGCAAATCGCTTGGCGACTACGTCCTTGATCTGATCATGGCGGCCCGATGCGGCGAACAGATCCAGCACATCGTCGGACACCTCGCCCGCGAGCTTGTCCCATTGCCCTTCGCGCGTCATCCGGTTGAGTTTCTGCCCGAGATCTTGCAGCCCATGGACCGCTAGCACAGGGAAATAAGCCGGTGTCGAGCCGTAGAAGCCGACGCGACCGCGAACCCACTCGCGCGCGGCGTGAACCTCTGCATCGGTCGCCCCAGTCGCAAGAAACCCACCGCCCGTGATCTCGAATGTTTCACGCGCCCGGCCCGAGCGCTGCATGCCGGTTTGAAGTTCCGGCAACACCATGTCTTCCACGTATTTCTGGGTACAGAAAGGATGCAGTCGCACGCCGTCCGCGACCTCTCCCGCGACTCGCAGCATGGCCGGTCCGACCGCCGCCATCGTAACGGGTGGCACTCGCAAACCTTGGCTCTCCGGCACAAAATACGGTGGCATCAGCGTGAAGCGATAGTGTTCTCCTTCGAACGCCAGCTTCTCTCCGTGACGCCAGCACCGCCAGATCGCCTTGAGGCTCAGAATGTATTCCCGCATGCGCGGGGCCGGCGGTGTCCAGGCGACCGAGAAGCGCCGCTCGTTGTGGGCCTTCACCTGAGTCCCGAGACCCAGAATGAAGCGACCACGTGACGCCTCGTTGAGATCCCAACTCGCGTTGGCGACAGCCATCGGCGATCTCGAGAATGAGATGGCGATCGCCGTCGCGAGTTCGATCCGATCGGTCTCCACCGCACCGATGGCGAGCGGCAGAAACGGATCGTGCTTGTTCTCATTGGTGATCAGCAGCGAATAGCCGTCGGCCTCGGCGGCCTGCGCTGTGGCTTTCACCTTACGCAGATCGTCCTGGGGTAAATTCGTGGCGATGCGCATGGGCGCGTCCCTTTCATCGTCTCGATGCCGCGCCTATTTCTTCGCCTTCACGCGCGCCTCGATGCCGCGCACGAGGGCCTCGCCCATCGGCGGATCGTTCTCGACTTCGAGCGTCTCGGTCAGCCGCGCAAGCATGGCGTAGAACCCGGCCATGATGATGAGTTCCACGACGATGCGCTCCGACACGTGCGTCCTCAGCTCGGCTAGCGCTTCTCGTGACGCCTTGCCCTTGGCAATGAGTTCCCGTGTGAAAACAAGGGCGGCTCGCTGGGTGGCATCGAAGCAGGCGGCTTTGTCGTCGCCTTTTTCGAGTGCATCGATCTGGGGCTGCGTCGCTCCGAGAGCGAGGGCGATCGGAACGTGCTGCACCCATTCATAGTCGCCGCCACCCACCTTCACGGCCTGGAGGAGGCACAACTCGCGCAGCTTCGGGTCGAGCTCGAGCTTGCCGAGCAGCGTACCGCCGAGCTTCATGACCGGCTTCAGCGCGGTCTCGGCATGCGCCATCATGCTGAAGATGTTGGCCGGCGACGGTAGGCGGCCAAGCATCTCCTTGGCTTCGGGAGAAATCTTATCGAGATCCGGGTAGCGGATGAGAGCCATCGGCCATTTCCTCATTTGGGCGCTGGTTGTTGGTCAGGCGACACTTTGCGGCCAGTTGCCGCTGGTGAGAAGCGTGACGTTCGGTCCGCGGAATATGGGCGTCTGAAGCGGGTCGCGTCAGATTCCCTTACCCTCCGTGTCGTCATCGTCTTCTGCTGTCCCATCTTCTGTCGGTGGCGGTTCGCCACCCCCGGACATGAGTACGACGACACGCCCACCGGCAATGTCGACTTCCGGTACGAAATCGTCGGTGAAGGCAACGAGCTCCGTGCGGCGAGAGCCCTCCATTCGGATTTCGAGCAGGTCGCTGGCGCCGTAGTTCTGCACCGCGACCACCGTGCCGAGCGCTGCGCCATCCGGTGCGACGACGGCAAGTCCGATGAGATCGGCGTGATAAAATTCGCCGTCCTCGACGTCGGGTAGCCGTTCACGCGGGACCCACAACTCCATACCCTTGAGCGCCTCAGCCTGGGTCCGGTCGCGAACTCCCGGGACGCGCGCAATGATGCCTTTGTCAGTAACGCGTACGATCTTCAGCTCGACCTCACGGAGGCCTTCGCCATCCGAGACGGTCCCGTAGGCAGCCACGTCTTCCGCGTGCTCTGTGTAAGCGTGCACCACGACCTCACCTTTCAGGCCGTGTACGCCAGTAATCCGACCGAGCAGCACGCGCGCACTTTTGCTCATTCGCGCCCCCGCTCTGCAAAAGTGGCACAGGCCACACAAAAAAGCGCCAGCTTCGGTCGCATCGCAACGAACCGTTTACGCTTGTCGGGCACTCTCCGCCTCATCAGTAAGCCGTTGATTTGCACGTGTGCGAACCTGAAGCAGTCACCACGCGGCAGCGGCTCGGAAGTCGCATCAGTCAGTAGAGTCCACGCATCATGGTCAAGCGCGTCCTCGTCGTCGATGACGACCCCGCCCAGCGTCGCATACTCGAAGAAATGATAAAGCGTCTCGGGTATGAGACAAGAATCGCCCATAGCGGTGATCAAGCCATCTCCATTCTCGAAAGCTCTGAAGTAGAGGGCCTCAGCCTGGTCCTCCTCGATCTCGTGATGCCCGGCACCGATGGCATGGCTGTGCTCGAGCGTGTCGGTCTCAAGTCGAGCACTCCTCCGATCATTGTGCAGACTGCCCACGGCTCGATCGACACCGCGATCAACGCCATGCGGGCCGGCGCCGTTGACTTTGTTGTTAAGCCAGCAAGCCCCGAGCGGCTCGACGTCTCTATCAAAAGCGCCCTCAAGATTGAAGCGCTGCAGGGCGAGATCACGCGCATCAAGAAGAAGCACGACGGGACGCTGACCTTCTCCGATCTCGTGCTTCAGAGCGAAAGCATGAACCGCGTGATCGCCCTCGGTCGGCGGGCTGCGGCCTCCAATGCCAATATTGCCGTGCTGATTGAAGGCGAGTCCGGCGTCGGGAAAGAGCTCATTGCTCGCGCAGTGCAAGGTGAGAGCGCCCGGTCCGGCAAACCCTTCGTCACGGTTAACTGCGGCGCCATCCCCGAAAACCTGGTCGAGTCGATCCTTTTCGGTCACGAGAAGGGTTCCTTCACCGGCGCCCTCGACAAGCGCATCGGCAAGTTCCAGGAGGCCGATGGTGGCACGCTCTTCCTTGATGAAGTGGGTGAGTTGCCGCTCGACGCGCAGGTCAAGCTGCTGCGCGCGCTGCAAGAGGGTGAAGTGGAGCCGGTGGGCGGCAAGCGTCCGGTCAAGGTCGATTTCCGCCTGATCGCGGCCACCAATCGCGACATGATCCAGCTCGTCAAGGACGGCAAGTTTCGCGAGGATCTCTACTACCGGCTGAATGTCTACCCGATCCATGTGCCGGCCTTGCGGGACCGCGTGGGCGACGTGATCGAGCTTGCCAATCATTTCCTCGCCCGCTTCGCCGCGGAGGAAGGCAAGCGCATCACCGGCATGACCGATGAAGCTGCGCGTCTGCTCACCGCCTATTCGTGGCCGGGCAATGTGCGGCAGCTCGAAAATGCAGTGTTCCGCGCTGTGGTCCTTGCCGACGGATCCGAGCTGACCGTTGCGGAGTTTCCCCAAATTGCGGCGCACGTTGAAGGTTTCCGCGCCGAGGTGCCACCCGCGCCGGCCCCCGTCATCGCGCGGCCCGCCTATACCGGTCCCGCCTTGTTGGGTGCGGAGAGCACCATCCCGCAGACCGTCGACATCGGAGGCGCCCGCGGTTCCATCGGCATCCCCGCCGTCGACGCGGAAGGCGAGATCCGTTCGCTCGAGTCGATCGAGGCGGACATGATCCGCTTGGCGCTAGGTCGCTATCGCGGACACATGACGGAAGTCGCGAAGCGGCTCGATATCGGCCGCTCGACCCTCTACCGGAAGATGCGTGAATACGGCCTTGAGGGCCCTCCGAACTAAGACACCCCGTCCAGCGTTTAGTCGAAACCGAAAGGGCCCTGCCAAGCGCGGGGCCCTCTCGTTTCTCGTCTGGGTCATTCGGGGGATGTCGGAATTGTGTAATTACACGGACTAGCCAGTACTGGGATCAATCGGTTAGCTTCCGCGCGTAAAGTCCAGATGGAGCTTGTAATGTCGTCCGGTGTCCGCAGCTTTGTTCAGTATTGCATCATAGCTGCTCTGGCCTTTACCACGGGGGCAAGGTTGCCGGTCGCCCACGCCCAGACCATCGCGCCCTCCGCTGTGCCGGAAACGAGCGCTGTCGCGCCCGAAGAGAGAGTGGCTGCTACGACGCCAACCGAACCGCAGGCGGCAGCAACCACCGAGGCAGTACAGTCCTTGACGATTGATGTGTCTGCCGCCCTGGCCCGCATTCCGGACCTGAAAAAGATCGACAAGCGCGATCGCGAAGGCGTGGCAGCCGCTTACAAAGTGCGCGAAGGCCGCCCGCTTTGGATGACCGAGAAGGGTGCGAATGCGGTAGCTCTGAAGCTTGCTGCGGAAATCGCCAAGGCCGGCGATTGGGGCCTTGATTCATCCGCATTCGATGTGCCGGCACTCACGGTTACCCGCTCAGATGCTCCGGATCTCACCCTTGAAGCGCTCGCCGACATCGATGTGCGGCTGTCGCTCGCGACGTTGAAATATGCGCGCTTCGCCCGCGGCGGACGCTTCGAGCCGACCGACATCACGCCGTTCCTGGATCGCAAGCCTCCAGTCTCCAATCCCGAAAACGTCCTCGAGCAGATCGCAGCGACTCCAGAACCCGACGCCTTTTTGCGCAAGCTGCATCCACAGCACCCCCAGTTCGAGCTGCTGCGCCAGCGCTATCTCGCGGTGCGATCTGAGCCCGCCCCTGCGAAGGGGCCGTCAGAGGCCGAGCGGATCCTCGCCAATATGGAGCTGTGGCGCTGGATGCCAGCGGATCTCGGCGCTTTTCACATCTGGGTCAACATTCCCGAGCAACTGCTGCGCGTCGTCCGCAATGGCCGTGTCATCCACACCGAACGCATCGTAATCGGCAAGACCGACGCCCAGACGCCGATCTTCTCGAACGAGATGAGACACGTGATCTTTCATCCGTTCTGGGGTGTGCCGGACTCGATCAAGACGAATGAGCTCCTGCCGGCGCTGCAGCGCGGCCGCACCATTCTCGCGCGGCAGAATCTGAAGCTTCAGCTTAATGGCAAAGACGTCGATCCGGCTAAATACGATTGGAAGCGAACCGACATTCGCCGCTTCCACGTCTATCAGGCGCCCGGCCGTGCCAACGTGCTTGGCGTCGTCAAATTCATGTTTCCGAACAAGCATGCCGTCTACATGCACGACACACCATCCAAGTCCCTCTTCAAGGCGTCGGTCCGCGCCTTCAGTCACGGTTGCATGCGGGTTCAGGATCCGGTGCGCCTCGCGGAACTGATCCTCGCCGAGGACCGGGGCATGTCTGTCGATCAGGTCCGGGCGTTGACGCGCACGGGTGCGCCCGAGAATAACCAGATCAACCTTACGCGTCGGGTGCCGGTGCACATGGCCTATTTCACACTGTGGGCCGAGCCGAGCGGCAAGATCGCGAGTTTCAAGGACATCTACGGTCACGAAGAGCGCGTCCGTCTCGCACTCGAGGGCAAGATGCACCTCATCAAGCCGGTGCAGGAGCCGAAGACGCCAACCGACCCGATCGGCCACCTTGTTGAGGCATCCCCCTCCTTCGATCGTTTCACGTCGCGCGGTTCGGGATTTTCGAACATGCCGTCCGCATCCGTATCCGCACCCCGGCCGGAATGGGCGCGCCGTGTATTCTCAGGTGAAGGTGCATTCGCGGCGGGCAACTGAGGGTAGGCTCCGTCCCCGCCACGGAGAAGTTGTCGTATCCTTGCAGGCTTTCGCTTGCGAGGGCGTATCTCCATTGCGATCCTGTCGCTTTAGACTTATTATAAGTCAGCATAGCTGACCTATCGGACTCCAAGCGCGTCGGACATTAGTGTGTCGAGGCTTGGAGCCTCCCGAGGAAGCACAAGGAGCGAGGCGAAACGCCAATGGTCAAGAGCAGCCCAAGCCTCGATGACAAGTTCGACCTCACCGAGACGCATCAGATTCTCAACGGCTCCCAAGCCATCGTCCGCCTGATGCTGATGCAAAAGGAGCGTGACCGGAAGGCCGGGCTCAATACGGGCGGCTATTGCACCGGCTATCGCGGCAGCCCTATCGCCGGCCTCGAGGGCGCGATGCTGCGCTCGCGGAAGCTGCTGAAGAAGCATGACATCGTCTTCAACCCCGGCGTCAACGAAGACCTCGCGGCCACCGCGCTGTGGGGCTCCCAGCAGGCCGAGCTGCGCGGTGACGGCAAATACGATGGCGTCTTCGGCGTCTGGTACGGCAAAGGCCCCGGCGTCGATCGCACGGGCGACGTGTTCCGCCATGCCAACCACGCGGGCAGCGCCAAGAATGGCGGCGTCCTCGCGCTTCTCGGCGACGACCACACGTGCGAAAGCTCGACCTCGGCCCATCAGTCCGAGTTCGGCATGGTCGATTACATGATCCCGGTGCTCAACCCGGCCGGCGTTCAGGAGATGCTCGACTTCGGCCTCATCGGGTTCGCCCTTTCCCGCTATGCCGGCGTGTGGGTGGGTATGAAGTGCGTGAAGGACAACTTCGAGTCCACTGCCACCGTCGATGGCCGCATGGACCGCGTCGAGGTCAATATCCCTGACGATTTTACGCTGCCGCCAGGCGGCTTGAACATTCGGGTCGGCGATCAGGCCCTCGACAAGGAAGCCCGCCTCCACAATTTCAAGCTTCCCGCAGTGTTGGCCTTTGCGCGCGCCAACAAGTTCGATCGTATCGTCATGTCGGGCGGTGCCGCGCCGCGTATCGGCATCATTTCGACAGGCAAGAGCTACCTCGACGTTCGCGCCGCTCTGGATGACCTGGGCATCGATGAGGTGAAGGCCAATCAACTCGGCATTCGGCTTTACAAGGTCGGCATGGTCTGGCCGCTGGAGCCCGAAGGTCTGCGTGAGTTCGCCAAGGGCCTCGATCTCATCATCGTCGTTGAGGAAAAGCGGTCGCTGATCGAGTGGCAGGTCAAGGAGCTACTCTACAACTCCGAGCACCGCCCCACGATCATCGGCAAGCACGACGAGACCGACGATCAACTGCACTATCTGTTCCCGGCAAAAGGTGCGCTCGAACCCGCTGACATCGCCGTCGCCGTCGGGGAGCGCCTGATCCGATTCCAGATCGGCGGCGAGGACATGAAATCCCGCGTCGGCTATCTGAAGCAGATGAAGGGGAACAAGCCGCTCACCGCCGAGGCCGCGGTTCGCGTCCCCTATTTCTGCCCCGGCTGCCCGCACAACTCATCAACGGTGGTACCGGAAGGCTCGCGCGCTTACGCGGGCATCGGCTGCCATTACATGGCCCAGTGGATGGACCGTCAGACCGAAGGCTGGACCCAGATGGGCGGCGAGGGCGCCAACTGGATTGGCGAGGCCCCCTTCTCTACGCGCCCGCACGTCTTCCAGAACCTTGGCGACGGCACGTACCTGCACTCCGGCAGCCTGGCTATTCGCGCTTCGGTCGCCTCGGGTGTAAACGTCACATACAAGATCCTCTACAACGATGCCGTCGCCATGACGGGTGGCCAGTCGCTCGACGGTGGTGCAACGGTCGGCCAGATCGCCTCGCAGGTTGCGGGTGAGGGCGTGAAGAAGCTGGTCGTCGTCACCGATGAGCCTCATAAGTATCCGCAGGGCTTTCTGCCCGCCGGTACCGAGGTCTACCATCGCCGCGATCTGCAGGCCGTGCAGCGGGATCTCTCGAAGATCGAGGGTGTCACGGCACTGATCTACGACCAGACGTGCGCCGCCGAGAAGCGACGCCGCCGCAAACGCGGCACGTTCCCCGATCCGGTCAAGCGTGCGTTCATCAACGAGGCCGTTTGTGAGGGCTGCGGCGACTGCGGCAGGAAATCGAACTGTGTCGCGATCGTACCTCTCGAGACCGACCTTGGCACCAAGCGCGCGATCGACCAATCGACGTGCAACAAGGACTTCTCCTGTGTGAACGGGTTCTGCCCGAGCTTCGTCACGGTGCACGGTGCGGTGCCTCGCAAGAAGGCCGGCCTCGCGACCCAGTCCAGCATTGCGCCGATGCTCGCGAGCTTGCCTGAGCCAACCCAGCCGTCGCTCGACAAGCCCTATACGATGCTCGTCACGGGCGTCGGCGGTACGGGTGTTGTCACCATTTCAGCCGTGCTGGGCCAAGCCGCTTATCTCGACGGTAAAGGTTTTGGCGCCATCGATATGACGGGCCTCGCCCAGAAGGGAGGCTCGGTCGCTTGCCACATGAAGGTCGCCCGCACCTCGGACGAGATCAACGCGATCCGTGCGAGCGTCGCGTCGTCAGATCTGGTCATTGGCTGCGATCTCGTCGTCACCGCATCGAACAAGGTGCTGGAGACGGTAAGGCCCGATCACACCACGGTCGTGCTGTCCACTTACGAGATGCCGGTCGCCGACTTCGCGCGGAACCCGGACCTGAAGCTGCCGAGCGGCGACCTCAAGCGCTCCATCGAAGAGCGCGTCCGTAAGGGCGCCCTCCACGCGCTCGATGCCCACACCTACGCCGTGGAGCTGTTTGCGGACTCGATTGCCTCGAATATGTTCATGCTCGGCTATGCCTATCAGCTCGGTGCAGTGCCCGTAACGGCGGCCTCGATCGAGAAAGCCATCGAGCTGAACGGCGCGGCCATCGAGATGAATCGCAATGCCTTCCGCTTCGGTCGCCTCGCCGCGCATGACCGCGCCGCCTTGGATCGGCTCGTGAAACCGAAAGCCGAGAAGGCGCCGCCCACGCTGGACGAGATCATCGCGCTCCGCGTGGATCATCTGACCGGCTATCAGGACGAGGTGCTGGCGCAACGTTTCAAGACGCGCGTGGAGCGCATCGCTGCTCTCGAGCAAGACAAGACGCCGGGCCGCTCCGGCCTCGCCGAGGCTGTGACGCGGGCATATGCGAAACTGCTCTCTTACAAGGACGAATATGAGGTGGCGCGTCTCTACACCGACGGCCGCTTCGAGAAGGCCTTGACGGAAACATTCGATGGCAAGCATCGGCTCGAGTTCCATCTGGCGCCGCCGGTCATCTCATGGCTCAACCGCGATAAAGTCACGGGCGAGCCACGCAAGATGACCTTCGGTCCGTGGGTCCTGCCGGCGCTACGCTTTATTGCGAGGCATAAGGCCAAGCGCGGAACCTGGATGGATGTGTTCGGCTACACCTCCGAGCGTCGCCTCGAGCGGCAGATGATCCGCGACTTCGAGACAGATCTCGACGAGATCGAGCGGCGTCTTTCGCCGGAGAGTCACCGCGCCGCGGTGGCGCTCGCGGCATTGCCTGAGGAGATCCGCGGCTTCGGTCATGTGAAGCATCGAAACTATGAGGCCGCGATGAAGAAGCGCGAGACCTTCATCGCAATGCTCCGCGATCCGAAGCCCGCCTCCACACTCAAGGCCGCGGAGTAAGGTCGCCGAGCGCACAACGCACGTAAGTTGGGTCGAGCTTCAGCGAGACCCAACATCGTGCGCTGGCAGTTGTTGCGTCTTCGCGTTCGCTCGATCCGACCTACTCTTGTTTCTGGTATTTCAACCCTTCCGGCGCTCGAACTGATCGACGTCGCGCGCAGCGCCCTCGGATGCCGACAGGGCGAAGGCCGCGTAGGCGCGAAGCGCGGTAGAAACAATCCGGTCACGCTTTTCTGTCGGCTTCCATGCGGCGACACCACGGGCTTCCATGTCGCGGCGGCGTTGCGCCAGCACCTCACTGCTGACGGCGAGGTGCAGCTTGCGCGCCGGGATGTCGATCTCGATCGTGTCACCTTCCTCGACGAGGCCGATGTTCCCGCCAATCGCCGCTTCGGGTGAGATATGCCCGATCGACAGCCCCGACGAACCGCCCGAAAAGCGGCCATCCGTGATCAGCGCGCACTTCTGGCCGAGCCCCATGCTCTTGATGTAACTGGTGGGGTAGAGCATCTCCTGCATGCCTGGTCCGCCGCGCGGGCCCTCGTAGCGGATCACCACGACATCGCCCGGCTTCACCTTGCGGCCAAGGATCGCCTTCACTGCCGAGTCCTGACTCTCGAAGATGCGCGCCGGTCCGGCGAAGATGAGGCACTGGCCGGGGACGCCGGCGGTTTTGACGATGCAGCCATCAGGCGCGATGTTGCCATAGAGAACCGCGAGGCCACCATCTTGCGAGTAGGCATGCTCGCCAGAGCGAATGCAGCCCGATTCACGGTCTGTATCAAGGGATTCCCACAGACGCTCGGTTGAGAAAGCCTCGGTCGTGCGCACGCCGCCGGGCGCCGCGCGATAGAAGGTTTTCACCTTGTCGGACGGGTTGCGCGCGATATCGTAGGTATCGATCGCCTCGCCGATGCTTTTCGAGTGCACGGTCGGCCGGTCGCGATGGATCAAGCCCAATCGATCGAGCTCACCGAGTAGACCCATGATGCCGCCCGCCCGGTGCACGTCCTCCATGTGAAACTCGGACGTGGAGGGAGCGAGCTTCGACAGGTGTGGCACCTTTCGCGACAGGCGGTCGATGTCTTTCATGGTGAAGGGCACCTCGCCTTCGCGCGCCATGGCCAACAGATGCAGCACCGTATTCGTCGAGCCGCCCATCGCGATGTCGAGGGTCATGGCGTTCTCGAATGTGCGGAGGTCGGCGATGCCGCGCGGTGTCGCGGTCACGTCGTCCTGCTCGTAGTAGCGTTTCGTCAGCTCGACGATCTTGCGGCCCGCCTCGAGAAACAGCTCCTTACGGAACGCGTGCGTGGCGAGCATCGAGCCGTTGCCCGGCAGCGCGAGCCCGAGCGCCTCCGCGAGACAGTTCATGGAGTTGGCTGTGAACATGCCCGAGCACGAGCCGCATGTCGGACAGGCGGAGCGCTCGTACTTTGCCACCTCGGCCTCGGAGGTGTCGGGGTTCGCGGCCTGGATCATGGCGTCGATCAGGTCGGCCTTTCGCTCGGTGCCGTTGTCGAGGATGACCTTGCCAGCTTCCATCGGGCCGCCCGAGACGAAGATCGCCGGGATGTTGAGGCGCATCGCGGCCATCAGCATGCCGGGCGTGATCTTGTCGCAATTCGAGATGCAAACGACGGCGTCTGCGCAGTGCGCATTGCACATGTATTCGACGGCGTCGGCGATGTGCTCGCGCGATGGCAGCGAGTAGAGCATGCCGTCGTGACCCATTGCGATGCCATCATCGACGGCAATCGTGTTGAACTCCTTGGCAACGGCCCCGGACTTCTCGATTTCACGCGCAACCATCTGCCCCAGATCTTTCAGATGCACGTGGCCGGGAACGAATTGCGTGAACGAGTTCGCAATCGCGATGATTGGCTTGCCGAAATCGCCATCTGTCATCCCGGTGGCGCGCCACAGCCCGCGAGCGCCCGCCATATTGCGACCGTGCGTCGATGTCCGTGAGCGATATGCCGGCATTGGAACCTCTCGGGTGCAGGATACGGCAGGAGCCGTCGTCATAGATTTTGGAGTATCGATCTCAGAAGACGGGCGCCGGAACAAGCGCGTACAGGGCCGCAGCCGGCGGCAAATTGCGCAATTCCGGGCACTTGCGAGGGTGTGGCTCTCAACCGGGCAGCTTCGGTGGGGGCCCAACGAAAATGCCCGACTGCTCGATAGTCCTCAGCTCTTCGGTTGCGGACCCGAACGCCGGATCATCCGAGGTGAGGGGGCCGACAAGCCGCTCCAGGTCCGCGAGCCGGCGCTTGCCGTCGATCTGCTCAAGAAAAATCGCCGACACGGCGGGCTCGAAGAAGCGGTCTCGATCGCTCTGGGTCAGGATCAGCCCACGAAGACGATTGTCCCCCAACCGGAACCTGCTGAGCGTGATGAGCCGCAGCGCGCCTTGAAATGTCGTGAGAAGCTGGATCAGGCCGGTGTGCGGGCTGATATAGATACCGCCGCCGTGGCTCGAAGCGACGGCCCGATCATCCCGTCCGCGAAAGCGCTGCAACTCGAGAAATCTGAGCCGCGAGAGCTGCTCGTCCCAGTCGATGTCGAAAACCGAGCGATAAAGTTCATGCTTCGCGCTGAACACGCGCCGGTACGCCACATAAGTGCCGAGGTAGCTCTCGTAGGCCGACAGCATATAGCCGCCATATGCCTCGTTGGCGCGGGCATGAGCATCGTCTGCCGACGCTCCGTCCGTCGCGGCCCCGGAAACGAGGCCGTCGAGCTCGATCGAAAGCGCGCGGGCCACCTTCGCCACCGTGGCATCGCGCACCGATTGGCCAGCCAGCAAATTCCCGAGTGTGCGTTCCTTGACGTCAGCGCGCTCGGCGAGTGCCTCGCGCGTGATGCCCTGCTTGGCCATCTCGAGCCGCACCCGCCGCACGAGCGCACTCCGCGCAGCCTCGCCGATCAGGGACACCATGGCTCCTCGGTTGCCGAAATTTGCCTCGACTTGCCGAAAGTTACGTGCCCATGGACAGTGGGGCAAGCGCATTGATAGCGATGATCGAAATTGCCGGCCGACTATAGCGTCCACGTTTCATGATGCAGCGATGATGGGGGAGAAGCGCGTTGGTCGAAAGGGCGGGTGCGAGGCTGGCGCGTATCCTGCGGGACGAGTCTGCCGCGACGTCGAACGTCCGAGGCATCCTGTTCATGACCGCCGCGTGCGCCTCCTTCGCCTGCGGCGACACCATCATGAAGCTCGCTGGCGGCACGGTGGCGACGAGTGAGCTGCTGTTCTTTCGCGGTTGTTTCGTCGCCATGGGCGGCTTTTTGGTGGCCTGGTGGCTCGGTGCGCTCGCCGTTCTGCACCGCGCGTTTACGAAGGCGATGGCGCTGCGTGCCGCTGGCGACACGTCGGGCGCATGGTTCTTCCAGCTCGCCCTTGCGCGGATCCCCTATGCCGATCTGACCGCTGTCGGTCAGCTCATTCCGCTTTCGATGACGGCGGCCTGCGCGATCTTCCTCAAGGAGAAGGTAGGGTGGCGCCGATGGACCGCGACGTTTGTCGGTTTGATCGGCGTCATTCTCATCATTCGGCCGGGGTCGAACGCGTTCGATTGGTGGATGTTGGCCGGGATCGGATCGGTCCTTGGAGCAACCGTACGCGATCTCGCCACCCGCTATGTGGATCGTGGCGTGCCTCCGCCAATCATCATGATGCTCTCCGCAGGGGCGGTCACAGTGACGAGCCTCTGTACGGCGCCGTTCACCGGCTGGACCGCCCCGACCTGGGGCTTGATCGCCTCCATGGCCAGCGCCGCAATTTTCTCGCTCGTGGGACAGATGTGCGTCATCATCTCGGTTCGTTCGGCCGACATCTCGGCCGTGGCACCATTCCGTTACACGATCATCATCTTCGCCATCGCGTCCGGCATCCTGGTCTTCGGTCACTTCCCGGATGCTATGACGCTGACGGGCACCGCGATCGTGGTTGCGGCGGGCCTTTATACGTTCTACCGCGAGCAATCGCTCAGGCGGCTTTCCAATCGGCCGCGGACATAAGACCGTCCCCTCGTTTGTCCCCCTCCACCCGTTCGGACGATCCCAGTAAACCATGAACAGAAATCTCTTCGGCATCGGGGCAGTGATCGGCGCGGGCGCGGCGATGATGTCGGCCGACGCGTTGGCGAAGGTTGCGGTCGTCGAAACGACCCTGGGCCAGACCATCGCGGGCCGCGGTCTCGTCGCGTGTCTCATTCTGACAGCCGCCGGTCTCGCTCAAGGGCAGATCCGCTGGCATAGGGCCGTGCTTTCGGCGCCCGTTGTGGTTCGTATTCTCGCCGAGGTGGGAGCTGGGATTTCCATGGTCGGCGCGCTCGGCTTCATGCCGATCGCCAACGCCACCGCGATCCTGCAGTTCATTCCACTGGTGACGACCATGGCGGCCGCCGTGTTGTTTGCGGAGAATGTTGGCTGGCGTCGCTGGGCCGCAGGCATCGCCGGCTTTCTCGGTGTCCTCCTGGTTCTGCAGCCGGGCGCGGCCGGGTTCACATGGTGGTCTCTCCTCGCAGTCTCGGCGATGCTCTGCATGTCCACACGTGACCTAGCGACAAGCCGTATCGACCGGACCTTGCCGACACTTCTCGTCGGCGCGTTGTCGGCAGCGGCGGTATCGATTGCCGGGTGCGGTCTCGCGACCCTCACCGGCTGGGCGCCGATGACGTCTCGCGGCCTTGCCTTCACCGTGGCCGCAGGCGTTGCGCTGGCAGCCGGTTTCATCTGCCTCGTCGTCGGCATGCGTAACGCCGAGATGTCGGCCGTCGCACCGTTTCGTTACTTCACGCTGCTTTGGGCCCTGTTGATGGGTTATTTCGCTTGGGGCGAAGTCCCGAATTCGCTCGCGTGGGCTGGCATTGGCATTGTGGTCGCCGCCGGCCTCTACGCGTTCGGCCGAGAACGCGCGCTGGCTCGCCAGCGACACATGGAGTTCGCGCGCACGTGACAATCGCTCCCGAAGACGAGCGCCAGCACGGCAATATGGCGGCGATTATTGCCATGATCGGCTCACAGGCCGTATTCACCGTGAACGACACGTTGATAAAGCTTGCCGCCCGCGAGGTTCCAGGCGGCGAAGCCATATTTATCCGAAGCCTTCTGCTTTTCGTGCTCGCAAGCCTGTTGGCGCTCGGGATGGGCGGCTTTCGAAGGCTTCCCGAGAGGCGCCATTGGCCGCTGCTGGGACTACGCAGCATAGGCGATGTTGGTGCAACCCTTCTTTATCTGACGGCACTCTTCAATATGCCGATCGCCGATGCGACGGCCATCCTGCAGTTTCTGCCCCTCGCCATCACGGCGGCCGCCGCACTGTTTCTCGGCGAGCCGGTTGGATGGCGGCGATGGCTTGCGGCTGCGGTCGGCTTTGTCGGTGTGTTGATCATCATCCGGCCCGGCACGTCCGCTTTCAACGTCTGGTCGGTGGTCGCCCTCGCAGCGGTCGCGGCCATCGTTCTCCGCGATCTCTCCACGCGTCGCATCGATGCAGGCATCCCGACCATCCTGTTGACCGTGATGTCTGGCGCCTCCCTCATGTTGGCATCGAGCACGTTTGCCTTGACGGAGACGTGGTTCTTGCCGAGCGTTGCGGCACTCTCCATGATTGCCGGAGCGGCGCTGTTTATCCTTGCGGGCTACTACCTCATCATCGAGGCCATGCGACGGGGAGAGGTGGCGGTTGTCTCACCGTTTCGCTACTCGGTTATTCTCTGGGCCATTGTGTCGGGGTTGGCGGTCTTCGGTGAACGACCCGATCCTCTCGCACTACTGGGCACCGCGGTAGTGATGGCGGCTGGCCTTTACACCTTCTTCCGCGAGCGTCAGCTCGCCCTGCGAAAGAGCCGCCCGTGAGTGCCAATCCATGAGCGACAATCTCAAGGGCATACTGGCGATGCTCGCCTCCGCGGCGGGCTTCGTAACCAACGATGCGACGGTGAAGTTCGTCACGCAGGAGCTGCCCAACGGCGAGATCATTTTTCTGCGTGGTCTGGTCGCGACGGCCTTGATGGGGCTCGTCACCAGCATCATGGGCGGATGGCGTTCGCCAACAGTCCTTTTCAAACCCGCGATGAGCTTACGGCTCGTGGCCGCCGCATTCGCCACACTGTTCATTGTGGCGGCGCTTCGCCATATGCCCCTTGCGACGACGAACGCCATCCTGCAGGTCTCGCCGCTGCTGGTGACCGCCGGCGCGGCGATCCTGCTCGGCGCGCACGTCGGCTGGCGCAGGTGGACGGCATCGCTGCTCGGTTTTGCCGGTGTGCTCTTGATCGTGAAGCCGGGCATGGACGGCTTTGTACCCGAGGCATTGCTGGTACTCGCCGCCCTGTTCGGTTCCGCAACGCGAGATCTAACCACCCGGTTCGTCGATCATTCTATTCCGTCGATCTTCGTGACGTTTGCCACCTCCGCCATGATCACGCTCGTCGGTCTTGGGATGATGCCGTTCGAAACCTGGATCATGCCGAGCCCGCAAGCCCTGTGGCTGATCCTGCTGGCCTCCGTATGTCTGTTCGTCGCGTATCATTTCGGCGTGGTCGCCATGCGTACCGGCGAGATCCCGGTGGTCGCGCCGTTCCGCTACACGTCGGTAGTGCTGGCGCTCATTCTCGGTTTTGCGATTTGGGGCTACATGCCGGACGCGGTTTCACTCACCGGGATCGCCCTGATCGTCGTCGCGGGCCTCTTTCTCCTCTACCTCGAGCGAACTGCAGCGCTGAGGCGGGCGGAAGCATCGCGACCACTGACACCACTTGGCAAAGCGAAGGTCGCCTCATGAAGAATGCCATGAAGGAAAAAATCGCGAGCGGTGGCGTTGCACTCGGTGTGTCGCTCATGTTCCCGTCGCCGCAACTCGTCGAGATGCTCGCTCATGCCGGCTTTGATTGGGTGCTCCTCGATTGCGAGCACGGTTCGATGAGCCTCGCCGACATCGAAGTGATGTGTATGGCAGCCGATGCCTCGGGCATCACGCCGATTGCACGGCCGCGCAGCAATTCGGCGGCCGACATTCAATCTGTGATGGACCGCGGCGCGAAGGGCGTGCAGGTGCCGCACGTGTGCTCGGCCGATGATGCCCGACGCGCCGTGGCAGCCGTAAAATTCGGCCCCGGAGCTGGCCGCAGTCTGGCGGCGGGAACGCGCCCGGATCAGTGGGGCCTCGGTGGGAGAATGCCGGATTTTGTCGCCACTCAGAATGCAGGCTCGCTCGTTTGCATTCAGATCGAGGATCGAGAAGCCGTCGATAACATCGATGAGATCCTCGCCGTGAGCGATATCGACGTCTTTTTCATCGGCCCGTCGGATCTCTCGCAGTCCATGGGATTTCCAGGCAATCCAAAAGCCGAGCCGGTCGCGCGCGCGATCAACGAGACGCTGGCAAAGATCGTCGCCGCGGGCAAGGCTCCGGGTATGCCGGCAACCGCCGAGGCGCTACCTGACGTGGTGGGCCGGGGCTGCCGCTACATCTACAACCACCTACCGCGCGTCCTCGGCACCGGTGCCAAGGCCTATCTCGCTTCGACGGGGCGCTGAACAGTTCGCCGGCTCGTTGCCGGTCCCATTTAGGCGGGCTGAAACAATCCCATGACTGCGCCATTGCAGTCTCGGACGACGGCGAGCGTGCCGAAGCCCGGAATATCGAACGGATCACGCAACAGAGATCCGCCGCAAGCATTGCTTTCCGCAACAGCCTTGGTGACGTCGTCGACGGCCAGATACGTGAACCAATGCTCCGGCGCGCCTTTGAATACGGGCTCGTATAATGTGAAAATTCCCGCGACCCGAACGCCATCTTTCTTGGCAATATAATACGGGCGAGCCATGTCACCGTCAGCCGTCGGAGCCTCATCGTATTCCCAGCCCAGGACGGCACTGTAGTAGGCCTTCGCCTTATCAGGGTTCCAGGTGTTGAGCTCGTTCCACCAAATCCGACCATGATGGCTCATGGCCGCCGTTCCATGACTGCTCATCTTCGTGCTCTCAGGTGGCCAGATATGCGCATGCAATGTCGGTCAGCACCGACAACTGTCCCGGTGCTGACCTCGCATCTCATCACTTTACAATTTGAACGGCACCACTTTCTGCTGCTGCGTACCAAGCCCCTCGATCGCGAGCTTCATCACGTCGCCGGCCTTGAGGAACGTGGGCGGATTCATGCCCAGGCCAACGCCGGGCGGTGTGCCAGTGGTGACGACATCGCCGGGCTCGAGCACCATGAATTGCGACACGTAGTGTAGAATGAAGTCACACTTGAAGATCATGGTCGACGTTGAGCCCTTCTGCATCGTCTTGCCGTTGATCTCGAGCGACATCGGCAGATTGTTGACGTCTTTCACCTCGTCCCGCGTGGCGAGCCAGGGTCCAAGCGGCCCGAATGTCTCGGCGCACTTGCCCTTCATCCATTGCCCGCCGCGCTCGATCTGGAAATGACGCTCCGACACGTCATTGCAAATCGTATATCCGGCGATATGGTTTTGAGCGTCGGCCAGCTCCACGTATCGCGAACGCTTGCCCACGACGAACGCGATCTCCAGCTCCCAGTCGAGCTTGGTCGATCCACGCGGGATCATCACGTCGTCATTGGGCCCGCAAATGCAATTCGTCAGCTTGTAGAAGATGATCGGCTCGGTCGGGATAGCTTGGCCGGCCTCCTTGGCGTGGTCCGCGTAGTTGAGCCCGATCGCCATGAAGTTGCGCACGTTTCCGACAGGTGCCCCGATACGGGCGCCAGCGGGAGCTTCCGGCAACGTCGCCGGATCGATGGCCTTGAGCTTGGCGAGAGCCGCGTCCGAAAGCGTGCTGCCGTCGATGTCCTTCACGTGGGCCGAGAGGTCGCGGATCTTACCCTGGGAATCGACCAATCCTGGCTTTTCGGCGCCGGTTGGACCAAAGCGGCAAAGTTTCATGGTGGAGCGCTCCTCGACGTAACTGTTTTGACTTGGGACCCCATCGGTAGGACGCACGCGATGAGGTGGCAAGAGCGTGTTGCGTAGAAGGCCTACCGCTCAAGCGCGCGTCGCGTTGACAGAGGGCCGGCGTCCGAGCCGACCACCCAGCATTAAGGCGAGGCAGCCGATCAATGTCGCGCCGGCGGCAATGGCAAGTCCCGGGCGGTACCCACCGAAAGCATCACGCAGAACGCCGAACGCGGCGGGGCCAAGAGCCGACGTGAGCTGGATTGCGGTCGCTGCGGTACCGTACGTTGCGCCAAAGGCCTTTGCTCCGAACTCCCGCCGCACCATTACCGGGCCGAGTGTGGTGATGTGTCCGATGCAATAGCCGTAGACGAGGCTCGCCACCACGAGCACCGGGATCGTGGGCCATACGGCCAGCGACAGCAGCGCGCACGTCTGCACGAGCATCACCACGCACGCGAGAAACCGCACTTCAACGCGGTCGACAATGCGCGCAAGAATGAGGCGCCCTATAAACGCCGTGCCGCCCGTTGCACTGACCAGCAGCCCAGCATTCGCCGTTCCGATCATCGGGCTCGCCAGTACGACATGGTGCGTGATGAAGCCGATTTGGACTAGGAGTCCAAGGGCAAACCCGATCGCCGCGCTCCAAAGCAGGATCGCGGGACGGCCGTCCTCGGCGATCGAGCGGACTGCTGCTCGCGATTGCCCCTTTGGAAGTGAAGCTTCTCCGTCACGCTCGAGCCCGAGGTCCGCTGGGTTGCGATATCGAAGGACATGCCAGATCAGCGGCATCAAGATGAGCGCTGCCACGACGGCGGCCGTCATAAGACCACCACTGAGACCGAGGCGCCGGATCGCAAGCAACAGGAGAGGCACGCCGATGATCGCGCCGACGCTTGCGCCCATGATGGCGAGCGTCATGGAACGGCCCTGATGCCGCTCGAACCACGGCGCGACTGTTGCCGTGATGCCGGTCGTCGAGAGACACGACCACCCGCTGCCGATCAGTACGAAGCACGGATAAAGCTGCCATGGCGCTGTCACCTGTCCGACCAATGCGACGCCAACGGTGAGGCTCACGGCCCCCAAGGTCAAAACCGGACGCGGTCCAAAACGGTCGATGCTGCGCCCAACCGTGCGCTGCACGGAGGCGCTGACGAGGAAGAACAGCGTAATGGCCGACGAGACCTCGGCGATCGGCCACCCATGCGCCCCCGTAACGGCTTCCAGGTAAACACTGGCGCCGAACAAGCCCAACGCCCACGTGACGGCCGCGATGACAAAACACGCGGCCACGACGCGCCAGCCGTAGAACAGGGGAGCAGACTGCTGCCGGGACACGCGCGCCAAGCCGCCTCCTCCGCTACTGCGCCCGGACAGGCGGCGGGCCCACCAGATCGGGAATCAGGCGATTGGCAATATTGTCCGTAGCACCGGTCGCCATCAGATATCCGACCGCGACCACGATCAGTGCGAGGGCAAACCAGAATACCGGCCGCGTCCGCCGCCACAGCAGCGCCCATGCGACGATAAGCAGAGGCAGTCCGATAATGACGGCGCCGGCAAGTTTCGGAGTGAGCATGGGCGCATCCTGGCGGCAGGCTAGTGAGAGCCGGGACATCTCCACGCAGGGATGGGCGTCTCACTCAAGTGTCGAGGAACGTCTTTGCGTAAGCGTCCCTCAGAAGGAACGTCATGTCGAGGCTGGAAAGCGCGATGCTGCCATCAGATGGTATGATGGCAGCCTTCTCCGGCCATGCGCCATCCGCGTCGCGGCGCAAGAGCTGCCCCTCGATCGACCACGACGAAAGGATCAGGATTTCCCTCACCGATGGGATGGAGGCATAGGCCCAGACGTTCGACCATGTCTTGCTTTTGTTGCCTGCGGACAGGATCTCGATGACGAGCACAGGATCGGTCAACCCGATCTCGCCCGGGATATCCGGGCTGCAGGTCACGGCCAGATCAGGAACCCGCGTATTCATGTCCGATGCGACGCGCGGTACCACGGCTGCCTCGGTGATGACCCGGCAGGGACTGCCTCGAAGGTGAAGACCGAGGACGAGAGCGAGATTCGCCTGGATCGTCCCATGTGTCGTCGTCGCCGGTGACATCGCCACGAGCTGGCCGTCGACGAGCTCATACTTCGTCTCCGTCCCGTCTCCCTCCCAGCGGAGAAATTCGGTCGTCGTCATATGCTCGGGCAGCTTTTTCGCAGCGCTTGACATGATCGCAGGATAGCGCATCCACGCGACTGTTGCGAGACTTCACCCTAACTCGTTAGGTGACGTTAACCTTTTCCTGCATCGCGCCGCCGCCGCCATCGGTCTGTAGCCAAGCCGCGCAGCATGCCTTTGCCAGCTCGCGCACGCGGAGAATGTAGCTTTGCCGCTCGGTCACTGAGATCACGCCGCGAGCATCCAGAAGATTGAAGATGTGGCTCGCCTTGATGCACTGATCATAGGCTGGAAGCGCCAAGAGCTGCCGCCCGCCACTTTCGGTCGGAGCACCCTTCTCGAGCAAGGCCTTGCATTCCGTCTCCGCGTCGCGGAAGCGGCGCAGCAGCATGTCGGTATCAGCGTGCTCGAAATTATATCTCGAGTACTCCTGCTCGGCCTGCTGGAAGATGTCGTTGTACGTGAGCTTGCGCTCGTCGTGGCGGCCGTTGAAGTTCAAGTCCCAGACGCGATCGACCCCCTGCACGTACATCGCCAATCGCTCGAGGCCATACGTGATCTCGCCCGAAACCGGCCGGCAATCGAAGCCGCCGACCTGCTGGAAATAGGTGAACTGCGTCACCTCCATCCCATTGCACCAGACTTCCCAGCCCAATCCCCAGGCGCCGAGGGT
Organism: Hyphomicrobiaceae bacterium; assembly: GCA_050250755.1. Classification (GTDB taxonomy): domain Bacteria; phylum Pseudomonadota; class Alphaproteobacteria; order Rhizobiales; family Hyphomicrobiaceae. The sequence goes on from JBFWOB010000005.1 coordinate 95,122, forward strand.
CGGGCTTTCCCAGTCATCCTCGACGAAGCGAATGTCGTTGAGCGACGTATCGATGCCGATGGCATCGAGGCTTTTCAGATAGAGATCCAGGATATCCGGAGGTGACGGCTTCATGATCACCTGGAACTGATAGTAGTGCTGCAGCCGATTCGGGTTTTCTCCGTAGCGGCCGTCCTTCGGGCGCCGGGAAGGCTGCACATAGGCCGCGTTCCAGGACTTGGGTCCTAGCGCTCGCAATGTGGTAGCGGGGTGAAACGTGCCGGCGCCAACCTCCATGTCGTAAGGCTGCAGGACGACGCAGCCCTGCGCGCCCCAGAAACGCTGCAGGGTAAGGATCAAATCCTGGAACGATTCCTTGGGTCGCAGATCCCCCAATTCGGGAGCGGTGTCGGCCTTGGGGCGGGAGGCGGTCTTGGTCGGCATAGCGGTTCCTTCGAGCGAAGGCTCGGTGTCGCCGCGCACTATACGTAAAACTGCCTTTCCGTCACCCGGGAAGAGGCACGGCGCGGGAGGGGAAGGCGATGGATGTGATCGGCTGGCTTTGGTGGCTCTTCGCCAGCGTGCTCGGCCTGGTCTGGTCGGTCGTGTGGTTCCTGCTCGGCGGATGGGTCTCGACGCTCGCGCAGATCACGGTGATTGTTCTTGTCGTGTTCGGCTACAAGTACGGCTGGCGACGCGCGCCGGCCGAGCTGATGTCGCGCACGGCAGGTTTCGGGCGGTTTGCCTGGGGCTGGCTTCGCTCAGGCGACGGATCGCGTCCGCCTAAGTCATCCGAGGCAACGGGAGGGAAGTCTGCCGCGCGGCGGAATATTTCGCGTCGTCAGCCGGGTGATATTCGCATCAACGTCTCAACGTGCATGACGCTTCTCATGCTCGCGGGCCTCTGGCTGGTCGCTGCAACTCTGTAATGCTGCTTTAACCGCTGCCTCCGCCATCGAGGGCGCAGCGCATGACGATGGCGTCCTCACGCGTCCCGTCGCGCTTGGCATAATAGTCCTGGCGCCGTCCTGCTTCCACGAAGCCGGCCCGCCGATAAAGCGCAATCGCAGGCTCGTTCGACGCTGCGACTTCCAGAAACAATGCGTGCGCTCCGCTCCGGAGTGCGCCGCGCTTGATGCCTTCAACCAAGCGCGCCGCCACGCCTTTTCGCCGCCACGTCGGGTCCACTGCAATCGTGAGGATTTCAGCTTCGTCGGCCGCGACCTGCGCCAGCGCAAACGCCCCGACCGTCGCCGGAACGCCATGCGTTGCCACCATGGCGATGGAACCCGGATGCCCGAGCAATGCAGCAACCGCAGCGATATCCCAGCCATCGTCGAACGAGGCGGCATGCAACCGCGAAATCACCTCCGCGTGCTCCGGTAAAGCCCAGAGCAGGCTCACCCGCGACAGGTCTGGCGAGCCGTCAGTACGTTGGTTTTCTGATCCCGTCGGGGCTGTCATGGCGCCCTCGCAAGACGCTTATCGGATTGAGGTTTCGCATCCGATGCACGAATATAAAGAGGCTTCACCTCGGCAAGCGGCTCGAGATGCCGCGCGAGCCAGACAAGATCGCTGGCGTGAGGCTGCAGATCGTCACAAATGATGGGCAAATCCTGTGCTCCGGCTGTCTGCGCGACAAGCTGCGCGCCCGAACCGGCAAGGCGCGCATGATGCTGGATGGCGATGGTCGCCGCCGTTTCCGCAGTCAATTCGGCCGGCGGCGAGAGAGCGTTGAGGGCGCCGTTACCGAACAGTTGTGCGTAAAGGCGGCCACGGCGCGCATCGACCGCCACCAGCACCGGACGAGCGGCCTCGTTCCCTTCGGAAATCTCGAAAGCGCGATGCGCCATCACCGCAAGACTTGACGTGCCGACCAGCTCGACGCCGGCCGACAGCCGCAAGGCACGTGCCACCGAAATGCCTGTGCGCACGCCGGTGAACGTGCCCGGGCCGAGCGTTACGGCAATCCGTGCCAGATCGCGAAAGCCGAGGCCGGCTCGCACCATCTCTGCCTCGATCATCGGCACTAGGCGCTCGGCATGACCTGTAACGCGTTGCTCGTAGCATTCTGTCACGCAGAACCGGCCATCGGCATGATCCAGGCCAATGCCGACCGAGAGCGCGCCGAGGCAAGTATCGATTGCGAGAATGTTCATCGGTATTGCCTCGAAGGCCGCGTCGCCGCGGCCGCTCGCGCAGGAGTGCGATCAAAGGATCTTGGCGATCTCGTCGAAGGCGAAGCGAGGTGAGCGCTCGAACAATCCGGCAGGGTCGCCATAGCCGACGTTGCACACGAAGTTCGACTTCACGCGGCCATCCGGGAAAAATTCCTTGTCGACGCCAGCGTTGTCGAAGCCCGACATTGGGCCACAGTCGAGCCCAAGCGCTCGTGCGGCCAGCATGAAGTAGGCGCCCTGCAGCGATCCGTTGCGCATGACGGTCGCCTGAATCACGTCTGGTTTGCCCTCGAACCAGGTGCGGGCGGTCTGATTATGCGGGAACAGCCGGGGCAGATGCTCGTAGAACTCAGTATCGTAGCCGATAATGGTGCAGACAGGTGCCACCATGGATTTCGCGCGATTGGCCTCCGAGAGGAATGGCGCGATGCGCTGTTTGGCAGCATCCGACTTGAGGAAAAGGACCCGCGCCGGCAAGCAATTGGCGCTGGTTGGGCCCATTTTCATCAAGTCGACGATCTCGCGCAGCGTCGAATCGGGCACGTCCTTTTTCTGCCAAGCGTTGTGCGTCCGCGCCTCGGTGAAGAGTTGCTTCAGAGAATCGTCGCTCAGTCGTTCGCTCATGCCGGATCTCCCGATCTGCGATCTTGCGTAACATCAAATGAAAACCCCGCTCCGGATGAAGCGGGGTGCCGAAGCTTCTAGCCGTCGATGTAACTTATCAGACAGCGCATGCGTCGCCGTCAAACGGGGCGAACCTCGACGACCTCGGGGCAGAAATGTTGCAGCAGGCGCTCGATGCCGCCCTGCAGCGTCGCGGTCGACGACGGACAACCCGAGCAGGCCCCCCGCATATGTAGATAGACGATGCCCTCGCGGAAACCGTGGAAGACGATGTCGCCGCCATCGTTAGCAACAGCGGGCCGGACGCGCGTGTCGAGCAGCTCCTTGATGGTCGCAACGGTATCGGCATCTTCGGGATCGAAATCTTCGGTCTGGGCGTCATCGTCGCCGTCGGCGCCTTCGACCACCGGAGCGCCCGACATGAAATGCTCCATGATCGCACCGAGCACGGCAGGCTTCAGATGCTGCCATTCGATGTCGCCCTTGGTCACCGAGATAAAGTCCGAGCCGAGAAAGACGCCCGATACGCCATCGATCGCAAACAGACGCCGCGCCAAAGGCGAACTGGCCGCTTCCGACGCGTCGCGAAAGTCGACGGTACCGTCACCCAGCACGGACTTGCCCGGGATGAACTTAACGGTAAGAGGATTGGGCGTCGCCTCGGTTTGAATGAACATGATCGCCTCTCTGATTCTGGGCGGCCTGCTGCCGCAGCGGGGGCGTCGCCTCGGCGCAACCCCGACTTCTCGACTCTGGAATTCTTCTAGTAGATGGGGACGAAAAGGTCAAAGTGCGAGTGGGCCCTGGCAGGGACGCCCTGCCATGACGCTCTCTATGCCAATGCCTTGATGTGATCGAGCGAAAGGTTCCCCGGGACGATCACGATCGGGATTGGGAACGAGCCAGCCAGCTTGCCCGCGGCGAGGGACGATACGAGCGGGCCGGGGCCCCCTTTATCAATTGACGCCCCGAGGATCATGATGGCGATGTCCTCGTCTTCCTCGATGAGCTTTACGATCTCATCGGGGCGCTTTCCGGAACGCACGACCTCCTCGGTGGCAGTCGTTTCGAACCCCGCCTTATCGAGCTTGCGCCGGTTGAGCCGAAACAGCGCTTTGGCCTTCGCCGTCTCCTCCTCCACTTGCACGGCTTTGACGCCGGCCCACTGCGTGAAGTCGGTTGGCTCAATGACGTAGAGCAAAACGATCTGGCCGCCCGTGTGGCCAATACGGCTGGCGGCGAAGTAGAGCGCATGCTCCACTTCGGGTGTCTCGTCGATGACCACCAGGAACTTGCGCCGGTGACCTTGCTCGAAGACTCGGCGTTGTTTGACCATGCCTCATGTTGCCATGCGCGCCGCGCTCTCACAACGGGGGTTGCAAGCAGCGCAGCAGGATTGCCTTTTGCGTTAAAGAATCAGACGCTTACGCGTCTGATCTCAGCGTCGAACGAAGCCCACGATGTCCTTCACCTCGTTCAAGATGGGATCCGCGATCGCGCGCGCGCGCTCGGCGCCGTCGACCAGAATGCGATCAATCTCGTCCGGATCGGCGGAGAGCCGGTTCATCTCTTCGGTGATCGGCGCCAGCTTGGCGACGGCCACGTCGGCGAGAGCTTTCTTGAAGGTTGAAAACTGCCCGCCGCCGAACTGCCTCAGTGTCTCTTCCTGCGTGAGCCCGGCAAGCGCCGCATAGATGCCTGTCAGGTTGTCCGCTTCGGGCCGTCCTTCGAGGCCCCCAAGCTCCGACGGAAGGGCGTCGGGATCGGTCTTGGCGCGCTGGATTTTGCGGGCAATCGCATCGGCATCGTCCGTAAGGTTGATGCGCGACAGATCCGACGGATCCGACTTCGACATCTTCTTCGTGCCGTCGCGCAGGCTCATCACACGCGTCGCCGGCCCGAGAATGATCGGTTCCGGTTGCGGGAAGAACAGCCCGTCCTCGTAACCCTTGGCGACGATCGTCTTGCTCCAGTCGTTGTTGAACTTCTGGGCAATGTCACGCGCGAGCTCGAGATGCTGCTTCTGGTCCTCACCGACCGGCACATGCGTGGCGCGGTAGGCTAGGATGTCGGCGGCCATCAGGTTCGGATAGGCGTAAAGCCCGACCGAGGCGTTCTCGCGATCTTTGCCGGCTTTCTCCTTGAACTGCGTCATGCGGTTGAGCCAGCCAAGCCGTGCAACGCAATTGAAGATCCAGGCAAGCTCCGCGTGCGCCGAAACCTGGCTCTGATTGAAGACAATGCTGGTTTTCGGATTGATTCCGCATGCGATGTAGGCCGCCGCCGCACGACGGATCGCTTGGTGAAGCTCTTCCGGATCAAGCCACTCCGCGGTGATCGCGTGCAGGTCGACGACGCAGTAGATGCACTCGTGGGTCGACTGCATCGATACCCAGTTGATCAGCGCGCCCAGATAGTTGCCAAGGTGCAAGCTGCCGGTCGGCTGCATGCCTGAAAAGACACGGGGGCGTAGAGCGATCATTGTCTGGATTCCTTGTGGCGCGGCCGCGTTATGGCGCGGCGGCGGGGCAGGTGCAAGGGTGCTCTCCGATGGCGATGTGCTCAGATCCGCGACTTTCGCGCACATTGTCGCGGCTCCCGCATCATGGCCATGTGGCTGCGGGGATGGGATTTGAGGGGGACTGAACCATGAAGATCATTCGTGCACTCGCCACAGCGGCGGTCTTTACACTCGCGACCGTATCCGTCGCCGCCGCGGCAAATTGCGTCGACAAGGGCGGCCGTGGAACCGGCTCCACCATCCCGGACGCGAAGTTCCAGGCGTGGGAAGCCGTATTGCAGGCGACCGACTGGGGAATGTGGGGCGCGTGGATCTCGTCGGACGCGAAGGTCGGTAAGGCAGCGGCCGGCTACAAGGTCTCTCGCTATCGTGAGAAATGCCACAAGGGCGGCGCCATGGGCCAGGAGTGCATCATCCGCGCCAAGCTATGCAAGTAACACTGCCCGCTCTCTGATGCGCAAACACCGAGGTCGGGTTCCCGGCCTCGGTACCATTCGCGAATAATCCTGCCGGTCGCGCCTCTGTTAGCGTGCCGCTTTGGTGTGCTCTGCCGCCATTGCCCGACGCACGATCTCGTCTGCATTCTGCGGCGCCGATTCCGTGCTGGTTGCTGCAACCTTGACAGCCTCGATCTCTCGCTCGATCGGCAATGGCTTGTTCCACGCCGCGTTCTCTGCGGGCGCTCGCGCCACGGCCATCGGACGTGCGGTTGGCGCAGTGGCGATAACCGGCGCAGCCTCCGCCTTCTTGCCCTGCAGATCCATCACGAGCTCGAGATTCTTCTGGAGCCGCGGATCACCTGAGCCGGATTCGGTGGCTCGCCGCAGGATCTCCTCGCCGCGCGCCGCCTGCCCGTCCATGGCATAGGCCATCGCGAGATTGTTCATCAGTGACGGCTGTCCCGGAGAAAGGTCGAGGGCCTTTTCGAAGAACGGGATCGAATCCTTGAAGCGGCCCTGCTTCGCAAGCACCGTTCCGCGTGCCGAGACGATGCGCCAATCCGGCTTGGAGGGATCTTCGGCCGCGATCAGCAATTTCTCGGCCGTCGAAACCTGTCCGAGGTCGAGCGCCAGTCGCCCATATTCCGAAAGGAGCTCCTTGTCGTCAGAGGCAAACATATACGTCGATTGCAGCACCGTGAGCGCATTGGCCTTGCGGCCCAAGGCCTTCAAATTGCGCGCATAGGCGACCGCTGCCTTGGCATCACGTGGATTCTTGGTGTGCTGCTCACCCCAATACGCCGTCGCCTTCTCGAGGTCCGCCTGGCTCGAGGGCCCGGCGCTCGCCGTAGCGATGTCTGCTGTCTTGGGCTCGTCGCCACCGAGTCCGAGGTTGAGCCCGCTGTTCTGTGAGCAGGCGCCAAGCAAGAGCGTCATGGAGATCGCGGCCACCGCCGCCGTCAAACGCGCTGCGTCGCGCGCCAGCCAGCGCTGGCCGAGTATATTGTCCATTCGACGCCTCCCATGACGCGGCTGTCGCCGCGCGAATCATCCACCCCTGCAGGTAAATTCCGGGACGGCGGTCAATAAATGCTTAAGTGATGACTTAGGGGGGACAGCGACCCTGCCCGTTGTCAGCGGACGTGCCCCGCGCTAGAGCGCAGGCAGTTCAGTTCGATCACGATGGGAGAGGCTTGGCCGCTGGGCCCACTGATAAGCCTCGTTTCGCCGCTTGCTGCCAGACCGGGAAATGCAATGACCGATACGCCCCGAGCCTTAGACCAGACGGCCCTCGACGCCGTATTCGCTCCCGCGAGCATGGCCGCAACCGCAACGCGGCCCATCTACTTGCTGCGACCGAGTGATCTCGAGAGCGGGCAGGGCGGGGCAGCAGGTCTCGAACCGCGCCATCGGATGTGGCTGCAGGCCGTCGGATACAAGGCCGCGGCTCGCCGGCACGCGCTGTTGCCAGGCTCCGACGGCGGTGTCGCCGGTGCAGTGCTCGGAATTGGCGAGCGTGCCGATCTTGCTCCCTCCGAGCCGCTCGAGACGCTGATTGGACTTCTGCCAACTGCGCTTCCCGCCGGCGACTGGCATCTCGCGACGCCGGTCGCAAACCCTGATCTTGCGGCCTTAGCCTGGGCGCTCGGCAGCTATCGTTTTCGCCGGTACAAGTCTGCCGGGGTGGAGCCACTCCCGCGTCTCGTCGTGGCCGACGATGTTGACCGTACGCGCTTGACGGCCCTCGCCGAGGCTGTCGCGCTGGGGCGTGATCTCATCAACACGCCCGCAAGCGACATGGGGCCGGAAGAAATCGAGGCGGCAGCGATGCGCGTCGCGCGGCATCACGGCGCCAGCGCGATGTCGATCGTCGGCGAGAGCCTGCTTCAACAGAATTTTCCCCTGATTCACGCGGTAGGTCGCGCCAGTCCGCGAGCACCGCGTTTGATCGATATGACGGCCGGTCGCCCTGATGCCCCGAAAGTGACCATTGTCGGTAAAGGCATTGCCTTCGATACGGGTGGCCTCGACATCAAGCCATCCAGCGCCATGTTGCTTATGAAGAAGGATATGGGGGGCGCAGCATCCGCATTGGCGCTGGCGCACATGATTCTCGCCACAGGGCTCGACGTGCGGCTCCGCCTTATCATCGCGGCCGCCGAGAACAGTGTGTCGGGCAATTCCTTCCGGCCGGGGGATGTTATTCGTAGCCGGGCCGGCAAAACCGTCGAGATCGGCAATACCGATGCGGAGGGTCGTCTCGTGTTGGCGGATGCACTGGCGCTCGCCGACGAGGAGGCGCCGGAGCATATCTTCACCTTTGCCACGCTCACCGGTGCGGCGCGCGTCGCTCTCGGACCCGAGATCATGCCCTTCTACTGTACCGACGACGCGTTGGCGGCGACCCTCACCGAGGTCGGTAATGCCGTCGGCGATGCCGTCTGGCGCATGCCCCTCCAAACGCCTTATGAGGCTTGGCTCGACAGCTCCGTAGCCGACATGAACAATGTCTCGGAAGGCGGCTTTGCCGGGTCGGTTGTGGCCGCCATTTTCCTGAAGCGCTTCGTTACGCGCGCTCGCCATTTCGCCCATTTCGACATCTATGGTTGGCGGCCTCAAGCCAAGGCGCTAGGCCCCCGTGGGGGCGAGCCGCAGGCCGCCCGAGCCGTCTTCGAGGCGCTGGCGCGCAGCTATGGGCGAGGCGGGAGGACGTGAGGACCAGACGATGACAGCGAGCCGAGCTGGCACCGAATTACCGGATCGGCGTCGCAACGCTTGGCGTGAAGATCTCGCGGCCGCTGAGCTTCAGGGCATCATCGCTGCGCCGCGCTTCACCGAGGGAACGCCGGCGCGTGTCATACGCTCAGCCGTCGCGCTGAGGCGCAGGCCGATCGCCGGCGGATCGCTCGACACGGAAGCGCTGTTTGGCGAATGTCTGACGGTGTTCGATGAGGCTGACGGCTGGGCCTGGGTGCAACTCGCACGTGACCGGTATGTCGGCTACGTGCCCCGCGATGCTCTGGCGTTCGATCTCGTCGAGCCGACGCATCGCGTGCAGGCGCTCGGTACGTTCGTCTATCCGCAGGCCGACATCAAGGCGCCGCCGGTCATGCATCTGCCTTTGGGTGCCGAGGTTGCGGTCGCGCAGGCCGACGCCAGATTCGCCGAGCTGGCGACCGGCGGCTTCGTGGTTGGCCGCCACATCATCGAGCGCGTGCGCTTCGCCAGAGACTTCGTCGACGTCGCCGAGCGCTTTATCGGCACGCCCTATCTCTGGGGCGGACGCACCCGCATTGGTCTCGATTGTTCGGGCCTCGTCCAGATCGCGCTCGAGGCCGCGGGCATTCCGTGCCCGAGGGATAGCGACATGCAGGAGGCCGAACTGGGCGTCGCCGTCCTCGTGCCGAACGATCTCGAAGGGCTTGAGCGTGGCGACCTCGTGTTCTGGCCCGGTCATGTCGGCATGATGGTTGATGCCGTCATGTTGTTGCATGCCAACGCGTTTCACATGGCGGTCACCGTCGAGCCATTGAGCATGGCAGCCGAGCGCATTCTCCGCACGGAAAACGGTGGCAGTCACATCCGGACTATCAAGCGGCTCGGCAATTTGTCTGCGGCGAGTTGAGCGCCGAACTCATAGAAAGCGCACAACGTAGGCCTGGATCGAGTGCAACAGCTCGGCGTGGCTTTTGGCGACCTGCCATCCCACGGAGGCTGCCGGCGCGAGCATCCTGAGCAGCACGGCGCGTGCCTCGCTCGCGCCGAGGCTTTGGTGGCGGTTCTCGAGATACGAAATGCGCAGAATGGCAACGGCAGCATCCAGGCGATGCTCGAGAGATCGGTCGCCTTTGCTTGTGCCGGCGAGCGTCAGGGGGCCTCTTTCGACATCCGCAAGATCGAGATTGCGCAGGAGATGCCGCCGCATGGCGAGCGTTTCTTCTTCAACGGCGTGTTGCACTTTACGCTTCAGAAGAAGCCACGACGGCAGGAAACCCACGACGAGCAGCACGGCAGTGATGCCGAGGCCGACGTAGTCCGTTGCCTCGCCTCCCGTGTACCAGATGTACGCCACCGTAACGATCGTGAACGCAAGGACGATGCTCGCGCCTTGAGCGCCCATTTGCAGAAATGGCTTGTACTGCCGATCGTGCAGAACGATTTCGATTGGTGCGCGAAACGGGTGGTTCCGCACGACCCACCACGTGTTGACGAGAAAGCCGATCAACACCACCCAGATGAACGCGTTCAAGAACCATTCGACAGTCCAGACACCCCACATCAGGTAGTCGATAGGCAATACGCCGGCACCGCCGATCGACTCGTAACGGTCGCTGAACAGATAGAGAAAATCGAGCGCAACGAACGGCATAGCGACCGAGAGAGCGGCTATCGCGCCCGGAAAGCCCAACACGGCGTCGACGAACGCGTGCGCTTGAGCTTCCGGCACATCGAAGTAGGAAACACCACGTTCGAAGCCGCGCGTGTAGACGTGAACGAACAACCGCACCGCGATGATATGCGTGGCGATGTAGATCGGCTGAACTTGCCATTCCGGTGAGGCGAGAAACGCCGGGATGCTCGGCGTCAGGGCAAGCCCGCCAAGCCAAGCCGAAACCGCAACGACTATGGCGAGAGCGATCGTGCCGCCGATCCGGCGTGGCAAGATTGAATCGATCGGTCGACGCCGCCCGTCGTCGGGGCGCATTCTGGGGATGGATTTTCGCCGCCCCGAACCCCAGTCTCCAAGCTCGTTCGGATAAAAATCCAGGCCGACGTCCGGCGTCGGCATCGCCACACGGGCGTGCCTGCGATGACGTACACGCGTGAGGACGACGGTTAAGAGCGTCAGACCGACAAGCACGGCCAAGCCAGAGAGTGCAGCAAACCGGGCCGCGCGATCATCCCGCAGCACCGCCTGCAACTCACGCAACACCGATGCAATGAACTCTTGCCAAGCCATACCCTATCTTGGCACAGGCACAGCCTTCGGCCTGTTGCGGGAAGGCAGCACCCGAATTCAAAAGAATAACCTGCAAAAAAAGTAACGGCGGGACGCTGCTCCCGCCGCCTGTGAGATCTCGCCGCAAACGCCCGAAGGCCTCTCCTCAGAGGTCAGGCCCTCTTGATCCGGGACCGCACCACGTGATCCAGGTTGGCGCCCTCGACGCGAATGAGCTTCGTTGGGGCCTCACGTCTCGGCGAGTGCACAACGCCGACATCGTAGAATTTCACGTCTCCCGGGTTCATCTCATAGTCGCGCACGGGCTCGACCAGAGAGGGACCCTCGCCTTCGCCCTTCTTGACGATCTTCCAATCGGTCATGATGGTCTGGCCAAGGGCTTGGCCGTAGATGGCCCAGCTTCCTCCGTGATCGTGGGGAGCCGAGACGGCGCGGTCTCCATAGACGTGCCCACAGATGCAGAAACCGAGATCGGGATCCTCGTAGAGGACTTTGCGCGGCTTGCACGCTTCTTCGGTCAAATGCTGAGCCACGAACTCCTTGTCGAGGCAGGCTTTCGATACGAGGCCGCAGACCTTTTCCTTGGCCGCAGAGCTGGAATCCGACTTCAGCGTCGCCTTGATGTCCGAAGCCAACTGGTCGAGCGTGTAGGACATTGCGAGTTCTCCTTTTTGCCCGCGGCGCGGCCCAGAAATTTCACGATGAGCCATCGAAACGGAAAATGATACTAGAACTGTCTATTCCGCCGGGACTGGCGTCCTCTGTCAAGGGAGTGATCGAGCCTCATATTCTGATCGCATGTCGCACCGCCGACACGGCCTCCAGGTGAGCGACCTGATCGCCCGCAAACCGAAGGACCAGGTGCCGCGCGCCCGCCTTCGCGTAACCCTCGAGGTAATTGGCAACGTCGGATGGGCGACCCGCGAAGCATTCCTGACGCTTCTTGAGCGCGGCGGCCGGCGCATTGTAGTACGTCTCGAGATAGCGATCGAGACGCGCGCTGGCAGCATTGACGTCCTCGTCGACCGACAGCGTCAGATACATGGCGCCTGTGAGCGTTTCAGCGTCTCGACCGGCATCTCGAGCAACGCGCTTCACCTCGCTCCATTGGTTCGCCCAGGCCTCTGGCTTGCCCTCGTTCGGCATCCAGCCGTCGAAGAACTTTCCGGCTCGTTCCAGAGCAGCCGGTAATGTCCCGGCACTCCAGAGCAGCGGCCCATCTGGGCGATGCGGTGTTGGACCCACCGTCGCCTTGTCGAGCTTCCAGCGTCCGTCCCACGTCACGGGCTCGCCGGACCACAGCGCGCGGGCGAGTTGAAGGCCCTCCATCATCCGGCCGACCCGCTTCTCAAACGGAACGCCTGCCGCCTCGAACTCGGCCCGGATCGACGGAACGTCGCGCGCGATGCCAATGCCGAGGACGAGTCGGCCCTCAGAGATGCGATCGATGGTCGCCGCCTGATGCGCGAGCAGCACGGGGTTGCGAAGGGCGGGAAGCAGGACCGCGGTTCCGACCAGCACGCGCGGCACCCGCGCGGCCACAGCCGCCAGCATGGCCAGCGGCTCGTGCCGAGGTCGGGCGGTAAGGCTGTCACCGATCCAGATGCCGTCGAAGCCAAGTCCCTCGGCGCGCTGGGCGAGATCGAGCATGCTCGAGGTCTCGTTGCGTCCCGACATAATCATCTCGCGTGTCGGCAGCAGGTATCCAAGTTCAAGTGGCATGGCGCAGATCTCGTCTCTTGTCGCAATCGTTCGAAGAAGAGTGAATGGCAGCGGTCCGGCCGTGCCTTCGACACGCGCCGGTGCATGAGGCCTCTCAACACATATCCGGCATGACGATACGAGATTATATGGCGGGCGACGAGACGATCTGTCGGAGCCTGCCGCGTGTGGCACGATCTGCCTTTTTATATCGCCGTTGGCTTCGTCGCGCAGATGATCGACGGCGCCATCGGCATGGCCTACGGCGTCACTGCCTCTTCGGTGTTGCTGAGCGCCGGCGTGGCTCCGGCGACGGCGAGTGCTTGCGTGCATCTCGCTGAGGTGTTCACCACCGGCGCATCAGGTTTTGCCCATTGGCGGCTCGGTAACGTCGATCGCGCGCTCGTCAGCCGGCTGGTGCTCCCCGGCATGATCGGTGGCGTCATCGGCGCCTATGTGCTGACCAGCGTGCCAGGCGAATCGCTCAGGCCATGGGTCAGCGCGTATCTGCTCGTGCTTGGGCTGGTCATCATGCGCAAGGCGCTTTTTGTTCGGAGTAAAAGGTCGGCAATTGCCATGAGCCGTATTGCGCCGCTGGGATTCTTCGGAGGCCTTCTGGACGCGATGGGCGGCGGTGGCTGGGGACCGATCGTCACTTCGACGCTGCTCGGCCGGGGTGCGGCACCGAAAGCCGTCATCGGCTCGGTCAATCTCGCCGAGTTCTTCGTCACAGTCACCGTATCTGCAACGCTCGTCGCGACGATCGGCATTTCGCTGTGGCAGATCGTGCTCGGCCTCGTTATCGGCGGCGTGATCGCCGCGCCGTTTGCGGCATTGGCGACGAAGCACCTTCCGGACCGCGCACTCATGATCATGGTCGGCATCGTCGTTGTCGCATTGAGCGCGCGCAACATCCTCCGCTTCGCGATGGAATAGCTGTTGTCGCAGGCGATGCGCGAATGCTGCACGCGCAGCGAGCCGTTCAGCGCGCCGACCCGAAGTATCCGGCGATGAACCGTTCGTAAATGTCCGCCAGCTGGACGAGATCCGCCACAGGACAATTCTCATCCACCGCATGGATCGTTTGGTTGACGAGACCGAATTCGATCACCGGGCAGTAGGCTTGAATGAAGCGGGCATCCGACGTGCCGCCGTTCGTGGTCAGCGCCGGATGACGCCCGGTCAGATCCGCAACGGCGGAGCGCATCGTCTCGACCAATGGCCCTGGCTTCGTCAGGAATACGTCGCCGGTGCCGGAGAAGCTCACGTCGTAGCGCGCGCCAACCTCCTGCGATGCCGCATCCAGATGCTCTCGGACCCACGCTTCGACTTTGGGGCGCCGCCAAAGGTCATTGTAGCGGATGTTGAACTTGGCACGTGCCTCGCCGGGAATGACGTTCGTCGCTGTGTTTGGGGCGGAGATCACCGTCACCTGGAGGCTCGACGGCTCGAAATCAGGGGTGCCGGTATCGAGTGGCGTCGTCGAGAGGCGGTCGATCAGCCGGGCGAGCTTCGGGATCGGGTTTTCCGCCAACTGCGGATAGGCCGCATGTCCTTGTTTGCCGCGCACGACCAGTTCTCCCGACAACGAGCCGCGTCGGCCGATTTTGATTTCATCGCCAAGCGCGGAAGGGTTCGACGGTTCACCGACAACGCATGCGTCGATCCGCTCGCCCCTGTCGCGCATCCAGTCGAGCACTTTCATCGTGCCGTTGATAGACGGCCCTTCCTCGTCGCCCGTGATCAGGAAAGAAATCGAAAAATCCTGGCGCGATACGTTCTTCTCGATGAAGCGCAGCGCCGCGACGGCGAAGCACGCGATGGCGCCTTTCATGTCGACCGCGCCACGGCCGTAGAGCACACCGTCATGGATCTCGGCACCGAAGGGAGGGCGACTCCAGGCCTTCTCGTCGCCCACCGGCACGACGTCTGTGTGCCCTGCAAAACAGAGGTTCGGTTGCCCCCCTCCGAAGCGGGCATAAAGATTGTCGACGTCAGGCGTGCCAGGCTCGGTCATGACGAGGCGATGACAAGCAAAGCCCGCGGGCCGCAGCATATCTTCCAGCAGCGTGAGCGCACCACCTTCGGCTGGCGTCACGGAAGGGCAGCGCACGAGCGCCTGGGTGAGGGCCACGGGGTCACGCAAGGTGGACGTCATGAAAGGCTCGAATTCAGTTGGAAGGGCAGCAGCACGCGGTGGTTCGCCGGTGCCGCTGGCACTTTGACAGGCAGCCTGTCGTATGACCAGCGGGCGCGCTCGCGACGGCAATCGCGTGTCTCCGATGAGGTAAACGTGTGGTCGTGCACTAGCTCCCGCGCTTGATGGCCTGCACGGCTTCCTCCAACGCCTGGAGGAAGCGCGAACGATCCGCGCGCGTGAAAGATGCGTTGAAGCCGCGGCTTTCACCAGTCTCCCGCAGATGCTGTTGAAGCTCGCGCATCGCCAGCGCCATCCCAATCGAGGCATCCGTGAACGGTCGCCCCGTTGGTCCGATGACACGTGCGCCGGCCTTGAGACTGCGTGACGCAAGCGGGATGTCGGCCGTCACCGCAATGTCGCCAGGGCCAATACGCGCGGCGATCCAGTCGTCAGCGGCGTCCGGGCCTTCGGGCACGACGACGCGGGAGACGTTCACACCCTCGGGCAAGCGCATCCAGGCATTCGAAACGAAGTGAACGGCAAGCCCATGGCGGTCCGCGACACGGACGACCTCGTCCTTCACGGGACACGCATCAGCATCGATATAGATCGCGGTCATCGCCGCCTCGGGCGCGTTCGCCAACAGCACATGCCCCACGCACGATGGCCCTTCCTTTCTTCCCGACAAGAAAGGGACGTCATCGCGTAGCCAACCACATCACGCAATCGCGGGCTCGCCGAAGGCCGGGAGCGGCGCGTTGCCGTCGTAGCGTTCAATCGCGACGAGGCACGTATGCGCCGCGCAGCCGCCGGAGAACGCCGACGCTGGCACATCGAGCGTCAGCACGTTAGCGTTGCCTGCGAGACAGAGCAGACCGTCCGCTGTTTCGATCGGGTTCCACCAGGCTCCTGTGGGCAATACGGCAACCCCCGGGCGAATATCAGCCGAGATGCGAACGCCGGCAAGGCAGCGACCGCGAGCATTGCGCAGAAGCGCCGTATCACCGTCCTTCAGCCCAAGCCTCTGAGCATCGTCCGGCGAGATCAGCATCGCCTCTCGCCCGGATTGCTTCTCGCCCTGGCTGATGCGTCCCCAATCGAGCTGGCTGTGCAGGCGCCCATTCGGCTGCGCAGTGAGGAGGTGGAACGGATAGGTCTTGCGCTTCGCTGAGCCAAGCCATTCGGGCGGCTCCATCCAGATCGGATGCGGAGGGCAGTCCGGGTAAGCACAGGCTTCGAGCGTGCGGCTGTAAAGCACGAGCTTGCCGGACTCGGTTCGCAACGGGTTTGCGTCCGGGTCGGCCCGCAACCCCGCCAGCGGCGGGGTGAGTGGCACCTCCGGCACGTCGACATGCCCGACCTCCCAGAAGGTGTCGAAGTCCGGCATGTTTCCGCCGCGCTCGTTCATTGCCTGGCGCGTCCTGTCGTAGAGATGACGCGCCCACCCCATTTCATCGCGCCCTTCGGTGAATGCCGGCTCGACGCCAAGGCGCTCCGCAAGGCCGCGCATGATGTCAAAATCCGATCGGGCATCAGCAAAGGGCTCGACGCACTTCTTCATCACAAACAGCATGTCGGCCCGCCGGCCGCCCGAGACGTCGTTGCGCTCGAGCGTAGTCGTTGCCGGGAGCACGATATCCGCTCGCTTGGCCGTCGCCGTCCAAACGATGTCCTGCACAATAATGGTCTCGGGTTTTGACCAGGCTTCGCTGAGGCGCCCAAGATTCTGATGATGGTGGAAAGGATTGCCACCTGCCCAATAGACCAGCCGAATGTCGGGGAAAGTGTAGTCCTTACCCTCGTATGTGAACGGCCCGCCCGGATCGAGCAGCATGTCGGCGATGCGGGCCACCGGAATGAAACTCGTATTCGGCTTCCTGCCGTGGCTGAGGCCGGAGACCGGCGCCAACGGAAAATGCGCATTGGCATTGGTGACGGAGCCGAGGCCGTAAGCGACGCCGCCGCCGGCATATCCCATCTGCCCGGCAATGGCGGCGAGTGCTGTACCTGCCCACCACGGCTGTTCGCCGTGAACGGCTCGCTGCAATGACCAGCTAATCGAGACGAACGTGCGCTTGCGCGTCATCTCATCGGCGAGGGCTCGGATAGCCGCCGCATCGAGCCCCGTAATTTGAGAGGCCCATTCGGCGGTCTTCGGCGTGCCGTCCGTGTCACCCTTGAGATAAGCGAGATACTCGTCCGAGCCGCTGCAGCAGCGCTGCAGGAAGTCGTCATCGGCACGGCCCGCGGCAACGATTTCCCCGGCCAGCGCGATCAGGAGTGCAGTGTCCGTGTTGGGCACGATCGGCCACCATTCGGCGCCGACCCAATCAGGAATGTCATCGCGTCGCGGCGAGATGAGTACGACCTTCACGCCGCGCTCTTTCATTCGCTTCAAATACTCGCCCAACATCCGCCGCCCGGCGCCGCCGCTCTCAACCTGGGAGGTTCGGGGCGAAAGGGCGCCGCAGACGATCAGAAGCTCGGTGTTCTCGGCGATCAGCTTGACGGAATTCGGATCGCCATAACCGTCGTTACCGAGGATGTGGCGCGCGATGACGGCGCCCGCGCCGACGCTGTAAGTATCGACGTGCGAAGTATAGCCGCCAACGCAATTGAAAAAGCGCTTCACTTGGCTCTGCGCGTGATGGAAGCGGCCTGCGCTCGTCCATCCATACGATCCCGCAAAGATCGAATCGTTGCTGTGCGTATCAATGACCCGACGGATCTCTGTCGAAGCCAACCCGAGCACCGTGTCCCAGTCCACTGGCACATAGCGATCGGTACCGCGCCCCAGCGTATGGCTTCCACCTGGATCGGCGTTGGGATCGAGGCGGCCGCCTGACGTCCGTGCATTGAGCCAGCCTTCGCGAACGTAGGGTCGATCGATACGAACCTTCGGGTCCATGAGATCCGGAATGGCGGCGAGCATATGTGACGGCGCCGGATCGCCGGGCCACGCTTCGGCACCAATCACACGGCCATTCTCGACGAGAGCCGTGAAGGGCCCCCAATGGGCGCAATGGGAAATGCGCTCGATCATGAAGCGGGATCCTCAGGATGGTTCGCAGACACAGATAACGCACGCACTCGTAACTATGCCTGCGTAGCCCTGTGAGCAAGGATTGATGAGCCCATCGCCCGCGACGAAGTGCGTGCAGCAGTCGCATCATCATCGCACCGTCCCCGGCGGAGGCCCGCCGGGGTCTGTTAAGCGACCTGTTTACTTAACACTCGAGAAGGCTGTCGGAGCGAGAATCTCACTCGAGACGTTGGCGACGATCGGCGCATCCTTTTCGCTCGCTGCGCGCTTCTCGATCCATTCCGGATCGGCCTGGAACGCCGCCCACTTCGTGTCGCGCTCGGCGAGATTATCCCAAACGAGGAAATAGGTGAGACGGTGGTTGTGTCCCCCGATCACCGTGGTCCAAAACCCGGCCTGCTTGATGCCATGGCGCTCCCAGATTTTGAGCGTCGTGTTCTGAAAGCGGTTGAGAAGGGCGGGGAGGCGGCCGGGGCAGCAGTCGTAGATCCGAAGCTCGTACAGCATAGGCGTTCCTCGAGGTGGCAATGAAGGGATTGCGAGGATGCGATCCAAGCACGGCCTCGAGAAGGCGGCAACGGCAGCCGCAAAAGTGGCGGCGACTAGCGAAAGGAAATTGCGCCGTCAAGACTCGGATCAACAAAACAATGACGGGTCAAGCATGTCAGATATGCAATACAAGCATACCTGATCGGCGCGATTTGATTATGTCCGGACATTGTATCGACGCCATGCGGCGGTTAGTCTCAAGGCGCAATCACAACACCTACCCGGGATCGAAACGCCATGTGGATCATCGTCAAGACTCGCAAGGGTAAGAACAGCTTTCTGACGGAGACCGGGGACTGGACCAAAAATCGCGACAATGCGGAGCGTTTTGACCAGTTCGATTTCGCCGTAACGGTGCGCGACCGCGCCGTCCCCCCGAGCGAACGCCGCGGCGTGGGCGTCATCAGCTTGAACTGACGCTCTGATTTGCAAGCTTCCAAAGGCCGCCCTGCTCTGAGTCGGGCGGCCTTTGCATGTGCGGAGTGCGCCCCCGAGGTCGCAGCATGGCGTCGAGGATGCGTCTCGTCTCAGATCACGCGATCCTTGCGCAGGGCCTCGAGGTCTGAAGCGGTCTTGCCCAGTAACCCCTTGTAAATCTCGTCGTTATGCGCGCCGAGCGGGGGCCCGGCAAAGGCGATCCGCCCCGGCGTTCCTTCGAGTCGCGGTACGACATTCGGCATCAGCACAGACCCGAGCTCCGCATCTTCGACCGTCGCGAGATTGTCCCGCGCTTTGTAGTGGGGGTCGGTTGCAATGTCGCCAGCCGTATAAATCCCGCCAAATGGCACGTTCGCACCGACGAGCAGCTTCTCGATGTCGGCGAAATCCCGCTCACCGATCCACTCGGCGAGCAATGCCTCGAGCTCGTCCGCGCGCGCCTGACGCTCCCGCGCCGCTTTGTAGCGTGGATCTTCTGCGAGCTCAGGCCGGCCGATAGCTGCCGCGAGGCGAGGCCACACGCCATCTCCACCTGCCGCGATTTGCACGAAGCGACCGTCTCGCGTTTGGAAAGTTCCTGCAGGCGCAAATGTCGGATTGCGATTACCGATCCGCTCGCGGATTGCACCCGAACGGGCGAACTCGACCATCATCTCCGCGGTAATACGGAACGGCGCTTCGTAAAGCGCGAGATCAATCAACTGGCCTTGCTCAGAGCCGCCGCCATTCGCGTCGCGAGCATAGAGTGCGAACATCGTCGCGAGTGCCGCGAACGTGCCAGTATTGTAGTCAGCCGTTGCGAAAGCAGGGCGTACCGGAAAGCGATCGGGAAAGCCGGTCGGATACATGTAGCCCGAGAACCCGAGCGCGATGCGGTCGTAGCCGGCTCTCTTCGAATAAGGCCCCTTTTGTCCATAGCCGGACACGCGCGTCATGATCAGGCGCGGATTGATCGCGTGCACGGCATCCCATCCGAGATTCCAGCGCTCGAGAGTGCCCGGCGTGAAATTCTCGACCAGAACGTCGACCTTGGCGATCAGTTCGCGCAGCAGCGCCTGCCCCGCTGTTTGCCGGAGATCGAGCGTGACGGATTTCTTGTTGCGCCCTTCGACCAGCCAATGCGGGGATCGCGCCGCTTTGCCGTCCTCAGGCGTGCCGCGTAGCGCATCGCCGCGGCCAGGCTGCTCGACCTTGATGATCTCCGCACCGAAGTCGCCAAGCATCGTTGCGGCAAACGGACCCGCAATCAGCGTGCCGATGTCGAGCACGCGGATCCCAGACAAGGGAAGGTTTGAGCTCATGGCTAAGAGTCTCTCCAGAAATTTCGGATATCGTTTGGCTCAGCGGCCCCAGAGCTCTTTTGAGGCGATGCGCGCGCCCTCGGCTGCTGCTGCGAGTTTCAGCCAGACCACCTCTTCGGCCACATACTCGCGTCCGGCGAAGGTGCCGAAGCCGCAATCCGTGCCGGCAATCACGCGTTCCTTGTCACCCACCACTCCCACGGCTTCCTTTAGCCTTCTCGCCACCACCTGCGGATGCTCGACGAAATTGGTGGTCGTATCGAGAACGCCAGGAATGAGCAGCATGTGGTCCGGCAGGGGATTCGACTTCAGCGCCTCGTACTCGTGCTGATGGCGTGGATTCGCAAACTCGATCGAGAGCGCGCCGACGTTGGCGCGATAAAGCTCCGGCAGGATGGTCGCCATCGCGATGTCGTAGATGTGCGGCCCGTCATTGTTGCCCCAGCACACATGCAGCCGTATGCGGTCCCGCGGTATGCCTTCGAGCCCCTTGTTGATCGCCGCGATGTGCAAAGCGAGTTGATCGAGAAATCCACGCTCATCCAGATTGCCGAAGAAGCGATGCCGCTCCATCGCCAGATCCGGACTGTCGATCTGCAGCACGTGGCCGGCCTCGTGAATGGCGCGGTACTCGTTGCCGAGCGCTTCCGCCAGCGCCATCAGATAGGCCTCGTGGCTGTCGTAATGCTGGTTGATCATCGTCGTCGCCACGATGCCTGGCGACGGGGCCGTCATGAATGTTTCGACAAAGCCTGTCCCGAGTGTCGTAAGCCGGGCCGCGTCCTGGCGGATAGGGCCGCTATCGATGTAGCGAACCGCCTCGAGCGCCGCAGGTGCATTCGCGACCCTGGCCGAGTGCGGGAAGCGTGCCGCAAGCTGGCGCACATATCCGGGAAATTCGTTCTGATCGCGCGCCGGCGGCCGCTTCGACTCGCCGCCGAAGCCGCACATGCAACGCGGGACGTAGGTCTGGAATCCGACGCGCGACTGCTCGCCATCGTTGCCGATATCGACGCCCGCCTTCACTTGGGCTTCGATGATGCACGCCGTCGCCGCCTCGATCTCACGGGCGAGCGCACCCTTGTCGATGGCTTCACCCGCCTCTTCGCGAATGAGCAGCGTGGCAAGCCCCTCGTTGCGTGGCAGGCTGCCGACGTGGGTCGTGAGAATGCGATCGGTGCTCGCGCGCATGGGCTTCCTCTGTCGCAGATGTGTTGAAATGCGTCAGAGGCGATGATGGCATGCGACGTGGACGCGCGAAAGGCGATAGCCTCAGGTGGCCGGCAGCTCTTTCTCAAGGACGTACCCAGCCCCGCGCACGGTGCGGATGGGATCGATCTCGTTACCGCGGATCAAAGCCTTGCGCAGGCGCCCGACGTGCACATCGACGGTGCGCTCGTCGATTTCTTCGTCGCGGCCCCACACTGCATCGAGAAGCTGGGGCCGAGACAGCACGCGGCCTGCGCTTTCGAGAAACACTTCGAGCAATCGGTATTCCGTAGGGCCGAGGCGCACTTCGCGCCCGTTCCGCGTCACGCGGTGCGCGTTTCGGTCGAGACGTACGCCGCCGACCTGGATCTCGTTGGCGATCCGCTCGGGAGCTGACCGCCGTAGCAGCGCTTCGACACGAGCCGCCAATTCCGCCACCGAGAACGGCTTGACCACGTAGTCATCGGCACCCGTGGTTAGTCCTCGGACACGGTCGGTCTCCTCGCCCCGCGCCGTCAACATAATGACCGGTAACCCCTTTATCTCGGGTCTTGCGCGAATGCGGCGACACACTTCGATGCCGGAGACGCCGTCGGGAAGCATCCAGTCGAGCAAGACGATGTCGAGCATTTCCTCGTCGAGCATCATCATCGCTTCGTCGCCAGTCCGGGCCACGCGAACGTCGTATCCGAAACTTCCGAAATTGTAGGACAGCAACTCGATCAGCGCCTCGTCATCCTCGACGATCAGCAGCCGTGGGGCCATGACAAATGGGCTCCTAAAATGCCAACTCAGTTCTTGTCGATCAGCGTAACGCTGGTCTTGTCGTCTTTGGGACGGTCTTCGGCCAGTGTCGTGCCACGCACCATGTAGTGGACTGTCTCGGCAATGTTGGTCGCGTGATCGCCGATGCGTTCGATGTTCTTCGCGCCGAACAAAAGATGCGTGCACAATCCGATATTGCGCGGATCTTCCATCATGTACGTGAGCAGCTCACGGAAGACAGAATTGTAAAGCGCATCGATGTCCGTGTCGGACCGCCAGACCTGGAGCGCCTTCTCGTCGTCGCGCATCAGGTAAGCGTTCAGCACGTTCTTGAGGTTCACCGTCGCGAGTTCCGTCATGTGCCGGAGGCCGAGGATCAGCGACTGCGGTCTCGTTTCCGGTGCAATGACGAGCGCGCGCTTTGCGACGTTCTTGGCGAGATCGCCGATGCGCTCGAGATCGCCGGCCACCTTCAACGTCGAAACAATCGTTCGCAGGTCCTGCGCCATCGGCTGGCGGCGCGCGATCATGCTGATGGCGAGCTCTTCGATGTCTTTCTGTAGCTGATCGATCGCCCGGTCGCTGGCAATCGCCTCCGATGCGAGCCGCGGATCGCGTCGCTCGAGGGCCGCGAAGGCATTGCCTAGGAGCTGCTCTACGAGCCCGCCCATCTGGCTGACCTTTTGGTCGAGCTGCGTCAGCTCTGACTCATACGATTTGACGGTATGCTCCATGTCGTCACCTCTCTGCCGCGGAAGCGCCCGGGCCCCGCGTCGGCATTCGACTTCTAGCGAAGTGTGACAACCGGAATATGACAGGTTATGTGCCTGTACAAACGGAACTATTTCCGATCGTCGACCGGGAAGCCTACCGTGAAAGTCGAGCCGTGGCCGACTTGGGAGGCAATCTTCAGGTACCCTTGGTGCCGCGTCAGGATGTGTTTGACGATCGCAAGCCCAAGGCCCGTCCCGCCTTTTTCGCGGCTCGACCTGTCATCGACCCGATAGAAGCGCTCCGTCAGCCGTGGCAGGTGCTCCTCCGCAATCCCCGGCCCATTATCTGTAACGGCTATCTCCACATGCCTCTGCGGGCCGTCCGCGCGTTCCGTGACGTTGACCACGACGGCGCCGCGTGGACGTCCATATTTGATGGCGTTTTGCAGAATGTTGACGAGCACCTGTACGATCTCGTCCCGGTCGCCCCGAACCATGCGTGCTCCAGGCGGTGTCTCGACCTGGATCGTTGTCTCGACGGCCGATGCAATGGGCTCCAGCGACTCGACCACTTCGCCAATGACTTCATTGATTTCTACGCGGCCTGTCGGCGGAATGTGAACGCGCATCTCGACCCGCGTCAGCGATAGCAGGTCGTCGATGATCCGTGTCATCCGCAAAGCCTCGGCAGACATGATCGTGAGAAATCGCTCGCGCGCGACCGCGTCGTCTTTGGCGGGCCCTTGCAGTGTCTCAATGAAGCCCCTGAGGCTCGCCAGCGGCGTGCGCAACTCGTGACTGGCATGCGCGATGAAGTCGGCCCTCATCTGCGCCAGACGATCCTTCTCCGAATTGTCATGCAGCACGATTAACAGTGCCGGTAAACTTGGGTCGACGCCTTGCAACGGTGCGACGGTGGCATCGAGCCGCCGTTCGACCGGCATGCGCTCGTGAAGCACCACGGCCTCCGGCCGCCCCGTCATCATCGCGCCCTCGATGGCTTCATCGAGCCCCGGAACCCGGCTCGCCAGCGATATCGGCCAGCCGCGCCGTACCGATCCGAAAATGTCGAGCGCGTGCTGGTTTGCGTGCAGCACCACACGGTCCTGGTCGATTGCGATCGCGGGATCGGGCATGGCATCGAGAATGGCATGCCACGCTGGTTTGATTGAGCCGTGCGGACCAACACCGCGACTATGTTGAGACCGCGACCGCCCCTCGGAAGAATCGATGCCGATCCAGGCGCTGAAACGCTCGGCAAGACTGCGCAGTCCATTTCTCAGCGCTGTGGCCAACACTGCGCCGCCTCCTGATCCCTGGAAGCTGCCGCACTTTGACGGCCCGTTGTCGATATGAAGCACGGCCTTCATTGCCGCGATAGCCCCTCGAAGGCTGAACGTACGAGCAATCGGCGCGTATCCGCTGCCTTAAGGGCAGAATCTCGATTGCGTCCCGCAGACCATGCAAGACTAGTAAAACAGAAGAATGACGGTGCAGCCGAGCGCGAGTCCGACCATGGCGGCACTGGTGCGCCAACTCAGCAGCCAAGCTCCGATCGCACGCGGTACATTGGCCCATGGCAACGCGTAGATCCACCGAAGCAGCCAGCCGGCCAGAAAGCCGATCAGCAACGCCCGCATTTCACCGCGTGACGCAGGTGCGACTGTGCTCGCAAGCGTAGCGATCTCGAGCGCCAGATTTCCGCCGCCCGCGGTTGGGTGGGCCGCTGATGCCGTCGCACCACCGTCACCCGTCGATATGGCGAGCGCCGCGGCGAGCAGCGTTGCTGCGGTGACAATAAGCAGTATGAGAATCCGCCCGCCGGTCATGACGCCCTATCAAATTGCTGGTCCGGAGCAATCCCGGCAGCCTGCCGCCAGCTTCCGAGGCGACGTGCTGCGCAAGTGGAGGCGGGCGGCCCCCCGCATTGAACGCATCTATGGCAAATAAAATGATAAGGCCCGCCTCAAGACAAAGGCGGGCCTTCTAAAATTCCGCGAATGCGGTACCGGCTACCGTCCTACCGTCTCAGGAACCGGCGAGCGTCGCTGCCTACCAACCTTGGAAAGCCTTTGTCCGCCAATCCGGGTCCGCAAACGGGCGCGGCGGCGCTTGCGGAGCGGGCTTTGCGATAGGCTGAGCTGGAATGTGCGCCACGGTAGCAACATTGGGTGCCGGGTGATGTGGCACAGCGCGAGGTTCCCACGCCGGCGCCACAACCGTCCGGCGGCTCACAGGCGTGACTGAGCCGGCGACGACATGCGACGGCGTTCCGACCCGCTGGTCGTATGCCGCAATCGTCGTCTGGTTCTGCTTCGGCACGAGGTGAACCACACGGTAACCGCCGGCCTTCAAATCCGAAAGGAGCGCTCCAAGTGCACCCGCGGTCGATGGTTGAATATCGTGGAACAGAATGATTCCGCGGCCGCGGGCCTTGGTCTGGCTCATCACGTTGCGCATGACGACTGTCGGGCTCCGTGTGCGGTAGTCCTTCGAATCGATGTCGATCGAGAAAATTCCGGTATTGCGTTGCTGGAGATGGGCGATCGCGTTTCTCGGCGTTGCCAGGTACGGGAAGCGGAAAAACGGCGCAGCAGGTTTACCGAGCGCCTTCTGCACGCCGCTGATGCCGAGCTCGATCTCCGCTTCCATGGCGCTCCCCGACTTCTTCTGCAGGTTGGCGTGCGACCAGGTGTGGGTGCCGATCGAATGTCCGCGACGCTCGACCTCGCGAACCAGATCGGGGTACATCATGGCTCTCTCGCCGAGCATGAAGAACGTCGCCTTCGCGCAGTGCTGATCCAGAATATCGAGGATTACTGGCGTTAGCTTCTTGTGCGGACCGTCATCGAACGTCAGGGCGACTTCGCCCGGCTGCAGAATGTCCCGGCTGCCGGAATGAACTTGCCCGAACGCGGGGCCGCCCGTCGTGTCGATCTCGACCTGACGCGATGTCCCGATAGCGCCCGGGCCACATTCTGCCTTCGCGGCCGTTATCGGCAGCGCAAACATGAGGGCCCCTGCGACGCCGAGTAGTGCTGAGCTGCGCATTCTTATAGTTCCGTCTGCCGTCCATGGTCACCATTAGCATGGGACCTTCCGCACGCGCAGCACCTCGGCGACTGCCGAGTCGGCGCCAACCAACTCGAAGCAACGTGGCGCGAAAATACTGGAAAGAGAATGTGGCGACATGCGACATGCTGCGATTTGCATTCGGGTGTGGTTCCGGCGCACGTCTGCCATGCAAATCGGGACCTCTGACGATCGAAAACCTTGCGCCGCGCGCGACGCTTCGGGCATCGCGGGCGTTCTCCGATCGTGTGATCAATCTCTTTCCTCAGGACCGTGGACGATATGCAACAGAGCCCAGACGAGGAGGGAGATGAGCATCCGGGAGTGCGCCCCGATCTGATTGGGGCGGTGCGGGAGCATCTGGCATCGGGTGCAGCGGAGCCATTGCGCGCGATCGCCGCCTCGCTCAAGGCGCCGGATTGCGCGGACCTCATCGAGCTGCTGGAGCCGGACGAACGTGTCCAGCTGATCAATTCTCTGGGCGCCGATTTTGACGCGGAAGTGTTCTCCGAGCTCGATCCAAGCGTTCGCGACCAGCTTTCCGAAGATCTCCCGAACGAAGTCCTCGCCCGGATCGTCAGCGCACTTGAAACCGATGACGCAGCCTACGTCATCGAGAACCTCGAGAAGGAGGACCAGGAGGAAATCCTGGCGCAGATGCCTTCCGGTGACCGGGCAGCACTGGAACGCAACCTCGAATATCCGGAGGAAACGGCCGGCCGTCTCATGCAGACGGATTTCGTCGCCGTGCCTCAGTTCTGGACGGTTGGCCAAGTCATTGATCATATGCGCGAGGCCGAGGAGCTGCCGGACACGTTCTCGGACATTTTCGTGATCGACCCCGCGTTCCGAGTTCTGGGCAGCGTCGATCTTTCTCGCCTGCTGCGGACCAAGCGCCACATCAATATCGGCTCGATCATGGACGCCGATCGGCACGTCGTGCTGGCAACTGCCGACCAGGAGGAAATGGCTCGCCAGTTCGAACGCTATGACCTGCGATCGGCCCCCGTTGTCGACGCCAATGACCGGTTGGTCGGCGTCGTCACCGTCGACGACGTAGTGGAAGTGATCTCCGAGGAGACCGAGGAGGATTTCCGTCGATTATCGGGCGTCGGTGACGAGAGTCTGGCCGACTCGGTTGCGCCGACGGTCAAAAGCCGGTTTCTCTGGCTTTTCATCAATCTGGGCACCGCGGTTCTTTCCGCGTCGGTTATCCAGCTCTTCGACGCATCGATCAGCCAGATGGTCGCGCTCGCCGTGCTTATGCCGATCGTCGCATCGATGGGCGGCAATGCCGCCAGCCAGACGATGACCGTCGCCGTCCGCGCCTTGGCGACAAAGGATCTGGTCCCCGCCAATATGGCGCGCGTCATTCTCCGCGAGGCTTCGGTCGGCCTCATCAACGGATTGACGTTCGGCATTCTGATGGGCGTGGTCGTTCTTGCGTGGTTTGGCGTCGGCACGCTGGGACTGGTGATAACGGCTGCAATGATGTGCAACCTGTTTGCCGCCGCATTGGCAGGAATACTGATCCCCGTCGCGCTTGAGTGGCTCGGGTTCGATCCGGCGGTCTCGTCGGGGGTCTTCGTAACGACGGTAACCGACGTGGTCGGCTTCTTTTCCTTCCTGGGATTGGCCACCCTCTTTTTGCTGTAGAGGCTTTGATGAGTGTTCGGACGCGACAGCTCGAAGCACGCGATCGCGACGCTTGGCTCGCCTTGTTCCGTGCCTATATCGCGTTCTATCGCGCCGATGTTTCCGACGACGTCATTGCGCTGACTTGGTCCCGCCTGATGGGCGCGTGTCCCGAGATGCTTGGCTTATGCGCGACGGATGCGGACGACCGGCTGCTCGGAATTGCGCTCGTCGTGTTCCACCCGTCCACGTGGTCGCCGACGTCGTATTGCTATCTTGAAGATCTCTATGTCACCCCCGAGGCACGTGGCCTGGGGATCGGCAAAGCATTGATCGAGGCTGTCTATACGGCTGCCGATGCCCGCAGCGCGACTCGAACCTATTGGGTTACCGAGGAAGGCAACGCCGACGCCCGTCGCCTCTATGACCGCGTCGCCGAATACGCACCTTATGTCCAATACCGCCGGAAAAGCTGAGCGGACCTGAATGTGGCAGGAACTCATTCGGCAGCGTTGGGTCGGCTGACCGGGGCACTGTCAGGTGCCGTAGCGATAAAGCTGCATGCCGTGCATGCGAAGCCAGTGCTTGGCTTCCTCCAGTTGCGGCATCGTCCGCTTCACCAGTCGCCAGAAGCGCGGGCCATGGTTCATCTCGGCGAGATGCGCCACTTCGTGTGCGGCGACATAATCGAGCACCAGGGGGGGCGCCAGCACGAGCCGCCACGAAAACGAGAGTTGACCGTCGCTGCTGCACGAGCCCCATCGGCTTTTCTGATCACGTACTGTGATTCGACGCGCCGCGAGACCGAGCTGGCCGGCATGAAAGTCGACGCGCGCCTCGAGGTCGCGGCGGGCTTCGCCAGTCAACCAGTCACGTAGCCGCCTCGCACTGTGCTCTTCGGCACCCGAAACGACCAGCTTGGGCATGCCGTTTGCCCGTCCTTTTTCGACCTCAACGACGGCGTGCCCTCTGCGCGGCCCCGCGAACACGACGCTATGCGCCTCGCCACGCAGCGGCACGACGGCCCCGCCGACGAACGGTACGGCATCGGGAACGCATTCGAGGCGCTCGCGCACCCAATCGAGACTTTTGGCCAGGAAACGATCTGCCTCGCGCACGTCCGTATAGCGCGGGATGGTCAGCACGACCGCTCGCGCGGAATGACTGACGCGAAGCGTGAGGCGCCGCGCAGTCGGATGCCGCCGAACTTCGACCGGCGCCGGCAGGCCGTCGACCTTCAAGAGTTGCACCGGAGGTGCCTTGGCGCGTGACCGCGACATGCCGAACCTCGGACCGGTTGTTGGAAGCACGAACGCGACCGCTACTGCCGAAGCACATGAGCCCCGCGGTGGCGCCGTCGCGCGAAATGCGCAGTCGTTTGCGGCGATGCTGCGGCAGCAAATTCGCAATGATCAAGTAGCACTCGTTCTCATCGATACACCAAGCATCATTGCCGCAGCGTGCTAGCCTCCTGCGCGCTCGTTGCGGTGACGCCACGCGACGAATTGCACGTTGAGCGAAGCGCACCTCGGCAAAGATGTGCCGCGGGTCTCCCGACACTGCGTCATTGCCTTTCCCCTCGGACAGTTGCGCTGCTGAGCGGGCATTTCCTGACTGACGTCTTGCCGGCGTCTATTGATGACTTGGCGTGGGTGCGAAAGCGGCTTCCGCATCTTCATTCAGGTTCTGCTGGCGGTCCCTGGAGGATGGTCCGAAATTGAATGCCGCCGAAGAGGGCTCTTTCGTAGACTCGATGGGAAGGGGCGTCGTGCCCCGACGCTCGATGGGGTCCGAAACCACGCCGCGCAGCGTGCGGCCATCGTGGAGGCGCGCGAATTCCGCGATCCGTGGGGCAATCTCGCGGCGGAAGCGGCTACCGTTGAAGATGCCGTAGTGGCCGACCTTGGGGCACTCGAAGTGCACCCGGAACGCGTCGGGAATGCCGGTACACAAATCCTGCGCCGCGCGGCACTGCCCAACGCCGGTGATGTCGTCCTTCTCGCCTTCGACAGTCATGAGTGCGACACGCTTGATGCGTCCGAGATCAATGCGGCGGCGGCCGTGCATCATCTCGCCTTTTGCCATGTGATGATTGACGAACACCGTATCCACCGTCTGCAGGAAGAACTCGGCCGTCAGGTCCATGACCGCGAGATATTCGTCATAGAATTCGCGATGCTTCTCCGCGCTGTCGCCGTCGCCCGAGACGAGCTGCAGGAACAGATTCTTATGCGCCACCAGATGCCGGTCGAGGTTCATCGTCATGAATCCCGAGAGCTGCAGGAACCCCGGGTACACATCCCGGCCGTGTCCCGGCCGAGGCCAAGGCACGTTGGTGATCACGTTGCGGCGAAACCACTTTGTCCCTCGCTCCACCGCCAGTTGATTGACCACGGTTGGCGACACGCGTGTGTCGATGGGGCCGCCGGCCAGAATGAGTGACTGAGGCACATGCGGGTCTTCGTCAGCTTCCATCAGCGCCGTTGCGGCGAGCACGGGCACGGATGGCTGGCAGACCGCGAACACGTGCACGTCGCCTCTGAAGTGCCGGAAGATATCGCGCATCACGGTGATGTAGGTGTCGAGATCGAAATGCCCGGAAGTCGTCGGAATCTCGCGCGCATCCTGCCAGTCGGTAATGTAGACCTCGTGGTCTGGCAGGAACGTCTCGACTGTTCCTCGAAGCAGCGTCGCGTAGTGCCCGGACATGGGCGCGACCAGGAGAATGCGTGGGTCCCGCGCACGTCGCGCATCGGGAACGTCACGGCGGAAATGGACGACTCGACAGAACGGATGTCGCCACACCACCTCCTCATGGACGCGGGTTGGCTTTCCATCGACCGTGGTGCTCGTCAGGCCGAACTGCGGCTTGTCGTAACGCCGTGTCGTGCGCTCGAATACCTCGAGCGCCGCCGCCGTGTGGCGCCCGACGCTCGTATGCGTGAGCGGATTGAACGGATTTGTCAGCATCAGTCGGCAGGAATCTGCCGCCACACGAGCTGGCCGCACTGCAGCGTGGCCAAGCTCGTACCAATGGTAGAGCATCAGGACGTTCCCCCAAATCAACGTCGCCCGATCGTGTGGGCGCATGGGCGGGCATCCCGGACGCCGTGGCGGCAATCCATCAGATTCCGTCCATAATCGTGTCGCATTTCCCCAGGGGGAAGCTTGCAGCGATTCGAGGGTTGGTTAAAGGACCGGCGCGATCACAATATTTTAGCGAGGCGCTCCGCCATGGCATCTGGTCCCGCCGTGTGGGAGAAGTGTGTCACGTATTTGCCATCTGGTCCCATGAGGTAGATCAGCGCCGAGTGATCATAGGTGAAACCGGCCGTCGACTTCTCGTCCGTGACTTTCTTGTAGTAGACGCGATAGGCCTTTGCCGCCGCCGCGATTTCGTCGGCCGTACCGGTCAGCCCGACCATTCGCGGATGGAAGCTCTGCAGATAGAGTTTGAGCTGCTCCGGCGTATCGCGCTCATGATCGACTGATACGAAAATCGGAACGATCTTCTCGGCCTTGGGCCCCAGTTGATCGAGCGCCGCAGACATCACCTGCAAGCTGGATGGGCAAATGTCAGGGCAGTAGGTGAAGCCGAAATCGATCAGCATGTACTTGCCACGGAAATCGGCATCCGTAACGCGGCGTCCTGTTTGATCGGTCAGGGAAAACGGCCCGCCCACCAGGGCCTGGCCGACCGACGTGGCGTTCGGCAGCAGACGCTCGCGCGCCCCCGGGAGGGCCAGCAATGCGGCGAGACCTCCGAACACGAAGGCAAGTGCAGCAATGATGACGAGACGGGCGCGCATGGACCTTGCCTCGGTTGTTGCCCGGTGGCTCGCTCGGCGAGAAACCACGATGGGCGGACATCCTGTGATGCCAGCGAAAGACGGAGACGCGAAGGTCGAGATAGACGAGATTGAGGAGGCACGCGACGAGCATTTCGCCACCCCTCTTGTTGCCCCAATGATCACGCGCCCTCGGTGTGCGCCGTCAGGCCGGGAGCCTCGCTAAAGCCAGTGACCGAAATGCGCTCCGATACGGTTGTCGTCGCGGCAAGCATACCTGTCGATTGACACCTCTTCGGACGCCTCGGGACTTGCGATGAGGCCCCAGTCCGCTACAAGAGGTCGCAGTTCATCAAGCGATGGGCAAACCAAGCACGGTATCCATGCACATGCAGTCGATTTCAGCCGCGACCCGGCGCATTCTGTGCGCTATGTCCCGCATCGACGGACAGGAGGACAGTCGTCTTCGCATGCAGACGATCATCCGCTTACGCTGGTTCGGTGTGGGCGGTCAGCTCCTCACGCTCGCGGCCGTCTATTGGCTGCTCGGTTACGACTTCCCGGTCGGCTGGTGTCTTGCGCTCGTCTCTCTTTCGGCGTGGCTCAACGTCTATCTTCGCGTCCGCTTTCCCGCACGGCACCGCCTGTCGCGCGCTTTTGCGACCGTCCTTCTCGCCTGGGATATCCTCGAGTTGGCCGCGCTGCTGTTCTTGACGGGTGGGCTGCAGAACCCGTTCTCCTTCCTGCTCGTCGCCCCCGTCACAGTCTCGGCGGCGACGTTGCCCGCCCGCAATACGGTGGTGTTAGGCGCCGTCGCTTTGGTCGCATCCACTGCGCTCGTCAGATGGCACCTGCCTTTGCCCTGGTCTCCCGGTGAGCCGGTGTTTCTGCCTGTCATTTACAAGTTGGGAATGCTGGCTTCGATTGCATCGGGCATGGCATTTCTGGCTTTGTACGTGGCTCGCCTCTCCAAGGAGGCACGGCATATGTCCGAAGCGCTGGCTGCTACCGAGCACGTGCTCGCTCGAGAACAGAAGCTGCATGCGCTCGATGGGCTGGCAGCGGCTGCAGCGCACGAGCTGGGAACGCCTCTGGCGACGATCGCCCTCGTAACGAAGGAGCTGGAGCGCGGCAGTCAGCAGTGGCCGGAGTTGCAGGAGGACATAACGCTGCTGAGGACCCAGGCCGAGCGTTGCCGCGACATTCTTCGCAAGCTGACCCGCAGCCCGACGGAGCAGGATCCTCACCACGTGAGCTTGCCGGTGACACAGCTTCTGCACGAGGCAGCTGGCCCCTACGCATCCTCGCACGTTCGCATCAAGGTATCCGCAAACCCGCGCCCGACCGCCACCAATGGCAATCGTCGCGAGCCGATCGGCGAACGTCGTCCGGGCCTCATCTATGGCCTGGGGAACATCGTCGAGAACGCCGTGGACTTCGCCATTTCGGAAGTCGACATCTCCGCCACTTGGGATGAGCGCGAGATCGAGGTCACCGTCATCGACGACGGCCCAGGCTTCGCCCCCGACATTATCGATACGCTCGGCGAGCCCTACGTGACCACGCGGGCCAGTGGAAAGCGGCTCGGGCGTTCGGGCAAAGAGGCGTCGGGCCTCGGTCTCGGCTTCTTCATCGCCAAGACGCTGCTGGAGCGATCCGGAGCGCACGTCTCGCTGGAAAATCGTGCGCTTCCGGGCCATGGAGCGATCGTCCGTGTAACGTGGACACGGAGCAGCTTCGACCTGCCCGAAAGCCGCGGGATCGAGAGCCGCGGCGTGCTCGCGGGCTCACATGCCGCCGAATAACGGCGGCTGTCCTCATGCCCTCTTCTTGGCTGCCTTCCGGGGGCGGCCGACTTGACCGACTTTCCGGCTCGCGCTCGACGCCCGCGCAGCGACCGACGGCTTAGCCGCGGTCTTGCGGGTCGCAGCCTTGCGCATCGGGGCCTTTCGGGTGGCCGCTTTCTTTGCAGGTGCGGTTTCGACCGGCGACTTCGCGGCCTTCTTGCCACGGACGGCTTTGGCGCCGCGTCCTGTCGTCGAGCGCCGGGCCACGGCGGCCGACGCTTCGGTCTTCAGCAGCGCATTGAGCCGCTTCTGCATGTCCTTCGGATTGACCTTTTCGAGGCGCGATTGAATCGACCACACATGCCCGAACGGGTCCTCGATCTGCCCCGTTCTGTCGCCGTAGAATTGATCCGCGACCGCTCGCCGGATTTTGGCACCTGCTTTCACGGCCTTCGCTACGACTTGGTCGACGTTGCCGACGTAGACGGTAAGGACGACAGTGGTGCCCTTGAGCGCCTTCGGCCCGACAGCGTTCGCTTCGGGAAACTCGTCCGAAAGCATGACCGTGCATCCGCCGATTTCGAGTTCGGCGTGGCCGATCTTGCCTGCCATTTTGAGTCGATAGCGTTCCGTCGCGCCGAACACCTTTTTATAGAATTTTATGGCGGCGGCCGCATCGCGCACCCGAAGGTAGGGCATGACGGCCTGATAGCCTCTTGGCACACCACTCCTCGCGTTCACCATAGCGTCAATATCCCTTGCCTCGAGCGTCCGCGTCGCGCGGCCTGCCTCCCGAACGCTCAAGTCTATATGGAGACAAGCCGAAACAAGGACTTGAGTTCATTTATAACCTTAACTGGCCGGAAGCTCTGCGTCTCCTTTATTGCTTCGAGACTGTTTAAGGGTTGCGGCCTGAATGGATAAGAAGACGCTCGCAGTTGTTGAATCGTCGGGTCATGTGCTCGCTGCCGCAAAGTGGATGACCATCGCGCTTTTCGCATTCTCCGGCATCGGCATTGCCGCTCGCGAAGCCGGTCGTAGCCTCGGTGCGCTCGACATCATGGTCTATCGGAGTTGGCTCGGCCTATCGATCCTGGCAATCGTGCAATATGCGAACGGCCGTAGCGTCGTCGATCTGCGCACGAAGCAACTTCCGTTGCTCACCTTGCGCAGTGCCGTCCACTTCGTTGCCCAGTATGCTTGGCTCGTGGCGGTGACGCTTATCCCGCTGGCTCAACTGTTCGCAATCGAGTTCACCGCGCCGCTCTGGACGGCGTTGCTGGCGCCGCTCTTTCTCAAGGAGCGATTGACCGGAACCCGCATGCTGGCTGCGGCGCTGGGCTTCGCCGGCATCTTGATCGTGGTCTCGCCCGGTAGCCTCGCGATCGGCCCTGGCACCATTTACGCATTCATCGCCGCGATCGGTTTTGCGTTTCACTTCCTGATGACCAAACGCCTGACTCGAAACGACAGCGCATTCCTGTTGCTCTTCTACACGCACCTGATCCAGGGCTTCATCGCGCTCGCGCTGGCTGCGACGACCCTGAAGGTGCCATCACCCATGACCGCACTTTGGATCGTCGCGCTGACGGTACTCGGCCTCTTTGCGCATTACGGGCTTGCCCGCGCCTTCGCACTCGCGGATGCAATCGTGGTGGCCCCAATGGACTTTCTGCGCCTCCCGCTGATCGCTGTGGTTGGCACAATGAGAATTTGGCCACTTCGCTTGTCGTCGGAGCCGCGATCATCGTGGCCGCGAATTTCCTGAATATCTGGGGTGAGCGCCGACGCAGGGGCAGCGCTTGAAGCGCAACAAGCAGAAGGCGGCGCTCTCGGAAGCGCCGCCTTTTCGCAGAATTGCTGATGTGGGATCGCGTCAGACGCGCTCGATTACCATGGCGATACCCTGGCCGACGCCAATGCACATCGATACCAACGCGCGCTTGCCGCCGGTCCTCTCGAGCTGCCGCATAGCCGTGAGGGCGATACGCGACCCGGAGGCTCCCAGAGGATGGCCGACCGCGATGGCACCGCCGTTCGGGTTCAAGCGGCTGTCATCGGCCGCCAGATCGAGCCCTTTGCAGCAGGCGAGCACCTGAGCGGCAAACGCCTCGTTGATCTCGATCACGTCCATGTCTTTGAGATCGAGCCCCGCGCGTTCCAGCGCCTTCTTGGCGGCTGGCACTGGTCCGAACCCCATGATCCGCGGCGCAACGCCGGCCACGGCCGTCGCGATAATGCGAGCACGCGGCTTCGCGCCTGCCTTGTCACCCGCATCACGGCTGGCGACGATCAGCGCGGCAGCGCCATCGTTGATGCCCGATGCGTTGCCCGCTGTCGTCACGCCTTCCTTGAAGATCGGGCGCAACTTGGCGAGGCCGGCCATGTCGGTCTGCGGACGTGGATGCTCGTCGGCATCGACCGTTGTCGCTTCACCACCGCGCTTGGCCGGCGGAACGGCTACGGCCAGAATTTCATCCTTGTAGAAGCCCGCTTTGCGTGCGGCTTCGTACTTTTGTTGAGAACCGAGAGCATACACATCGCAAGCCTCGCGGGTGAGCTGGAACTCCCGCGCGAGATTGTCCGCGGTTTGCGGCATGGTGTCGTCGCCGAACTCGCTCTCGATCTTCGGGTTCGGGAAGCGCGCGCCGAGCGAGGCAACATAAGACTCGATCCGCTTCGGAAACGCGCCATCTGCCCGTCCCACGACGAAAGGCGCCCGCGTCATGCTCTCGACACCGGCCGACACCACGACATCGGCTTCGCCGCAGGTGATGGCGTGTGCGGCCGAAATCAGGGCGTTCATTCCCGAACCGCAGAGGCGATTGAGCGTGTTCGCCGGTACTTCCATCGGCAGGCCGGCCAGCAGCATGGCATGGCGCCCGACATTCCGGCTATCCTCACCAGCCTGGCTGACACATCCGACGTTGACGTCGTCGATCGATTCCGGGTTGAAGCCCGAGCGCCCGACGACTGTCTTGATCACGTCCGCCAGCATGTCGTCCGGGCGAACACGGCTGAGCGCGCCGTCTTGTCGTCCGAATGGCGTCCTGATGCCGTCGTAGATGTAGGCTTCGAGCATGGGGATCTCCTTCCCGGATGTCCGCCGCTCCGTGTCGAGCGGTCGCTGCTGCCAATCTGATGAGCCCACAGTGCCACGAGGAGCGCAGCTCGCGCTAGCGCGCCGTGCGTGCAGTCTCATGCCTCCACGGCGCTATGGTCAGCTAGCCTGAAGACGGCCGGCGGCGGCGTGGGTCAGATGGAATCTATTGGGTATGGAGCGGTTGGGAGCTCAAACCTGCTTCCGGTGCTTCACCAGCCGGATCACGACATCGATATGGCTGATGCGCATGCCCTCGGGCGGCTCGGGCAATCCTTCGACGCGCACGCCGGAGATGTCCATGAGCTTGCCTTCGCTCTCAAGGTAGAAGTGATTGTGGTTCGACGTATTCGTGTCGAAGTACGCCTTGGTCCCTTCAATCGCGAGCTCACGGAGAAGCCCGGCGTTCTTGAATTGATGCAGAGCGTTGTAAACAGTCGCCAGCGACACGTGCTCGCCCTGCTGCGTCACCTCGCCGTGCAGGCCCTCCGCCGTAACATGGCGGTCCCCCTGACCGAACAGAAGGGTAGCCAGCAGCAGCCGCTGACGCGTTGGGCGCAACCCCGCCTCCGCCAACAATGCGCGGATTTCGGGTTCGGTCCTGAGCGTATCCGATCGGCCTTCCACAGTGGCGCTCCCTTCAGCGCGAAACCACGTCGTGAGACAGCGTGCACTCCTGCGTGCTCCGTTATCCTGCCTCAACGATTGGTTCATTGACAAGCGCCTGATATTACGCTGGTTGAGTTCGAGGAGCAACAGATGGTCGTTCGGAGGAGCAATTGACCTACCGGTGGCCTTTCTGGGCGGGGATGGGTGTGTTACCAACGCCGGCCAATTTGACGTCTGGAAGTCCCACGCGACGCACGCCCGAAGATGGTGGGGGCCGAAGCGGCGGCGGCTGACAATCGAGTGGGGAGCACAGGATGGCAGAGCGACGTTCAAGCTTCGAATATGATGATCTCCTGAGCTGCGGCCGGGGCGAGCTGTTCGGAGCTGGAAATGCGCAGTTGCCGCTTCCGCCGATGCTGATGTTTGAACGGATCGGATTGATCTCCGAGACCGGTGGCGCTCACGGCAAGGGGCAGGTCGTCGCCGAGCTGAAGGTGGCCGGCAATCCGGCCTGCGATTGGTTTTTCGCCTGTCATTTCAAGGGTGATCCAGTAATGCCGGGTTGCCTGGGTCTCGATGCACTGTGGCAGCTCACAGGATTTTTCCTCGGTTGGATGGGCGCGCCGGGTCGGGGCCGCGCGCTTGGCGTCGGCGAGGTAAAGTTCACCGGGATGGTGCTGCCGACCGTTCAGCGCGTGGAGTATGTCGTCGACCTGAAGCGGGTGATCTTGAGAAAATTGAAGCTTGCGATCGCGGACGGCTTGGTCCGAGCCGATGGCGAAACCATCTATCAGGCGACCGATATGAAAGTCGGGTTGTTCGAGACCGGAACTGGCCCTGCAGGCGAGCCAGCCTGAAGCGGACGATCGCCGGTTGGCACGTTGCGGCGGGCCGCGACGGATTGCAGCAGGTTGCCTGCTGAGATGAGAAACGCGTTCCGTCGAAGACAGGGTGATTCGCCGGGCGGGGCGCTCTATAGAATGCAAGCGAGCCGATTCGGGAGGGGTGCCGGGAAATGAGACGGGTCGTGGTGACCGGAATGGGCGTCGTATCGTCCATCGGCAACAACACGCAGGAGGTTTTGTCGTCGCTGCGCGAGGGTCGCTCTGGCGTCACTCGGGCGCCGTCCTATGCCGAGCTCGGTTTCAAATGCCAGGTACATGGTGAGCCTCAGTTCGACTGGGAGGCTGCAGTGCCGCGCAAAGCCAAGCGCTTCATGAATGCCGGCATGGGGTGGAACTATGTGGCGATGGACCAGGCGATCCGCGATGCCGGGCTCGAGATCAGCGATGTCTCGAATGAGCGCACCGGCATTATCATGGGGTCGGGCGGACCATCGACGGCCGCCATCGTGGCGGCGGCCGATACGACCCGCGCCAACAAAAGCCCCAAACGCGTCGGCCCGTTCGAAGTGCCGAAAGCGATGTGTTCAGGCCCGTCTGGCGTGCTCGCGACGGCTTTTCAGATCAAGGGCACCAACTATTCGATTTCTTCCGCCTGTGCGACAAGCGCTCATTGCATCGGCAACGCAGCCGAGCTCATCCAATGGGGCAAACAGGACATCATGTTCGCGGGCGGCTGCGAGGAGCTGGATTGGACCTTGTCGTCCCTCTTCGACGCAATGGGCGCCATGTCCTCGCGCTTTAACGATGCGCCGGCGAAAGCCAGTCGCGCCTATGATAAGGATCGCGATGGCTTCGTGATTGCCGGCGGCGCGGGCGTCGTCGTCCTCGAGGATCGTGAGCGCGCAGTGGCACGCGGTGCACGCATCTATGGAGAGATCGTCGGCTACGGCGCGACGTCGGATGGCTTCGACATGGTTGCCCCTTCGGGGGAAGGCGCCATTCGTTGCATGCAGAAGGCGCTCGCAGGCTTCGACGGAAAAGGTATCGGCGCTAAGGTCGACTACATCAACCCGCACGGAACGGGAACACCGGTCGGTGACGTGAAGGAGATCGAGGCAATCCGAACAGTGTTCGGTAACGATATGCCGCCGATCTCGTCGACCAAATCGCTGACTGGCCATTCCCTCGGCGCGATCGGCGTGCAGGAGGCCATTTTCTCGCTCCTCATGATGGGTAACGGCTTCATTGCCGAGAGTGCCAATATCGAGGAGTTGGACCCCGCTTTTGCCGGCGTCCCGATTGCGCGGACACGGATCGATGGCGAGCTTAACTGTGTACTCTCGAATAGCTTCGGTTTCGGTGGAACAAATGCGACTCTCGTTTTCCGCCGCGACGGTTGATGTAACGGGCTCATCAGTGACGCCTAGCGCGGCTTGGCCGGCCGAGAGGCCGAGATGGGTCGCGACATCATGGAGCACTGGAGCAAAAGCAAGTGGGCCGGCATGCGGCTCGAAGGGCCGGGCACTGCTTGGCTGCAGGTGGTGGCACGACAGGAACGCGCCAAATCGGGAACGGTCATGAGCCAGAAGGACATTACTCAGCCAGGGCCTCTCCTCGCCGGTAAGCGGGGACTCGTGATGGGCGTCGCTAACGAGCGATCCATCGCATGGGGCATAGCCAGAGCCTGTGCCAATCATGGCGCCAAGCTCGCGTTCACGTACCAGGGCGAGCAGTTTGGCCGCCGCGCCGTTCCTCTCGCGGAGTCGGTCGGCTCAGAGGTGATCGTGTCGTGCGACGTGGCCGATCTTGCGAGTGTCGATAACGTTTTCAACGAGATCGAGAAAACCTGGGGCGGGCTCGATTTCATCGTGCACGCGCTTGCCTTCTCCGACAGGCGCGAACTGCACGGTCGCTACTCCGATACCTCGCGGGAGAACTTCACGAACACGATGGTCATCTCGTGTTTCTCGTTCACCGAGATCGCGAAGCGCGCCGCGCCGCTCATGAAGGATGGCGGCTCGATGTTGACCCTGACTTATGGCGGCTCTCAGCGCGTCGTCCCATCGTATAACGTCATGGGCGTTGCCAAGGCGGCGCTTGAAGCATCGGTCCGCTATCTCGCCGCCGATTTCGGCGCACAGGGCATCCGCGTCAACGCTCTCTCCGCGGGTCCCATGCGTACGCTCGCCGGAGCCGGCATCTCTGACGCGCGCATGATCTTCAACTACCAGGGCGACACGTCCCCGCTGAAGCGTACCCCCACCCTCGACGAGGTTGGCGGGGCAGCGCTTTATCTTCTGTCGGATCTTGCAGGCGCGGTCACGGGTGAGGTGCATTACGTGGACTGCGGCTACAACGCCGTTTCCATGCCATCGCTCGAAATGCTGAAGGAGCAGGAAGCGCAGGCACACGGCACGCCGCGCGCTGCCGAGTAGAAGCGGAATCGGGGCGGCGCGGGCGCTTCTACGTCCGCGCCTCATGGGCGACAACACGGCTCTGTATGCGTTTTGCCGTTCGACGCGGTAAGGGCGAAACGTACATGATCGGTGTCTTCGATTCCGGCCATGGTGGCCTCACGGTGCTTCGCGCACTCCTGCATCGTTTTCCGCAGCAGGCCTTCATCTACCTCGGCGATCATGGCAATGCCCCCTACGGCAATCGCCCTGCCAGCGAAATTGTCGATCTGACCCGCCAGTCCTGCGAAGCGCTTTTCGGAATGGGTTGTCGCCTTGTCGTGTTGGCGTGCAACACGGCGACGTGCGTGGCTGCGCGCCCCCTGCAACGCGAGTGGCTGCCATCGAGCCCGTATGCAGGAACCCACAACATCCTCGGCATCGCCGCGCCGACAGTCGAAGCCGCCACACAAACTCCGTGGGGCGTTACGACCCCTCAGTATCCTCAGAAATACAATAGCGACGTCATTGCCGTGTTCGGAACCACGCGCACCATTACGTCGGGCGTGTTTCCCGAAGAGATCCGCAAGCGCTGTCCGCGGATCACTGTCGTCCAGCAGGCATGTCCGCAACTCGCCGGCGCGATCGAGGCGGCGCGACCCGAGGCGGAGCTAGAAGCCATTATCGAGGCGGCTGTTACGGCGTTGGACGCGAAAACCGCCGGGGAGCCGCCACATCGCGCGATCCTCGGCTGCACCCATTATCCACTCGTCGAACACCTCTTCCGTCGGCATCTTCCGCGCTTTACGCGCCTGCTCTCCCAGCCCGAAGTTGTTGCCGATAGCCTTGAAGACTATTTGGCGCGCCATCCGCGCTACGCGGCGCAAGAGGGAGGCGTCGATCGGCTTCGCTTCCTGACGACGGGCGAACCGCGCACCGTGTCCCGTACGGCGCGTATCTTTTGGTTGGATGCGCCAGAATTTCGAGAGTTGGCGGCCTGAATCACCTGCGGTTCCGGCGTTAACGATCGGACCGGCGCAGCACCTCGAGCAACTCGGCCACCTTTTTGCGCTGCTCCTCGGCATCGCCCGAGCGGATGGCATGCTCCACGCAATGCCCGACGTGATCTTCGAGCACTTGCTCCTCGACGCGTCTCAGCGCGGCACGGACGGCTGCGATCTGCGTTATTACGTCGATGCAATACCGATCTTCTTCCAGCATGCGCGCGAGGCCGCGCACCTGACCTTCGATCCGCGACAGCCGTTTCAAGCACTGGGCTTTTGTCTCAGTTTGCATGGTTGACGAATACCCTTGGGGGGTATATGCGTCAAGCCTAGATATACCCCCAGCCCGTATATGGCACCCAAGCGGTGCGGGAAGAAACGAAATGGCGCACCGACACGCCCCCGATCATCACCACCATAAATCCTGCGCCGATGCCCACGGCACAGCGTCCCCCGCTCCGGGCACAAAGATCGATCCGGTCTGCGGAATGACGGTGAATGTCGCAGACGCCAAGCACACCTCGGAATATCAAGGCGAGACCTACTACTTTTGCAGCGGGCACTGCAAAGCACGCTTCGAGGCTGATCCGCAACGCTTCCTCGATGCCGAGATCAAGGCTCGCGCCGCCGCCGAAGAGGCAAAAAGCAAACCGAAGGGCACGCTTTATACCTGCCCGATGCATCCGGAGATCGTCCAGGAGGGACCTGGCACGTGTCCCAAGTGCGGCATGGCGCTGGAGCCGATGGGCGTGCCGGCCGCGGACGAGGGGCCCAACCCAGAGCTCGTGGATTTCAGGCGCCGCTTCGTTGTGGGCGCGATATTCGCTGTGCCACTGGTCCTCATCGCCATGGCCCCGCACGTCGGTGTGCCGCTTCACCGATGGGTTCCGGCCCATGTCACCCAGTGGATCGAGCTTGTGTTGGCGACACCCGTCGTTCTCTGGTGCGGCCTGCCATTCCTCGAGCGGGGCATCGCATCGATCCGCAACCGCAGTCCAAATATGTGGACGCTTATTGCGATCGGCGTAACAACCGCCTTCGTCTACAGCGTTGCAGCCGTTTTTGCTCCCGGCATCTTCCCTGAGGCCGTCCGCGAGCACGACGGTACGGTCGGCGTTTATTTCGAGGCGGCAGCCGTTATCGTTGTGCTCGTGCTGCTCGGTCAGCTCCTCGAACTCCGCGCTCGCGAGCGAACGGGAGCCGCAATCCGCGCCCTCATGGATCTCGCACCAAAGACGGCACTCCGTATCGCGGAGGATGGAGCCGAGGCCGAGGTGCCGGTCGACACTCTTATGCCCGGCGATAGGGTGCGCATTCGCCCGGGCGAGGCCGTGCCAGTCGATGGCAGCGTACTTGACGGTCACTCCGGCGTTGATGAGCAACTCGTAACGGGTGAGCCGCTGCCAGTGGACAAGAAGCCCGGCGACAAGCTCACGGGCGGCACGCTCAACCGGACGGGCAGCCTGATCATGAAGGTCGAGCGTGTCGCCTCCGACACGATGCTTGCCCGCATCGTCGAGATGGTCGCATCAGCGCAACGTACGCGTGCGCCGATCCAGAGCCTTGCAGATAAGGTGGCCGCTTATTTCGTGCCGGCCGTCATTGCCGTGGCCATCCTCGCCTTCCCGGCGTGGTTGCTGTTTGGTCCACCGCCAGCCTTGGCACATGCGGTGATCGCTGCCGTCTCCGTTCTGATCATCGCATGCCCCTGCGCACTTGGCCTTGCAACGCCCATCTCCATCATGATGGCAACGGGCCGTGGCGCGCGCTCGGGCATCCTCATCCGCAATGCAGAGGCGCTCGAGCGGCTCGCCTCGGTCGATACGCTGGTCATCGACAAGACGGGGACGCTTACCGTCGGGCGTCCCGTACTGACCGACATCAAGCCGCTGGCAGGCACCACCGAGCAGACGCTCTTTCGTCTCGCCGCCAGCCTCGAACGCGGCAGCGAGCATCCCTTGGCGCAGGCGATTGTCGCCGCGGCACGATCCAGGTCGATTTCGATCGTCGAGCCGGACGTGTTCGATACGGCGCCGGGAAAAGGCGCCAAAGGTATCGTCGACGGGCAGGACGTGGCCTTGGGGAACGTCGCGTTGATGCAGGATCTCAGTATCGCTGTCTCCGATTACGACGACGCCACGGCGGAGCTTCGACGCGATGGCAAGACGGCGCTCTACGCGGCTGCTGGTGGGCGTCTCATCGGCATTCTTGCGTTCGCGGACGAGATAAAGCCCACGACACCGGCGGCGCTTGCCGCCCTCGCCGACAAGGGGCTGCGCGTGATCATGGCGACGGGCGACGCAGGAGCCACGGCCGATGCGGTTGCGCGGCAGCTCGGTATTACCGAAGTGCACGCTGGCGTATTGCCCGAGAAGAAGGCTGATCTCGTTCAACGACTGAAGGCCGAAGGCCGGCGCGTTGCCTTTGCCGGCGATGGCGTGAACGATGCGCCAGCGCTCGCCGCGGCGGATGTAGGCATCGCCATGGGCACGGGCGCCGATGTCGCAAAGGAAAGCGCCGGAATTACCTTACCGGAAGGTGATTTGATGGGCATCGCACGAGCCCGAAAGCTCGCCGAGACGACGCTGGCGAATATCCGCCAGAACCTCGTGTTCGCGTTCGGATATAACGCCTTGGGCGTCCCCATCGCTGCCGGTGTGCTTTACCCTGTGCTCGGCTGGCTGTTGTCACCGATGATCGCCGCGGCCGCTATGAGCCTGTCATCCGTCTCCGTCATCGGCAATTCCTTGCGCCTTGGCCGGGCCGACATCGACATCGCGCCGCGATAACGGTGCGCCGCGGCTCAGTTGTGCCCGTAGTACGCCTTGAACCAAGCGACGAAGCGCTCGATGCCGATCTCGATCGGCGTGGACGGTCTGAAGCCGATATCGTCGGCCAGTGCCTCGATGTTGGCGTAGGTGTCGGGCACGTCGCCCGGCTGCATCGGCAAGAAGCGCTTTTCGGCGGTGCGCCCGAGCGCGGACTCGAGGCAGCCGATCAGGTGCATCAGTTGGACGGGCTGGTTATTGCCGATGTTGTAAATTCGATATGGCGCATTCGAGGTTGCCGGATCGGGGTCGGCACCGTTCCATTCAGGATTGGGAGCTGCAACCTGATCGAGGACGCGGACGACGCCCTGCACGATGTCGTCGATGTAGGTGAAGTCCCGGCTGTGATGGCCATTGTTGAATACATCGATCGGCTCGCCCCTTACGATGCGTGATGCAAACAGGAACAGCGCCATGTCCGGCCGCCCCCATGGGCCATACACGGTGAAGAAGCGCAGACCCGTGGTCGGCAAACGATAAAGGTGCGAGTAGCTGTGCGCCATCAGCTCGTTGGCCTTCTTCGTCGCCGCATAAAGACTTACCGGATGGTCAACCGTATCCTCCACGGAAAACGGCATCCGCGTGTTGGCCCCATAGACGGATGAG
This sequence comes from Hyphomicrobiaceae bacterium, assembly GCA_050250755.1. Lineage (GTDB taxonomy): Bacteria > Pseudomonadota > Alphaproteobacteria > Rhizobiales > Hyphomicrobiaceae. Next base: position 139,352 of record JBFWOB010000005.1, read on the forward strand.
GAGGACGCGTAAACGAGATGCTCCACGCCGTTGTGCCTGCAGCCCTCCAGAATATTCATGAAGCCGGCCAAATTCGACTCGACATAGGCGTGTGGGTTGGTCGCCGCATAGCGCACGCCGGCCTGCGCCGCGAGATTGATTACCCGCTCGGGTCGCGTTTCTTTGAAAAGCCGCGCCGTCGCCTCCCGATCCGCAATATCGTGACGCTGGAAGCGGAAGCCTTTGAGTGTGGATAGCTCCTTAAGTCGATCTTCCTTTAAATTCACGTCGTAATAGTCGTTGACCATATCGACGCCAATGACCTCGTCGCCGCGCGAGGCGAGCGCGCGGGATGTGTGGAAGCCGATAAATCCGGCCGCACCGGTGACGAGCACTCGCATGATGCGATCTCCTGAGATTCTGCGCGGCGTGACGACTTGTGTTGGAAAAACAAGACCGATCATCGCCTTGGCCATTCGCGGCTGAGATTAGCGCGTCGACGAATGGCGTCCAGTATTGCGCGGCGAGAGCTTTAATTTCGCAAATGCGAGATGAAATAGAGGGCTCACGCTGCAACAAAGACGTCGGTCAATTAATGAACGGAAATTTATCAAGTTAAAACAATTCGAAACTGAGTCATGCGCCGCTTGCATAACTCAGTTGTTTTATTGTGCATTGCGAAATGTTGGGCAAAGACTCATATTCGCATACGGAAAAGGCAGCATAAGCGGCCTCCGGGATGGCGCAAACCGCCACCACCTCAGAGATGAGAGCGATCCATGGCAATCAAGGCAGCAGTCGGGCTCGGCACTGCCGAGCGCTTCGCAACTTCCGCGCTCCGCGTAATCGCCGATGTGGCATCGGCAGTGGGCGATGGTATCCGTGCGCGCAACGAGGTCAACGCACGAGTAGGACTGGGCGCCGATCCAGCCACAGCGGCCGCCGCGGCGATGCGGAACATCGACCTCCACTGAATACGGCCGGCCGCGCGTCGCAACCGGTTTTTGGAACACGGCACGACGCGCGCCCACCGTTTGCAGACCGCGCCATATCGGGTCTAGGGTCGGACTCCAACTCGGGAGTCCACCATGCTCGCGGATCGCGATCGCGCACACTTAATGATTATCGACGTCCAGGCTAACCTCGCACCGCATATCGAAGGCGGAGAGGCCGCAGCCGCAAGTTGCCAGCGCCTTGTGCAATATGCCCGGCGTCTTGGCGTTCCGATCACTATTACCGAGCACTATTCCAAGGGACTTGGCCCGACCGTCGCCAGCGTCCGCGAAGCGGCCGGCAACGATACCCCTTGCCTTGAGAAGATAGCCTTCTCCTGCTGGCGCGACGATGCGATCCGCGCCCGTATCACAAGCCTTGAGAACGAGGGCCGCGATCAGATCGTGATCGGCGGAATGGAGACGCATGTGTGCGTCGGCCAGACGATTCTCGAGCTTCTCGAAAACAAAAAGAACGTGTTCGTCGTTGCCGATGCCGTCGGCTCGCGGCAGGCAAGTGTACGTGATCTGGCACTGGAGCGCTTCCGTGGAGCCGGGGCGACGATCGTTTCACAGGAGATGGTGGCCTTCGAATGGCTCGGCCGCGGCGACGACCCGGCCTTCAAGGATCTCATACGTCTAATCAAGTGAAAATCCGCACGGAGGAAACACATGCGGTTGAAAGACAAGGTGGCGATCGTCACGGGGGCGGCTTCCGGTATGGGCGCCGAGACGGCCCGCATATTTGCCCGTGAGGGCGCCTTCGTCGTCCTGACCGACGTTGATCCCGAAGGCGGTCAGGCGGTCGCGCGCGAGATCGGCAATCACGCCACCTTCATCCGGCACGACGTCTCGAAGGAAGAAGACTGGGCGCAGGTGGTGGCCGACACCCTGAAAGCCCACGGCCGGATCGACGTCCTAGTCAACAACGCGGGCGTCTCGGGCTCCGACCCGGACCGCCTCTCCATGAAGACGTGGGATCAGCAGATGGAGATCAATGCCAAGGGCGTCTTCCTCGGCATGCGCGCCGTCATCCCGGAGATGCAGAAGGCCAAGAAAGGTTCGATCGTCAACATCTCGTCGATCTCCGGCATCATGGGCCAGAACTTCGTGCACATGGGCTACAACGCCGCCAAGGGTGCTGTTCGCTCCATGACCAAGGCCGCTGCCGTACAGTTCGGTCGCGACAATATCCGCGTCAACTCGGTCCATCCCGGCGTCATGCCGCCCATGCGCACCTCGCGGATGAGCGCCGACCCGGACGTTCGCGCGCGCATCCTCAAGGCTATTCCCATGGGCCGCTTCGGTGAGGTGCAGGAGGTGGCCAACGCAAACCTGTTCTTGGCGTCCGACGAGGCCTCCTACATTTCAGGCGCCGAGCTTGTCGTGGACGGAGCCTTCGTGGCGCAGTAGGAACGCCCAAATCTGAACCCGTTTCTGCAGGAGCCGCATGCGTGGCGACGCCTGCAGTCCAACCGAGCGAGCAGGCGACATGCAGGAGAAGACCAGGAGCGGCAGCAGGGTGGCGTTCCAGTGGGAGGACCCGTTCCTGCTCGACGATCAACTCACGGAGGACGAGCGAGCGATCCGTGATACGGCACGCGACTACTGCCAGGAGCAACTCGCCCCGCGCGTGATCCAGTCCTATCTCGAGGAAAAGACCGATCCTGAGATCTTCCGTGAGATGGGTGCCCTAGGCCTCCTCGGCGTCACCATCCCCGACAAGTACGGCTGCGCAGGCGCGAACTACGTTTCTTACGGTTTGATCGCGCGTGAGGTGGAGCGAGTGGACTCGGGCTACCGCTCCATGATGAGCGTGCAGTCGAGCCTCGTCATGCACCCGATCTATGCGTACGGCTCAGAAGAGCAGCGCATGAAGTATCTGCCGAAGCTCGCCAGCGGCGAGTGGATCGGCTGCTTCGGCCTGACCGAGCCCGATGCCGGCTCGGACCCCGGCGGTATGAAAACGCGCGCCGAGAAGATCGATGGCGGCTATCGCCTGTCTGGCGCAAAAATGTGGATCTCGAACGCCCCCATCGCCGATGTGTTCGTCGTGTGGGCCAAGTCCGAGGCCCACGGCGGCGGTATCCGTGGCTTCATCCTCGAGAAGGGCATGAAGGGCCTTTCCGCGCCGAAAGTCGGCGGCAAGCTCAGCTTGCGCTGCTCGATCACGGGCGAGATCGTCATGGACGGCGTCGAAGTGTCGGAGGACCATCTCCTACCCAACGTGCAGGGCCTGGCAGGACCGTTTGGATGCCTCAACCGTGCGCGCTATGGAATCGCCTGGGGCGCCATGGGTGCCGCTGAGGACTGCTTCCACCGCGCGCGTCAGTACACGCTCGACCGCAAGCAGTTCAATCGTCCGCTCGCCAACACCCAGCTCATCCAGAAGAAGCTCGCTGACATGATGACCGAGATTTCTCTCGGGCTTCAGGGTGCGTTGCGCGTCGGTCGCATGTTCGACGAGGGTAAGCTCGCTGTCGAGGCGATCTCGATCGTCAAGCGCAACAACTGCGGTAAGGCACTCGATATTGCCCGCATGGCGCGCGACATGCACGGCGGCAACGGCATCCAGATCGAGTATCACGTCATGCGTCACGCGGCGAACCTGGAAACCGTGAACACTTACGAGGGCACGCACGACGTTCACGCCCTCATCCTCGGTCGCGCCATCACCGGCCTGCAGGCGTTCTTCTGAAACGAGGCGGCGACAGCGCAGTGTTGACTCGCGCTGGCGCCGCAGCCGTTCTGAGTTGTTATCCTCGCGATCGTCGCGAGGATCCATTTCTCAGCTCGCTCAGCCCATCATCCTCGCAACGAGGTGCGAGGATGGACACGAGGACACGTCGCCCGCTTACTTGCGGCCGACTTCGCTCGGATCATAGGCAAGGCCCGAGGCACCATAGCCGCCGTCGACGTTCAGCACGTGCCCCGTTACCCACTCGCATTCATCCGATGCCAGATAGAGCGCCGCGTTAGCAACGGCACTGACCGTGCCATAGGCGCCCGTGGGAATACGGCTCAGGTAGTTCTGCCGCCGAGACGGCCCGTGCACGCTGATGCCCGTTTCGATAGGCCCAGGCGCAATGGCGTTCACCATCACGCCCTTCGACGAAAGCTCTACCGCCAGCACCTTGCACACGTGCATCACAGCGGCCTTTGAAGCTCCGTACGCCACGCCCCCCATGTTGCCGCGCTGACCGGAGATCGACCCGATCTGGATGATGCGACCGCCACCCTGCGCCACCATTTTCGCGGCGGCCGCCTTGGCCGTCAGGAATGAGCCCGTGAGGTTGATCGCCATCACTCGGTTCCAGTCTTCGAGCGTCGTGTCGAGTGCGAGCTTGTGCAGGCCGATGCCCGCGTTGTTGACGGCGATGTCGATGCGCCCGAGCCGCTTCACGGTCTCGGCAACCTGCGCCTCGCAGTCGGCAGGCACGGCCACGTCGGCTTGCATCGCATAGGCCGTACTGCCGGCAGACGTGATGGCTTTCACCGTTGCTTCGGCTTTCGCGAGATCGCGATCCGAGCACAGTATGGCTGCGCCTTCCGCCGCAAAACGCTTGGAAATAGCGCCGCCGAGGCCACCACCGGCGCCCGTCACCAGTGCAGTCTTGCCCTTTAGTCTCATGGCCTTTGTCCTTCGTTGAGATTGCCCTGGAAGCAGATGCGGATCATGCGATGGCGCTCGACCCACCCGTCGGCGGCCAGCATGCCCTTCAGAGCGGGCCAGGACCAGTGCCCTGTGCGCGGACGGATCAGCCGAGCGACAACCCACCATCGACAGCAATGGCCTGCCCGGTGATGTGCCGCGCCGCCGGCGAAAGGAGAAAAGCGATCAGCGCTGCGATGTCGTTGGGCTCGGCGATGCGACCGAGCGGCGTTGCTGCGGTACCGGTCTCGTAGACAGCCGACGTCGAGTGCGGGGCGAGCGCGGTATGCCCACTGTCTTTTCGCGTATAGCCCGGAACAACCGCGTTCACGGTCACACCCCTCGGCGCCAATTCCGCCGCAAGCGATTTCATCAGGGCTTCGCCTGCCGCTTTCGCCGCGGCGGACGACGGAAACAGCGCGGACGGCGCGAAGCGATGCGCGACGAACGACGACACATAGACGATCCGACCTTGAGGAGATGCGGCGAGCGCGTTCTGTGTCCCCTGCGCCAGTTCGAAGAACGCGCCGGCCATCGTCGCCATTGACTGGTCGAAATCGCCGCGTGTCAGCTCCACCGTGCTACGCCGGTCCGCGAACCCTGCATTCGCCACGAGATGATCGAGCTGACCGAAATGCGCGACAGCCTTTTTTGCGATCTCCTGCCCGGTTCCGGCCCGCGCCAGGTCGCCATAGAGCTCCAGCACTTTAGCACCTTCAGCGCGCGCAGCATCAGCAACACGGGCCAGACGGTGCCGCGTCTCTTCTGATGCGCCGCGCGTATGAAGGGCGAGCCCGCCGCATCCGCCCGCGATGGCCCTGACCGTCGCCGCGCCGATGCCGGATGCAGCGCCCGTGACAAGAGCGACAGGCCTTCGCGCGATGGTCATCGGGCAACTCCGTTCTGTGGACCGTGCTGCGCGACCTTATCCGACCGTGTCGCGGCGTGACAGATGGCTCACGACCGACGTCTGATGCTGCACCGCGAAGCTTACCAATGGTGCGATCCCCGCGCTTCTGTCAGGGTGCCGGGCTTTCGGGCGTCTGACGAGCGAGGAGCGCGGGGTGAGCACGGAAGCCGTCGAGACAGCCCGTCGAGCTGAAAGTGCGACCTATACCTCCGGCGTTTTGTTGCTGCTCGTGGGCACCATCGCGTTCTCGAGCGCCGGGCTGTTTGTGCGAATTCTTGGCAAGGACGCGGCGACCATTCTTTTCTGGCGCGGCATCTTCACGGCGATGGTGATTACGCTCTACGTCGTCTGGCGCGAAGGCCCCCGCACGCTCGACGCGTTCCGCGCCGTGGGCCGTGCAGGGATTGCGATTTCTCTATGTAACGCCCTTTCCATGGGCGCTTTCGTCACGTCATTGCAGTACACGACCGTCGCCAACAACTCGGTGATCTTTGGTACGAGCCCGTTCATGACGGCCGCATTGGCCTGGCTGCTCATCCGCGAGCGCCCGTCGACGTCGACCCTGGCATTTTCCGGTCTGGCGCTGGTGGGAGCAATCCTCGTCGTCGGCAGCTCGTTTCGATTGTCAACGGACAGCATGATCGGCGACGTGTTAGCCGTGTTCATGACGATGATGTTCGCGACGAAAACGGTGCTCGTCCGGCGTCACGCCAGTACCTCCATGGTGCCGACGGGAGCTCTTGGCGCTGCGTTTGGCTGTATCGGTGCGATCCCGTTCGTTCGTGAGTGGAGCTTGAGCGCCGGCGATCTGGCGATCTTCGCGTTGTTCGGATTCACGCAGCAGGGCGCCGGTCTGATCCTGACCACGATCGGTATCGCGCGCGTGCCATCGGCGCACGCCGCGCTGCTGATGGCGCTCGATGTACCCATGTCACCGACGTGGGTCTGGCTTGTCGTTGGTGAGCGGCCAAGTCAGTTCGTCATCGTCGGAGGCGCCCTCGTGCTGGCGGCTGTCGTAGGTCACATCCTCATCGAAAGCAGACGTCGCAGTCGTCGCGCTTGATCGCGTCAGTCCTGATCGCACCACTCAAGAGAACGGAAACACGCTCTCGACGACATAAGGGCCACCGCCGACACGCGGCCGCGACGAGAACAGCACGAACCGATCCACCGTGATGGGACCGATCGCGAGGCTCCCGCGCGAGCCGAGAAACCGAGCGACGACGTCTGGCTTTGCGCCTCGCAGCCGAGCCAACGTGATATGTGGCTTGAAAGCCCTCGGCTCCGGTGCCAAGCCAGCCGACCGGCATGCACGCTCGACCGCCCGTTGCAGCAGATCGAGCTCTGGCCTGGCTTCCACCCCCGCCCAGATCACTCGGGGATCTCGCCCTCCGAACGCGCCGACTTCCCGAATCATCACCTGGAACGGCGTCATTTCGATGCCGTCGAGAAAGCCCACCAACTCGTCGGCCTGCCGGTTGTCGACATCACCCGCAAACCGGAGCGTGATGTGCATGTTCTCTGGCTCGATCCACCTGGCGCCAGGCAGCGGACCACGCACCAAGCCGAGCCGCATCCGCACCATTTCTGGCAACTCGAGACCGACGAAAAGTCTTGGCATGGTCGTCTCACCCTCGGCTGTTGACGCAGGAGCCGCCACCCCGAAGCGCCTATTGGGCGGATTTGGCTTGCTTCGATTTAACCTGCGCCAGCAACTTCTCTACGAACGGTAACATCCGGTCCGCGATCCGGCGAACACCCTCCGCTGTGGGGTGTATCCCGTCCGCTTGGTTGAGCTTCGAGTCGAGCGCCACGCCGTCGAGCAGGAACGGGTAAAGAACGAGGTCGTATTTCTCTGCGAGTTCCGGAAAGATCCGATCGAACGCATTGGCATAGTCATCGCCGAGTGTTCGGCTGGCTCGCATGCCTGCGATCAGAACAGGAATGTGTCGTGCCTTCAGCCGCTGGACGATCTCTTCGAGATTGCTGCGGGCGCGCTGGACATCGAGGCCACCCAGCATATCGTTCGCGCCAAGCGCAACGATCACGGCGTCTGTATTTTCTGGGACCGCCCAATCGAGCCGCGCCAGACCGCCCGCAATCGTGTCGCCCGAGACGCCGGCATTCTGGATTGCGACGGCGTACCCCTTCTCCTTCAGAAGGCGCTGTAACACGGCCGGCAATGCGTCTCCTGCCGCGAGCCCCAATCCTGCCGTAAGGCTGTCCCCAAGTGCGACAACGTGCATCGCCTCGCCGGGCGTCTCGGCATATGCCGGCGCGGTCACGAACAGTGGCGCCATGTTGACGACGGCGAGCAAGAGCACCATTTGGCCGAGAAGCCGGATTATCATCCTGTACGTTCCAGTTCCGGTCCACGGGTGCCGAGGGTGACTGCTGCCCGACGACCGGTGAGACCGCCGATGGGACATGACATGAGCATCCGCAGTGAAAGCGGCAAGAGCGTGCCCGCATCCGGTTCGTGACGCGAGCCCGAAAAAGGCCGACAGGGGAGCATGAATTTGCCAAGCCAGAACACTGCGACGTATGGCGTCGAATCCTCGCGGGATGAAGCGTCTGGCCGGGCCCCTTCGGATCGGGCATCCGTCGCCCCTGTCGTGCGGCTCGAGGGCGTTGGCCTGACCCTTTCGAGTCGCGCCGGCGCGGTCGAAATTCTGAAGGACATCGACCTGGAGGTGCCGACCGGCCAATCGTTAGCCATCGTGGGTCCATCCGGCTCTGGTAAGACATCGCTGCTCATGATCATGGGCGGGCTGGAGCAGGCAACGAACGGCCGAGCAGTGGTTGCTGGTCATGAGCTGTCGAGCCTTGGCGAGGATAGTCTCGCGCGCATCCGCAGCCAGTCGATCGGCGTCGTCTTTCAGTCCTTTCATTTGGTCCCGACAATGACCGCGCTCGAGAACGTCGCCCTTCCGCTCGAGTTTCGGGGCGATGCCGGTGCGCGGACAAAGGCACGCTCCGCTCTGGCTGAGGTAGGTCTGGCCTCCCGCCTGGAGCATTATCCGGCCCAGCTCTCCGGTGGCGAGCAACAGCGCGTGGCGCTCGCCCGCGCGCTCGTTGCCGAGCCCAGGCTTCTTTTGGCCGATGAGCCGACCGGCAATCTCGACGGCGCGACCGGCCGGCAGATCGTCGAGCTGATGTTTGCCCTCGGCCGTCGCCATGGCACGACGCTCGTGCTCGTCACCCATGATGACCGACTGGCCGAGCGTTGCGAGCGTGTCGTTCGAATGGCGGATGGCGGCATTGTCGCAGATAGTTCTGCTGAGGTGCCGGGGGCCATGTCGGCCGGAGCATCCGCATGAGTGTCGACGTCGATCTCGCATCCGGCTCGGCACTGCCGCGATCCCGAATGCCGCGCCTGCGCATCGTATCGCTGGCTCTCTCCGAGTTGGCGCGCAGTTGGCGGGGCTTTGGCATTCTGGTTGCGTGTATCGCGCTCGGAGTTGCGGTCATCACCGGCGTCGGCGCTCTTTCGGACGGCCTGCGATCGAGCTTCGAGCGACAGGGCGAAGTGTTGCTCGGCGGCGATGTCACGGTCTCTCGGCCTCACCGCCGTGCAACGCCCGAAGAACGTGCGTGGATCGACGCTCGCGGGCGTGTTTCGGAGACGGCGACATTGCGCTCGATGGCGCGGCGTCTCGATGGCAGCGATCAAGCGCTGGTCGAGGTGAAAGCTGTGGATCGTGCCTATCCGCTCGTCGGAGACCTGACGTTGCAAGGCACGGCAACGGTCCAGGAAGCGCTGTTTCGGGGGCCCGGCGCGATCGTCGATCCGATCCTGTTGGAGCGCCTCGGCGTCAAGGTGGGAGATCGCTTGCAAGTCGGCAACTCGGAGGTTGTTGTCCGGGCTGCGCTCGCGAGCGAGCCGGACAAGATCTCCAGCCGCTTCACCATGGGCCCGCGTGTTTTCCTTTCGCTCGCCACACTCGAGAACACGGGCTTGGCGGCACCAGGAAGCCTCGTTCGCTGGCGCTATGCCCTGAGCCTGAACGGCGCAACGGACGCGCCGTCGCTGCTGGCCTTCCATGAAGCGGTCCGAGTGGGGCTCCCCGAGGCCGGCTTCGCGGTAAATGATCGCCGCAACCCGTCACCCGCGGTGACGCGCACGCTCGACCAGTTGCGGCAGTTTCTCACCCTCATTGGCCTCGCCTCGCTCATGATCGGCGGCGTGGGCGTAGCCAATGCCGTGAAGGCCTACGTCGACCGGCGGCGCACGGTCATCGCCGCGATGAAAAGCCTTGGTGCATCCGGGCGCCAGATCTTCACGCTGCATCTGGTCCAGGTCATGGCCCTCGCTTCAATTGGTACGGCGATCGGCCTCGTACTCGGCCTTTTCATACCCGGCCTTGTCGATTGGGCGATCGCCGGCGTGCTCCCGGTCCGCGTGGAATTTACGGTATCGCTCGCGAGCCTCGCGCTGGCGGCGGCCTATGGCATGCTCGTCGCACTATTGTTCGCGCTCTGGCCGCTCGGCCGCGCCGGAGAAATACGCGCCGCCGCGCTCTTCCGCGATGAGGTTGCGCCATCCTTTCATTGGCCGCGATGGACCATCATGGCCGCAACAGGCCTCACGGCCATCGCCGTGGCAGCGCTTGCCATTCTCACCTCCGATCGCCCTTTGATTGCGGTTTATTTTCTGCTCGGCATAGCGGCGATCTTTGTCGTCTTCCCGCTGCTTGGCGCAGGCGTGGCCTGGCTGGCTCGAAAGCTCCCGCGGCCACGGCGACCAGAACTGGGATTGGCGCTTGGCAATCTCAGCGCGCTTGGCGGCTTGACGCGATCCGTTGTGTTGTCGCTCGGCGCTGGGCTGTCGTTGCTCTCCGGCGTTGCGCTCGTCGACTCCTCGATCGTGAGCGAGCTGCAGACGCGCCTGCCGCAAAACTCGCCGGATTACTTTCTCCTGGACATCCCACCGACCGAAATGTCTTCGCTGGAGCGCACCGTTGTCCGCGCGCAATCCGAGGCGCGCCTCGATGAAGCCCCGATGCTGCGCGGTCGGCTGGTATCGCTCGCGGGCCGACGCGTCGAGGACATAAAGGCGCCGCCTGAGGCGCAATGGGTACTTCGCGGCGATCGCGGTCTTTCCTATGCCGCAGAGGTGCCGGCCGGCTCCCGCGTCGTCGCCGGCGAGTGGTGGTCGCCGACCTATTCCGGCGAGCCGCTCGTCTCCTTTGAGGCCGAGCTTGCGCAGCACCTGAACGTGTCCGTAGGCGACAGCGTCACCGTCAATGTGCTCGGCCGGAACGTGACCGCCCGCGTCGCGAATTTACGCGAGGTGCATTGGGAAAGTCTCGGTATCAACTTCGTATTGGTCTTTTCACCGAACGTGCTGCGGGGCGCGCCGCACAATCTTCTGGCAACGGTAACATTGCCGCCGAATGTCTCGCTTGCGGCCGAGGCGCAGCTCGCCCGCGAGATCGGCAAGGCACATCCGGCGGTCACGGTTATTCGCGTGAAAGATGCTGTCGCAGCATTTAATGCTGTTTTCGATAAGGTGATGCTGGCCGTGCGCGCGGCCGGTGGCGTCACGTTGCTGGCAGGAGCGCTCGTGCTCGCGGGCGCCTTGGCCACCGCGCAACGACAGCGCATTCGGCTTGCAGTTATTCTCAAGGCAATCGGCGGAACGCGACGGCAAATCCTCACCATGCATCTCGTCGAATATCTGGTGCTCGCAACAGTGACCGCCGCTGTCGCCCTTGTTGTCGGTGCGGTTGGCGCCTGGGCAGTGCTGACTTATCTGATGAAGGTAGAGTTCGTGTTTTCGTGGCGCGCGGTTGCTCAGGCCCTAGCGTTGGCGTGCACCTTGGTCGTCGTGATTGGGATTGCTGGTACGGCACGCGTGTTGTCTGCGCGATCAGCACCGCATTTACGCGGAGAATGACAAAAATACTCCGTATATTTACGGTGATGCGTTTGATGAAATTCCAGTAAACCTGTATATATACCAACTAATCAGGTCGGAAATTGATCGTTCCACTCCTTGAAAACGACGCGCTGCCGGAACATATTCAGCGTGGGCGGCAGTTGTTGCTATGCTGCCGCGTTCCGCTTCGCCAGTATAGGCATTGTGGAAGCAAGGGCAGAACCACCGGAGGGTCGAAGGGAAACAATGGCTCAGATCGATCATAGGTACGTTCAGGGCGCGTCAGCGTCGCGTGCCGGCACCGCCGTCGGTGTGGACGAGGGTCTGCGCGCGCACATGCTGCGCGTCTACAATTATCTCGCGGGTGGCATCGGCGTCGCGGCGATCCTCGCGTATGCGATTTACAACGCATCAGTGACCACGGACCCGGCCCTCGCAGAGGCAACGCTTCGCAATGGCGTTCTTCTCACTGGTTTCGGTAAGGCGCTGTTTGCCTCCGGCTGGATCATGGCCATCAAATTGGCTCCGATCGGCCTGCTGCTCGTTTTGATGTTCACCGCGCAACGCCTGTCGACTGCGGGAACGCAGGTCGCCTATTGGGCGCTTGTGGCGCTGATCGGCATGGGAGCATCGACCGCTTTCATTCAGTACAAGCTGGGTAGCATCGGCCAGGTCTTCGCGATCACGGCGGTTTCGTTCGCCGCGCTCAGCCTGTGGGGCTACACCACGAAGAAGGACATCTCCGGCTGGGGTTCGTTCCTGTTCATGGGACTGATCGGCATCATCCTGGCCGGGCTCGTGAACATCTTCTTCCAGTCGTCGGCCCTGCAGTTCGCCATCTCGTGCATCGGCGTGCTCGTGTTCGCTGGGTTCACGGCCTATGACACGCAGCGCATCAAGGACGAGTACTACTTGATGGTCGGCGATGCGGCTGCCATGTCGAAGGCAGCAGTCTGGGGCGCGCTGTCTCTCTTCCTCGACTTCGTCAACCTCTTCTACATGCTGCTCTCGCTGTTCGGCAATCGCGAGTAAGCACGCCAAATGGGTTGACACTGATTGGGCTCCGCAGCGATGCGGAGCCCTTTCGCTTTATGGGGATCGACGCCAAGGAGTTGGCGAAAGCGCGTGGCCGCGCACGGCCAGCCGCAACACCGATCACCCCTCGACCACGTAAAGCGTTCGCTTCTCGAATACCTCGAGAACGCGTTTCAATTCGTGCCCACGTTTCAGGATGAGCCCGGTCGCGGTGATGACGCTGTACGCACCTTGCTTGCGCGCATTCTTGGGAGTCTTTTCGATGCGATAGAGCGGCCACTCGCTGCTTCGCCGATAGACCGAAAACACCGCCGTCTCGCGCCCGAAGTCCAGCGCATAATCGCGCCACTCACCGGCAGCCACTTTGCGGCCGTAGACGGCGAGAATGTCGGAGAGTTCGCGGCGATCGAAGGTCGTGACAGCCGGTTCGCGCCGGGCGTTCGCATGTGGCGACGACGCAGGCGCGGAGGCGCTTTTGAAGCCCGCCCCGTGCCTGGGGCGGAAAACTATCGGCTCGCTGTCACTCAAGGGTGCCTCCTTGTCGTGGCTCCATGACAAAGAGATTACGCCACGCATCAGCCGAAGCAACCTCTGAGATCATATTCAGCGACGCCACGCACGACGCGCCGGGAATATGAAACAAATTGTAATGAAATTCACGAAACAGCCACGATGCGATCAAGGCCAAGCCGCATTCATGAGTATACTTATCATCATCAAGACGGCCTGATCCTGCCCCTGTCTCGGAAGCTAGCCCCCCACGCCCTCCGAGGCTCTCTCCCAGGATCAGGCCGTTTTTCTTTGCCCATTTTTCGGCTTTGACCGCAATCCGCGTTCGCGGCTCGCGCACGCGTTCGTGGTGCGGCGGTTTCCCCGGCCCGTATACCCTCGTTTTGACAAGATGCCGACGTTGCCTCGCCGCAAACGGTGGTGATAGTCGGCTTCGTTGCTTGTGGGTCCGGCCCTTGTGGGCAGGCTCTGGAACTCTCAGCCCCCCAGCCCCCCGGAGCTAACCGTGAGGGCCGGACCCACAGGCAACAATCGGCCACGAGCCAATCAGCATCGCCGCCCGGTCATTCAGTGCCGGGCGTTTTTGTTTCTTGGCGAAACTCTTGAAGCGCGGCCCCGACTGGCTCTAAGTCAGCCTCTTCGTTTCAAGTCATGGAGTAGCCTTTCTCATGTCTTCAGACGCATCCTCGGACGCCCGGCACAGCACTTCGGCTGGCACCGGCCAGCACGCCTTCCAGGCCGAGGTCTCCCGTCTCCTCCAGCTAATGGTCCACTCGGTCTATACTGAGAAGGAGATCTTCGTTCGCGAGCTCGTCTCCAACGCATCGGATGCCTGCGACAAGCTCCGCTACGAAGCCATCGCCACGCCCGCCCTGATGGGTGACGATCAGCAGCTCGCCATCACGATCGCCATCGACAAAGCCGCGCGCCGTCTCGTCATTTCGGACAACGGCATCGGCATGAGCGAGGCCGAGCTTGTCGACAATCTCGGCACCATCGCCCGTTCGGGAACGCGTGCGTTCCTCGATCGCCTCGCCGACGACCCACAGGGCGCCGCCAGCGGATTGATTGGGCAATTCGGCGTCGGCTTCTATTCGGCGTTCATGGTGGCAGACCACATCGAGGTCGTCAGCCGCCGCGCGGGCGCCGAAGCAGCCTTCGTTTGGTCATCCGACGGGCTCAACGGCTTTGCGGTCCGCCCTGCGAGCGAAGCCGAGGCAGCCCAGATGCCGCGCGGCACGCGTGTTTCGCTGGTTCTGAAGTCTGACGCCGATGCCTATCTCGAGCCCTACGAGATCGAACGCATCGTCAAGACCTACTCTGACCACATTCTCTTCCCGGTCGAGCTGATTGGCGAGGGTGGCGAGCGTCGCCAGCTCAACGCAGCAAGCGCACTATGGCAACGCTCCAAGTCGGAGGTTTCGTCCGAGGCCTATGCCGAGGCCTACCGTGGTATCGCGCATCAAATTGGCGAGCCAGCCCTCACCATCCACTACAAGGCCGAGGGCCGTCAGTCTTACGCGGTGCTCCTGTTCGTGCCTGGCGAGCGCCCATTCGATCTTTTCGATGTTGAGCGCAAAGGCCGCGTCAAGCTCTATGTCCGGCGTGTCTTCATCACCGATGAAGCAGATCTTCTGCCGAGTTTTCTGCGCTTCGTCCGCGGCGTAGTCGACAGCGAGGACGTACCGCTGAACATCAGCCGCGAGATGCTTCAGAATAATCCGCAAGTCGCACAGATTCGCCGCGCGCTGACGGGGCGCGTCCTGTCCGAGTTCGAGACACTTGCTGAAAAGGAAGTCGACCGTTTCGCCAAGATCTGGGAGACCTTTGGCGCGGTGATGAAAGAGGGCATCTACGAAGACTTCGAGCGCCGCGACCAGCTTTTGCGCCTTGCGCGTTTTCGCACGACAGCTGGCGCTGAATGGCGCTCCCTGAAGGACTATGTCGCCGCCATGCGGCCCGGGCAGACGGAGATTTACTATCTCGCCGGCGATAATATGGAGCGCCTGAAGGCGAGCCCGCAGCTCGAGGCCGCGCTGGCCCGAGGCGTCGAGGTGTTGTTGCTGGCCGATCACGTCGACAGCTTCTGGACGACGCGCAGCGCGACGTTCGAGGAAAAGCCGCTGAAGTCGTTGACCCAGGGCGAAGCCGACCTCTCGGCAATCCCATATCTCGACGGCAAGGCGCCAGACGCTGATGCGGGCGACGCGGGCGTCATCATTGCGGCGCTGAAGACGGCCCTCGGCGGTGAGGTGAGCGACGTCCGGGCCTCGAAACGCCTCGTGTCGTCGGCTGTGTGCCTGGTGGCACCCGGATCTGGTCCGGATCTGGCCCTTGAGCGCCTGCTCAAGCATCGCGAGGAGGGCGTCGGCTTGAAGCCGGTGCTCGAGGTCAATCCCTCCCATGCCTTGGTGAAAGCCGTTGCCGCAAGCGCCTCGGCAAACCGCACCGACGAGATCGCGGATCTCGCGGGCCTTCTGCTCGATCAGGCCCGCATCCTTGACGGCGAGTTGCCACCCGATCCCGCCCGTTTCACCGACCGCCTCAATCGCTTCGTGGCACGCGGGCTGAAAGGAACGGAAGGCTCGAAAGAGTAAGGGTCTGGATAGGGCTTGCCCTTACGGCGCAGGCCTACAAGCGACAGCGTCTATGACGTTGCTCGTAGGCTTGCTCCTTCGCAGATACTCGGCGAATGAGGACTGGAGTGCGCGCGCTAAATATCTGCCCACCCACAAACGTCATGCCCGCATAGGCGGGCACCCACGGCATGCCTGACTAAGCGACTCCAGCCTCTCAAAACAATTTCATTCCCGGCGGCAACGGCAATCCGCCGGTCACCTCCTGCATGCGCTCCTGCATGGTGCTCTCGACCTTCGACCGCGCGTCCTGATGCGCGGCGAGGATCAGGTCTTCCAGAATTTCGGCTTCGCCCGGTTTGATGAGGCTTGGATCGATCCGCACTCCGCGCATGTCGCCCTTGCCGTTGAGCGTAACCTTGACGAGGCCGGCCCCTGACTGCCCCTCGATCTCCATTGCTGCAAGATCCTCTTGCAGCTGCTGCATCCGCTGCTGGATCTGACCAGCCTGCTGCATCAGTTTCATCAGGTCTTTCATGTCGTCGCTCCTTGCGCGGGCGGCGCCGGATGGTCCGGCAGCCTAGTGTCCCGATTCCGAAGTTCGCCAGAGTGCGCAGCTAGGTCAGTGAGCGAACTTCGGAATCGAAAGGGACACCAAAAACATAGAACCGCTAGTGTGATTCAGATCGAGAAATTCGCTCGGAGCATAGCCGCTGGATGAGGCGAATTTCTCGATCATCACACTAGCCCGTTGCCTTCTCGTCATCATCGCCACGCACCGTGACCGGCCTGACGGCCGTGATCTTGGCATTCGGAAATTGCTCCAGAAGCTCGGCGAGTGCGGAGTGCTTCTTCAGGGCTTCAAGTTCCGCCGCCTCCTGCGCGCGCCGCACCTCACCAAGCGTTGGGGCGCCGGTTTGCCGGGATACGGCAACAATCCAGCGCCGGCCGGTCCACTTGTTCAGCTTCTCGCGCAACTCGTTCGCGATTTCAGGTGGCGCCCCCTGCAGTAAGGCCAACTCGATCGCGCCGCCCGCATCGAACTTGACGAGGCTGACATGCTCCTCGAGGTGCACCTTCAGTCGTGCATCGCGACGTCGGCCGACAACCGCAACCACCTCCTCGAACGATCGCGGATCGTCAAATCCCGCCGCCACTGCCGGCACCACCTCGGGATTATCCTCGTCCATCACTTCCGGATCGAAAGGATCGAGCTCCGATGATGAGCCATAATCGTCGAGGCTCGCGGGCGGCGGCGGTTCGTCGCTATCTGAAGCCCGAGGCACGGCGTGCGGCGCGACTGTGTTGAGCGGCCCTCGCGTGTCTGCGGCAGGCGCGCGCTCGGCAGCGTCTTTTGGGGCGCGTCTTGCGGGGACACCGCCCCCCAAAGTGCGGATAATATCCTCCGGCGATGGCAGATCGGCCGCATGTGCAATTCGGATCAGAACCATCTCCGCCGCAGAAAGTGCATTTGGCGCTCGCCCAGCCTCATCGAGGCCTTTCAGCAGCATCGCCCACGCACGCGACAAAACTGCTGTAGACGCCTTGGTTGCCAGCGCTGCCGCGCGTCGCTTCTCCTCCGCCGAGAGCCCATCCCCCGCCGCGTCCTCTCCCGCGACGCGCACGCGCGTCGAAACGTGCACCGCTTCGCCGAGATCGGCGAGCGTCTGGATCGGATCGGCACCATCACGGTGCAAGGCGCCGAACGCTGAGAGCGCGCCCGCGGCGTCGCCCGAAAGCAGCAGTTCCAGAAGATCGAACAGGCGCCCACGGTCGGCGAGGCCGAGCATCGCCCGCACGCTGGCCTCGGCGACCGTTCCGGAGCCCATCGCGATCGCCTGATCGAGCACGGAAAGCCCGTCGCGCACGGATCCTCCCGCAGCGCGCGCGATCAGCGCCAGCGCATCGTCTTCCGCCTTGGCGCCTTCCTTCTCGACGATCCGCTTGAAGTGCGCCGCCAGCAGCGGCACGTCCACGCGTCGGAGATCGAACCGCTGGCAGCGCGAGAGCACCGTCACCGGAACTTTCCGGATCTCGGTCGTCGCAAAGATGAATTTGACGTGCGGCGGTGGTTCCTCGAGCGTTTTCAGAAGGGCATTGAATGCGCCCTTCGACAGCATATGCACCTCGTCGATGATGAACACCTTGTACCGGGCCACCATCGGCTTGTAGCGCGCGCTCTCGATGATTTCGCGCATGTTGTCGACGCCGATGTTCGAGGCCGCGTCCATTTCGATGACGTCCGGATGCCGACTCTCGATGATCTCGCGGCAATGCCGACCGGGCTTCGCGAGGTCGATCGATGGTTTGTCGAGGCCATCCGCGTCAGTATAATTGAGCGCCCGGGCCAGAATGCGTGCGGTCGTCGTCTTGCCCACGCCGCGTACGCCCGTCAGCATGTAGGCCTGCGCAATACGTTCGGTGGCGAACGCGTTGCTCAGCGTCGTCACCATGGCATCCTGACCGATCAGATCGTCGAATGTTTGCGGCCGATATTTCCGGGCGAGCACCACATAACCCGAGGGCTCCTGTCCGGATGAAGCACCGAACAGCCCAGGGCCGGGCTCGGAATGCGTATTCTCGTCATCGCTCATAGTCGGAACGCAGACCTCCGCGCTGGTTGCCGCGGCGGTCCTCGGCTTCCGCCGCCGGACGCGGCACCGCAGTCTGCCTGCCGGCACGAGGCTCGCGCGCGATCGGATCGGGCATCGTCTGGCCCGAATTGAGAGGTTGGACAGCGACCCGAGTCCAGTTCGTTAGGGCTGCTTCCTTCCGGACCTGACCCGGTTGGCGAAGGACGCGTCCGTGCCAACCTCCCGCGACCTACTTAAGGGACCGCGCGCCGCCTCGCAACGCCTTCCGGACAGTCCGACGAAATAAAGACGACCGCCCATTGGGGGATGGGCGGCCGCGATCGTCGTCATGGTGCCGCCAAGGCGATCACCTCAATGCGCGCATCAGCCACAATGCTATATCCGGGAAGAAGAAGAGCCCCAGCAGAACAATACATTGGATGACCATGTAGTCGGCCATACCTCGATAGATCGTCGCGAGTGACCATTGCGGCACGACGTTCTTGAGGTAATAGGCCGACATGGCGACGGGAGGACTGAGGAAGGCCGTCTGTAGATTGACTGCAACGAGTGCACCGAACCAGACCAGCAGCTCGAGCTTGGTCATGCCGCCGAACTTCAGCCGCTCGATGACCGGCATGAAGATCGGCAGGAAGACGAGGATGATTGCCGGCCACTCGAACGGCCATCCGAGCACGAAAATCAGCACCATGATGAGCGCGAGTTTCCAGCTGTCGTCGAGCGGCATCGCGATCAGCGAGTTCGTAATGACGGATGCCGTACCGAGTTTGGTGAATACGGCACCGAACACGTTGGACGCGACAGCGAGGAACAGCACCATCGCGGTCGTGGTCAAAGTGCCGGTGCACGCATTCTTGAAGCTTGGCAGATCGAGTCGGCCATAGATGAGGGCCAGAACCAGGGCGCCGAACGCGCCGCACGAGGCTGCTTCCGTCGGTGTTGCCAGACCGCCGAGAATGGTCCCGAGTGTAAACCCGATCAAAGCGCTCAGCGGGGCAATGCCCAGCATGACGGCGCGAAAAAAGGGTTGCGTCACGTAGGCCCAGCCCGCAATCGCCGTAACAGCGGCAGTCGGAATAGCCCACCCGAGCGTGAAGGATCGGGAGACGAACAGACCCGAGATCGCATAGGCGAGCAATGCGGCCATCACCGTGACGCATAAAAGGCCGAGTGTCAGAACAGCGAAGCTCACGCGTTCCGTCGTCATCATATGGTAGGCCTCGTCGCGCTCCTCCCTGGTCATCGCCGGACCAAGTGATGGATTGATGAGGCTTCGCCCGAGTGTGTAGATGATGTAGCAGCCGGCGAGCACGAACCCCGGGCCCATGGCTGCCGAGTAGAGCA
Organism: Hyphomicrobiaceae bacterium; assembly: GCA_050250755.1. Classification (GTDB taxonomy): domain Bacteria; phylum Pseudomonadota; class Alphaproteobacteria; order Rhizobiales; family Hyphomicrobiaceae. The sequence goes on from JBFWOB010000005.1 coordinate 158,825, forward strand.
GATTGACGGGCACGCCCATTGTGGGGCCCATCACCACCAGCATGACGCTTGGCGGAATGAGGATGCCAAGCGTTCCGCCGGCCGCGATCGCTCCGGAAGACAGCCGGCCATCGTAGCGGGCTTTGATCATCATCGGGCCGGCCATGATGCCGAGCACTGTCACCGCCGCGCCGACGATGCCGGTCGCCATGGCAAAGATGGTGGCGGTCAGGATCACGGCCAGATAGAGCGAGCCACGCACCGGCGCCAGCAGACTTCGCAGCGCGCCGAACAGGCGTTCCATCAGACCGGCCTGCTCGGTCATGTAACCCATGAAGATGAAAAGAGGCACCGCAGGAAGGATTTCATCCTTCATTGTGCCCCAGATCTGCAGGTAAGCGAGGTCGAAGGTTTGGCCAAGTCCCAGCCCGAAACCGCCGAAGACGAGCGCCAGAAACAACAGCGTGAACGAGATCGGGAAGCCGACAAAGATCACGGCCACCATGCCGAAAAGCATGATGGCGCCGAGCGTTTCGTTGAGATTCATCGGATCAGACCTCGATCTTTTCGTGCTCGACGAGGAACTGTCCCGTCTTGGCGGCCCAAAGGCTCTTCATGAGCTCGGAGACGCCTTGCATGAAGAGCATCGCGAACGAGATCGGAATGACGGCGCGAAATGGCCAGATGATCGGCTGCCAGGCTCCTGAGTTGGAGCGCTCGTCGATCGACATCGAGTAGAGAAAATCATCCCAGCTCGAATAGACGAGAATGGCCATCGTCGGCAGGAAAAAGACAATGAAGGCGATGCTGTCGATTCTGCCTTTCGTGGTGTTCGAGAATCCTTCCCAAAGCATGTCCGTGCGAACATGGGCGCCTTTGAGCAGCGCGTAGGCGCTCCCGAGCATGAACAATGCTCCGGAAACCATGATGGTGACATCGAGGGCCCAAATGGTCGGATCATCGAAAACATAACGACTGATCACTTCATAGACGTTCGGTACGATGAGGAGCGGCACCAGAATGCACGCAAGTGCAATGCCCACATATTCGGTAATCCAGTCGATCGTACGGATGGTGCCCAGATAGGCAGGTGATGGCTGCATCTTGATCCTTCCCCGAGGACGTTATCGGGACGACGTCACATTCAAAGCGACGGGTGAAGCGCCTGTCGCGTCCCCACCGCGAATATGGACACGATAAACCGGACCGCGCGATGCACGGTCCGGCGATGAGTTGTCGACGTTACTTGCCGCCCCAGTAATGCGTCGCAGCCAATCCGTAAGGCGGATAGTAGAACTGCTTGGCAGGCACCGAGATCGAGGCGAACGCTTTTTGCGAGTCGTAGATCTCCTTGAACACCGGGTTCTTGGCGGACTCACGCTCAGCGATCTTGTCCCACGCCTTCAGGAATTCCTTCAGGATTTCGTCGGGCGTGTGCTCGATGTTGACGCCGTGCTTCTCTCGGAATTCCTTGAGCGCGTCGGCATTCTGCTTCTGCCAGCGCGACCACCAGCGGAACAGCGTCTCCGTTGCAACGGCTCGGAACAGCTCTTGATTTTCCGACCCTAGGTCTCGCCAGACCTTGCCGTTCACGAGCAATTCACCAAACGAAACCGGCTCGTGCAGCGAAGGGGCATAGTGGTTTTTCCAGATGGTCTGGAAGCCGAACTGCAGATCCTCGATGCCGCCGACCCACTCCGCACAGTCGATCGTGCCGCGCTCGGCAGCGGGCATGATTTCGCCGCCCGGCATGTTCACCGTGCGCATACCCATCTCGTTATAGATTTCGGCTGCGATTCCGGTCTGCCGGCACTTCTGACCTTTGAAATCGGCCAGGCTCTCGATCTTCTTCTTGAACCAGCCGAGCGCCTGAGGGCTGGCGTTGAGAACCGGGAGTGAAACAACGTCGAGCTTCAGCGTCTCTTTGAAGAACTTCTCATGAAGCTGTTGGCCACCGCCCCACCAGTACCACGAAAGGTAATCCAGATGGTCCATGCCGAAGGGGCCGCCAGGGCCGCCGGAGAACAGGATCGCCGCCTTGTTCTTGCCGACCCAGTAGCCTTCCCAGGTGTGGGCGCCATCGATCACGCCCTTCTGCGTTGCGTCGAGAACCTCGAACGCCGGCACTACGGTGCCTGCGGGCATCGTCTCGATCTTGATTTTGCCGGCGGTGAGCTGATCGATGCGCTTCGCGAACATCACGAAATTTTCGTACTGCGTCAGTGACGCTGGCCACGACGCCTGCATCTTCAGCGTCTTCTGTGCAGCGGCCGGTGCGCTCAAGCTGAGACCAAGCCCTACGGCAAGCGCAGGCAGCAGCCCGAGCTTCTTCCAACCTAGCATTCCGTTTCCTCCAATGTTTTTTTATTGATTCCCGGAGTCAGCACGGGACAGTGGCTGCGGTCAATCGGGATGACGAAATGTAGCGTTGAAATTTACATCTTGATCACTAACCGCACATGTGCACGTGCACGCATTATAGGCAGCCGACCTGGCCAAGCCTGGGAATGCCATAGAATAAAGCGACGGAGCGGTTCTTCGCCAACCCAGCCGATTGGTGGTCGCGATGTATCTCGTCGGCCCCTTGTCGAGCCGCACGCCTCCTGATGACGAACGCAGTCAGGCGCGCCTATAGTTTTGCAGAAACACCCATCAGGAAGGAGACGCGATGCACACGCTGGCCGCGAGCGCTTTGCTTGATCGCTTGAGCCCCAAGCGCCCCGACAAGACCTGGGTCGACGGGCAGCGACACGACGAGCGGGCACGCTTTCTCGTCTTCTGCGACCTGAAGCCTGTTGTGGTGCCAGGCCCCGATCGATCGACCAGCGCACTCAAATGGCTGAGCCGCGCCGATGTCACTCGACTTCGACTTCCTGAAGACAATGTCCTGTTTCTGGGCGCCTCGCGCGACGAGGGCGTACCCCATTTCGCCATCGCCCTCACCGACCATCAGGTGCGCACGATTGCCGGGGCTGCCGAGACGCTCCGGCCGGCCTTGGATCTCCGGTCTCTGGCGATGCAAGGAGCGCTGACGCCGGAAGACCAGTCTCTCGCCGGCATGGCCCGGGCCCTTGCCCAGTGGCATGAAAATGCCCGCTGCTGTGGCAAGTGCGGATCGACCACGCTTGTCAAGGACGGTGGCTGGCGGCGCAAATGCTGGGGCTGCGGCCTCGACTGGTTTCCGCGCACAGATCCCGTCGTGATCATGCTCGTGACAGACGGCGAGCGCTGCATCCTCGCGCATGAATACCGCTATGCGCCGGGTATGTACTCGACACTTGCGGGGTTTCTCGAGCCGGGCGAGGACATCGAGCACGCCGTGCGGCGGGAGGTTCTCGAGGAGACCGGAATTGCGGTCGGCCGCGTCGACTACTATTGCAGCCAGCCCTGGCCATTCCCGCATTCGCTAATGCTGGGCTGCATTGCTCACGCCGATACTGCCGAGCTGAAGGTTGATCTGTCTGAGCTGGCCGATGCACGCTGGTTCTCTCGCGCCGAAGCCTTGAGCATGCTCGAAGGCGCGCACCCCGATAAATTGACGGTCCCCGGCAAGCACGCCATCGCCAACGCCCTCATTAGCGCCTTCGTCGAAGGCAAGACGAGTTGAGCTGGTCCTGACAAGGAGGGCGCGAAGTCTTTGATCATACCGTCTTGCGATACGCTTCGAGGGCGCGGCTGATAAAGAGCCAGCCGCGCTTCGATAGAGACGACGGCGTCGCTTGCACGGCAGCTTCTTCGTCTGGGACATGAGCGTAGTACGCGGCGGCGTCCTTCTCCTGCCGCCGAAGGCTGTCGATGATGTCGGCCTCGCCCCGGGCGAAGTTGTCTTCGAATTCACTCAATCGTACGGCGGCTCTCTGCGCTTCGGCCGCCAATGGATCGCCCGAGATGGCGAGCGCTTCGATTTCACGGATAAGCGCCATCCATTCGGCGTGGATTTCTTTCTGTCGGTTTCGTCCTGGCCTGCGTCTGTGCAGTCTGACAATCTGGCTTTTGTCATAGTATCGGGACACTCGTGGGTCATGGGGAAGAACCCTGAGTTCTTCCGCTGCAACGATCACGTCGATCAGAGTGTCGGTGTCAAGCGAGCCGCCGCGCTTCGTGCGATCTCCGGCCGCCGTCAAAGCCGCGATTGACCACTCAAGATTTTCTTTTTTACGAGCGAGAGCTTGCAGCTGATTATTCACAACCTCCGCGAACGCGGCTGAGTCCTGCGCCAGCACTTGCTTGCATTCCGCGAGCGTCAATCCTATGCGCTTCAGTGCCACGATCAGCTTCAACGGCTTTATATCGGAGCGTGTAAAAACGCGCCGACCGTTCTCAGCGCGAACTGCGGCGATCAGCCCCGAACGTTCGTAATGGCGTAGGGCGCGAACGGTCACGCCCGCAAATTTCGCAAGCTCGCCGATGGAAAGTGTCGCTGTTGGGTTCGTCATACTGCTTCTCCTCGCCGTCGAGTCGAGGTTAGCTCCTGACGCTGGGGGAGGATCAAGGGGGCCTGCGCCTTAGATTCCCTCGTCCGGGTTGGCAGGCAGAGCGAAGACCGATTAGCCTGACGGCAACATCAACCGCGAGCCGCGGGTAACGAGCCATGAAAACTCCCGTCACCTTCTACAGCGAAGGCCATAAGCTCACCGGTGACCTCTATCTGCCGGACAATCTGCCCAAGGGCGACAAGCGAGCCGGCATCGTGCTGTGTCACGGCTATACGGGGGTGAAAGACCTTTACTTGCCGGACAACGCGCGGGTTCTGAACGAGGCCGGCTACGTGGTCCTGACCTTTGACTATAAGGGCTGGGGTGAGAGCGAAGGCACGCGCAGCCGGCTCGCCCCGATGAGCCGTGTGGCCGACGTGCAGGCCGCCATGACGTTTCTTGGCCTGCAAGAGAATGTCGACGAGAGCCGGCTCGGCATCTACGGCACCAGCTACGGCGGCGCGACAGTCGTCTGGACCGCCGCAATCGACCCCCGCGTAAAGTGTGTCGTCTCCTGCGTCGGCATCGGCAACGGTGCCCGCTGGATGCGGTCCGTCCGTCGCCCCGATGAGTGGGTCGACCTGCTGGCGCGCTCGAAAAAGGATCGCGAGTCGCGCGTGTTGACCGGAAAGTCGGAATACGTCGCGCGCGAGGATGTGCTGCTACCCGACCGCCAATCGGCAGAGCTCGCGGCCGCCGCACGCAAAAACAATCCGAACGCCGTTGGAACGATCCCGCTTGAGTACATCGACGAGACCCTTCAATTCAATCCGGAATGGGTCGTCGATAAAATCGCGCCTCGTCCTTTGTTGCTCATTACGACGGACGACGACCGACTTGTGCCGCCTGACGAGTCCGAGGCTCTCTATGCAAAGGCCGGCGAGCCGAAGAAGCTCGTGACCCTTAAAGACTGGGGGCATTACGAGGTCTATGCAGGCCGCGCCTTCGAGGAGGTGATGGGCGAGACGACGGTGTGGTTCCAGCGGTATTTGCCAAGCCGCATATAGCCACAATAAACGTCATGCCCGCGGAGGCGGGTGGCCAACAGCCATCGCGTCTGGGCGCCAGATGTTCCGCCTCCTCGCCGTCCACGTTCAGCCGAAGCGGGCCTTCGATCCTTCAAGTGCATCTGCGAATGTTCTCATGCCCGTTCTTGGAGCATTCACCAGCACTGCCATGTTGCCCGGTTTATGCTCGTTCTTGAGCATCCGCATGTGAGCTTTCGGGATTTGATCCCAGCCAAACACTTCCGACATACACGGATCGATGCGCCGCTCGACCACCAGCTTGTTCGCTTGTGCCGCCTGCAGCAGGTTGGCGAAGTGACTGCCCTGCACGCGTTTTTGGTGCATCCAGAGATAGCGGGCATCGAGCGTGAGATTGTAGCCGCTGGTGCCGGCGCAGATCACCACCATGCCGCCGCGCTTCACCATCAGGACCGACAACGGGAATGTCGATTCGCCCGGATGCTCGAAGACGAAATCCACGTTGTTGCCTTTGCCGGTGATTTCCCAGATCGCCTTGCCAAACTTGCGTGCTTCGGCGATCCAGGCCTTTTCTTCCGCCGAGCCCACTTTCGGCAACTGGCCCCAGCAATTGAATTTCCGGCGATTGATCACGCCTTTCGCACCGAGCTGCATGACGAAATCACGCTTGTCGTCTTCGGACACCACGCCGATCGCGTTGGCGCCGGCCGTTGCGCAAAGCTGCACCGCGAACGAGCCGAGACCACCCGATGCGCCCCACACGAGCACATTGTGTCCCGGCCTCAGGATGTGCGGCCGGTGGCCGAACAGCATCCGATAGGCCGTGGCGAGCGTCAGCGTGTAGCAGGCGCTTTCCTCCCACGTCAGATGCCGCGGTCGCTCCATGAGCTGCCTGTCTTGCACGCGCGTGAATTGTGAGAACGATCCATCGGGCGTCTCGTAGCCCCAGATCCGTTGCGACGGAGAGAACATCGGGTCGCCGCCGTTGCACTCTTCGTCGTCGCCATCGTCCTGGTTGCAGTGGATGACGACCTCGTCTCCCACCTTCCAGCGCTTGACCTTCGAACCGACCGCCCAAACGATCCCGGACGCATCGGAGCCGGCGATATGAAAGGGGTTCTTGTGTACGTCCCGGATCGGGGAGATGGGGGTGCCGAGCGCAGCCCAGACGCCATTGTAGTTCACGCCTGCCGCCATCACGAGAACGAGTACGTCGTGACTGTCGAGCGGCCACGTAGGAACGACCTCGATCTGCATGGCGGTGTCGGGCTCGCCATGCCGCTCCTCGCGGATGGTCCACGCATACATCTTTGAAGGCACATGCCCGAGCGGCGGTATTTCACCAATCTCGTAAAGGTCCTTCAGCGGGGAAGACGAGTCCGGCGTGAAGTCCTCTTTCCTGGCGGCCGAGGTCGACATGGTGCGTCTCCCGAGTGGAAAAGGAATGTCGCAATGCAGCACACCGCACTGCATCATATCGATGTGCGATGCACAAGAGAAACGCTCTGGTCGGAAAAAATAAACGTTGTTTCTCAGATTGAGGCTAGGAAATCGATGTGCGCCCGCGCCCTCGGTCGACGAATTCAGACCTCGTCAACCGATCCGCGATAGGCTTGGTACCGGTAGGCCTGTTTGCGGAGGCGGTATCTCCATGGCTCTCCTCTATAGTGTCGCTGAAGCGCTCGGCACTGACCCGGTTTCGCTGGTCGTGCTTTGCATCCTGAGTGCGGTTTGCGCGTTCTATATGAATCGCCTGTCAGCCAACTCTTGGCTGGGATTGCTTTATTTCCCCGTGCTGATGGCGGGCGCCTTGCTGGCTGATGACGCAGCCGTGGCTCTCGGATTCTATCCGGAACTCGCTCCTGGCCCGAGCTTGGTAAGTGATGGATTGTCCAATGTGCTCATGGCGGGTGTGGCCGGCATGACAGTCTCGGCCCTGGCATTGATCGCGGGGCTGCGAAGATTTCAGTGAAAATCCCCAGCAATCCGACCCACTGATTGCGCTCTCGCCGATTGTCGCCGTGCAGCAAAATTGCCATACTGCATCGCAACATTGAGGATCAGCAAAGGGCTGATCCGACGGCGGAGCCTGAGCCGATGATTGCGACGAAACGCGACCAGCCATGGATTTTCCGCACCTACTCGGGCCATTCCACGGCCGAAAAATCGAACGCGCTGTACCGGTCCAATCTCGCCAAAGGGCAGACGGGTCTTTCGATCGCCTTCGATCTGCCCACGCAGACGGGATATGACCCGGACCATATCCTCTCGCGCGGAGAAGTGGGCAAGGTCGGCGTGCCCGTGGCCCATCTGGGCGACATGCGCACGCTGCTCGACCAGATCCCCCTCGACCGCATGAACACGTCGATGACGATCAACGCCACCGCCGCGTGGCTGTTGGCGCTGTACGTGGCGGTCGCCGACGAGCAGCAGGTCGACCGGGCAAAGCTTACCGGCACCATTCAGAACGACATCATCAAGGAGTATCTGTCGCGCGGCACCTATGTGTTCCCACCCGAGCCGTCGCTGCGGCTGATCAAGGACACCATCGTCTTCTCGTATCGCGAGATCCCGAAGTGGAACCCGACGAACGTGTGCTCCTACCATCTGCAGGAGGCAGGCGCGACGCCGGTCCAGGAACTCGCGTTCGCGCTCGCCACCGCGATGGCCGTGCTCGACACGGTCAAGGCGTCGGGCGTCGTCAAGGATGAGGACTTTCCGCAGGTCGTTGGCCGCATTTCGTTCTTCGTCAACGCTGGCCTCAAATTCGTGACCGAAATTTGCAAGATGCGCGCCTTCACCGAACTCTGGGATGAGCTTTGCGCGACCCGCTACGGCGTGACGGACGCACGTCTGCGGCGCTTCCGCTACGGCGTACAAGTAAATTCCCTTGGCCTCACCGAGCAGCAGGCCGAGAACAACGTCTACCGCATCCTGCTCGAGATGCTGGCCGTAACGCTCTCGAAAAACGCGCGTGCGCGCGCCGTGCAGCTACCGGCATGGAACGAGGCGTTGGGACTGCCGCGGCCGTGGGACCAGCAATGGTCGCTGCGCATGCAGCAGGTCGTGGCCTACGAGACCGACCTGCTCGATTACCCCGATATTTTCGACGGCTCAAAAGCGATCACGTCCAAAGTCGAGGGGCTGAAATCCGAAGCCAAGGAAGAGTTGGCGCGCATCGAGAAGATGGGCGGTGCGGTCGCGGCGATCGACTACATGAAGCGGCGTCTCGTCGAATCCAATACCGATCGCCTTCGCAAGATCGAGACGGGCGAGCAGGTCGTCGTTGGCGTCAATCGCTGGACGGAAACCGAACCGTCGCCGCTGTCCACCGGCGAGGGCGCCATCCTGACCGTTGACGAAGGCGTCGAACGCGAAGCCACCGAAAAGCTGGAGGTTTGGCGTGCAAGCAGGGACACCGCCGCGGCCAACATGGCATTGGCCGAGTTGGAGCGCGCCGCCAAGGAAGGTCGCAACGTCATGGAGCCCTCGATTGCGTGTGCCAAGGCGGGAGTGACGACTGGCGAATGGGGCGCAGCGCTACGTCGCGTCTTTGGGGAGTATCGCGCCCCCACCGGTGTGGCCCAGGCACGCGCCGCTTCCGGCGAGGGCGTCATCGAGCTGCATCAGCGGGTTGAGGCCGTCTCGGAGAAGCTTGGGCGCCGCCTCAAACTGCTCGTCGGAAAGCCCGGCCTCGATGGCCACTCGAACGGCGCCGAGCAGATCGCCGTCCGGGCTCGAGACTGCGGCATGGAGGTTGTCTACGAAGGCATCCGCCTCACGCCGTCGCAGATCGTCAGGGCCGCGATCGACGAGAGCGTGCACGTCGTCGGCCTGTCGATCTTGTCCGGCTCACACGTACCGCTCGTGCGCGATGTCATGGAACGTATGCGTGCCGAAGGACTGGACGACGTGCCGGTCGTTGTCGGCGGCATCATCCCGCCGAGCGACGCCGCCACATTGAAGGCGTTGGGCGTTGCGGCCGTCTACACACCAAAAGACTACGAGCTGAACGCGATCATGGGGGACATCGTTCGTCTCGTGGAAGGCAGCGTCAGCGTCGCGGCGTAATCAGTTTGCTGCGGCAACCCGTTTCCGTACGCGCCGTCTCTACATCCGGAAGCGCTCGAGCGCGGCTATGTCGAGCCGGCATCCATGGCCGGGCCGGTCCGACACGTAGGCGAAGCCATCCTCGATCCGCACGCGGTCCTGGTAGGCCGGCTCGAACCAGGGCATGACCTCGAGAAACGTCGCGTTGTCGAGCGCGGCGAGGATCGGCAGGCTCATCTCGGTAAAGAGATGCGACGACACCACCACGCCGTGGCGTTCGGCCATGTGCGCGCCCTTGATGAATTCGCCGATCCCGCCCATGCGCTGCAAGTCGGGCATCAAAGTCTGGCAGCAGCGCATCTCGGCCATCTCCGCCATACCACGCGCGAGATACTCGGACTCCCCGCTGGCGATCGGGATCGGACAGGCCGCAGCGATCTCGGCTTCACCGCGATGGTCATAGTAGGGGACTGGCTCTTCGAACCAAGTGAGATCGAACTCGGCAAGCTGGTTCGCAAGCCGAATGGCACCGGCCACGTCGAGCGTCTGGTTGGCATCGACCATCAGCTTGACGTCGGGTCCGATAGCTTCCCGCACCGCCTTCACGCGCTCGACCGTTGCACGGTCGTCGCCCCGTGCGATCCGCAGCTTCATGGCGCGATAACCCGCCGCAATACGCTCCGTTGCCTCGCGCTGCAATTCATCGATGCTCATCGTGAGCCAGAGCCCGCCACTCCAGTAAACCGGCACCTTATCGCGCACGGCACCGAGCAATTTGTGCATTGGCAAGCCGGCAGCCTTCGCGCGGATATCCCACAACGCCGTCTCAATGGCCGAGAGCGACATGACCAGCGGGCTCTTGTGCCCGAAAAACAGCGTGTCGCTCAGCGCCTTCTGCACGAACGCTGCGCTGAAGTGTGGGTCGAGCCCTTCCGCCAGCGGCGCCAGACTTTCGACGCCATCCACCAGCATCCGCATCCGCCGCCCGTTGAGCGTGAAAGCGAGGCCCTCGCCAACAACCCCCGCGTCGGTCTCCACCAATACGGCCAGAATCCCAGCCGACTTGATCTCCCACCCGCCAGCGAGGATCGGTTTCTCTAGCGGAACATTGGCCGGGATCGTGCGAATGCGCGTGATCTTCATGAGAGCAGTCCCGGATCAGGTCGAACTGAGCGGCACACGTCGCGGCACGAGGATCTGGCCGGTCACCTGGAATACGAGCTGACCGTCCTGGTTGAACCCCTCGCCGAGCGTCACCAGCAGCCCCCGCTCCGGTCTGTTGCCGAAGTTCTTGAGCTCCGCGATCGACTGGCGATAGGTAACGGTATCGCCCGCGAACACCGGCTTCGGCCACTTCAGATCCTTGAATCCTGGTGACGGCCCCCACCGCGCGATTTCTTCGCCGCGGGCCTTGGCTTCAGCCTCTCGCTTCTGCCGCGCGCGGATGTTGAGCCCCGTATAGATCGAGGCTGTCTGCCAGCCGGACGCACAAAGCGCCCCGAAAATCGAAGACTTTGCGGCTTCCTCATCGAGATGGAAGGGCTGCGGATCATACTTCGCAGCAAATTCTTTGATGTTTTCGGCCGTGAACGTGAAGCTGCCGAGCTCTGCCATACGGCCGACTTCGAGATCTTCGAAATACGTGCTCATGCTTGGCCTCCCGTCGTGCCGGCAGCAGCCGGATGACGTACCGCGATGAAGAACGTGTTCTCCATCGTCATCACCAACTCGTCGTCCTGATTGAGCACCTCATGCTGCATCCGGCAGATGCCGACATTCGGTCGCGAGCGCATCACGCGCTTCTCGACACAGGTCGAGCGCGCTTTCAGAACGTGCCCCGGCCGGATCGGCTTTTTCCATTTCACGTCGTCGATCGCAGGACCGCCCATCGAGGCCGAGCCAGCGAGCACGCCGTCGTAGAACATGCGCATGAACATCGCGCAGGAGTGCCAACCCGAGGCACATAGTCCTTTCACCAACGATAGCTTGGCCGCTTCCTCGTCGATGTGGTGCGGCTGCGGATCATAGGCGTGGGCGAACGCGAAGATCTCGTCTTTCGTCACCTCGTAAGCCCCGTATTCGAACGGGGCGCCGACCACAATGTCCTCGTAGTGTCGTTTGTCGCGTGCGTCTGTCGCCATGCCGAATGTCCTGGCTGTGAAGTCTGTTGTCGATGTCTATGGCATGGCCCGCAGACGGTCCGCCAGTGCTCTTGCCCGGACGGCTCCGTCGCGCGCCATCTCGGCGCAGAGCCCGGTATAGGCCACCGGATCGAGCAACTGCCGGATGCCGGCGTCGTTGAGGTGGGCCGTGACGCGTGCATCCGCCGCGAGCAGATCCGAGAAGGCGCGTCCTTCCACGAACGCCGCCTGCGCCGCATCGTAGACGACATCATGGGCGTGCTGCCGCCCGAGCGTGCGCCCCAACTCGAGCATCACCGCTTCGGCCATGATCAGTCCACCGCCAAGATCGAGGTTCCGCCGCATCCGCTCGGGATCCAGCACGAGGCCGCGCAGCACTTCGCTCAGACGTCCCAGCATGTCGCCGGTCGCGATGCACGCGCGCCCTTCCGCGGCGTCCATCATCAGCGTCATCGTGCGATCGGCTTCGTGCTCGGTCTGCATTGCCTCGAGTGCAAGCGGCACCTGCGTGCGCACATCCGCGGCGAGCGCGATGATGTCCTGGCAAAGCTTGGGATTGCGCTTCTGGGGCATGGTCGACGAACCGACCGTTCCGGGCGGCACCGGTTCCTCAACCTCACCGAACTCGGTTTTCATCAGCGTGTAGATCTCGCGCCCGATCTTGGCGCACGTTGCCGACAGCAAACCGAGCAGGCAGATGTTCTCGGCCAGATGATCGCCGAGCGCCCGCGATGGCACCTGCATCGAGCCGAAACCGAGATGTTTGCCGATGCCTGCCTGAACCGGCGGCCCCATCACCCCGAGTGATGCGAACGTGCCGGCTCCCCCACCCAGCATGGCCACGAAAATGCGGGGTGCGGCCTGCTCCAGTCGCTCGACGTGCCGCGCAAGCTCATCGATCCAGACCGCAACTTTGTAGCCGAATGTTGCCGGCACCGCGTGCTGGCCATGCGTGCGGCCGGGGAGTGCCATGTCGGCACCTCGCTCCGCGAGGTCGGCCATCGCGACGAGAATTTCGCCGATCTGCGTGAGAAAAATCCGATGCGCCTGCCGCAGCACCAGGAGATCGCCGGTCTGTGTAATATTCTGTGTCGTCGCGCCCCAGTGCACCCAGCCGCCGAACGGTTCGCCGACGACGCGGGAAAGCTCCCAGACCAGCGGCACCAGCGTATGCCCGGTCCGTTGAAAACCCTCGTGGAGCCGTGCGCGATCCATCAGCCCGAGCCGGGCGCCCTTTGTGATCGCAGCCGCGGCGCCCGAAGGAATGATGTCGAGCTCTTCTTGCGCCTTTGCGAGAGCGGCCTCGACATCGAGCCATGCCTGCCAGCGGCTGTCCTGACTGTAGAGCTTGCGGAGACCGGGGTCGGAGACCCGGGTTGCCGTCGGCAGAGTGTCGCTCATATCGGGGTGCTCCTGCGTCGGGAGGGTTAGCGCGCAACGTCAGTCGGCATTGCCGATGGCATCGCGCCGGATGAGATCGGCCCTCCATGTCACGGCAATTTGGATGGTGAGCGCAAGGCCGGTCAGCACGAAGATCAGGGCAGTCGCGTGATAGCCGATGTGCGGAATGACGGCACCCGCGATCAGCAGCCCAAGCGGCAACGTATAGATCGCAAGCATCCGGACACCCATGATGCGCCCCCGGAATCTCTCGTCGGATGTCCTGAGCAAGATGATCGCCAGGGTCACCATGCTGAAGCTTTGCGCTATGCCACCAGCCACCAGCAGGCCCATTGCTGCGCCCATGCTTGGTGCGAGCACAAATCCAACCAGGCACAGATACCAGATCACGGTCGTGGCCATCATGACGCGTGCCGGGCGAACGCGGCCGCCGAGAATGCTGAGCGACACGGACCCGATGAACGCCCCCGATGCAAAGCTCGCGACGAGGAACCCATAACCCGTTTGATCCTGGTGGAAAATCTCCCGCGCAATATAGGGCATCAGTCCGCCCGTCAGCGGAAACGCCGTGAAATTGACCAGTGTCGCCAAGCTCATCGCGGCCAGCAGTTGCGGCGTGCGCCAGACGTAGACGAGACCTTCGGTAAGATCGCGCCAGGGCGAGACACGGACCGGCGCGATGGGCGAAACCGGGCGCGCAGAACGTGATTTGCGGTCCACCAGAAGGGTGAGCAGCGCGCCCCCAAGGTAGATCGCCGTTATCAGCATATATGCGGGACCCATCCCGAATGATGCCATGAATCCTGCGCCGGCGAGCGCACCGCCCACGCGAGCCGAGTCCTGTGTCGTGCGCGAGATACCCATCGCCGCAACGAGATCGGCGGGAGGAACAGTCGCGCCGACCAGCGCACTTCGGATGCCGATGTCGGACGGACGCACAAGCCCGGACACCGCCGCAATTACCAGCACGAGCCACGGATCGAGCCGACCGGTGACGGCCAGGAACATCAGGATCCCCGCGCACGTCGCATACCAGGCACGCATGACCGCCAGCACATTGCGCAGCCCCCAGCGGTCGCCGAGCACGCCGAGCAACGGTGAAATCAGAGTGCCCACGAATTGCAGCGAGCCGAACACCGTCAGCATCAGCACCGAACCGGTCTCGACCAGCACGTACCAGCCGAGGATCAGCGTTTCCATCTCCAGCGCCCAAGCCGTGAGCAGATCGGCGGGCCACTGGAACCGGAAATTCTTTGTTCGAAATGGTGCGAGCGCAGAAGTGCCGCTCATGCGCGAACCTTGTCGAGGGAAGAGCCGCAGGGGCACGTCTTGAGCCGACATGCAACCACAGAGACGGGCGGCGTTCGTACCGCCGACCTGAAAAGGCCTGCCATCATTTCGATGACAGGCCACGATGGCGCGGTGTTCCTACTCGGCCGCGGCGGCTCGCTCCGCCTGCGGCCATTCCGGCCGATCTCCGCCGAGTTTGGGCGTAGGCCGGACCCAGTGCGCCGGAGTTTCGGAGAACCGCAGCAGTGGCCCGAGGTGGCGTAGCGGTCCGATATGCGGCGGGTTGGTCTCAATGCGGATTTCATCGAGGTCCGCTGGCGAGACGTCGGCGCCGGATTCGTAGTCGACCTTGCCCTGTCGGTGAATGAACATGCCCGACTGGCAGAGTGACACGCGCACGTGATAGCTCCCGCCCTCCCGGGCACGACGCGCGAGTGCCAGCATCACACCATAGGCCGCAAGATAACCGGTCGTATAATCGCACGCTGCCGCAGGCAGGAGATGCGGGCGCTCTGGATTGTTGTCGTGGCAGATGCCCGTCATCGTTTGCGCCACCTGCTCCCATCCGCCCCGATGGCTGAACGGGCCGTCCGCGCCATAGCAGCTGATTGTCGTGTAGATGATGCCGGGCCGAAGCGCCGCCAGCTCTTCCGGGCCGAATCCGAGCTTACCGATCATGCCCGGCCGATAGCCCTGCGAGAAAACGTCGGCATCCTTGATCAGCGCTTTCAGATGAACGGTTTCGTCGGCCTTCGAAAGATCGAGGAAGCAGCTCCGCTTGCCGTGGCTGGTGTCGATCACATGCTCCGGGATCTGCGGCAGCCGCTGCGCGGTCACCATGAGCACGTCGGCACCATTTTCTGCGAGCGTGCGCGCGCAGACCGGGCCGGCAAGAATACGCGTGAGGTCGAGAACGCGGATGCCGCTCAGCGGGCGGTTCCCCGCCGGCAGCGGCTCAGGATCGCTGTCCGCAATCTTGATGACTTCAACGATCGGCTTATTCGCGAGGACCTGTCCGTGCGGCGTGGCCAGCCACTCGGCATTGCTGCGAACCATGCCGCCGCAAACGCGGTTCTCGTCAATCGCAGCCTCGAGATCGAGAGCACGCCACTTTGCGACGGCCTTGCTCACCGAATCCGGCGTTGGGTCTGTCACGCCCAGCAAACGGCACATGCGTTCCTTGAGGTTCGGCAAACCGAAATGCGGCAGGACGAAGCGGCCGTCCTTCGTCGGCCACGGTTGCGTGATCGCCCGCATAGCCTCATGGTCGGCATTGACGACGTCTCGGAAGACCCCGTTTGAGTCCGGCCGTTGCAAAAACGACGAGCTCTTCAGGCCTGCCGCCGCGTGCCGCGTGTTGATCGTCGCCTGCTGCCGGCGCCCTGTGCGCATTTCCCAGAGATCGTTCACCGCAACGCCCACACCGGCGAGAACCGCCGCGCAGGTGTCGCCGATGCGGAACCGTGTTGGCAGAACGGGGTCTTGCCCGACGATGGTGACCTCGCCTGCGGCCGGCATGCCCTGGCCGCGCGCTGTCATCACCTCCTCGAATGCCGTCGCCATTGTGCGTTCCTCCGGATTGTTGTGGGCCGATCATGCCCGCGGCGGTGCGACAGGTCTACGCCTCGGTTGAAAATCACATCGGCGTCCCACCTCGACAGCGCCGCGGGATAGCCGGATGATGCGAGCGAAGTCCGATTGAAGGAGTGGCAATGGTTAGTTCCATGCCGGGGCATATCGAGCCCGTGGTCGCGATCCATGGTGGCGCGGGAACCATCGTCCGATCTAGCTTGTCGTCGGACAAGGAACGCATCTATCGCGACGCGCTTGCCGTGGCCCTGCGAGCCGGCCGCGATGTGCTCGCCTCGGGCGGCATCGCGATCGCTGCTGTGGTCGCATCCGTCGCGTCGCTTGAGGACTGCCCGCTATTCAATGCGGGTCGTGGAGCGGTCTTCACCAGCGACGGCCGCATCGAGCACGATGCCTCGATCATGGACGGCGCTGGCCGCCAGGCGGGTGCGGTGGCCGGCGTCACACGTATACGCAACCCGATCTGTGCCGCGCACGCCGTCATGACCAGCACCCGTCACGTTTTGCTGGTCGGTCCGGGCGCAGAAGCATTCGCCGAGAGTGCTGGCCTCGAGATGGTCGACCCCTCCTATTTCCACACGGCGGAGCGTTGGGCCCAGCTCGAGCGTGCCCGCACCGAAGGCCGGCTCGAGATCGACCATGATGGCACCTCCCGTTCCGCCGCATCCGCCGATGACAAGAAGTTTGGTACTGTCGGCGCCGTCGCGCGAGACGCGTTCGGCAATCTCGCCGCCGCGACATCTACTGGCGGTCTGACCAACAAACAGTGGGGCCGCGTTGGCGATAGCCCGATTATCGGCGCGGGAACGTGGGCTGATAATGCCACCGCGGCCGTCTCTGGCACCGGACTCGGGGAGGCGTTCATGCGCGCCTGTGCCAGCCACGAGGTGGCCGCGCTTATGAAGTACAAAGGCCTCTCGCTTGATGCCGCCGTTGCCGAGGTCGCGAACGTCACAGTCCCGGCTAACGGAGGCACCGGCGGTCTGATTGCGGTCGATGCCGCGGGCAACGTCGCCATGCACTTTTCAACCTCGGGCATGTACCGCGGCGTGGTGCGGGGCGCGAATGAGCCGGAGGTAGCGATCTACAAGGACTGAACGGACCACTAAGAAGTGGGGAAACGTGTGAGCCGCGACCTCGTCAATGCGATATGCCGGGAGTTTCCCGGAGCAGAGGTCTCCGACCCTTGGGGCGGCGGCCATGACGCCTGGAAGATCGGCGGCAAGATGTTCGCCAGCATCGGTGCCGTCATGCCTGGCGTTTCCGTTAAGACGGAGAGCATCGAGACCGCGAGCATGCTCATCGAAGCCGGCATCGGCGTCAGGGCACCCTACATGCATCGTTCCTGGGTCAATCTCCCGTTCGACACCGCCGAGGATGAGTTGCGGCATCGGTTGGCCCGGTCCTATCGTCTCGTGCGTGGCAGCCTCACCAGGAAGGCTCAGGCGGCACTCCCGCCATTCCCTTGAGCGTCTCGACACGGACCGGCGTGGAGCTTGTTGGTTGCCCATCCGACCGCCCCTGTGCCTATGATTGCATCGATCAACGAAAACGGGCGGAGCATCCAGATCCCATGGCCAGCGTCGAATGGAAAGTCGATGGCGCGGTAAGAACCGTGCTGCTGAATAGGCCCGAGAAGCGCAATGCGCTCGACGGCGAGACCATGCAGCAAATGAAGGCCGCCTTTGAGACAGCCCCCGGACCGGACGAGCGCGTCGCTGTCATCCGTGGTGCCGGGCCGGTCTTTTGCGCTGGGCTAGATCTCAAGTGGCGCCGCAACAACCCGCAGGGTGAGTCCGGCATCGAGCACATGCTGCATGCGATCGAGATGTACCCCCTTCCGGTGGTCGGGATCGTACACGGCGACGCCATTGCCGGGGGCAATGAGCTGGCTCTGCATTGCGATATTGTCGTCGCCTCGAAGACCGCCCGGTTCGGCATGTCGCTCGCGCAGGTCGGTCTCGCGCCGAGCTGGTTTCTTGCCAAGAAAATCCTCGAGGTCGCAAATCCTGTCATCGCCAAGAAGATCCTGCTGCTCGGCGATCCGCTGCCGGCCGAGGATTTTTATAAGCTCGGCCTCATCTCGCATTTGGCTGAGCCTGCCGATCTCGAAAAGACGGCTGAGGCCATCGTTCAGCGCCTCGCTGACAATGCGCCCCTTTCGCTGAAGGCGATGAAGGCGCTCATCACCCGCGAGATGCAGTTCCGCGACAACATTCCTCACGACGACATCGATCTGCTCGTCGACAAGGCGCGCACTTCGAAAGATGGTCAGGAGGGCATGCGCGCGCGGCTCGAGAAGCGTAAGGCCGTCTTCAGGGGAGAGTAATCGTGTCGGGGCTCGTGCTGGCGGTGATCGCGCGCGTGCCACCGGAGGGCATTGCTGCCTTCCAAGCCTACGAGGCCGCCGTTCTTCCTTTATTGGCCAACTACGCCGGCACCCTGGAGCGACGAATGCGTAACGAGGATGGCACCACGGAGCTGCATGTCGTCCGTTTTGCCTCCCGTTCGGAGTTCGAGGGGTTCCGTGCCGACCCAAACCGGCTCGCGGCGGCACCCGTGTTGCAGCAATCTGGTGCGGTCATCGAGCTGATGGAGCTGCATGATGTTGAATAGTGAGGAGAAGGACCGGCCATGGCCATCCGCATGACCAAGCCCTGGGTGGCGCTGTCGCCCGAGAACGTGAAGAAGCTTCCAGGGCAGCTCGGAGTCTATCAACTGGCCAACGACAACGGCAAAGTTGTCTTCATCGGCTTTGCGGGAGGGCGCTCGCTGTTCGGGGTTCGCAGCGAGCTCGAAAAGGCACTGGCCGAGCGTCCGTCCGGCGCAACTCAGTTTCGTGTCGAGATCAACCAGCAATATACGACGCGCTATCAAGAGCTTCTGATGGTCCACGTCTACGATAACGGAGACGTGCCGGACGGCAACGTCGGCAAGCCTTTGCCGCGCCTTGGTCGCCTCAGCCCCGTCTGAAACATCGCCGCAAGAAACGAAACACTTCAGGAATATGCCGCATGAACCTCGAGCCCTCGGAAGAGCAAAAAGCCATAGTCGCGCAGGTCCGGCGCTTCGTTCGCGAAGAGATCGTGCCACTCGAGGACAAGCTCGACCCTGATGCGAGTGAGCTGCCCGAGGACGAGCGCGCGCGCCTGGTCGCCAAGGTGAAGGCGATGGGCCTCTATGGCCTCGATATTCCGGCCGAGTTCGGTGGCCCCGGCATCGATATGACGACGCGCGTATTGCTCGCCATCGAGATGGGCCAGCATCGCGCTGGACTTTACGTGCCCTGCTATGGCGTCTTTGGCGCGGCCGGCCTTGCCCAGCTCTACGAGGCCACGGACGAACAGAAGCAGAAGTATCTCCATCCGATGCTGCGCGGCGAAAAGCGGGCCTTCTTTGGCTTGACCGAACCATCAGGCGGATCTGATCCAGCGCGCGCGATCCGCACGCGCGCCGTGAGGACCAACGAGGGCTGGACCATCAACGGCTCGAAGGTGTTCATCTCCGGCGCCGACAAGGCGGATTTCGGCCTCGTCTTCGCACGGACTGATCCCGAAAAGGGCCGCGGCGGCGTAACGTGCTTTATTGTCGAGACGAGTTGGCCGGGCTTCCATGTGCGTCGCGTGGTGCACACGCTTCGTTCTTCGCATTATGCAACGGAGCTTGCCTTCGACGATCTCAAGGTTCCCCATTCGGCCGTGCTTGGCGAGGTGAACAAGGGCTTCGCCATCGCTAATGAGCGCCTGTCGCGCCAGCGCATTCCCTATGCCGCCCAGTGCCTCGCCCCTGCCTACAAGGCTCATGAGATGGCGATCGATTACGCCAAGCAGCGCGAGACGTTCGGCGCCAAGCTGGCATCGCGCCAAGCCATCCAATGGATGCTCGTCGACAACGAGATCGATCTCCGCCAGGCGACGCTGATGTGTCTGGCCGCTGCGGCGAAGTGCGATGCTGGCGAACCGTTCCGCATGGAGGCGGGCCTTGCCAAACTCGTCGCCTCGGAGGGCGCAGGCCGCGTGGTTGACCGCTCGATGCAGATCTTCGGCGGCTACGGCATGACGAAAGACTTCCCGTTCGAGCGCTGGTATCGCGAATTGCGTATTCGCCGCGTCGGAGAAGGCCCGAACGAAGTTCAGCGCCACGTCGTGGCCCGCGACCTATTGGGCGACTCTCTGAGGTAAGGCCGCGCATGCGACTTCACCTGTCAGGCGAAGTCGCGACCGGCCGGCATTCGCCGCGAAAGGGACAGAGACCCTAGAGCGCGTTCACTTTGGATGGACGAGCAACGTCCCTTGCGGGACTGCGCATATTCGGCTTGGCTACAGGCACGTTCCCCTCCCCCTGGCGGGGAGGGGTTAGGGGTGGGGGGATTGAACTGCTCGATCGCCGATGACGAAGCAAGACATCCGACCAGATTTTGATCGCTATCACGAGCGATGAAGCGAGACGTGGTGCCCACCCCCCCCCCCCCCCCCCCGCAGCGGGGGGGGGG